>JBGUDT010000064.1:0-13801 GCA_041821665.1 Anaerolineales bacterium
AAACATCGTGAAAAACGTTCTTAAAGAATCCAGGGCGAAAATATTATTCATCCTGCTGCTTACCTTTTCAGCGCTGGTCCTTGGCGCCTGTGCAGCCCAACCCGAGCGACTCTGGATTAAGACCCCCGGTTGGAGTAGGGCACAGCTCATAGGGAATACGCGCGTCGGGGATCCTGTTCAACTCGCTGTCGATAAAGATGGTAAAGTCTATGTCTTTTACATCGCTGCGACAGAGGATGGACCACGCATACACATCCACGCAATGGACAAAAATGCCAACACGCTCTGGGGACAGACTTTCACGGAAATTGAGCTCTCCATTCCTTCAGAACCCAAGCTCATCCTTAACGGTGAAGTTCTCAATCTCTACTGGGTAATGCTTGATAGGCTTTATCGGGTCCAGGTTGATAAACATGGAGAAATCGTCTCCCCCCCTGAAATCCTTTCAGGTGATGTAACCGTGGAAACATACGATGTTGCTCGCGATCAAGATGGCAACATTGCCATTTGGTTCTCACAATCCGAGGATCGGCGAGGGGTCTTTGCGCTCGAGGATGGAGTGATCGTCCCCGTCGATCGTGATGGACTTCGACCCGATATTCAATACGACGGAAACGGGATTCTACATGCGGTTTGGGCGCATACATCGTCAGAAAGGAACAGGCGCCGTATCAATTACGGTGCATACCCATCCGGCACGTTTGAACCCAAAATCGCCAAAATCGTAGTCTCCCCACTTGTTTACGGTACGGTAATTTTCGAAGGTCCCCATCTTGGGCTTGATCGGAACCATGTATACATCTTCTGGTCCATCACCTACTTGAGCGGGGAGGAAGCCGGGACCGTCAAAACACTCTACTCCTACTTCCCGATCGGGTTTCCCGAGGAAGCTTCTCATGAGAAAAAACTGACGGTGCCTTATTCGTATGATCTTCATTATGATGAGCTAGATTCCGATGCCCCGCCGACAGGGGAACGCGTGCATCTAGAAGATGGGTTCATCGGCGGTGGTCGGTACATCACGCAGGTGAATCCGGGCCCGACTGTCGGTGAAGAATTGGTCGTAGCATTCCATGCTCGTTTGGGTTATCTGCTCCGAAAGACACAATCCCAGGTCAGCAGTGTTTTCCTGCAGGATGGCGATAACCGGGGGTACCAGGAACTGAGTTTTACCTCCAGCTTCTCCAGTCAACCGTCCATATTCAGCGATGAAGAGGGGCATCTCTATCTCACTTGGCTCGAAAAGGGGGCTCTACCTGGATGGATGGTGTATTTTGCCAGCACTGCACCTTCTCTGAGCAATGGTCTCGGTGGAGTTACGGTAGACGATGTGGGTCGGGTTTCAGCAGAGGCTGTCTTCGGTTTACTTACGGGAGCCCTTCTGATTCCTGTCGCCTTCATATGGATCATCCCTGCGATGATTGTGTTCGTAATTTTTAGCAGGCTCCTGCGCTCAGACGAGAAAGCCACCAACACAAGAGGGCTACTCACGTTGGGCTTTACGCTTGTGGCACTATGGGTCGCGAAAATTAGCGTCCTACCAGGGATGCGCGACTATGTCCCCTTCTCCGCCTGGATCGTCTTCCTCCCTGAATGGATTCGAACCCCTCTACTGTTGGGTGTCCCTTTCTTAATTGCGGTTGGTTCACTCGTACTCGCATGGATCATCAGTTCGAGAGAAGAGGAGCCCACAACCTACAGAATTGTTGTAGCCTACATCATCATCGATGCGATCCTCACGATGGCCATATATGGCGTGCTAATTTACGCGGCTTTCTAGCCGGTTTCTCTGTCCCCCGCGCGGTAACCAAGAAGGCAAAGTTGGGGATTGCTTCACTTCGTAATGACATGCCTGGCTCGCGCCATATTTCTCCATTCATGAAAATAATATATAATTGTATAATGATACGTTTATGACAGGAGAGACAATGCTGCTTACTGCGGAGATCACCGCCATCTCGCTCAAGGCGAAATTATTCCGGGGCCTGTCCGACCCGTCCCGATTATCGATACTCGAATGCCTGCTCGATGGTCCAAGAAATGTGTCAGAGATTGTGGCAGCGACTGATCTATCCCAACCGAATGTATCCAATCACCTGGCTTGTCTCCGAGACTGCGGCCTGGCGGCCGCTGTCCAAGAAGGCCGCTATGTCTATTATCGAATCAGCGATGATCGAGTTGCCAACCTTCTCGCGCTTGCGGATGAAGTGCTTGCTGAAGTTGCACGAGGTGTCTACGAATGCACACGGGTGACACATTCGTGAGCGACTCAGATTTAGCACAACTACGTATATACGAGGTTCCCGTTGGAGGGATGGATTGTGCCGAGTGCCGCAAAAACGTCCAATCTGCGATTGAATCCATCCCCGGTGTACGGTCCGTAACCGTCTTTCTTGCGGCTGAGAAAGCCGTAATAAGCGCCGATCCTTCACAAGTCGACGAGGATCGTATCCGCGTCGCCATCCAGAGCGCCGGATATACAGTTCCAGACGCCCTCGCTCCCGAAGATCAGAGTTCAACCGAGGAACTTGGCAGACACATCAAAATCGCATATGCCATCATCGTAGCGGCAGTTCTGGCAATTGCTATCTTCGGGGAGTGGATGGGCATCTTTGATCGGCTGAATGCGATGGTGCCTCCGCTTGTCGGTGCCGTCATTGTGGCCATCGCAGGATGGCCCGTCCTTCGCAAAGTTTTCCACGCCCTTAGTCAAAAGACAATCATCGCCCAGACTGTGATGTCGCTCGGGGTTTTTGGCGCATTGATCATTGGAGAGTGGATCACTGCGCTCATCATCGTTTTCTTCATGCGCGTTGGGGACGCCATCGAGAGCTATACGACGAACCGAGCCCGGAGCTCAGTAAAGAACTTAACTGCGATGATTCCGAGAACTGCGTGCATTATTAAAGAAGGGGTCGAAGATGAGGTACCCATTGAGGACGTCCGTGAGGGGGACATCGTCCTCATGCGCCCCGGGGAAACGGTTCCTGTCGATGGTGTTGTACGCTCCGGTCAGGCAGCTGTGGATCAATCCTCAGTCACAGGCGAATCAATCCCGGTGGATGTGTATCAAGGCATTCATGTGTATGCAGCCACAATCATCCGTCAGGGAAGCGTGCAGGTCAGGACGACCAAGGTTGGGGAGGACACAACCTTCGGGCACGTCGTTCGGATGGTCGAGGAGGCGGAGGCAAACCGGTCGGAGATTCAAAGCTTTGCCGACAAATTCTCCGGTTATTTTCTTCCTCTTGTGCTGCTCGCTGCTGCATTAACCTACATCATCAGCCGTGATCCCCTAGCCACAGTCGCCGTACTCGTGGTCTCATGCTCCTGTGCCATTGCCCTGGCGACACCCATCGCCATGCTGGCTTCCGTCGGGGCGGCTGCCAAACACGGTCTGCTCATCAAGGGAGGCAAGTACATCGAAGCGTTGGCTCGTGCAGATGTCCTTCTCATCGACAAAACCGGTACGGTTACCTTCGGAGAGCCGTCTATCACCGACATCCGCCCGATAAACGGCTACACTGCTGATGAGCTTATACGGATGACCGCGTCGGTCGAAGCCTACTCTGAGCATGCGTTGGCGGGAGCCGTCATCCAAACGGCGCGAGATCAAAACATCGACCTTGAAGAAATCACAGATTTTTCCTCAACCCCTGGAGGGGGCGTTCAGGCAAACTACCGGGGCTCTACCGTCCGCGTGGGCAATGAGCAATTCATCGTGAGCGAAAGTGACATACCCGGTTTGGAGATGCTTGAAACTCCAGGGAAAACAAGACTTCTTGTGAGCCATGATGGCCTCCTGGTTGGTGTCATTGCCGCATCGGATACCATGCGTCCGGAAGTCCCTGAAGCCTTGAAAGCGATAAGGGATCTTGGGGTTGACCAGATGATGCTCCTCACCGGGGATAATCAAGAGACGGCTGACTCTTTAGCAGCAAAATTGAATATCCCCTCTCGCGCGAACCTGCTTCCTGAGGACAAGATAAAGATCGTCGAAGAATACCAATCTAGAGGACACTATGTCGTCATGATAGGCGATGGTGTGAACGACGCCCCCGCACTCGCCAAAGCAGACGTGGGCATCGCCATGGGAGTCGCTGGCTCGGATATCGCCATCGAAACCGCCCACATCGCATTGATGCGAGAGGATTGGTCCCTCATCCCTCAGCTATTCGAAATAGCCAATCGAACAATGGGCGTGGTTAAAATGAATCTCGCATTCACGGGAGTGTTCAACCTTCTGGGGATCACGCTCGCTGCCTTCGGCATCTTGCCCCCGGTCTTGGCTGCAGCCGCACAATCGATCCCCGATATTGCCATCCTGACCAACTCCTCGAGATTATTGGACCAGTGAAAACTTCGTACAATGGGATTCACATGGACCTTGTACGTGTCGTCGATTAAGAAGTTATATGCCAAACGGCGAATTATATTTCTAAGAATTTGGGATTCAAACGGTCCGACTCAAATTCTGGATCACAACCATTTCGCTGGAAAATTCTCCACCCCCACCTTGATTGATCACCAATTGATGTGCTCTCTGGTATTTCCTGAGGATCTGAGCTAGATCGAAGCCGCTCGTCTCGACCTTCGACGTTCTGCGATCAAACTCCATAAGCCGATTATAAATGCGAGGAAAATAAGCACGACGACGATTTGCAGCGTGTCGTTCAATCCACCAACCTGGGATAGTGCGGAAGCTTCGGTCGCCTCAGCGTCCAACATCCCACCTTCATAGGAGGACACACGACTCGCCCAAAATGCACCTAGCAAGGCAATTCCCGTCGTCTGTCCCAGAGTGCGCGTGATCGCCAGCATACCGGAGACCACACCGAGACGTTCCTGGGGCGCTGAACCCATGATGGCGCTGTTGTTCGGGGATTGGAAGATGCCCATCCCCAAACCAATCGGAAAAAATAAGAGGATGTACTGCCAGGCAGTCGTATCAACACTCATCGTACTCAAACCCACATATCCTACTAGCAGGATGAACAAACCTACGACCGTGATCGGTCTGGTACCGACTCGATCCGAGACCGACCCTGCGATCGGAGCGATGATGCCCATTGCAATGGGTACAATCGCCAGCATCAAACCTACCTGACGTGTGTCGTAACCGAGGACGTTTTCCAGGTAGAAGGGCATAAGCAAAATGATGCCCGCAATCACAAAGAAGGTTATGAATCCCGTTATCAGTCCAACGCTGAATTTTTCATCCAGGAAGAGGGAAAGATCAATGATTGGATCTTCGATGTGAGCTTCGATGTATAAGAAAGAGAGTAAAAAGATCAGACTCCCGGAGAACAAAAGCAGGATTCGTATTTCAGAGAAACCAATATTCTGACCCCAGGTTAACCCGAGCAAAAGGCATAGCAAGCCTGCGACCATGGTCAACGATCC
Source organism: Anaerolineales bacterium (assembly GCA_041821665.1). Taxonomy (GTDB): domain Bacteria; phylum Chloroflexota; class Anaerolineae; order Anaerolineales; family E44-bin32; genus E44-bin32. The sequence continues at coordinate 5,404 of JBGUDT010000064.1, forward strand.
CCAAATATCAAAACGCTGGCCCCCACGTGGTTTAATCGCAGGGATATACCGAATTGCCATCAGCGTGCCAATAATCCCAACAGGAAGGTTAACAAAGAAGATCCATCTCCACGAGAATGCGTCAATCAGCAACCCTCCCAGCGTGGGCCCAATTACGATCCCGATCGATACCGCGGTGCCGTATATTCCCAACGCCCTTCCACGTTCCTCTGGCGGAAAGTTCTCTGTAACGATGGCACTGCCCAACGCCAGAATCATGGCAGCACCTATGGATTGGACGATCCTAAACAGTATCAACGCATAAATCGTCGGGGAAAGACCACAGAGGACGGATCCGATGGTAAAAATGACAAATCCAGCAATATAGAGCGACTTTTTTCCACGAATATCTGCCAGGCGTCCAACGCTCAACATCAGAGCCGTAAGCCCCAGCAGGTATCCCAGGACCACCCATTGAACGGTGGGAAAATCTGTGTGCAGTTCTCTCACAAGCGTGGGCAGCGCAAGGTTCACGATGCTTGAATCGATCGTGGCGAGAAATATTCCCATGGCAACAGCGGCCATGACGTACCACTTCATCTTGTAATCAATTTTATTGGAGGGTTCCATATTGTTATGAGACCTTTTCTTTGGCGAGAAGTTGTGCATTATACACGTTGAATAGTGATAGGATGAGAAATAACATGGTCCATCCACTCAACGAAAATGCCATTCTTGAAAGAAGCTATTCCTCAATAGTGCAAATGTACAACACTGCGATGCAACGTGAAGTAGAATGATAACGATGTCAATCAATTCGATAGGATCATACTGCCGTGGGCGATTCCTCGAAAGATGAATTTAATATCATTCAGCGCGAATGGCTTGGATATATCCTTGTAGTCATCATTGCAATCCTGGGTCTCATTGCCATTTTCTACGCAACTCGCTGGGGACCTTGGGTAAAAAGCGACTCAACAGGTTACATTGCCGTTGCACGAAATCTTCTCAATGGGCGTGGGCTCGGTCTTATAAGAGCATCCGGCGAGTTCGTTTATACAGCACACGTGCCCCCCGCATACATGCTTTTACTGGCCATGTGGGGCTGGGCAAACGTGGACCCGGTCATAGGTGCAAGAATTACAAATGCCATCCTCTTTGCAGTCACTTTATGGGGTCTGGGAACTTATCTCTACTACTCCACTCGACGAATTCTCCTCTCCACTTCGGTCAGCCTTGTTCTATTAACCTCAGCTCTCATGATCTATTTATATAGTGGTGTCATGTCGGAAGGATTGTTTCTGACACTCGTCGTGGGCTCTCTTCTTTTTCTGCTTCACTTCCTCCATACCGGAAAAATTTCACATCTTTGCATAGCGGGTATTTTGTGTGGTTTATCAATCGTTACCCGTTATATTGGAATCTCTCTTATATTAGCTGGACCACTAGTCATCCTCTTATTGTCAACAAAGAAGTGGAACCGAAGAATTCGAGAATCATTCATATTCATTGTGCTGGGGATGGCCTCCATCATCCTCTGGATGATCTGGTTAGAGACCGTCAAAAGCTCCGCACGAATTGTTGATTACGATATTTCAGGATTATGGGATCGTCTGGAACCTCTCAGGGGGGCTTTTGTAGATTTTTTCTGGGAGTTTATTCCGTTCGGGAACTCATTTTTTAGCATCCCCTATCGAGTAAAAATCGTGATCATCCTTGCGATAGCCGCATTCTTTATAGCGACAGTGACGGTCATGAGCCTGAAGAAACCAAGACAAAAGAAAGTAGTACAGAGTCTTGATTCAGGGTATCTCATCGCACTCACGTTCAGTTTGTTTGCAGTGTGCTATCTGTTTGCACTCACAATCTCATTTCTTTTTACTCAACCCACACCAGATTTGAGCGGCCGAATTCTTAGTCCAGTCTATGTCGCGGTCTGGGTTTCTTTGTTCTCATTCCTGTTTACTTATGCTGACCTTCATGGCAAAACAAGAGCGATTCGCTATTCTCCCCTCCTCTTAACAGGGTTGGTGATCATCTCAAACTTACCAACGAGTTACGTTAAGCTTGAATCCCTCCATGAAAACGGTGAGGGTTATACAAACAAGCGCTGGCAAACTTCGGAAACTATACAAGCGATTATGGAGATTCCCCCGAGCGCAGCTATTATCACGAATGATTCTGATGCAATCCTTCTTCTCCTTAACAGACCATCCTATGATTTACCAGAGATCCTTCTCGACGAGCCAAAGGAGGTATTTCTTCCCTTCGGCGATGACAGCACGAATGGGATCGAACGCATCTTCCGCGAGGAGGGCGCTGCGCTTGTCCTATTCAGACCACTCGAATGGCAGCTAAGACCAATTTATGGAGATGACACGCAAGCTCGAATCCAATCTCTTACAGAGGGATTGACTCTCTTTTTCGACTCATATGACGGCAGCATATACTTCTACCCCACCCCAGAGGGTTCAAATTCACTACCTTGACCCCTTTATTGACTCCGAATATCCAACATATATGCAAAACACAAACGATCAGACAGATCATGATCGAAATATGTTTTCCGTTCCTCCTATCTAGGGACATGCGAGTAAGCTTTATGAGATTTGAACCTTCTCATTTTATAAAAGGGTATCTATACAAGACGATCTTGATCGACAATTCCTGATGATCTTCCCGATCAGAACCGAAAGATGTATGGAATGATTCTGCAGAATAATCCCCAAAAGCTGGCTCGCCTAATACTCTTTACGCTCCTCGTTATTCTTCTCATTCTTGCGACGGGCTGCGCTCTCCAAGAAAACCCTGGTGATGTGTTGCTGGAACAAACCCTGGAGATTATCAATCTTCCTGCACCACGGAGTTCGATTCTTACTGATCAGGAATTCGAAGCCCTCAGCACGATTGAGCGCGTGGATGAGTATCCGCTTTATGTTATGACACTCACGGGTCTTTTCCGAAGCAGGGATGAATCCGGAAATGCTGCTGAAACACCAGAGATCCATCGTGGATTTACATACTTTGATCGTGATCGTTGGGCATGCTCATTATTTGCTGCTCTCGGCGATCCGGGATCCAAGGTTTTTGGCCGCAATTTCGACTGGCGTTTCAGTCCAGCCCTACTACTGTTTACCCACCCACCAGATGGATACGCATCCGTCTCAATGGTCGACATTGACTACCTTCTCGATGAGCCATCCGCCAATGCACTCCTGGAGTCGAACATTGATGAACGGACATCCCTGCTTGAAGCTCCCTTCTGGCCGTTCGACGGAATGAATGAACGCGGCGTCGCTATCGGTATGGCTGCCGTACCTGCCAGCGAACTTCCCTTCGATGATGCCAGGGAAACCGTGGATTCGCTCCAGATCATGCGCGAGGTTCTCGATCACGCATCAAGCACGGTCGAAGCTGTGGAGATCTTTAAGACGGTCAACATAGACATGGGTGGGGGACCCTTTCTGCATTATTTGATCACCGATGCAGCTGGTAAGGCCGTCATCATCGAGTTTTTAGATGGCAGCATGGTTGAAGTCTGGCAAGAGGATCCATGGTTGGCCGCGACGAATTATCTCCTATCGGACGAGGGCAAGGGTTCTGGAGATCGTTGCTGGCGATACGAAACCATCGCCGAAAGAATGCATGCCGATGATGGAAGAATGGATTCGTCCACCGCCATGTCCATCCTAAGAGAAGTTGCTCAGGAAAACACCCAGTGGTCCGTTGTTTATGATGTCTCGGAGCGCACAATTGAGATTGTGATGGGTCGTGACTTTCAAACCACCCACAAGTTCCAGCTTGATTAGAAGTAAGACAAACCTTCACTTTCTTTCACAGCATGGTTATGACTCTCTGACAGTCCAAGTTAGAACGGATGAGGGTATTTAAGAGAAGATCGATTTTCTAGATCCAGCTATCCATTGTGAAGTATGGGGTGGCCTTGATAAGATATAATGATTAACGCTTCTTCGATTCGAGGAGGAGAGCAGAAGGATCATTAGGAAATTGGTGCATGGTTAGATTTTTGATAGCCGGAACAGATTGACAGAGGTACTCCAAGCAGTGACATATACGAATATAAACGCAGAGAGATTCATAGATCAGCTACTCCACCATTTCATCGTGACAAGTGGTCTGTTCAAACAACGTTGGATGCAATCTACATTGCGCTTATTGCTTGGTCCTCCATTTAAGCGGTTTGCGGAGGTGGCATCAGGGTTTGACGAATCAGTCGCCCGCTTCGGATTGCCGGAGGCTTCACGCCAGTTCTTGCCAAGGTTTATTAGAAACGCCGATATCCTGGGCCAGGAACACATCCCTCCTGACGGACCGGTACTAATTATTTCAAACCACCCCGGCACTGTTGATAGTCTTCTGATTGCGTCCAGATTACCGAGATCCGACATAAAAATCGTGGCGAAGGGGTATCCGTTCTACCAAGCACTGTCGAAACTTAAGGACAACTTTATCTTCACGACGAATGAGCTGAATGATCGAGTTTCCGCAATTCGACAATCCGTTCGCCAACTGCAATCCGGTGGAGCATTGCTCATATTCCCACGCGGATTAATCGAACCAGACCCGGCCGTGATGACTGGCGCCGAAAAAACCCTTACAGAATGGTCCCCAAGCGTCGAACTTTTTCTCAGGAAGGTTCCAGAAGCTCGCCTGGTGGTTACCATCGTTTCTGGATTAATCGCTCCAAGCAGTCTACGCAATCCCTTTATGAGGCTTGGAAGAAACTCCGTTGAACGACAAACGGTGGCGGAATTCTTCCAGGTGATTCGGCACATTTATTTGCCGAGATCCTTCCGTGTCTCTCCGAAGGTTACTTTTGATGCTCCGCGTTCAGCTCTCGAACTCTTCGAGCAATTTGGTCAACGTGGGATTATGCAAGAAATTGTGCGGTCTGCCCAGCAATTATTAAGTACCCATAAAGTGGATCTTCCCTGAAGACAAATCTGTGACCGGTCGATCAAATTCGGCATCAGTGTGGAAATCAACGAGCATTATCCCTAGTTTCGCTTATAAAATCGGGCTTGGCCCCCTAATCGGCTCCAAAATCCTGCTTCTCACAACAACTGGACGTCGGTCCGGTAACCCACATACAACACCATTGCAATATGAGCTGGTAGGTGGGAAGTACTTCATCGGCTCTGCCCGTGGAACCGAGTCCGATTGGTATAGAAACATCCTCGTGAATCCTGATGTTTGGATTCAGGTCAAATCACAGCAATTTCCAGCCCTGGCAACGCCTATCACGGACATCGAGCACATCACGAATTACCTCGAGCTTCGCTTTGTGCGACACCCCATCATGATGGGGATGATGTTTCGAGCTCAAGGTTGGTCCGCAAAGCCAACACGCGATGAGATACAGTCCTACGCGCAAAAGCGCGCCTTGGTTGAGATCACACCTAAGTAGTGGGAATAATATATATATTCTGTGAACCCAAGAATATCAATGTGAACACAAGCCTATAAGTACGACGCGAGATTTTCAGGACTTTTCACCTGACCACACCACACACAAAAATATTTTCCCTCTGTGTTAACTCATTCTTCATTTATAAGATACGAATATGGCTCAAGCATTCTGATGCCATAACCAAAAACCGCCCAACTATTACTCGTTGGGCGGTTTGAAGGGCTAACGAATCATTTACTTCAGCCTCTTCTTCATAGCCAGGCTCAGGCGATAGATGCCCTCATTAATTCTTTCCTCATTCGCACAGGAGAAATTCAGCCGCATCGAGTGACGTCCTCCACTTGGCTCTGGATAAAACGCAAAGCCGGGAACATAGGCCACATTCGATTCGAGCGCGCTTTCGAGCAACTCCTCTGTGTCGATTTGTTCAGGTGTTCGAACCCAGAGGAATAAACCCCCCTCTGGCTTCGCCCATCTAACTCCTTCGGGCATGTGCTCCGTGAGCGAATCCAACATCGAATTGCGACGCTTTGCATATTCCGTTCGCAGTCGCCGCACGTGCTGCCTAAGAATTCCTCGTTGACAAATGTCGTTGGCGACCATCTGGATGAATGTCCCGGTATGTAAATCTGCCCCCTGTTTCGCCTGCACCAAGCGATTGATGATAGGTTTGGGCGCCACGATCCAGGCAAGTCGGATCCCTGGAGCAAGCGTCTTCGAAAAAGTGCTCAGGTAAATCGTCCGCTCAGGTGCCATCCTAAAGAGCGGCATAATATCCTCGCCCTCATAGCGAAGTTCGCCGTAGGGATCGTCTTCAATGATGACGAGATCATGCTCCCGGGCAATATCTACAAGATGCTCCCGCCTCTCGAGCGGCAGGGTCGTTCCAGCTGGATTATGGAAATTAGGAAGCACGTATATGATGTTATGGGTATGATCCGCATCCAACAAAGCTGGAATCTCCTCCACAATCATGCCTTGCTCATCCATAGGGACGGTACAGTAACAAGCTTCGTAAGCGTTCCAGGCTTGAAGCGCGCCCAGATAGGTCGGTCGGCTTGTGATGATGCAAGAACGGGGATCGACGAACATTTTCCCGATGAGATCAAGCCCTTGTTGGGAACCATTCGTGGTGAGGATATTGTCAGGTTCCACATATATCCCATATTTCAAGAGCTTCTCCGCGAGGAATTCTTTTAAGGGACGATATCCTTCTGTCGCGCTATACTGCAAAGCAATCTCCCCCTGGGTTTGAAGGATGTGATGGCAAGCTTCTTCAAACTCTCGGATGGGGAAAAATTCAGGCGCCGGAAGTCCTCCAGCAAACGAAATGATCTCCGGCCTCATCGCCAGTTTTAGAATCTCACGTAGAAAAGAGGGGGCAATTCTTTTGGATCTCTCAGCTAGCCGGATTTCCCAATCGATATTCTCTATCTCTCGGATAATGTCTGAATTCTCTTCCATGTTCCCTCCGAATCATCAAGCGTGTCATCTCAATTCTGAAAGATAACCCCAACTGTTGCAAGTGACATCCGATATAAAAAGGAAGGACAAGAATATTGGAATAATGGTCAACATATCTTCTCGTCATCATCTCCACAAAAGGGAGGATGAGACACAGTTGACGAATATTTGGATTAGCTTATGAAGAAATAATTAATTGGTGTCCATCTATACGCAGCGCAGAGTCCCTTGATTGAGCTTACCTGCTGCCAGCATTTTGATCGGCGCCACGCGCGCCGGAGGTTGCGCGTGCAATAGGTTGATTTTCAGTCAAGTATGGCTTACTTTGCTATCCCGGGATCCAACTCACTCCACCGAGACGCCTCCCGGAGTGTCGATATGATGAAGGTAACGAAGAGGGCAATGGCCATGATGAGAATAGTAATATCGGCTGCACTTATAGAATAATCTGAAGTGAGTCGCAGCTGTGGATTGCCAAAAAAGAACAGTAGTATGTTGACGATGATTGCAATCAAACGCATTTCTGTTGGACCAATCTTTGCATAGGAAATTCGGAATTCGCCGCTTACAAAAGCACCGATATAGGTCAGGATCGTCATGAGTAAGTAGCCGATGCATGCCAGTGCAGCGATATCCAGACGCACATACGCGGAAAGACCCAGACCGACAAATATCATGACCATACTCAGGGAATCCGCCGTATGATCGACAAAGAATCCATACTTGGGTCGTTCAATCTTCCGATAGCGTGCGAGTGTTCCATCCAGGCTGTCGCCAAACCAATTGATCACGAATCCAAGACTGGCCAGCCAGAGAAATGCGCTGTTGAAATTCGTCAGCAAGTAGCCGATGATGATAAGGAGTGATCCAAATAGGCCAAAGCCCAATAATATATCCGGGGTAACCCAAGCTGGCATTTTGCTTGCGAAGAACTGTAGTGTGGGTCGTTCTAGTGGACCCAGGATCATGTCGTGTACGCGTTTATGATTTTCGATATCGGGCATCGAACCTCCCATGACATTAATATCGCTTCGAGCGACGAGATGAATTCCGAAAACAATTGTATCCCATCCTTATGATTTACCAAATCAGGTTAACCAAACAAAGCAGCCCCGGAGATATGGAGCTGCTTTGATAAGCAGATTTAACAGAAAAGCCCCTTGGCAATGACCTACTCTCCCGGGCCGTCTCCAGCCAAGTACCATCGGCGCTTACGGGCTTAACTTCTGGGTTCGGTATGGGACCAGGTGTATCCCCGCCGCCTATATCACCAAGGGACAAATCAACGATATGAAGTTGTTAAAGAATTCTGAATAGCGTCATTAGGTACGAAGGCACCTAGTAAAAGCGCACAAAGGAAGAAGCCTTCTCCTTATTGTCTTTGTGCCTTGTTGCCTTATCACCTGCGCCCATTGGGCGCATAGAAGTCCGTCAAGTTCTCCGCACCACAGGTTAAGCCCTCGGCCATTAGTACAGCTTAGCTGAACGCATTGCTGCGCTTACACTTGCTGCCTATCAAGCAGA
>JBGUDT010000065.1:0-12888 GCA_041821665.1 Anaerolineales bacterium
TCCATCACAATTTTCAGTGCTTCTATGGAGCCCTTGAAATCCGGAATGAGTACTTCGATCGAACAGCCCGGCTGGAGCTCCCGGATCCTTCGGATTACCATGGCAAAAATCGGCGCCCCACCATCAGTTCGTTCATCCCGGTTCACGCTGGTGATGACGGCATGACGCAGGCCCATCGACTGAACGGCACGTGCTACCCTCTCGGGTTCCATCCAATCCAATGGTGATGGTCGCCCTGTGGCAATATCGCAAAAACCACAGGAGCGTGTACAGATTTCACCCATGAGGAGGAACGTCGCCGTACCCGCTCCCCAGCATTCCCCCATGTTGGGACAGCGAGCTTCCTCACAAACAGTATGCAGCGCTTTCTTGCGCATCATCCCACGCAGCTTCTCATAGGTCTCACCACTGGGTGCGCGCACCTTGATCCACTCTGGACGACGAGCGGGAGATGGCAATGCGTCCTGGGTTGGATGCTCGTTTGGGGAAGCTTCTTGATCCTTGGTTGCCATGATGGAAATTCTACCGCATTTGGTCAGCCAGAAGACTAAAGTGTCGAATCGATCCCATCGGTCCTTTAAATCGCATGGGGATTTTGGTACAACGATAATTCTCGCCATTGGCGGGGTGGATGACTGCTTGAGGAGCATGTATACTCAATGCTCTGGCCTAGGATCTCTGAACCGTGCACTCAAACCCACCATCCACCTCCGAAACCCCCTCCCCATTGATTCCGCAACCCGATTCTTCTCAATCACTTTCTGTCGCGCATATCAGTTGGACTGGGACGGGCTTTATAGCCTTGTCTGCGGCTGGCTTCGCTAGTTTGACTATTTTGGGTAAAGTCGCGTTGGAAACCGGCCTGAGCTTAACAACCGTGCTCAGCCTGCGGTTCGGTGGTGCGGCGTTGTTGTTGCTCTTCGCGGTTGGGGTTGTGCGACGTCAGCGGGTGTTTTTCGGGCGACGCCTCATGCTCATCCTCTTTCTGCTTGGCGCGGTGGGGTACGCAGGGCAGTCCACGTTGTATTTCAGTGCACTTGCCCGGAATCCAGCCGCCATCACATCGATTCTTATTTACATCTATCCGGTTTTTGTCGGCATCCTCGAGTGGCTTTTTGATCGTCGTGTTCCAACCTCCCGGCAATGGCTTGCTATGGTAATCTCATCGATCGGCGTCCTCATCATCCTTGGAACTGCGGGACCCGGCGTGCACTCAATCGACCTGCTTGGGGCTGTATTCGTGTTGGGATCGGCAATCTGGTACGCGGGGTATATCTATGCCAGCAGCAGGTATCTGTCTCGTGCTGGACCGTGGGTGACTACCGCCTGGATATCGTTTGGAGCCATGGTCAGCTTTTCCATTATGGGTGCGCTGACGAACACCCTGGATTACCACTTATCGACTCAAGCTCTCATGATCGTGCTCGTCATGATCTTTGCAAGCACTATCCTGGCGTTGGGCGCTTTTCTGGCAGGGGTCGAGCGGGTCGGTCCCACCACGGCTTCGCTGCTGAGTACACTCGAGCCCGTCTTTACCATCATCCTGGCTGTAATCTTGCTCGGAGAAAGTCTCTCTGGGGGACAGCTTTTTGGAGGAGTGTTGATTTTGGCCGCCGTTTTACTGCTCACAATTCCCGACAAACACCATAGAAGTGAAACTTAGTTCTCCTTTATATGGCAAAAAACCAGAATACCCTACGCCATCCTCGCCTAAGTGAAAAAGCTTTGGTCCCTACCGTCCTCGACCGAGGCAGCTCCTACCATGACGTCCTTTACCTTCGTCCCCTAAGAGCGAACCACAGGGCGAATCCCAGATCCGAGAATTCATCACCACTCTATGTCAAGTGGGGATTCTTGTTTATGGCGAGAGGGAAAAATGCTGTGTGAATTCGGACCTATCGCTTCCACAGCAATGGAGCCTCGAGCTCTCCGCTCCAATACAAGCAAAGATGTGTGGTGCTGTACGGGTGATTACGACAGCCGTGTCAAGGTAATAACGGGTATGACCCGCGTCGTATTGTGTTGGTATTCGGCAAAGCCGGGATACAATGCGGCCATTTTGTCGTATAGTTCTGATCGCTCTGGTTCCGAAGTAACCCTTGCCTGTACCGGAAATTGTTCGGTACCTACTTCAACGCTGACCTCCGGGTTGGCGACGACGTTGTAATACCATGCGGGGTTGGTCGGTGCACCTGCTTTTGAGGCAATGATCACTAGTCTTTCGCCATCCGTCATGCAAGCCACCGGATTCACTCGCGGCAACCCACTCTTCGCACCCACCGTATGCAGAATAAGCAGGGTCATATTTTCAAACATGCCGCCGACTTTTCCTTCATTTGAGCGAAATTCCTCGATCACGGCTTTGTTCCAATCTTTCGTCTCATTCATACCAGTAGCCTCCGAAATGTTTAAACCAATATTCTCAGAAATATGGTTGAAAGTTATTGCATCGGGATTTGACCCCGCCGCTCTGGCGATATCCGACCCTCGCAATTTCTATGCGCCCATACAATTTAACCCTCGAATTAGAATAATACCGCGTCCCCGCACGATCATGAGCTAAGCCAACGGGGGCCGCCCCCGCAGAGGTTTACCGGCCTGCTCGTTTGGCATTATTATTCACTTCGATGTGATAGATTCGCTCGAGTCGATCACTGTTCCAGGTTGTATTAAACTCAGAACAAAATTTCACTGCCGGGGATAGAGGGTAAAGGAGATCAGAGATCGGTGGATGGTTTCACCGTGAGCGCTTCCAACAATTGAACTGTCAATACCTTCATTTCCTGTCCCCCTGGCGCCACTGGTCCAACACAAACGGGACATCCGTCCAGACACGAACAGCCCTGCACCAGATCCAGAGCGCCCTGGAGGAGTTCAAAATGCAGCTCGTAGAGACGCTCCGATAAACCCAAGCCTTCAGGGAGGCGATCGAAAAGGGTGACTGTGGGGCTTCTTGTTTCCTTCGCTCGAACCTCTGTCAGGACACCCAGGTCTCTCGGGTCACACATCAAGTAGAGCGGGGCAATATTGGCCAAAGCACACGCCAATCCGCCAAGAGCACTGCGTTTTCCGCGCGCAGACTCGGCGCGATGGTGGCAGGTTGGGCAGAGCGTTATGAGATTATCGATGTGGTTCGCCTCCCGATCATTTCGATTCTCGCCGGGGACATAACCGAATTCTCGGAATGGTCGGATATGATGGACGTGATGGGCACGAGCCTCCCTCTCCACTGCACCGCATTGGCGACAGATATGTCCATCACGGGTTCTCGCTGAATCGCGCGCACTGGGCCAGCCAGGTCCATATTCCTGCGGCGGTAAAAGCACTCCCGCATCTTCAAGCCGGGATACGGTATCCGGATCGATCCAGAGCCAGTACCCGCTTGTCTCATATTGCCTCGGTGGAAGGTCGATCGAACCATATCCCAGTGTTTCGTGGGTGTATCTCTTGATCTTGCGGTAGGAAGTCGCCTGCGCTGTTATCTCCACCCAGCCTTGTGCCCGTCGTGCCGGACCGGTTTCATCCGCATCGAGGACTTCGAGAACACTCAAGTCCACCGTCTCTCCTGCGTTGGTGTAATAGTCTACCTCCGCTGGGTGGACAGAGGCTATGGCGCCTTCCCAATCCAGCTCATCAACGAGAAATGTGCGTCCTTCGTGGATGTATACGGCTCCCTCATGGACGAGAATGGGTGTCGTCGCCCGATCCACTTCACCGATCACGTTTGGACGTCCCTGGCTGACATCCTGGATCACGACAGTGTCATCGCCGCCGGATCTCAACGAAACCGCCTCCGCCGGATATGAGTCGGCGATCCAGTGGTGGCTGCCATTCGATCCGAATAGAACTCCCTCATCCACCAGGTAGTCCAAAATCTCAGACACATCATCCAAAGACCCGAAACCCTTCCCAGTTTCAAATGGAAGTTCAAATGCTGCGCATCGAAGATGGCGTATCAAGATAGCCAGATTGTTCGGGTTGATCAAACCCATCTCTGGCGAACGCTCAAACAGGAACGCCGGATGTGTGGCGATGAATTGATCCAAAGGCGCGGCGGAGGCGACGAGCACCACCGCGGAGACCTCACTTCGGCGACCCGCTCTCCCGGCCTGCTGCCATGTGCTGGCAATTGTTCCCGGATATCCTGCGATGACTGCTGCTCCTAATTGTCCGATGTCCACCCCAAGCTCCAGCGCGTTCGTGGCTACAACCCCCCGCACATCCCCCTCACGAAGTCCACGCTCGATCTCCCTGCGCTCGAGCGGCAGGTATCCCCCGCGGTAGCCGCGAATGCTCCCTGGTTCGCCTCCTGCCCTTTCATATGCATCACGCACATAGCCAAGTAAAACCTCGGTTGTGAGTCGAGCGCGAGCGAATACAACCGTTTGCACATCCGCCGCCAAGTATTTGGTCGCGATGGTTGATGATTCCAACGTATACGAGCGTCGAATGCCCAGTGAAGGCTCGATCACTGGAGGGTTGTAGATAATGATGTGTTTTTCGGCTTGCGGCGAACCATCGAGATCTTTTGAAACGAGGTAAACGGGCGCTTCGATCAAGCGTTCGGCCAGCTCCTTCGGATTCGCAATCGTGGCTGAGGTGAGCGCAAATTGCGGGTCAGCGCCGTAGTATTGACAGAGGCGACGTAGACGGCGCAGGAGATTTGCGACATTGGACCCAAACACCCCTCGATAAACGTGTAGTTCATCAATCACCACCCAGCGAAGGTTTTCGAAAAAAGTCGCCCATCGTGGGTGATGGGGAAGGATCCCGGCGTGGAGCATATCGGGATTGGTTATCAGCAGCCGAACTTCATCTCGAGTGGCGCGCCTTCTCGACGTCGGCGTGTCGCCATCATAGGTTCGGACTTGTATTTGATCGTCTGCATTCAATGTCTGAAGGAGTGTCTGCAAGACGGAGGCCTGGTCCTGTGAGAGCGCTTTGGTTGGAAACAGATACAGAGCTCGTGCTTCAGGATCGTTGAGCAATGACTGCAGGACAGGTAGGTTATAGCAAATTGATTTCCCTGAAGCCGTACCCGTCACGACGACAAAGCTCTCTCCGGCCAATGCCGCCTCGATGGATACGGTCTGGTGTGTATACAGCGGAGCGAGATTTTGGCTGCGGAGCGCGGAAATCAAACGAGTGTCGAGATTGGTGGGAAAATCGGCATAGCTGGCTGGGCGCGGGGGAATCCGCTCCCACGCGCTCACATTGGACATGAAGCCCGGATCTAATCGTAAACGCTCAAGAACTCCTTCGACGGACATACCGAGCCGATTATACATGGAAGTAGTCTGCTCTTCGCCTCTCGACGCACCTGAGATCGTCATTTTTATAGGAATTGTCACGATAAGCTCGAAATTGCTGGTCAAATATCAAAGGGGTGTCGTAGAGAAGCGCCGGGTTTTTGAGGGGATCAAAGAATAAGGATTATTCCTTTTCGGCATAGACCAGAGATGTGATCCTCTTCCCAAGTACGGCTGGTTCACTTCTACCTTTAATCTTTAGCGTCAGATTCTCATCCAAAGGAGAATAGGACATCACCTGCACTCTGACTGGCGGCTTTAGACCAAGGCTGCTCAAGTGGCGCAGTAATTCAGGATCGTCATCGCGTACACGCATCACTTTGGCTGCATCGCCAGGGCGTAGCTCGCTCAACCGAATGCCAGAGGGTGGAGGAAGCTTTAAATCTCGCGTAGGAATCGGATCCCCGTGCGGGTCATGAGTCGGGTTTCCCAAGAAACGGGCAACTCGTTCCTCGAAATCTTCCGAGATAACATGCTCAAGTCGATCCGCTTCCTCGTGGACTTCATCCCAGCTGTACCCTAGCGTTTCGTGGAGGAACATCTCGATTAACCTGTGATGTCGGATGGTCTCCAGGGCCACCTTTTCGCCGTCTCGTGTCAGCGCCACGCCCTTGTGTTTCTTATAATCGAGGAGGGGCGGATCCGTCGCAGAAAGCTTCTGCACCATCCCTGTCACAGACGCTGGAGTCACCTCGAGTATTTCCGCCAGGTCAGTCGTGGAGGCACGCCCGCCATTCCGCGTCAGCCCAAATACGGCTTTCAAATAATCCTGGACAGAACGCGTGATGTTTTCTCTCATGCGCTATCCCTCCCGGGCAATCGCTCGAATTGCGATTGCTAGCGAAACACAGAGGTCAAACCTTTCATAATGCGCCAGCGATAAGTCTCCAGATTTGGGCTACAAAGAATGTCAGTGCAAAGCCCATGAGCAGGGGCGCCAATGTCGCCACCGCCGTCCATTTCCTACTCCCGGTCTCCTTAAAGATGGTGAAAATGGTCGTACTGCAGGGATTGTGTACGAGACTGAAGAGCATCACCGAGACCGCAGTAAGGAGCGTCCACCCACTCGCAGTCAGAATGGTCAGGGTCGTCTCTCCAGAGTCCGGTTCAAACATCACCCCAGCGCCTGCGCCGACGTTGTCTGCACCCAGCATCATCACCGTCAACATCAAGATGGTCGGTATAACAATCTCGTTTGCAGGAATTGCCACAATGTAAGCGACCAGAATAATGCCGCTCATCCCAAACAGAAAACCGATGGGGTTGAGAAAATTTATCGCATATTCTGCGATGCTTTGTCCTTCAATGGTCACATTTGCAATAAGCCAAATCACTGCGCCGGCTGGTGCTGCAAAAACAATTGCACGCCAGAGGACAAATGTCGTACGATCAATGATGGACGTGTATATCGTCCTTCCTACCTGCGGGGGGCGGTATGGCGGGAGTTCGAGGCTGAATGTTGAGACCTCACCCTTCAACCAGGTTCGAGAGAGTGCAGCTGATGCAAGGAAGGTGATGAGCACGCCCAGCATGGCGACCCCAACGACGGCCAGCGCAGAAACAAACCCACCGAGATAGGCAGGAACCAGGGCGCCGATGAAGAGCGTTGCCAGAAGAATCTGCGTGGGCCAGCGGCCATTACAAAGAGCGAAGTTGTTTGTGATGATGGCGATCAATCGCTCGCGAGGGCTATCGATGATGCGTGTGGATATCACGCCGGCTGCATTGCAGCCAAATCCCATCATCATACTCAAGGACTGTTTGCCATGCGCGCCGGCTTTTTTGAAAACATTATCGAGGTTGAATGCCACTCGCGGTAAATACCCAAGGTCCTCCAAAAGTGTAAACAGAGGGAAGAATATCATCATGGGTGGAAGCATTACGCTGACGACCCATGCCGTGGCAAGATAAACACCATCAATCAGAATGCCGCTCAACCACCACGGTAACCCAATCGCCGCCGCGAAGTCCAACAATATTGGATAGACTGTCCCGATCAGGAATGACGCGAGTATCTGTGAAGGATAATTGGCCCCCGTAATCGTCAGCCAGAACACCGCCGTGAAGAGCAGCAGCATGAGAGGAAATCCCCATATGCGGCTGGTCACCAGCCGATCAATGCTGCGGTCTAGATCAAACCGCTCTTTTTCCCCATCACGAGTGACCGCTCTATCCGCGATACGGGCCGCATCAGTATAAATCGCTTCAACCAGGTTTTCATGGATGTTTCCGCCAACTTCCCACCGGAGCTCTCTCGCGTGAAAGAGCACTTCGTTTGAGGTTGAAGCCGTCATGATACAGCCTCCACGCTCACATCCGGATCCCCTCCGAGTCCCGTGACAGCAGGTTCGGTTTGCAGATCGCCGAGCTCACCTCGAACAATGGCCTCCTCGATGCGTTTGTCGCCATCTAATAGCCGCAGCGCAACCCAGCGGGAATTTGGAAGATCAGGGAACATCGCTTCAATATCGGTTTCGAGTATCGAGACAGCCCTCTCAAGCTGAGGGGAGAGCGCCTTGATCTTATGGGTTTTGTTTATTGTCTCCCCTGATGCAACATCATGCACCGCTGCCAGAAGCTCTTCGAGCCCCTCGCCCCGGCGAGCCACAGTAGGAACAACGGGCACGCCCAGATCGCGTGCCAGTCGGCGATCATCGACCTTGAGCCCGTGACGGTTTGCCTCGTCCATAAGGTTCAGACAGATCACCACACGATTTGTTATTTCGAGTACCTGAAGGACGAGGTTTAAATTTCGTTCGAGTCGGGTGGCATCCACCACCACTATAGTTACATCCGGCTGTCCGAAGAGAATAAAATCTCGAGCAATTTCCTCGTCCAACGAGGTCGATAGGAGGGAGTAAGTCCCCGGGAGATCGACGAGCATATAGCGTTTATCTGCATATTCAAAACCGCCTTCTGCTCTTGTTACAGTCTTCCCGGGCCAATTCCCGGTGTGTTGCCGTAACCCAGTGAGCGCGTTGAAAACGGTGCTCTTGCCCGTGTTCGGATTCCCTGCGAGAGCGACAACGTAATCCCACTCCTCCATGTCCACGCCTAGTTTCTTTAAATTTGCGGCGTGATGCACGGGGCACGACTCACAACCCTGCGCTGCCGGACTAATCTTGTCAACCATCATACCGACTCCTTAACCTTTTCAATATAGATGTGGGCCGCTTGCTCTTTACGAAGTGCGATGACCGCACCGCGGATGTGATACGCCATTGGGTCTCCGGTGGGGCTCTGGAAATCAGCTTCAACCTCCGTCCCGGGGAGCAGGCCAAGATCCATCAAACGACGGCGTTCTAATCCTCGACTTGCTCGAGAGATGGAAATGACTGTCCCTCGCTCACCAGGAGCCAGGACTGTCAGGGGTTCCCCGAGTATTGGCGCTTCCTCTATCGCCGGTATGGGTACGACAAAGACATTTGCCGCCACGATAGGTGCAAGTATGTGTTCGTCGCCCCCGGCCCAGAAGCTTACACGTTGAGGCTCACACTCAATAAGCCGCACTTCCATTCCCGGGTAGAGCCGCTCCGCGACAAGTTGAGCATATACAGCTTCGGGTTCGTCTTCGAGATGGTGAATCCTTACCGGGGTATCTACTTCCGCAGATGTCAATGGAATGCCCTTCTCGACGACCAAGTTGCCATCCGCTGTAGGGATGGGGTCGCCATGAGGGTCGAACCGAGGGTATCCCAACCTTGCAGAGAGTGTGTCCAGTTCTTCGGGCGAGAGTTGATGCTCCTCCAACTCCGCTCGATCGTGCCATTCAACTTCGGAATAGCCGGTCTCGTCGGCAAGATATCGCTCCCACAATCTATGGGCACGAATGATGTGTAGAGCAGCCGTTCGACCCTCAGCCGTTAAAGTTATCTCGGACCCGGAGAGCTCCACCAGCTCACGCTCAACGAGTGATGAAACCTCTTCTGCGGCATTATCCATAGTGATGTGCAATGCACCAGCGAGGCTTTGGATGGATGGTCGCTCGCCGTCCATCTCAGAGCTGTAAATATGCTTTAGCGCATCCTCGCTGCGTGCTCGCTCACCCAATTGTTGTGCGCGCCGCCACTGAGGTACGACACCGGCCTCGGGTCGGAAAAGCCAATAGATCAATAGCATGAAAATGACTGCAGCGAATAATGCGATTAGTGGGTTATACATTCCGCACTCTCCAATAGACGTTCAACCTTCTCCAGTCTCACCTTATTTATCGAACTACTTGTCAACCGCAGGTATGATGAGAAATCGACCGCACATGCGTAGTTTGTTGTGGCTACTTTATTATTTAGTATAACCTAATTTTTTGGGTGTGGCAACAAGTTGTTTAATGCGGGGCTCGGCAATATTAAGCTGCGGTAAATTTAAAGGTGAGGAACCTCTAATCAAGCTGCGGGGCATCTTCTAAGGAAAAGCCATAATGGGGGTTGACCCACAACCATACTCCCGCTTCCCGTTCGTCCCCGCAACAAGCTACAAAGTATTCTGGTTTTTTCCCATAATCTAAAAATGACGTGCCTGATAGTTAGGAAGCGAAACCCGACCGGAGGCCGATTAGGGTATAAGAACCAGAACGTTTTGAAGAAGCATCATAGCCAGAAATCCCGCCATACCTGCAAGCGCGCTGGCTTGCCGCTGCTCCTCATTTGCACGGCTCTCCGGGATCATCTCGCTCAGCACAAGGAAAAACATCGCCCCTGCAGCAAGACCGAGCGCAAATGGAAGGATGGACTTGAAAGCCACGACCGCAAGGTAAGCAGGAATTGCAGCGATGGGCTGCGGCAAGCTCGAGAAGATGGACCAACCCACACAACGCCAACCGCTCACACCTTCTGCGCGCAGCGGGAGCGACACAGCAATCCCCTCAGGGATATTGTGGATCGCAATCGCCACTGTCATAACCAGGCCCAGGCCAGCCTCGCCGGATCCAAAGGCAACTCCAACCGCCAATCCTTCCGGGATGCTATGTACAAACATAGTGCCAAGGATTAGGGCAATCCTCCGGCCACCTGCTCCAGTAATGCCACTGACCGCAACATCGTAGCTACCGATTTTTCGTGACGCGAACCAGAATACTACTGTGCCTACAAAGATACCCACGGCCACGCTAGTGATGTCGCCAAATTCAATGCCAGGAAGAATGAGATTGAAGACCGAGGCGGATAACATCATCCCGCCAGCTGCAGCCCAGGCAAGACGGGCGTATGTCTCCGGGATCGTGTGCACGAAGACAAAAGGCAGTCCACCCAATCCTGTCGCAAGCATCGTGATCGTAGCAGCAATGACGGTATCAAGCAGTGTGGGCACGCTACGTCTCCTCCTGAATATTCATCACAGGCGAAAACTCCTCAAAGACAGCACGGTCCTCTTTGGAGAGACGTTCGAGCATCTCCACGCCGAGTTGGGCAAAGATCCGCTGGGCAAATAACTCCATCCAGATAAATTGCCGTGCGATATGAACAAGATTGTGATTATTTGTTATTGTTGCCGTGACCTCATCAAAACCACTTGCGATAAGCACCTCGCGCCGATCAACGACGACCATTGTGCTCTCTGTCAGCTCGTGCAGTTCGCTCTCCCGAGGGGGATGTCGGGCCACACGCCCACAACCCAATTCGCCATCACCCGTAAGCAGCGCATACGTGTCGACCCCTCGGTCGCTCGCCTCACAGATCTTCTTCTCCATGGAGGCTAACGAAAAATCTGGCAAGACCAACATAAGCTCTTCGTGGGCCGAATCGATCATCTTGCTGGCATACGCAAGCACAGCCGTTTCTGCCCCGATGGTCCACAGAAGATCTTCCGACTTTGAAGCAAACAGGTCATCCAGGCCAGATGAAAGGTCGCTCATCAACTGATGGTGCTCCCTATGCAAACCCTCTAACAGTGCTTCAGGTGGTAAAGGTCGGTACAGCGTGGATTTCTCATCCGTGGTACTCAGTACAGCCCCACGCGCGCTCAGGCGCCCGAGTGCTTCATAGACCATGGATCTTGGAACACCAGACTGTTTGCTTAGCAGATACCCCGTCGCCGGATGCTCGCGCAACAAGGCGAGGTATACCTTCGCCTCATATTCCGTAAATCCAATACCGGCAAGTTGCTCGACAAGCTGTGAACTTTTCATAATAGTGGTTCGTATCCAAACTACTATAGCTCATAGTATCCGGTAGAAAACGGCCTTTGTCAATGGAAGAAGCGCGCAAAATGCTTGACTTCACCAGGAGTAATTTCCTCGGTCCTACGCAGGATTTTCTGGGTTACAGCTGAAGAGAAAGGCTTACGGGGCAATGATCTGAGCCGATGACATCCGGATGGATCTCGGCTTCCGTGACATTATCTAGGAGGTCAGGGGAAATAATGAAGTAGTCCAGGCGCCAGCCCACGTTACGATCGCGCGCACCACCCCAATACGCCCACCAACTGTAAGCGCCCTCACGGTCAGGATGTCGCTCCCGAAACGAATCGATGTACCCATCTGCGATCACGCGGTCGATCCAAGCCCGTTCTTCTGGAAGGAATCCGGTTGATTTCTGATTCTCCTTTGGTCGGGCGAGATCGATCTCTTTATGAGCAGTATTAATATCACCACAAACCACAACCGCACGTTCATCGGCCCGATATTCATTACACTTCTCCAGCAATGCTTCCTTGAAGCGCATCTTGAACGGCACGCGGCTGTGATCCCTAGATCCATTGGGGACATAGACCGCAATCAAAACAAACTCGCCATAGTCGGCGATAATTGTGCGTCCTTCACTATCAAACTCCTCGATCCCCAACCCC
Organism: Anaerolineales bacterium; assembly: GCA_041821665.1. Taxonomy (GTDB): domain Bacteria; phylum Chloroflexota; class Anaerolineae; order Anaerolineales; family E44-bin32; genus E44-bin32. The sequence continues at coordinate 12,090 of JBGUDT010000065.1, forward strand.
ATCGAAACTTCACGCGGTTCCTCGCGAGTAAAAAGCGCTACCCCACTGTAGCCCTTTCGCACTGCCGATCCCCAATAAGTATGATATCCCCTTGGTTTTTGAAGCTCCTGGCTCAATTGATCCGGTGACGCTTTGGTTTCCTGCAGGCACAGGACATCCGGCTTGGCTTCATACAACCATTCGAGGAATCCCTTCTTTTCAGCCGCGCGTATACCGTTCACATTCCACGATATCAGGTTCATCGATCGTGCTCCTTCGTCGATATTGTGAATGGTACTACGGCTTATGAGGGTGGAGAAGCAAGGTTTACTGGCGTGGGGGTGGGCTGAACGGTAAAACCCTGGCGTCCTTTGAAGTTGAAGAAATTAGTCTTACCCGGGTGCAGCCAGAACTGAGCCGTCATGGGATGACCGGCAAAATCGATTTGAATCTCGTACGGGCCAGCAGGGAGATCACTGATGACGAAATTCTCTCCATAAAACGCATCGGAATGTACCGTCCCGATGGCATACGTCCACACATCCCAGCGCTGACCGGTTTCAAGGGAGTAGATTTGCACCAGTTGTTCTTCCAGGAGTCTTCCGTATGTGTTCTCTACCCGACCCACAAGAACACCCCAACCATCGGGTGGCACAATCCATAACTCAGGGTTGCGTGTGCTGAAATAGCGGTTCTCCCCAATTCGGACTTCATAATGCAGGTGAGCCCCAGATGCGTGACCCGTCTCACCCACCATCCCGATTTGTTCGCCGGTTTTGACGGGCTGGCCTTTCCAGACGATGACCGATTCCATATGCGC
>JBGUDT010000066.1:0-12828 GCA_041821665.1 Anaerolineales bacterium
GGGCAAGTCTTAAGCCCTCCTTTGTAGATCTGGTTAAAAGAGCAGCTTGATCCTGGCAGCTCTTACCTGGATTGAAGCCCCCAGGAATATTTACTGGATCAACGAATATAAAAAGTCCGACCATCAATGTCGGACCTCTTTAATCCTCACACGAGAAGTAAGGTTCACTCTTTAATATTAACCTCGTCCACAATGCCGACGATCACGGCTCGAACTGCACCAGGGTCGATGTCTAAAACTTGCCTTGCCCCGTTGCCTTCATCGATCACGAGGACGGTATCACCTGGCCCTGCTTGCGCGACATCAACCGCGATGTCGTAGTAACCGGTCTCCTCCCCGGTGAGATCGAGCATATCGACGAGCAGAAGCTTGTGCTTGTCCAGGTGATCGATCTTGATCGTAGCGACTACGTTTCCTATGACTTTACCTATGTACATGATTATGCCTAGTCATCCTCGCTCAGGTAAGTCCACGCAGCGGTAGGCTGTGCGCGCCGAACACTTTGATCCACATCAACTTCATCTATGATGCCCGTTATGGCGAGATCGACAGGCACAAACCACTCCTTTAACGCCTGTGAACCCTCTCGGCTGGCGACCATGAACACTAGTTCGCCGGGACCAGCCTGTTCGGTCGCATCGGCAGCAATCTGAAACTTTCCTGTCGGCTGTCGATCCTCATCGAGGATGTGGACGACGAGGAACTTAATGCCATCCAGATCCTCGTACCTCCTTGTTGCGACCACGGTGCCTACCACCCGACCGAATTTCATGACTCACCCGTCACTCGTGTCTTAAAACGAGTGGCATCACTCAAATTGGCCCACATTTCGGGATGCAGTTTCGGGATGACCACAGTTTCGACGAGCAATTCCGGGTCGGAAAGCGCTTCCGAGCCAATTTCGACCGCCGCCTCGACATCTGCGACGAGCCCTGAGAACAGCGTGATGCCTTTGCCCCCTAATCCATCCGCTAAACGAACCTCGATCAAATGCACATAGGCACCTTTAATCCCAGCGTCAGCAGCGTGAATGGCCGCGGATACCGTGGTAGTTTCGATTACACCGACGGCGTCATTAGCATCCGGAACTCGACCACCACCGATCGACTCGACGACTTCAGGGTGGACATCGGGGAGAAAAATTGTGTCGAGAAGATGGCGCCCACCCACCATCTCGCCTGCGGCGAGCGATTCCTCGACGTCGGCTACGGATCCGCCGATCAGCACAAGATATTTCCCTGGTTGGACAGTTCCGGTCTTAATCACGTTGATGGGCGCTTTTTTAATCATCGCATCTGCCGCGAGGATCCCCCCTGCGATGCTGCTGAATTCCACCAGCGCGAGCGCAGGATTAAGATTTTCCAGGATGTTTTGCTTTTTCTTTGTCATCAAGGCTCATACAATCCGGAATGAGTCTTTCAAGACGCACCGTCGGACTCTGCTGAAACTGATCGGATTCGTAATTCCTTCACCCGTCGGACTGGCAATTGTATAAGAGCAAAATCCTTCGCCCCCGAAACCGACGCCGGCGAAAGCTGGACCGTTCTTTACGAAAATGCTGCAGTCCATCACGCGCGCCATGCGGCTGAGATTGTCTAGGTTCTTCGAGTGCATCGCAGCCGTGTGCCGGAAACCATGCTCGTAGTGCTTGGCTAGATCGATGCCCTCGTCAGCATTCTTTACGCGTACGATCGGAATAATGGGCATCATCTGTTCAGAGGCGACAAGGGGGTGATCGGGCGGCACATCGACAATAACAAGTCGGATTTCTTCCCCAACATCGATGCCGATTTCCCTCAGTAGTACATTGGCATTCTTGCCGATAAAATTCTTGTTCATCTGACCATGTCGACCTGGAGGGGGGATTTCCTCGAAGATCGATTTCATTAACTCGGCACACTGATCCATATCGATCTCGTAGGCGCCGTGTTTGATCATCTCCCTCTTCAAATCGTCCGCGACCGAGTTCACCACGAATACTTCCTTCTCATCCGTACAGATGATGTTGTTATCGAAGGAGGCACCGCGTACGATGTCGCGGCCCGCTTGCTCGAGATCGGCTGTTTCGTCGACGAGAGCGGGAGGATTTCCGGGTCCGGCGCAAATGGCTCGCTTCCCGCTTGACATGGCAGCACGGACGACGCCGATGCCCCCGGTCACTACCAACAGGTTTATGCCCTTATGCTCCATGATACCCTGTGCGGTTTCAATCGTGGGCTCTTCTAACCCACAGACCAGATTAGCAGGGCCTCCCGCTTCAACGATGGCTTCATTCATCAGTTGAACAGCATGGTTGGAACATGATCTCGCCCCTGGATGAGCGTTGAAGACCACGGCGTTTCCTGCCGCTACCATACTAATCGTGTTGCATATCACCGACGATGTTGGATTAGTGCTGGGGATGATGGATCCGATGACTCCATAAGGGGCATACTCGATCAAGGTTAGTCCACCATCACCACTCCATGCGGTGGGGTCGAGGATCTCGGTTCCAGGAGCCTTGTTGGCATTGAGCAGGTTTTTATCGATTTTATCCTCATAACGACCCATGCCCGTTTCCTGCCAGGCTTCGTACGCTAGAAGCTGGGCATTCTCGCGCATGATGCGTCGTATGTGAGAGATCATCTGCTCCCGGATCGACAGCGGCAGCTCGTTGAGCTGTTGAAAGGCCAACCGAGCGGCTGCTGTCGCGCTTTCAACATCAGGAAACAAATTGGTCCCGTGACGCAGTGCTGGCGCTGGAGGAGGCGGTTGTAAAGCTTGTTGCGGCTCTGGCAAAGGGCCATGCCGGACGCGCTCTCCCTGACGTAGCTCGCTCATCACCTGATTTACAATGGCGTCAATCCGAGCGTCGTCTAACATCAGCCTGCCTCAGCTTTATCATATTTCACGTCACCATCAACTTCGAGCACATCGACGATGGCCATGATGACTCCATCGCAAGGACGTTGATGGGTGAATTTCGTTTGTCGTGCCGCGCTGCCCGTGGCATAAAGCACAACCTCGCCCAGGCCGGCGCCCACGGCATCCGCGGCGACACGGTACCCCCCCATGTCCTTTCCTTCGATGTCAAGCTGACGGAGGATAAGGAACTTCAAACCCTCCAGGCTTTCCTCTTTCCGCGTGGCTACCAGCGTTCCAACTACTTTTCCTAAGAGCATAGGACACTCCGTTCCGATGACTGGCGCATATCACCAGCGTTGAAGAGCTGACCACATCAGGGAGACAACTTGGTCCCAGGTAGGGAAGAGCGTTGATCCCGTCGAATCCTCAGGTGCTTTGCTCGACGCTGCCGCCGTGCTGCACAGTCACCCATATCGGTTACCCTCTGGAGGATGATCTACTCCGATGCAGGTCCCCGACCGAGTGGTAGCGTGACGTCCACATTGGCGTGCGGGCGCGGGATTACGTGGATAGCTGCAACTTCACCGACCTTCTCCGCTCCACGGGCGCCTGCTTCAACTGCAGCCTTCACTGCAGCGACGTCGCCACGTACGACGGCGGTCACAAAGCCGCCGCCGGTCTTCTCATACGAGACCAACTCGACTTTGGCTGCCTTCACCATCGCATCTGCGGCTTCGACCATGGCTGGATAGCTCTTGCATTCCACCATCCCCAGCGCTTCTGTCATTCCATATTCTTCTGCCATTTGGTCCTCCTAAGGACAAGATTTCATGTTAATGCTTCATGATTGTTGAATGAATGAATTAATTACCGTCCATCTCCTGAAGGGATTTCATTCAGGATATTTTATTCTTTCTTGCTGCGAGACGGCATTTCGCGGCCGCTTACGCCTTCAATGGCGCTTACAGCTGCGCCATAACCAGCCATGATGTCCTGTTCCTCGCCGCCCAGGTAGACGCGCCCGAAGCTCCCGAAGGCGCGGACGTCGAGGATATTAATATTTGCAGCCTTCTCGGCTTCGTTCGCCGCAAGTGCCGCATATCCGGCAGGCTCCACTTCGAGAACGTAGAGCGTTTGACCGGCAAGGAGCATGTGTCCATAGCGCATGCGGTTGATGAGCTGGACCTGATGAGCATCTACGTGCCGGATGATCTGACTGGAAACGACACGAGGTTTAATGCGATCTGATTCTTTAAGATCGAGGGCATCAAGAATCGCTGCACCAGCAGCTCGAACCTCTGCCTGATCTTCGTGGTGAACTTCGAGCAGCCCAAACAAACGTTCAACGATCTGCATCCCCGGTCGAACACGTGTAGATTTAATGGCGATATCCGTGATGCGATTGATCTCAATGCCGGGTGATATCTCGACCCACAGGGAGGTATCGTTTGGGAGGGGAAGGAAGCCCTTCACCACTGTGCCCAAATATCCTGCGTGTTGCAGTTGTAAACTGTCAAGAAAGATGTAGGTTCTTAGATCAACGGTCATAAACGCTTCTCCTTACTTAACTTAGGATCGTCTATTCGCCACCGACGATTTTGACGCTTGCACTCGCGCCAATGCGGTTCGCTCCAGCGGCGATCATCTTCTCTGCGTCCTCGCGGGTACGAATCCCGCCAGCAGCTTTCACGCCTATTGTTGGTCCGACAACACGACGCATTAGGGCGACATCCTCTGGAGTGGCGCCCCCGGGTCCAAAACCGGTTGAGGTCTTTACAAAATCAGCTTCCGCCACCTTTGATAACTGGCAGGCGATCACCTTCTCTTCGTCCGTGAGTAGTGCGGCTTCAATTATGACTTTCAAGATGGCGTTGTTGGCATGGCAAACCCGGGCGATGGCAGCGATGTCCTGTTCGACAAGTTCATAATCCCGAGATTTCAAAGCGCCCACATTAATCACCATATCCACTTCTGTAGCGCCGCCCTGGATGGCTTGCTGGGCTTCAAAAACTTTAACCTCTGTGGGTGTTGCCCCAAGCGGAAAGCCCACTACCGTGCATACTTCAACGCCGCTGCCTTCGAGCAAATCCGCGCATAGTTTTACATTCGTTGGATTGATACAGACAGAGGCGAATTGATACTTTCTGGCTTCGTAGCATAATTGCGCGATCTGGTCATGTGTCGCCTCTGGTTTCAAAATGGTGTGATCGATCATCGGTGCCACACTTTGATCCTGAGGGGCAACGCCCAATGTGCTTGCGATGCGATCCGCACCGGCGTTGACGACCGGCAGAACTTGCACGACAAAATTCGCCGAGGAGAGTTCCACACTATCTGTTTCACCTGACTGCCCCCTACCTTCATCTTGCATGAGGATCAGGACTTGACGTGTGATCTGTTCAATGATCCGTTCTAGTGTTGCTTGATCCATTTCCTTCATTGTTGTTATTCCCACGTATACCTATTCCTTTAACGGCTATCGTACTCATTTACTTTGAAAATCGCCGTTCAATATCCATAATTTTATCGACGCGACGTGCATGACGTCCGCCGCCGAACTCTGTCTCCAACCACGTCTGGACGATCTGACGGGTTAAACTGCTCCCCAATAATCCTGCGCCAAGAGTTAGGACGTTGGCGTTGTTATGTTCACGACTATTGAGGGCTGTGGCCTGGTCGTAGCACATCGCCGCTCGGACCCCCGGCACCTTGTTCGCAGCCATACAAGATCCAATCCCGGCACCGTCGATGATGATGCCCCGCCAGGCTTGCCCATTAGCGACTAGCTGAGCGACTGCAAGTGCGTAGTCCGGGTAGTCGACTGAATCCATGCTATTCGTACCACAGTCGACGACCCCATAATCTTGTTCTTGAAGGTAAGCGATAAGCTCGGCCTTCAGCGTTACGCCACCGTGATCAGCGCCAATCGCAATCGATTTCTTGCCTGACCTGGTGACCGGGACAGATGATTGAGGATCCATACGCATGCTCGGAGGAGCGGTGCTGCCTTCGATAATCGTCACGTGGCGATCCATGGCCACTTGTCGGGCAAGTGGCGTGATTTTGGTCCCAGATCGTACGGTTATCTCTCCACCAAATGGAAGATCCTTGATGTCCAGCTCAGTGAGCATGCCACTTGTTGCGAGCAGGGGGGGGCGAAAATGTCGTCCGATGGCTTCGATGCGTTCCTCGCTGACCTGGCTGGAAGGCAAAATTGCGAGTGCTTGTGAATCGTCACCTTCCTCCTCGAGAATGGTGATGTGTCGCACCATGGCCACCTGACGTGCGAGCGGCGTCACAATCGATCCAGGGGGCACCCGTATCTCAGCACCGAATGGCAGGTCATTTACATCTGATTCATTTACCAGCCGCTCGGTTGTCCTTTGAGGAGGTCGGTAGTGATGTCCAACCGACTCGATCCTTTCATGACTTACCCGGCTCGTCGGCGTAATCGCAAGCGCTTCAGAAGTGACCTCATCGCCCATGATTAGTGTGATATGCCGGTCCATGGCCACCTGACGTGCGAGCGGCGTGATGGTTGAGCCGCCCGGGACTCGCAGCTCTCCTCCAAAGGGGAGCTGCTTGACATCCTCTTCGGTGACAAGAGAGGCCGATGATCGCCGTGGTTGTGACTCTGATGACCTACCGAGCGTGCGGTAAACGACTTTTCGGACGAGGTCACGAATGCGTGCTGGGTCCTGCACTATCTTGCTCCCAATCTGTTGCGGTCGATATTAACCAAGGAAAACTTCTTCAAGGTTCAATCCCATGGCATGCCGCAGACCTTGTTGGCCAGAGAAATGTGCAATTTCGACTTCGAAACGCGAGCGATCAGCTCGGAACAGAGCGATGAAGTATTCGATCGCAGTCCCGTCCTGGATATAACTCACACTTTCCACCCGGATGAGAGGTGCTCCCATCTCAATTTGAAGGAGGTTTGCTTCATATTCATTGGCGACGATAGCATCGATGAGCCTGCGGCCGCGCGTAATCTTCAAATTGAACTGCTCTTCCAGATAATCGTAAAGAGATTTTTCTTCAAGGTTGGCCTGTACGAGCTCACGACAGAGCTCGTATGGCAGAAAAGAAGTGACCAGGACGATGGGTTCCCCTTCGACGAAGCGTTGCCGATCAATCTTGATCAGAGGGGTGAGCTCATCGACCTCAAGAAAGGAGGCAACTTTCTGGTCGGCGGGGACGATGGATTGCTCCAGGACCTTGTTGATGGTCATCAAACCGCGTTCCGCCATGTCTTGTGCGAATCCGGAGAGGGAGTGCACCAGGCTGGTGCTGCTGATCTTGGGTTCGGCAACGTACGTGCCTTTTCCCTTTCTTCGGATGATGATGCCTTCGTAGCTCATTTCCTTCAATGCTTGACGGACGACCGTGCGGCTCACACCGTATTGGCGGCAGAGCTCAGGTTCGCTGGGTAGTTGATCTCCGGGCTGCCAGACTCCGGAATCGATTTGGGCTCCAAGCGCACTTTTTAACTGCACGTAGTAGGGGATAGGTAGCTCCCGATCAATCGGGGACTTTGAGGGAATTTGACTGCCGCTTGTTGGTGCCATCAGGCCTCTGGTCGAAGCTTCACTTACCATCTTGTCATTAACAATATGTAATCCTGTAATTACAAGTAAGCTCATAATATAGGGTTTAGGCATCTTTGTCAATAGGGTATTGAGTGAAGATATTCGCAGGATGACGCAAAATACGGCGTAATTTGCCCATAAGCCGTATTAAGCTGAAAAGCGTAGTTTGCGTATGGACGTCGATCTACCCTCAGCATTGGGAGTTTATTCGGTGATTTACTTCACATAAGTAAAAGCGAAAATCCTGCTTTTTGCCGCAAGAACGGCTCTAGAACAACCCTAGAAGGCTATCCAGACTCCATGTTGAACCTGCGAAGGTAGCAAATATCACGATCTCGGAGGCGATCATCATGAGGTTTTGCCCCTGTTCACATTGATAGCAGGCGTTTACTGTGGGGTCTTTGGGTTTCACGCCAGCGAGCAGGAGGTAGTTTACGTTGAGGAAAATTGCTCCGAGAGCTGCAACCGGTGTAAGTAAACCAAAGGTGAGACCAATTCCGATGGCCAATTCTGCCCCCAGGATGAGGTAGGCGAACCATCCGCGGGTGGGCTCCACAACAGCCTTGACCAGGTTTCCGTAAGTTCGGCTTGGATGGTTATCTGCCAGTGCAATTGTCCAGTCAGCCATTTGCCCGGAGACAAATTTCTTCAATGGCTTATGGAAGAAGCTCTTTAGCCACCACAATCCGACTGCGATACGTAAAAAAGCCAACCACTCTTCTGTACTTAAAATTCCAAAAACTGTTTGCATTTAGCCTCCCTTTGACTCGACTGGCCATCTCTTGTCAGCCAACGCGCCCTGTGTAAATCGGGCGGTTTTTACTGTGTATACTAGACTACATCAGATCTGTCGACTCTTACTTCGAATTGCGCAAATGGACAGTGAAGCTTGAACCATTCAGGCTATGGAAAAAACACTTGTTGTGCTTTAATACCCCTTGTTCCAAACCGAACGTGGGCAATCAGAAAGCGAGGATGTTCATTTGGGTGACAGGACCAATGAACAATGGATAGCTGATCTGGCCTCCTCTGGGCCTGATCAGGAGTCAGCGATTGAGGATCTTCGAGCGATCATCCGCTCTGGGTTGCCCTATTCACTCTCCAAATGGCTGACCCCAACAGATCCAAATTTTGATGCACTTGCGGATGAGGTAACGCAGGACACCATTTTGCGCGTCCTCGATCATCTCCAATCCTTCGAAGGTCGTAGTAAATTCACTACTTGGGTACACAAAATAGCCGTTCGAATTGCGCTGACTGAACTTCGCCGGAAGCGATGGAAAGATGTCTCCCTCGATGAACTTCTGGACAGTGATGCGGCTCCATCCGCGGTTGGATTAACTTCAGATACGACCGAGGATCCAGCACTCGCAGTGGAACAGATGGATATGATGGAACGTCTGCAAAGGGTGATCGAGGAGGAACTCACGGAAAAACAGCGTACCGCGCTAACCGCCGTGGGAATCCATGGCATGCCCATGGATGAGGTCGCACAGCGAATGGGCATGAAGCGGAATGCACTCTACAAATTAATGCACGATGCCAGGCTGCGATTAAAACGAAGGCTGGAAGACGAGGGGTTAAGCCCAGAGGACGTTTTAGCTGCCTTCGGGGGCGGGTAAGAATTAGGGTCATCTGATCGTCATAGTTGAGAAGGTAGTTATAAATGCAAGCATCAAAAGAGAATCTCGAAAAACTCATGCAGTCTATCGCTCATACGCAAGAACATGAGCTGGATTGTACTGAGGTATACGATTTGATGGATATTTATGCAGAGGCCGTGAACTCTGGGAAGGAACTTACCGAGGTCCTTCCCCTGGTGAAGCAGCATTTGGAAATTTGCCAGTGCTGCAACGAGGAAATTGAGGCGCTGTTCCGAGTATTGGATCAAGAAGAGGTATAAGGATCGGTATCGGTACATTTCAGCTTTGAACCACCCGAGGGAATTCCACTCTCGGGTTTTTTTATTCTAAATGACGACTTTCTAAGGGGCAGATTTTTTCAATCCGCAGGCAGGTTAATAATCCCGGTTCACAGCCCGATTTAAAAAAAGTTGAGATGCATGAGACGTTGTGCATATATCACCCATCACCTATGTGTGTCGGGTAAGAAGTTGTTCGACGAGTCCGTCATGAGGCTACGCCCAAATAATTCAAGAAGGCACGGCTGGGCTGGAGGAAAACAACATGCTGAATACAAATCTGATCGTTTTTCTATCCCTGCTCACAGTTCTTATCGCCGGCATACTTTTGCCACTGCGATTTCGACTCAGGTCAAAACCAATTCGAATTCCGATTCGAGTTGTGTCCGATCGCAGAAGCGACAAGATTCCCAACGAATCCAGATCGCGTTCGAGAGGTACAGGACCGAACAGCTTGAATTGAACTGATCTTGTGATCGTGCCAAAGACTTGAAAGGAGGCATATCCCCACTTGACTGAACACTTGTTGGATTGTTTTACAACAGATAAACGCAAATTCGGAGGTTCAAATGCAGAAATTCATTAGTGGTATGTCAAAAATGTATCCTTTATTCATCGCTATGGGTGTCATGGTCGTTATTGCATCTGTGGTGATCGGATATCAGAATTCCCAAGCCGCCGCTGAATACTTCGCCCAACCCAAAGTCATTCGAGAGACGACTTTGATGGCGGGACGAGCAGCAATAATGAGCACGGGACTATGGCTTCCTTACCTCAAGTTTTTAGGGTTGGGGTTGATATTGAGCGGTATCGTGATGGCACTGAGAGTCATCATCGATGACCTTCAAGGAGCTGGAAACAAGGTGATGTCGAACCTTCCAGAAGGCAAGCGACCTGCCCCACCTTCAGCTCCATGGTACGGCATCCTTATGCCCATAACCATGATGATGGGGCTGCTTATTTTCATCGCTGCCCTGGTCGTGAGCCTGGATTTGGCGAATATCGCAAGCGCGGTCTTCTCTAATCCAATTCCTGACATCGATGCGGCAGTGGCAGGAAGTGTTCTTCTTGCTCAAGTCGAGACGATCCACGCCACAACCGCATGGTTGGTGCCCTTGAAGTTCTTCGGTATCTCGACTGAATTCCTGGCGATTGTCATGGGTCTGAGCACGATTATCTACATCCTATCGAATCAGACCAAGATGTTCGGTAAGGGAATTGATGTTGCTCGCACACTCGGGCGTCAACCCGAGAAAGTTCAAAAGGATACTCGAGACAAGGTCCTTGCGTAGTCTTGAGAATCGTATCAAGAATAGGAGATAGTAACATGGCTACAATTACAGTCCCGAAAAGTCCCTGGCAGCTCAAAGTTTATCCGATTTTCTCGGTCCTCGGGTGGGTGTTGATTGGATTAGCATTCCTGATTGGATTGGTCGTACTCTCTTCCACAGCGAACAGCTACTGGGGGGGAAATGCGAAATCGGTGCGAGATGCCGCTGAAGCTGGTTCCGTTCTGTTAGGCCAACTACAAGTTCTCACCGTGATTCCTCGATGGCTCGAACCCCTGATGTTTTTGGGTGTCGCGGCTTTCATGACAGGGATTGCACTAGAATTCTCCTCGATCCCGACACTTTTGAAAAATCGAGGCGATGTGATGCAAGTATGTTTCCCATTGGTAGCGAAACACGGTGAAGAGTAAGGAGAATAATGATGACTGAAAACATAATCCCCCAAGAAAAAGCGAAATTTCCGTTCAGTATGATTGAAGGCATGATGCCCTGGTATCCTTGGATCGGTCTGATGGGCTGGATGATAGTACTGATATCTCTTTTAGTCGGTCTCTTCGTCCTTTCTCCAGCGGTTCAAACCTTCTTCTCTAATGCAAAGGTAGTACGTGAGGCCGCTGGTGCCGGAAGTGCAATCGTGGTCGCCAATGTTGCTGCCCATGTGACCGAAACTTGGGTTCCCAGTTTCAAGATCTTTGGCTTAGGACTGGGACTGCTTTCGATCATGATGGCACTCGGGACGATCGCGAAGCGTTTACGTGAGATGGGCTTTGTCATCGTCAACAACATCAAGGTGAGCCTGCGTCCCGCACTTCCATCTATCCCGAAGCGTGTGCGAGCGTTTCAGCTCATCGCACTTATGGGTGTGATGGTTCTCATGATCGCATTGATCATCGGAATCGTACTGGCAGTCACTGTTGTACCAAGTTATTGGAACAACTCAATTGCCAATGACCTCAATCCTGCTCAACCGGGATCGGCGCTTCTTGGTCAATTAAGCACCATCGCGTCGTACACGTTCTGGTTGAACCCACTGCGGATGATCGGTATGGCATTTCTGTTTACCGGTATAACTGTTGCACTTACGGTCATCCTGGACACGCTGCGCGTGCAAGCCAAGTCGCTGGTTGGGTTCTACGAGAATGTGACTGGCTAAAACAGGAAGGTAAGAATATCTGGGAGAGATGCGTCTATGAATTAAGAAGGTAAACCCTTCTCTCTTCTCCTCCTCACAAAAGCCCCGGCAAACCGCTGGGGCCTTTGTGTTTTATGCACCCGGCATCACACGGGGTTAGGTGCGACGAAACGAGCTTAGTGTCCCTTCTTATTTATAAGAAATGATACAAAGTAACTTGTTATTCTTCGGAAACTCAATATTTTCTGGGGATTATGTGTAAGCTTGAGCCGCTTTTTTGGTCGAGTTGTCCAAAAAATCGGGGATGGTACAATCCGCTGAATATGCATATGTGTTCCTTCTGTACATGAAGACTGGATTATGTCCGTGATTACGGTAGAATTGCAGTACAAATCTTGGAGGAGATATCATGACTGAACAACCTGCACAACCACAAGAACCACAACCATCTGTTCCCCAGGAATCTAATGATGGAGGCGGCAACAAACACACCCTGCTCTACGTTCTCGTCGGAGTAGTAATTGCGTTGATCCTCATCTTGATTCTGATCAATGTAACCGGGGTTTCCACGCAGCCCCCCGCCACAGAAGACCCAGCTGTCCCGGTGGATACAGCTCTTCCCCCACCGCTGCCCACAGAAGGACCGACACCCACGCCGATCTCGGGTGATCCCCGTGACATACTCGGCTCGCCGGTATTTCTGGATACATTCGATGACGACCGGAATTGGGATCAATACAGCAATGACTGCTTCAAATCGGAAATCAAGGATGGAAAATTCCACATGACGGCGCACGGCAAGCCGGAGTATGTAACCATCACATGTTGGGAGCTTACCTGGCCCAAGGTCACAGACTACTATCTGGAAGTGAATGCTACAGCGCCAGACGCATGTGAGGGCATCGATCGTTGGGGGCTCTTTTTCCGAGGACCCGACACCAACCGCGGGTATGTGTTGCTGCTTACGTGTGATGGTCGCTACGTGATGGCGAATATCGATAGTCAAGCCGTGCACTTCATCGCAGGACCTGAGACTAGCGGCGCCATCAACAC
>JBGUDT010000067.1:0-12546 GCA_041821665.1 Anaerolineales bacterium
GTTTATGGTCACCTTGAGGACGTTCTGAGCATATACAAAACCATCGTCAACAAGTCCGACTACGCCCATTTCGTCCTCACCGGTATCAGGTCCAGACTGACGCGGGGCTTGATCAGCACCCTCACCTGGGGTCTGATTAACCTCCGTGCCAGCGTCCCACAGGGAGATGAATTTAGTAATATCCCCGCCAATGGGCATGCCTTCCTCGTTGAAGAGAGCAATCCCACCACCATCCGGTGCATAGAACAAATCATTCGACTGCACGAACATGGTTGCAAAAGCAAACCGATTGCCCGCCTCCGCATGGAACTCGAACGCATATTCCCCACCTGGAGCAAGCGGGCCAGGATCGCTTGCATCAATCGGTGTGTTAAAGACACCCGTCTCGATGACGCCCATGTACTCTCCCAACGATGCGCCCAAACCCGAAGGGTCCCCATCCTCGGCAAGCGCTTCAAGCCCTTGACCGCGATCTGATTCCCAGGCTGTAAAGATAGGCTCACCTTCACTGAATACGACCCAAGCGCCTGGAGCGAGAAAAATGGTCTCATCTTCACTTATGTTTTCAAGCTTCACGGTAAATTCCGCGTGGGGAACCATCGCATCTTCCATCATTTCATCATCGGACGTTTCCCCCTCCTCCATACTCTCATCGGAGGCCATTTCTTCTGATTCCACATTATCATCATCTCCCTCCATGATTTCTTCTTCGGACATCATTTCGTCCCCGGAGGATGCTACTTCGGGATCAGCCGTATTCGTGCCACAAGCACCAGCTGCAAGCAGGGTTACCAACCCCAGTGTGAGTAGTTTTTTCTGCATGATAATCTCTCCTTTTCATTTGAATGATCGTGAACTGCGCAGTCACATAAATGTAGCAAGAATATCTTGCAAAGGATTTACAAAGTATTGCGAGGAGATTGTGAGTCGATTACGCGAATGTTACAAAAAAGGCACTATGAGATTGGGGAATCGGGATTTGGGATTAGGAATTAGGGAAAAGGGATAATGGTATCAGGATGAAGGTAAGGCGAGAGTTGGGGTTGGTTGTCTGGGAGAGATCGATGATAGAGACCTATTGAGGTAGGATAAAAGTAAAACTGGTTCCTTCCCCAACCTTGCTTTCAACCCGTATCTCGCCTCCATGAGCCACCACCAACCCTCTGGCAATCGTGAGCCCCAGACCGGATCCACCCGTCGTGCGGCTGCGAGATTTATCCCCACGGTAGAAACGATCAAATATAAAGGGGATATCATCCGGATCGATCCCATCTCCCGTATCGCCAACCGTAACAGCCACAGCATCGTCGAGCCTGACTACGCTGACGCTAACCTCCCCCCTGGCAGGCGTGTGGCGGATGGCATTTGCCACGAGATTGGCAAGTACACGACCGATTTTCTGTGAGTCCATCTGCACAGGATCGATTCCCTCTTCCACGGTCCCCACCAGATCTACATCTTTCTCCATGGCCTGATGGGCGAAGCGTTCCAATGTGTCGGAGACCAGATCAGCGAGGGAATTCGATGTGATTTCCAGCTGGATGCCGCCTGCATCGATGCGCGACATTTGAAACAGATCATCTATCAACCCGGAGAGCGCCTGGATATCACGCTGTGCAGTCCTTAGATAGCGCTGCTTGACCTCAGCGTCTTCCACGATGCCATCTGCAAGCGCCTCAACAAGTGCTTGTATAGACGCCAGAGGCGTTTGGAGATCATGACCTAACCAGGCGAAAAGATCGCGTCGCAGCGCATCCAGCTCACGACGTTGGGCTGCGGCAACTTCCAATTGCTCAATCATGGAATTGAATGATTGAGCCAGCTCAGCCATCTCGTCCTGGCCCGTAACTTCTACACGAGTGCTCAAATCTCCTGCCGTCACCTGCCGAGCTGCCATGCGAAGCGCGTCTATGCGCTCCATAAGAGATTGTGAAAAAAAGTAACCCAGCGCCATGGCAATCCCGCCTGCAAATAAGAGCAGGATGGTACCCAGGAGCAAGTCATGGGCATTGACAAACATCAATCTGGCTGTCAACCATACGCATAGGAAGGTGAGCAAGCTCGAGAGGGCATACGTACTCAGCATCGACCAACGCAAGCTGGGTGAGTAGGGAAACCATCGCGCTTGTAAGACACCATACCCGAGTACAACAGAGAATATCGCCGTAATGAGCAGGAACCCGGTCATGATGACGAAGTCGTTGACCGTAGGCTGCATGAGGAGTTGGAAGAGAATGAGCACCAGGACGAGGACGATGCTCACAAATGCAAGCAGCCACCCGAGCTCACGTCTTCCTTCTTGCCTCATCGGCGAGGTATGGTTCATGACAATCTGGCCTCCTGGTTCTGGTTCACAAACTTGGTCTCGGATGGGAGCCCTCAGCTTCCACCGTGCTCAAGTGACACCTTGGAAAGTGGATCAGGGCTCGAACTTATACCCCACGCCCCATACCGTGATGATGTGTCTCGGGTCTGATGGGTTATCTTCTATCTTCTCTCGCAACCGGCGGATGAGTACTGTGACCGTGCTTGAATCGATGTAGCTTGAAAAACCCCATACGTGCTCGAGTAACAAATCTCGCGTAAACACCTGACGGGGGTGTTTTGCGAGGAACCAGAGTAAATCAAATTCCCGTGCGGTTAGCTCCTTCTGTTCGCCTCCCACTGTCACAATGCGTTTGGCTGGATCGACAGTGAGTGCATCAAACTCAAGTGGCTGCTCCAGCTCAATTGCAGCTGTCTTCTGCGAGCGCCTGAGCACAGCTCGAACGCGGCTGACCAACTCTTGAGGGCTGAAGGGCTTTACGACATAATCATCAGCTCCCATCTCGAGCCCCGCGATCCGATCCACTTCCTCCCGTCTCGCCGTGAGCATGATAATGGGCGTATCCCCTTGATCACGCAAGTAACGCGTGATTTCAAAACCGTCAATTTCTGGCAGCATCAGATCGAGAACGACCAGATCGACCTTCTCGCTGTCCAGGAGTTCAACAGCCCTGACTCCGTCAGCTGCATCGAGGACTGTGTACCCCGCACGTTCCAGGTAAAGGCAGACGACTTCTCGAATGCTCGGTTCGTCTTCTACCACCAGAATGACATCTTCGCTCATAATTCCCTTGAATCCTTCTCAACATTAGTTATGCTCCAATTTTCCCATACGAGCATTACGCGAATCTTACATCAGAAAAGGGGATGTCACGAGCACTTTCGGATTTTTATTAGGATTGTGTAAGGAGTTATCAGCAGGATAATGCGTCGAATAAAAAGCTACATGCTGCTATGGCAGATTGAGAGGAGTTCCCTCATGAGCTTATAGGTTCAAATGGATTCTTTTTTAACGTCCTTCAAACCGCAGCCTCACACGGTACGGTCATCCACTCCGAAGCTCGTTGGCCTGGCACTGAAGAAGAAGCAAGCCATGCTTCCCATCCCGATATTCCCCCACCCATCATGGGTCAGATGGGCAAGCACATTGGGCACTTTCTACGAAATTTGAGACGTAAGGAGAGTTGAAAAAGAGCCGGATGGCAATATACACCATCTATCTTCAGATGAAAGTCCCCCTAGTACCCCCTCGCTATAGCAAACAGGTTGCCTGAACCCCCAAAATGAATGCCAGGGGGATCCACTCCTGCACAATTGAACACTTCCCCCGGGGAACTAATTGGCGCTCTAAGGCGTCTTTCCATAAGATAAAGCGCATCATGCGTTCAGCATGATCTACGAAGGAAGGTTCTTGCCATGGCTCAAAAAGATTCCCTCTTGAGAAATATCTTGATCCCGGCTTTCGTTGCCGCAGTTCTTCTCGCCGTAGCCTGCTTATGTTTGGTATTGCATTTTGCAACGGCCAGGCAAGATCCCGGACATATCATACCTTCCCAGATCGAAACACCGGGTGCCCAGATCCGGGAAACTCCAGTCCCGGGCGAGACAGTCAGTGGTCTCGGGATCCGACTCAGCGAAGGCCAGGAGCAGCCTGAGCCCATCGTGCCAGTTCCATTGGACCCCGGTGATCCGCTCACATCCGAAGAGGTGGCGAACATCCTCGCACGTCTTCCAGCGTTACCCACCGATCCTCAGGATCAGCAAGATTTCCGACTTCCTGATGAGGTCATCCCACCACCCCGCACCGGTGAGACGATCGAAGAACCCTTCCCCCCACCCTACGACGCACAGCTTCCCGATCCCATCGTCGAAGGACCTCTCGAGGTGCTGCGTTTCTCCCCTGAAGGCGAGATCCCCATCGCTCCCTTCGTAAACGTTACTTTCAACCAACCCATGGTCCCGCTTACTAGTCTGGAAGATCTCGCCGAGATGGACGTACCCGTACAGATCGAACCCGATCTCCCCGGGACATGGCGCTGGTTAGGCACAAAGACGCTCAACTTCCAGTACGACTCCGACTTGATCGACCGTCTCCCCATGGCGACAGAATATCTGGTCACTATCCCGGCAGGAACCGAATCGATGACGGGTGGCGTATTGGCCGAGACGGTGGAATTCTCTTTTACGACACCCACCGTGACATTAGTAAATCATTACCCCTACTCCACCGAGCCCCAACCGCTCGATCCGATCTTCTTTGTTTCCTTTAATCAACGCATCGATCCAGAAGATGTGCTGGAGACCATCCAGGTGGAAGCCGGTGGTCAGCCTGTGCGCATCGAGATGGCCACTGAGAAGGAGATCAAAGGGGATGCACGCGTAAGCGGCATGACCGAACACGCACAAGAGAGCCGCTGGCTTGCATTCAAGGCCACTCAGTTGCTGCCTGCCGACACAAATATCTCCGTGACAATTGGTCCCGGCACACCTTCCGCGGAAGGTCCGCTGCTGACTGAAACGCAACAGGGCTTTAGCTTCGACACTTATGCGCCTCTTCAGATCGTGGATCACGGCTGTTCCTGGTATGAAGACGATTGCCGACCCCTCGTGCCGCTCTTCATCGAATTCAACAACCCGCTGGATCTTGATGTCTATGAGGACGGCATGCTGCGTATCGAGCCTGAGCTGCCCGGTGCATCTGTAAACATATATGGTGACACTATCAGCATCACTGGTGCTACGGAAGGTCGAACCACGTACTGGGTTACCGTAGACAAAAACATCCAGGACGTTTTCGGTCAGACACTTGGAAATAACGAGCGACTCCGATTTAAGATTGGCCCCGCCGATCCCATCCTGATCGGACCGGATAATGTCTTCGTGACCCTCGATCCTGCGACGGCTGATCCGGCATTGAGCCTTTACGCTATTAATTACGACCAATTGGATGTTCAGATCTACGCCGTCGAACCATCCGATTGGCCCGAGTTCATGACTTACCTCTACGACTTCCAACAGACGGACACCCCTGAAGATCCGCCTGGCAGGCGCGTCCTCAACGAGACGATGAATCTCGAACTACCCGACGACGTGCTCTCAGAAGTACAGATCTCCTTAACTGAATACATGGACGGTGACTATGGCCATTTTATTGTTATTGTCCGACCCCACCGAGGTCTCTTTGACGAAGACCGATACTGGGAGACCGTGCAAAGCTGGGTACAGGTGACAGAGATCGGTCTAGATGCCTTCGTCGATCACAGCGAGATGGTCGTCTGGACTAACGCGCTCGAAGATGGTACGCCCCTCGAGAACATCACCGTATCTGCTGGACCCGACGCCCACATCACCGGGCAGGACGGCACAGTGCGATTCGACATTCCTGATAATGGTGTCGGTTACCTGGTGGCACAAAAAGGGGCCGATAAGGCACTCCTGCCAAGGTCGATGAACTATTGGTATGAGGATAGCTGGTACTCTCGCTCGATCACAGACGATTTGAGATGGTACGTGTTCGACGATCGTGGCATGTACCGCCCTGGCGAAGAAATCCACATCAAAGGATGGATGCGGCGTGTGGAGGGTGGGCAGTTAGGTGATGTCAGGATGCTCGGCGAAGATGCCTCCGAAATCTCATACCAGATCCTTGGACCCCAAGGGAATGAACTAGGAACAGGACAGGCCGATGTAAACGCACTCGGAGGGTTCGATTTCATCTTTACCCTCCCAGAGAATGCCAACCTGGGTTACGCACAGCTGTACCTGACTGCACACGGCAGCCTGCAGAATCTCTCCAGCTACCAGTACTACCACGACTTCCAGATTCAAGAATTTCGCCGACCTGAATTCGAGGTCACAGCCCGTAATGAGACCACCGGACCCTATTTCGTCGGTGACCATGCCATTGTGGCGGTCGAAGCGAAGTACTACACGGGAGACCCCCTCACCAACGCGGAGGTTGCCTGGAACGTTACCTCTTCACCTGGCAGCTATCAGCCACCGAATTGGCCCGAGTTTAACTTCGGCACATGGACTCCATGGTGGTGGTACTACGAACCCGATTATGGCGAGATGGACTATCTCTCTTATAGCGGCGTTACGGATGCAACTGGAAATCACTATCTGCGCATGGATTTCGAGGAAACCCCCTCACCAAAACCCGTAAGCATCATCGCTGAAGCGACCGTCTTCGACGTCAATCGCCAGGCGTGGGCTGGATCCACCAGCTTACTCGTGCATCCTGCAGATCTCTATGTTGGGATGCGAAGCGATCGCTATTTTGTTGAACGTGGTGAACCCCTCGAGATCGAGTTTATTGTCACCGATTTAGATGGTAACCCTATCGCTGATCGCCCTATTCAGGCTCATGCGGCTCGAATCGAATGGAAATACCAGGATGGCGGATGGCGTCAAGTCGAGGTCGATCCGCAGGACTGCACCGTCGGCTCGAAGCAGGAGCCTGTCAGCTGCACCTTCGAAACGCCCTTAGGCGGTCGCTACCAGATCACCGCTGAGGTCACCGATTCATCCGGCAGAAAGAACCAGAGCCAGATCTCCCGATGGGTGAGCGGCGGACAGCAGCCTCCCTCCCGCAATGTGGAACTAGAAGAAGTCACCCTCATCCCCAATAAAGAAACCTATCAGCCGGGAGATGTGGCAGAAATCCTCGTCCAACCGCCGTTTACACCTGCGGAAGGTTTGCTCACCGTAAGTCGCAGCGGGTTTCTGTATACGGAACGCTTCATCATCGATGAAGGGACGCGTACGTTGCAGGTTCCGATAATGGATGAGCATATTCCGAATCTAAATATACAGGTGGACCTGGTCGGTGCAGTTGAACGAACCGACGACACGGGCGAGGCAGTCCCTGGAGTGCCCCCAAGGCCCGCTTACGCCAGTGGACGACTTAATCTGAGCATCCCACCGCTTGAACGAACGCTAGAACTCGATGTGACACCGCGGGAGACCGCTATCGAACCCGGATCATCAACAATTCTGGACCTGCTACTCACGGATGCTTCCGGTGATCCAGTTTCTGACGCGGAGCTTGCCGTAGTCGTCGTCGACGAAGCTGTATTGGCGATGACAAACTACATCATGGCGGACCCCATATCCGTCTTCTACACGAATCGACCTTCAGACGTCAGCTCACACTACACTCGCGCGAGTATCATCCTCGTGGATCCACTCGCACTTGCTGACGATTTGAGAACCAGCGGAGAAATGCTCCCGCAGTCGACGATAACGGCTGATCGAGCTGCCGTCATGGAAGAAGGAATGGACTTTGCTGCGAATGCACCAATGGAAGCTGAAATGGTCATGGGTAAGGGTGGGGGCGGTCCAGCGACAGAACCGATCAGCATCCGCATAGATTTCGATCCACTGGCTACATTTGCGCCAGAGGTCCGCACAGCCCAAGACGGCACTGCCCGGGTGAAGATCACGGTTCCAGACAACCTGACTCGATACAGAATCATGGTGGTGGCCGTGGACGATGGTGGAAACCAGTTTGGTTCAGGCGAGGCGAACTTGACCGCAAGGCTGCCCCTAATGGTACGACCATCGGCGCCCCGGTTCCTTAACTTCGGTGACAGCTTCGAGCTGCCCGTTGTCCTGCAAAACCAAACCGATGAACCTATGACGGTCGATGTCGCTCTACGAACGACGAACATCAAACTGATCGGTGATGATGGGCTTCGTGTCGATGTCCCAGCGCATGACCGGATCGAAGTGAGATTCCCCGCTGAAACGGAAATGGCCGGCACGGCAAGATTCCAGGTTGCTGCTGTCGCAGACACTTATGCCGACGCAGCCACCATCGAACTCCCGGTTTACACGCCCGCAACGACGGAAGCTTTCGCTACCTACGGTGTGATCGATGAGGGCGCAATCGCCCAACCGGTCGCCCCGCCCTCGGACGTATTCCCGCAGTTCGGCGCGCTGGAGATCAGCACGTCTTCCACCGCACTGCAAGCGCTTACCGACGCCGTGCTCTATCTCGTGGCTTATCCCTTCGAGTGCTCCGAGCAGATCGCTTCCCGCGTCCTCGGCGTCGCCGCCCTGCGCGACGTGCTCACCGCCTTCGAAGCCGATGGACTGCCCTCCACGGAGGAGATCGAAGCCGCGGTTGTGCGCGACATCGAACGACTCCAGGGCATGCAAAACTGGGACGGTGGATTCCCCTACTGGCGGCGTGGTCAGGACTCGATCCCCTTCAACACCATTCATGTGGCGCACGCCCTGCAGCGGGCCGATTTGAAAGGCTACGAAGTCCCCGAGGATATGCAGGCACGAGTGCTCGAGTACCTGAGGGATATCGAGAGCCACTACCCATACTGGTACAGCACGCGCACACGTCAGACACTCAGCGCATACGCTCTCTACACCCGCAATCTTATGGGTGATCAGGATGCGCAAAAGGCTCGTAATCTTTATCATGAAGCTGGTATCGAGCAGCTCTCGCTCGATGCAATTGGATGGATCTGGCAGACACTTGTCGATGATCCCTCCTCCAGTACTGAACTGACTGAAATCCGACGCTATATCGGCAATCAGGTGGTGGAAACCCCTGGCGCGGCAAACTTCACGACACACGTCCACGACCAAACCTACCTGCTGCTGAGTTCGGATCGCCGCACGGACGCCATCCTGCTCGATACACTGATTCTCGACAATCCGGATGACGAACTGATCCCCAAGTTGGTCAATGGTCTTCTGGCACATCGGGAGAAAGGCCGCTGGGGCAACACACAGGAGAACGTCTTTGTACTCCTGGCGATGGATCGCTACTTCAACACGTTCGAGTCGCAGACACCGGATTTCCTCGCCCGTATATGGCTGGGAGACACCTTTGCTGGCGAACATGAATACGAAGGGCGCACCACCGAACGACATGAAACAAACATCCCCATGTCCTACCTGGTCGACGAATCGCTCGGTGGAGGTGAGATGCAGGACCTGATCATCAGCAAGGAAGGTCCCGGTCGCCTCTACTACCGGCTGGGACTGAGCTACGCCCCCACCGATCTCAACCTCGATCCGCTCGACATGGGTTTCGTCGTCCAGCGCGAGTACGAAGCGATCGATAATCCCGATGATGTCACACGGGATGAGGACGGGACCTGGCATATCAAGGCTGGCGCGAGAGTCCGGGTTCGGTTGAAGATGGTCGCCGACAATCGTCGCTATCACGTGGCACTCGTCGATCCGCTTCCGGCAGGGTTGGAGATCGTCAACCCAGCGCTGGCGGTGTCACAGAGTGTCCCGCAGGATCCGGATAGCTCAGATTACCGCTATGGCTGGTGGTGGTGGTGGCCGTGGTACGAACACCAGAATATGCGCGACGAACGAGCGGAGGCGTTTACCCCACTCCTCTGGGATGGTGTATACGATTACACCTATGTCGCTCGAGCGACCACACCAGGAACGTTTGTCGTACCCCCAGCCACGGCTGAAGAGATGTACTCTCCCGAGGTGTTTGGACGGAGCAGCACGGATTGGGTGGTGGTGGAGTAGGGTTGATTTCTCTGAATCAACGTCATCGCCATCCTTGTAAAGAAACAATCTTATTGTCCCCCTCACCCAAGCCCCTCTCCCCGCTGAGGAGAGGGGCTTGTGGTTGATCGATGCTCAGCTGCGCCCTTGGGTCCCGCAAATGTGCTGCCTTCATAACTAGCGAAGGATGAAATGCAACAAGTTTCTCGCAAAGAGCATTTCACGAATACTTAAAAGGAGCCCGGCTCTGGAAGACGGGCGTAGTAGTCCGGGAAATCGAGCCATTCGGATGGGGGTGCGGGGGACGAACAGGGGGTGTCTTTTCCCTTCAGGAGGAGGATAAGGGACTGAAAATCAGTGAATTGTATTCTCGCATCAACGTTATCGCGTTCGTGTCTTATTGACTTCGTGCCATCGTGCCTTACCACCTTCTCTTACACTCGAAGACCCCTGGCGCGGGGGCAAATCTCTGATAGCATTTCACGAAACATGAGCTATCAAGAGAACATCGATCAAGGCTTGGACACGGCCTTCCAATCAGCACAAGAGAGATCGCTCGATCTCCAATCTAGCCGCGTGGTCATCTTCTCCGATCACCACAAAGGCGCAGGTGATGATGCGGACGACTTCAAACAATGCGCCGAGACCTACCGGGCAGCGCTGAAGCAGTATGCTTCTAATAAATTCGCGCTCATCATCCTGGGAGATGGCGAGGAACTCTGGGAGTGCAGGCCAGATGAGGTCACGTCGACCTACCCAGACATCTTCCTTCTTGAAAAGCCATTCCACGAGGCAGATCGACATCTCCGTATCTACGGAAACCACGATGACGAGTGGTGCTACCCGGAGATGGTGGCGCTACATCTCGAACCCTTCTTCGAAGGCATCACCGTACACGAGGCGATGAAATACCAGGTATTCGATGCAGGCGATTATTTAGGGACGCTCTTCTTCGTTCACGGACATCAAGGAACGACACTCGGGGATCGATTTGGGAGCATAAGCCGGTTCGCGGTGCGATACCTCTGGCGACCCTTCCAACGTCTGACCAACATCAAGTCCACAACACCAGCCACGGATTGGAAGCTGCGCAGTAAGCATGACAACGCCATGTACAACTGGGCGGTCAAGCAACGTGGCGTCATTCTCGTCGCCGGGCACACGCACAAGCCCAACTTTCCCACAACCACACAAATCAACTACTTCCGAGAGATGTACACAGAACTATCGAGGATCCCTGAAGCACTTCCGAAGGAGGACTTGGAGAAGCTTCAAGCTGACCTCGCCTTCGCCAAGGCCCAGGAAAAACCATGCTACATCAACAGCGGCTGCTGCTCGTTCAGCGACGGGGATATCACCGGGATAGAGATTGAAGCGGGCCAAATCAGGCTTGTACGTTGGAGCTCGAAAGAAGGTGAACCCCCACGCACCGTGCTCGACTCTGCAGATATCAATACTTTCTTCAAGGAAGTCACCCAGCCTGCTGATGCTCTTCCGGAGGCGATCTAGTAGCAGACACAAGAAAGCTTGGGATTGGGGTTCTAGAACGTTGATCGATCATAAGTCGACGTTCTACCTTTTTAATGCCATACCTGTTTTAATGGGCTCTAACTTTTCTTGCCCAACCAGAACCAATCATTCCTCTCGACGGTCCGTATATAAGGAGACGTCCATGCGTGTTACTGCAAAGCAAGAGAACTCAAAGATGTGTCTGGTCTGTGGGTTGAAAAACCAGTTTGGCTTGAAGGCTTCATTCTACGAATTGGAGAATGATGAATTGCTGGCAATCTTCAAACCAGCTGAAGAACACCAGAGCTATCCCGGACGCCTCCACGGCGGGATTGCGACAGCGATCCTGGATGAGACGATTGGTCGAGCCATCTTAACGAAAGAGCAGGACCTCTGGGGCGTGACCATCAACTTCAGCACCCGCTACCGGAAACCGGTTCCCCTCGATGAAGAAATTCGTGTAATTGGACGTGTTGACCATATCGCGAACCGGTACTTCGAGGGCTCCGGTGAGATTCTCCTAAAAGATGGCAGTGTAGCCGTAGAAGGGAAGGGGAAATTTATCAAGCTCCCCATCGATGACATCGCTGATTTCGATACCGAAGTGCAGGAATGGAAAGTGACGCATTCACCAGATGATCCTGAATTCGTTGATTTGTAAGTTGCCGTTGATTTCGTTGTACCCTGTTTATGAAATGGTTTCCCGATCCGCATATGCAACGGCGAAACGGGCTTATGCCCATCATCCTCTTTATCCGTATCCTCATTAAAGCTAATATGTTTTCCCGGATAAGAACACCCACAGCATTTGGCGAACTGAAAGGCAATCGTAAACTAAGTTAACGTGTCGGATGCCTTATGCTTGAGATATCGAGTCCTATAGATAGGAGAGGTTTACCTTGACGGACTGGGTTGGTCAAACCTTGTCAAAAGTCCGTATCGAAAAACGCATCGCCCGTGGTGGCATGGCGGAGGTCTATTCCGGACGCCACACGACATTGAACCGCGCCTGTGTGGTGAAGATCCTCTACGCACATCTTTCCGAGGACCCTCGCCTCATCACCAGGTTCCACACTGAAGCACAAGCTGTCGCTGCACTTAGGCACTCCAACATCGTGCAGGTTTTCGACTTTGATGTGTTTGATGCGCGACC
Organism: Anaerolineales bacterium; assembly: GCA_041821665.1. Lineage (GTDB taxonomy): Bacteria > Chloroflexota > Anaerolineae > Anaerolineales > E44-bin32 > E44-bin32. The sequence continues at coordinate 12,482 of JBGUDT010000067.1, forward strand.
ATACATCGTGATGGAACTCCTGGAAGGAATCACGCTCGAAACACATCTCCTCAACCTGCGAGATC
>JBGUDT010000068.1:0-12258 GCA_041821665.1 Anaerolineales bacterium
TTTCAACTGCCGGATGATGGGAATGTGGAGTAAGAACGTAAGCAGACTATCGCATACCGATTTGTAGTCGGGCAAGTTCTGGCTTACCTAAAACCGAAAACTGTGAACCATCATGCTAAGAGAAATCTGCAGGAGAGAATCATGGAAAAAAGTCGTGTCCGAACACCCCCCCGCTGGATGTTTTTACTCCTATCCATCGGTGGTGCATGGGCCTCAGGTATTTATCTAGGAAAGATAACGATCGAGGGAGCTTCGACTGGGCTTCTCGTCCCTATGATCTGCTTTGGCGTTATTGGTTTGATCATGGCCTGGGGAGCGCTCTCAGAGCGTTGATTTTTTTAGCTAGGTCAGCGGTCTCTGTGGAGAATTGCTTCGCGGAGACCGCGACGTAGGATAACAGATGACAACACAAGGAGAGGCACTCCATGAAACTGCAGTTTAAAGAGATACAGGAAGAAGACATTCCCTCATTAACCAATGTGATGAAGCGAGCTTTCGATCATGATGCACAGATTCATCTCGGCGTAGATCAAGGGGGACCTGACGGCTACGATAATGGTGAGTTCTTCCGGAAGTGGCTGTTCTCTCATGACGAGAGCCACGGTTATAAGATCCTTCTGGACAGCCAGGTCGTTGGAGGATTCATCGTCTGGATCCTTGAGAGTCGAGAGAATCAACTGGGAACGATCTTCGTCGATCCAGATCTCCAGGATCAAGAGATCGGAACTCAAGCATGGCGGTTTATTGAAGCATCCTATCCAGATACGCTGAGCTGGGAATTGGGCACTCCGGATTGGGCGGTTAAAAATCACTACTTCTATGATCAGAAGTGCGGTTTTGAGAAAGTGCGAGAGGTTCCGGAAGAAGATCGTGACGGAATGTCTTTCATCTACCAGAAGAGAATGGACGACACACCAAGTTGAGGTGTCTGCTCCCGCTCAGGTGTGAAGGCATGTTAGATTTTTTTTCTTGGCCCATTGGGAATCCCGTGAGAAGAGGTCTTGTGAAATTGGAAAAAGAGCCGATCTGCTTCTGATCGACAAGGCTATTGAGGATGTAGTTGCATTGACGGAATTGCGAGGTGTGATGGCCGCGGGGCGATGGTATGACCATGAAGTTTTAGACAAATTAATTGAGTTTCAGCATGAGAATGAAGATCATCCCTAAGAGCCTGGCGAAAACGTTGCGAATTGTGGCAAGATGAAGTGAACAAAGCACATTTCCTATAAGGAGTCATTCTATGGAACCAACCCATGGATCTGAGGAATACACCTTCATCGCAGACCTATATGACCATGTTGTGCCGTATCGAGAGCGGCCCGATGTAGCCTTTTTCATTGAAGCGGCAAAAGATTCGGGCGGACCAGTTTTAGAGGTGGGTTGTGGAACTGGGCGTGTCCTTATTCCCACTGCGCGAGCAGGAATCGAGATAGCGGGTCTCGATTCATCACTTTCCATGCTGGATGTGTGTCGGAAAAAGCTGTCGCATGAGATAAAGGAAGTACAGACATGTGTCCAACTTGTAGAAGGCGACATGCGTGATTTTGAGCTTGGGCAAGCTTTCAGGTTGGTTACAATACCCTTTCGACCGTTTCAACATCTGACGACGGTAAATGATCAACTTTCGTGTCTTGGGAGCATTCACCGCCACTTGGTTGAAGGCGGCTGCTTGATCCTTGACATCTTCAATCCCTCACTTGAGTCATTGACCAAAGATGATATCGGAACAGAGATTACTGAAGGGCCGGAGTTCACTACGCCTGACGGTCGACGCGTGGTTCGTCGGTATAGGATTTTGTCGCGAGACTATTTCAATCAAATCAACCATGTGGAGTTGATCTACGATGTGGTCCACCCTGACGGCGGGGAGGAGAGGCTGCTCCATTCGTTCCAGATGCGTTACTTGTTTCGGTTTGAAGCAGAGCATTTATTGGTGCGTAGTGGGTTTGAGATAGACCATGTATATGCTGACTTTGACAAAAGTCCATATGGTTCGAAGTATCCTGGCGAGTTGATATTTGTGGCGAAGAAGGTAGGTGGCTAATGCAGATACCGGTCGCATATCATCTCGCAGGAACAGACCGGGGATGCGGCGGCGAAGTTGTGTGAAAGATTGCGAAGCAATTCCATAAGTAAGACGAAGTCGTACGACGTAAGCCATGAAAAAGTCTTGCCACAGCTCAGTTCAAAACCGTTATTGTCTCAAATCTTAAAATATCAAACATTGAAAAATATTCGCGGCTACTCCCTGGAGTGCTTCGAAGATTAACAAAACTCTGAGTCTGACCATCTCCCATGCATTCATATATCGACCACGTTGAGGTTTGATCTTGTACCTCACGATGCGCTGAAGTAGTGAACGGCCGTATCGAGCAGCCTGCCGGTATGGACCACAAATTGACGTCTGACAGCAGGATGAAGTTTCCCCAAGAAACGGATCATATCAATCTTTAAATTTATCATCGGCTCCTGGGTGCACATCTCAAGCCACTCTATGGCATTGTCTCGGTATGGATTCGGTAACGAATCTATCCGGTCGATGATCTGTGTTGAATCATCATAGTTGCTCCACATGATTTCTCTCCCTCTCTCCAGATGGGCAAATCGACCTCGCTGTAAAAGAACACACCATCTAGATGCAAGGATCAGGCCACCTGAAGATCCCGCCGGGAGACTTTTCCTCAGGAGAGGAAGAAAATCCTTGAGATGGCGGGCTCTGATTTGATATCATCGGACTATGGATGCGCATCAACCTGCCTATATTAGGCTTCTGGCAAGCGGAGAACTTGAGTCTCGAGCGCGGGAGGCACGCGATCGAGAAAGAGCGTGCGATCTGTGCGCGCGTTACTGCCGCATAGATCGATCGGAAAGGACCGGAGCATGTAAGACAGGTCTAAGAGCGCGGATGGCCTCATTTGGCCCGCATCATGGGGAAGAGGATCCCCTCCGCGGCGTGGCCGGCTCGGGGACGATTTTTTTCTCTTGGTGCAATCTACGGTGCCAGTATTGTCAGAACGCTGATATAAGCCAGGCTCCCGCGGGTCGTGAAGTCGACAGTGAAGAATTAGCCGCCATCATGCTCAGCCTGCAGCGCTCAGGGTGTCACAACATCAATTTTGTCTCGCCCTCTCATGTCGTTGCTGAAATTCTGGAAGCGCTCCTTCTCGCGGCGCGATCTGGTCTCCACCTCCCTCTGGTTTACAACACCGGCGGCTTCGACTCCCTCGAAGCGCTTTCTCTGCTTGATGGCGTGATCGATATCTACATGCCCGATATGAAATATGGAGACGCCCGCATCGCCCGGACCCACTCCAAGATCGGCAATTATCCTGAAGTCAACAGGAAAGCAGTCCGCGAGATGCACCGGCAGGTGGGTGATTTATGCCTCGATGCGGACGGGATTGCGCAGCGCGGGTTGCTCGTACGGCATCTCGTACTACCCGGAGGCCTCGCCGGCACTGAAGAAGTCGTTCGATTTCTGGCAGAACAAATATCCCCCAACACTTATCTCAATATCATGGGGCAGTATCGACCCGCATATCGGGCGAGGGAATATCCTCCGCTCGATCGCTCCCTCCGGAATGAAGAGTATCAAGATGCGTTGAGCATGGCTGCCCGGGCGGGTCTCACAAGACTGGATGAACGCCGCAATCCTGTGTTTCGCTGGTGACAGAAAACCGGCAGCCCGTACCTCCCTGTCTATAACCCACACCCTCCAAAGGTAAAAAAACCTCCCGAAGGTTTGGAACCTTCGGGAGGTTGGACCAAGTCTTTTTGCTTTAGATGCCAGGTCAAGACAGGAACATCGGCATCCCCTCTACATTTATCAGTTTGGGCCGATAGCTGGCTACATCGTACAGCGCGCCGACATCGACACGCTTTGCGCCTTTGCCTATCACACCTATAGGAACATTTGTATAAATACCACTCCGCAACGCGACCATTCGTCCATAGCGCGCGTTCATGATGAGATCTGCAGCCATGGTCGCATAGTTGAAACCAACCATTAAATCCAGCGAATCGGGGCTGCCTGAGCGCATTAAGTAGGCAACTTGCTGGTAGATGATCTCCTCACCCGTGATCTCCTTGATCAAGTCACCCGTGATCGCCCCGATGCCCCCCAGCTTCTTGTGACCATATGCATCTTCCTTCCCCCGCAGGACCATCTCGCCGCCTTCGATCGTAGCGCCTTCCGAGATCGTCATCATCGCATAGTTGCTGGGATTCGATTTTTTATCTCGCACAAGAAGATTGGCCAGTTTTTCTGGACTGAAAGGAACCTCCGAGATTATGGCCCGATCCACCCCGGAGAGATAAGCAGCCACAAGGGACGTCTCCCCACTGTAACGACCAAACAACTCCACCACCGCGATGCGTTCGTGAGATCCTGTACTCGTGCGAAGATTGTGTATGAAATATACGCTCCTGGTAACTGCTGTTGAAAATCCGATGCAGTAATCCGTCCCATTTACATCATTATCCATCGTCTTAGGAATGGCGACGACGGGGACACCTTCATTGTCCAGACGCAGGGCGTACGACAGGGTATCATCTCCGCCGATAGGGATCAGCGCGTCGATACCCAGTTTTTCGATGACACCCAGCACATGGGGCGTGAAATCCTGGGGTTCATCTCCTTTTACTTGATCGGCAAGAAAGTCTGGTACAGCGGCAGGGCGCACCTTGCTTGGATTGGTTCTGGAGGTATGCAAGAAGGTGCCCCCAGATCGGTCGATAGTCCTCACGTGCTTATAGTCCAGTTTTATTGTATGTTTATCAACAGACTTTCGTTGATCGGGCTGGCACTCGAGAAGGCCCGCCCAGCCCCTGCGTATCCCGATGACTTTGTGTCCCTCATCCAGCATACGGCTCACGACAGCCTTGATGCTCGGATTTAAACCGGGTACATCTCCACCACCTGTAAGAATTCCAATTTTCATAATTTCACCTCATCCAACGCGTATCTTGTTAGGATAGGATTGCTGTTTTCAGCGAGAAAGGATACGCGCCATTTCTAAAAAATCTAAATTGACTTCACGTGATTCACTGATAACTTTCTCCAACGGGCGAAGGACGATTTCTCGGCCCCGTAGACCCGTCATGACGTCGGTTTCACCCTGAAGAAGAGCTTCCGCAGCCTTCACGCCCATGCGTGTCGCCAGAATACGATCGAAAGCTGAGGGGACTCCACCACGAGCAACATGACCGAGGATAGTCACCCTTGTTTCGAAACCAACGTCCTTTTCCTTTAAAAAGTTGGCCACATCCTGGCACGTATAAGACGCGCCCTCCGCCATGATAATGATCGCATGTGTCTTTCCCCGCTCGTAAGACTGCTCGATATCTTCTGCAATGCGCTCGATCGGGATTTCTTTTTCCGGAATAATAATCATCTCCGCGCCGCAAATGACCCCACTGATCAAGGCAAGGTAGCCACAGTTTCTCCCCATCGTCTCCACGAGGAATGCTCGTTCATGAGATGATGCCGTATCCCGTAGCTTGTCAACAGCCTCCATGATTGTGTTAAGCGCCGTATCCACGCCCAACGACATGTCGGTGCCCCAGATGTCATTATCGATCGATGCGGGCATCCCAATAGTCGGAAATCCCAGTTCTGCGAGCACATGTGCGCCTCGCATAGAACCATCCCCCCCGATGACAAGAAGCCCATCAATGCTTGATTCATTGAGTTCGCGGAGCGCTTGTCGTTGGCCCTTTCGCTCGAGGAATTCTGGACAGCGGGCTGTATGGAGAAATGTACCGCCTCTCTGTAATATCCCGCCCACGTCCCGTGCGTGAAGAGAGGACATCTCACCTCTAATGAGACCATCAAAGCCCTCTTGTATTCCAATCACTTCCACATCGTGATACAAAGCGGTGCGGACCGCCGCACGTATGCATGGGTTGATTCCCGGGGCATCCCCGCCGGAGGTAAGAATGCCCATCTTATTGATTTTCATTGGATCCTCAGAAGCTCAACTCGAATCGCCCCCTCCCCCAGAAGAGCAACAAGCTGCGCATGTAAATCTGCACAATAACCAGTAGAGTGGCTTGGAAATTCTATCAAGTATCGTCGGGAGGCCTCAAAGAGTTGGAAAGCAAAACGATCGTTTCCCGGATAGGAGGTGAACAAACCGTGTACCCTACGCATACGCAATGCATCTCGTTGCTGATCACCTGTGGTCTCGAGGTTAATCGTAATCATCTGCGCCTCTGTGGGATCTGACCTTAAGATATCAGGGATGGGTAAAACTTCCACCGGATGCAAGCTTTCCTCATCTACTGTGGTGGATACGACACTTCTAACTTCCTCGGGCGTAATGGCGCTCTTAATTTCCACGGATGGTACGACTACGTCCTCCTGGGACATCTCAGCGGAGAGTGATGCCGGTTGCTCAAAATGATGTTGGTTTTCCGGAACAGCGAAGACATCAGGTGGATCAACGTGATTGAAGTTCTCGGCCTGAGGTGGGGGTTCCGTCGATTCGACCACGTCAAATTGTGTCGTTATTTTATCAACTAATACCTTTGGCTCTCCACGTTCACTGTCGATCCGGCCTTCAACAACCAGAATAGTGTTGAGTTCGAGCCATGTCGAGACATCACCCCATACCCTGCTGAAAATGACCAGCTCGATCGTTCCCTGCAAATCCTCAAGCGTCGCAAAACCCATGGCCTTGCCCGTTTTCGTCTGATATGGACGAATATGACTGAGCTCTCCAGCGACGCACACCTGCTGACCATGTTCAGCTTCATGGAGTTCGGCGCTATAGTGTGAGACCAGCTTTGAAAGATCTTCGATATACGGTGTCAGTGGGTGATCCGAAACGTAGACACCAAGAAGTTCTTTCTCCCAACTGAGCTGTCGGCGCGAAGGGATATCAGAGGTTGCTGGAGAGATATCCAATTTTTCAACAACGCCTGTTTCGGCGCCAAAGAAGGACATCTGCCCCACCTCTTCTGCCCGGTGGTATGCGCTCGAAAACGACATGACTCGATCGAGAGATTCAAGCAGTGATATGCGCGCACATAACTTATCCAGGGCACCCACCCGGATTAAACATTCAAACGCTCGCTTGCCGACCTGCCGTAAATCTACCCGACGTGTAAAATTCTCGAGACTCTCGAAATCCCCCTCGGACCGTCTGGCATCGAGAATAATCTCGACCGCGCTATCGCCTACATTCTTCACCGCGCCCAACCCGTAGCGGATCGCCGAGGTTGAACCCTCATTCTCTTCGATCATGAAATCCAGACCGCTTGCATTGACATCAGGCGGAAGCACATCGAATCCCAGACGACGACAATCCGAAATATAGAGCGCTACTTTATCCGTGTCATGTTTAAAAACCGAAAGCAGGGCAGTCATGTACTCCTCTGGGTAATGTGCCTTTAGATAGGCTGTCTTGACCGCAATCACACCATAATCGGCTGCGTGGGCTTTGTTAAAACCGTAGCGGGCGAAGTTCTCCCAGTCATCGAACACAGCAATAGCCGTATCTTCCGATATACCCCTATCCACACTTCCTGCGATGAATTTTTCTCGAAGTTTTTTAAGCTCTTTCGCTTTCTTCTTCGATATCGCTTTGCGCAGGCCATCCGCTTCTGACGCCGTATAACCGCCCATTTCCATCGCGGCGCGCATGATTTGTTCCTGGTATACAGGAATACCGTAGGTCTCCTCAAAGATGGGCTCCAGAGTTTCATGGCGATACGAAATGGATTCCTCACCATGCATGCGGCGAATGTACGTCGGAATGAAATCCATCGGACCCGGGCGATAGAGCGCGACCATAGCGATGACGTTCGCCAGTTCTCGAGGCTTCATATCCTTAAGATAGCGGCGCATACCCACGCCTTCAACCTGAAAGACACCGAGCACATCTCCCTCGCCCAGAAGCTTGTAGGTCTCAGGGTCATCCACAGGTATAGTATGAATGTCAAAGTTTACGTCATGACGATCCCGGATCATTGCACAAGCTCTTGCCATCACCGTTAGCGTCGATAAACCCAGGAAATCCACTTTCAGCAAACCCAGCGAGTCGAGGATCTGCATCTCGAACTGCGTCACCGCGCCGATCGGCGAATCTTCCTGACTGCTCCCGGTTGGCCGATGGAGAGGTACGTACTCGATGATGGGTTTATCGCTGATGATGACCCCGGCTGCGTGAGTACCTGCATTACGTACCACACCTTCCAACTGCACAGCCGTGTCGATAAGCTCATGAATGTATGACGTACCATCATAAACCTCGCGAAATTCGCGAATGTCTTCTAGGGTTTCCGTGATGGATACCGGTTTTCCAGGGATATTGGGGACAAGCTTTGCGACCCGGTCAACCTCGGGAAGAGGAATGTCCATCACACGTCCAACATCTCGGATTGCAGCACGAGCACCGAGCGTGCCGAAAGTTATAATTTGGGCCACCTTATCACGGCCATACTTATCCGCAGTATATTCAAGCAGGATGTGCCGTTTGTCGTCCTGAAAATCCAGATCGATATCCGGCATGGAAATGCGGCTGGGGTTAAGAAATCGCTCGAATATCAGTCCGTGCTCGATGGGATCGACAAGCGTGATCTCGAGGCCGAAAGCCACGATAGATCCAGCTGCTGAGCCACGTGCGTTGTACCAGATACTATGTTCCCCTGCATAGCGACAGAGATCCCAGACAATGAGGAAATAGTTGTCGAACCCCATTTGATGGATGATTCCGAGCTCATACTCCAGGCGTTCCACAATCTCCGCATCTTGGCTGTGATCTCCAAAACGAGTCCGCAGTCCCTCCTCGCAGAGCATGCGCAAGTAGCTCTCGGAGCTATGTCCTTCGGGAACATCGAAATGCGGCAGATGGTAGCCCTTGAAGTCCAGATCGACCTCGCACCGATCTGCGATCCATAACGTATTCTCAATTGCACCAGGGACATCCCCGAAGAGAGCCTTCATTTCGTCGGGTGAACGCAGGTAGTAGGATGGATCTGTCATCCGCATTCGGTCTGGGTCGGAGTGCAGCGAGCCGGTTTGAATACAAAGGAGGATATCCTGCAGCTCTGCATCGTCGGGGTCCACATAATGAACATCATTCGTCGCGATGAATCGGGCGTCATATCGGTGGCCAAGTTCGATTAACTTTTTGTTGATCTCTGGCAGCTCAGGGATTTCATGATGTTGAAGTTCAAAGAAGAACCTATCGCGACCGAACACTTCGTAATACCAATCCAGCAACTCGACTGCTCGTTCTTCCCTACCCTGGATAAGCGTCCGAGGGACTTCGCCAGATAGGCAGCCAGTGGTGCAAATCAGTCCGTCACTGTGAGCAGCGAGAAAATCGTGATCAATACGTGGACGATAATAAAAACCTTCGAGCTGAGAGGCTGTAGCGACTTTGAGCAGGTTCTTGTAACCGAGATCATTTTCTGCCAGGAGTAGCAGATGGTATGCCCGGCTGTCTTTCTGGTGTTCACGATCCTGCATACCTCGAGGTGAGAGGTACGCTTCCATACCAATGATGGGCCGTATTCCCGCTTTTTTTGCCTCACGGTAAAAGGAAATCGCGCCAAACATGACCCCGTGATCGGTTAGCGCGACGGCTGGCATCCCGTAGTCCTTCGCACGCTGGACCAGATGCGGGATACGGCTGTACCCATCTAATAAGGAATATTCAGAATGAACGTGCAGATGGACAAACGACATGTGCGCCAGGAGACGAAGTACCGTCTGTGAACCTTTTTAGATTGACCAAGTTGGGATTATATCGGACGGACTTTGCTTCCGCTAGTAAAATGCCTTCAGATGAAAAACTTTAAGGTTGGGGGATGCCTAGCTCCAGGAATCGCCTTCGAAATCAGATCCTAACCTTGATAATCGCTGACAGGACGACCGATCAGATAGCTCTTTAACCTCGTCCCAGCAAACCACAGCTTTTTTTTAACCACTCCTAGTGATCTCCTTATCGGAGTGCTATCATAGTCAAAGTGCCCGGAATAGTACGGCAAACTTATCCTGCTCCCACGATGGAAAATGCGCCATGCAAAACATATTGCATCTCTTGAAAGGAATTCGCTTTATCGGACCCGCGAACACGCTCAGGGCTCTGATATATCCCTGGCAGCGGGATCAGTGGGAAAAGCGTGATGTACACTTAGCTCCATCTACGACTGAAGAATTCATCCCACCCGGAAGAATGTCCGAAAACACAGGAATCTCGAGCGGAGCCTTGTTCGATTTTGAGCACGCACGTCTTGAGGTAGTCTTCTTAAACCCGGATGTAATTCGTATCTCATGGACCCCCGGCAACCCTCCGGTTCCCTATGCCATCGCTGAAACAGCGTGGGACGCCCTTGAAATTAAAGTCGAGCAGGTAGAGGACGATTGGAGATTGGATTCGGCAGATCTACATATCAACATCACCGAGCTCGGCGGCCTCTCCATTCGAGATGATCGAGGCGTCGTTCTTCGCGAGGATCTCCCACCCCTTCGATCTGGAGATGCATGGAAGCTTCACACCCAGAACCCAGAAAACTCTGCCTACTATGGACTCGGGGAGCGGGCTGCGCGACTCAACTTGAATGGGGGTAGATACCTGTTGTGGAATAAGGATCCTGGAGGGAGTTATGGCTTAGGATCCGACCCCCTCAATCTCACGATCCCCGTCTTCCATCATTTGCATGAATTCGGAAGCTACATGCTGTTCCTCGAGAACTCGTATGATGGGCATATCGCCTTTCATGACCCTGTTGAAACTTTTTTCACCTCCGGGATGCTGAGATACTACTTCTTCCTTGGTCCCCCGGAGAGGGCAATGCATAACTACGCAAAGCTCACCGGTCGGGCGCCTCTTCCTCCGCTTTGGTCCCTGGGTTTTCATCAATCTCGCTGGGGCTATCAGAATGAAGGAGATATCCGCGAAGTTTCAAACGGCTATCTCGAGCACGACCTCCCCCTCAGTGTCATCCACCTCGACATCGACTATATGGATGGCTACCGCGTCTTTACGATCGACAAGAAACGATTTCCCGATCTAGGAAACCTCGCTTTGGACTTAGAGCGCGAGAACACCAAGCTCGTAGCCATACTCGATCCAGGTGTCAAGATCGATCGCAATTACGATGTCTTTATAGATGGTCTAGAAAGTGACGTGTTTTGCAAACTTCCACGAGAGCAGCTTGCACGCAGTCTCGTTTGGCCTGGTTGGGTGTACTTTCCCGATTTTACAAATCCGAAAGCGAGAACCTGGTGGGGAGAAATGTACCCCGTGCTGTTAAATCAACACATTGCAGGTTTCTGGCATGATATGAATGAGCCCAGCGCTTTTGCCGCGTGGGGGGAACCCAGTCTACCGGGGAATACGAGGCATTATCTCGAAGGCCAGGGAGGCGACCACCGTCAAGCCCACAATCTTTATGGATTACTCATGAATAGGGCAGGTTTCGAAGCTCTTCGAGCACACGCGCCAAATCGACGACCATTCATCTTGTCACGTTCGGGCTGGGCGGGGATGCAGCGCTATGCTTGGAATTGGACCGGAGATATTGAGACTAGCTGGGAGATGTTGAGGACCTCCATCGCCAGTATGCTGGGGATAGGATTGTCGGGCGTCCCTTATACTGGATCCGATATCGGCGGCTATTCCGGCGCCCCGGACGATGAGCTTTTCTTGAGGTGGTTTCAGATGGCGGCTTTCACACCTTTCTTTCGGATCCACTCCGCCTTAATGACGCCACGCAGAGAGCCCTGGGAGTTTGAGGTCGAAACCCTGGATGGTATCCGCTCGATCCTCAACCTGCGCTATGCCTTGCTCCCATATATCTACACCCTCGCCTGGGAAGCGAGTCAATCCGGCGCCCCGTTGATGAGACCCATGTTCTGGACCAATCCTACCGATAGCTCCTTATGGAATATCGACGATCAATTCCTGCTTGGTGATGCCGTGCTCGTCGCACCGATCGTTGAGCCCGGAGCGACGTCACGTAAGGTTCACCTTCCTGAGGGGATATGGTTCGACTTCCGAGACGATCAACGCTATGAAGGAAACCAGACTATCTCGACGGAGGCCGCGCTCCAGAGTATTCCTCTGTTCATCAGGGGGGGCGCTGTGTTGCCTATGAAGGTGGAGGGTTTCCTCGAGCTGCACATCTACCGACCCAATGATGGTATCCAGATTTCGCAACTTTACAGCGACGAGGGCGATGGGTATGGGGGTTCAAGAATGGATCATTTTCTGCTCGAGACTCAGGGAGAGAGTGTTTCCCTGAAAT
>JBGUDT010000069.1:0-2022 GCA_041821665.1 Anaerolineales bacterium
GCTAGGCGATCGACTCGACAAAATACCGGGGGTTAAGTTTCTCTCCGGTGACGGTTTCGATATGCTTGGACCAGTCCTCCAGATTTCCTGAGCGGAAGACGGTTTCTACCAGCCAATGACCGGCGCTTTCAACGCCCACGATACCGCCGAATTCGCGTGCAAGCTCGGTCTCGAATTGAGCCTTGACGAGCATGCCGAGTTCGTAGTTCTGGTAGTAGACGGGTGCGAGGGGGATGTGGTACTTCGCGGCCCAGTCAGGCGCATGGCGTCCATCAGGGCGGCTGATGAGTTGATATTTCTCGACGAGATCCCACCATATCGTATCAAGGTCTGAATCCGGGTCCGCATACATGATCCGCTCGAAGTTAGTCATCACCAGCACCCAGCGTGTGAAGATCAACCCGGCGGCACGATCACGCCGCTTCGAAAACTGTACCAGGTCATCCACAAGTGGTCCGGGTACCTGCAACACGTCCCGCAGCCATATTTCATCGGAGGTCAATCCGCCCATCATGATGGCGATTGCTTCAGTGGAGAGCGTGTGCGGCGGCGTTCGTAAAATCCATGGCAGCTCGCGGTCTAGATATTTGTCGTATACGGCGTGCCCCAGTTCGTGGAGTAAGGTCTTCGTCCATCTAAGGTTGGGTTCAAGGTTGTTGAGTGTGCGAATATCGCCTTCGCGATCCAGGTCCAGGCAGAAGGCATGCTGATTCTTTCCCTCTCGAGGGTATAGATCGGAGCGAAGGATGATGTCACGGACCTCCAAACCCATGCCGTCATAAGTATTAATGGCAAGCTCAACGGGATCCTTGCCAGCAAAGAGGCTGTCAATATCGAACTTTTCGGAGTCTGGCACGGATTGGAAGAAGCGATCTCCATAGTGCCATGGACGCAGCTCTTGTACCCCGATATTGAACTTCCTAGCGAGTTCTTCATCAAGCTCATCTTTATAGTTTGTGAAAGGCTCCCTTGTGACCTGCTCCAGCTCATCGAAGATGATGAAGAGTTCCCCCTCGTCGATTTCACTAAGCGTGAGCGAACGTTCGAAGTGATCCCGATAGCCCTGGGCTTGGGCGGCAGCGTTGCGCACCCTGGAGAGTTCTCGTACCTGGTCGGCGACCAGGGCGCCGATTTGTTTGCTTGCCTCCCATACCTTTTGAGTGTGCTCGCCATCGTTGCTTTTTTGAATTATGTCGTCCAGCTCATTGTCAGATAGAGCTACTCCATCAACTTGCCCGCGGAAGTTGTAGTATTGACCCCGGATCTCCGCTTCTAGTTGAGTGATTCGAACAATCGAATTTTCATCTTGTTGTGCCTTCGCCGCGGCCAAATAGATGCGCTTGATTAGCCTCGCAGTACGTTCATCCGAGGCAGTTCCATCTTCGTGGAATCCTTTTGCCTGTTCAAATCTGGTCTCATCTGCCCAGAACCGCATGAGTTCCGCCTGGGCAGACTTCTCGCTTTCGTTTGCACCCTCCGTGCCGGAGGTCGCTGCTTCCCACATGGCCTGCGTGTAGGCGACGTGAAGGGGCTTTAAAGATTCTGTCGTGTTCCGGATGAAGTCAGTGAGTTTCAAAGCCATGGATGGTTTCCTTTCCTGTTATAGAGCGTGTGAAGTATAGCATTTCACCTATGGATACGAAGATCGTTGTAGAATTGGACTGTGCGGAGGTGAACAGCGCGCGTGATACGCTTAAGCAAGTATGACAAATCCGTCTTGAACGGTGAACATGGACCTGGGGCAAAGATAGCCATGAAGATCATCACTCGTATGGCGGAAGTCTACGGGGTCGATCGACTGATGGATATCGATGCCGCGCACATCGACAGCTCGCTCTACATGGGTGATGCCACGCTTGAGTTCGCAGAACATCTGGCTTCACAAGGAGCCCGCGTTGTCGTTCCCAGCACTCTAAACGTGAGCGGTGTCGATGAGCATGGATGGCAAGCCTGGAGCGTCCCTCCTGATTGGGCGGATAACGCACGACGCCAGATGGTCGCGTATGTGGCCATGGGATGTGT
>JBGUDT010000069.1:2032-11940 GCA_041821665.1 Anaerolineales bacterium
CAAGCCTGGAGCGTCCCTCCTGATTGGGCGGATAACGCACGACGCCAGATGGTCGCGTATGTGGCCATGGGATGTGTTCCGACATGGACCTGTGCGCCTTATCAAACCGAGCACCGGCCTCATTTTGGACAGCAAATAGCCTGGGGCGAGTCGAACGCCATCGCCTTCGCCAATTCTGTGATCGGCGCCAGGACGGAGCGCTACCCGGATCTGCTGGACATCTGTGCAGCCATCACGGGGAGGGTCCCTGCGGTGGGTTACCATCTCGAAGAGAACCGGCGCGGTCAAATTCATATGCCATTGGTAGGTACCCACAGGAAGCTCCAGGAGAATGATGGTTTATATCCTGTTCTCGGACACCTCGTGGGTAAAGTAGCTCAGGACAAGGTTCCGGTACTCACGGGTTTCGATGTCTCTCCCACTGAAGATCAGCTCAAAGCTTTCGGAGCCGCGGCGGCATCATCGGGAACTGTAGGTCTCTTTCATATTGTGGGGATCACACCGGAAGCGCCCACGATCCCGGCGGCATTCCACGGAAGAGAGCCTGAGCGCGTGGTTGAGATCACCATGGAATCCCTGCGTGCGGCCAGAGCGGAGTTATCCACGGCCGAAGGCGAGAAATTGGACATGGTCGCACTCGGCTGCCCGCATTTCTCGCAACCGGAATTTGAACATTTGGCAGGACTCCTTGAAGGAAAGGAGAAAGCGCCTCAGGTTGAATTTCTTGTCACTTCGAACCGAGCAATGACGATGCTGGCCGAGAAAACAGGCTCACTTGAGACACTTAAGAAGTTTGGGGGCAGGATCACCCGCGACACCTGCATCTTGACGACCCCCATGCTTCCAGATGAGATACGCATCATCATGACGAATTCTGCAAAATATGCTTACTATGCACCGGGAATGTTAAACACGCAGGTGGTCTTTGGTACATTGGAAGATTGTGTGCGCTCTGCTATAGATGGACGTGTGAACAGAGATGAGGGGCTATGGAAGACATAATCCAGGCGACGCTCGTTGTGGCTGGAAGCGCAAAAGGTGAACTGCTCATTAGCGAGGAGGCCTTAAGTTTCTGGGGTGGCTATGATCACGAAAGTGGTGAAATTATCGACCGACGGCATCCTCTAGCAGGAAAAAATGCAGCCGGTAAAATCTTCGGTGTGCCATTCTCCCGGGGATCGAGTACGACGACTGCGGTGCTGCTCGAGGCGGTCCGCGCCGGAAAAGCGCCGGCCGCGATCATCACAACGAGAAAGGACGCCTTCTTTGCGCTCGCTTCGATCGTCGCGGATGAGATGTACCATGCGCCTATCCCGATCGCAGTGGTGCCGAAGGTTCAATTTGGGCGCTTGAAGAGCGGCGATTGGCTTGAGCTGGATGAGGACGGTAGAATTGTGGTGAAAGGGAAGTCGGCACAAAAGAAGTAGGCGCTCGGGTGCCTTGACGCAAAGTGACGAGATGCTCCCAAGCGTCCTGGTGCCCTAGTGCCTGATAACGAGGGTGGGCCATTATGCAATCTATAACGGAAATACCAATTCTCAAAGGTCGGCGAGTTATTCTTGGGGTGACGGGTTCTATCGCAGCCTACAAAGCGGTGGACTTGGCTTCAAAATTATCACAGTCCGGCGCCGAAGTCGACGTTATTTTGAGCGCATCCGCGAGACAATTCATCACACCGATCACGTTCAGGTCGGTTACAGGGCGGGACGTGTACACGGAAGAAGATCTATGGGGACCGGAAGCGCATGTGCTTCACGTGGGTCTTGCGGAAGATGCGGATGCATATGCCATCGCCCCGGCGACTGCACACACCATCGCGAAATTGACCTCCGGGGAAGCCGATACGCTGCTCACTTTGGCTGCGCTGGCGTCGCGGGCCCCACTC
This sequence comes from Anaerolineales bacterium, assembly GCA_041821665.1. Lineage (GTDB taxonomy): Bacteria > Chloroflexota > Anaerolineae > Anaerolineales > E44-bin32 > E44-bin32. The sequence continues at coordinate 3,918 of JBGUDT010000069.1, forward strand.
CTCATCGCACCTGCGATGGATGTAGGGATGTATGAAAACGCAGCTACTCAAGCGAATATCGAGACTCTACGCAGCAGGGGCGCCTACATCGCAGGTCCGGCGGAGGGGCGTATGGCATCCGGTTTGGTGGGTCTGGGTCGAATGGTTGAGCCCGCTGAACTCATAGGGCATATTCGTGTGCTTTTGGGAAAATCAGGGCCACTTGCAGGTCGCAGGATTGTGGTGACCGCCGGTGGCACTCAAGAACCGTTGGATCCTGTTCGCATGATCGCCAATCGGTCTTCGGGGAAGCAGGGATTTGCGCTTGCCCAGGCGGCTGTTGATCGCGGCGCGTCGGTGGCCTTAATCACGGCTCCATCACATGAATCCACACCAGTTGGCGTTCGACGAATAGATGTTGAGACTGCTGCTCAAATGAAAGAAGCGACAGTAGGTGCGGTGACGGATGCGGACGTGCTACTCATGGCGGCGGCCGTGGCGGATTTTCGACCTGTGGACGCCCTGGATCAGAAAATCAAGCGCGGGGAAGGGGTTCCGGAGGTGAGATTAGAACCCACGGACGATATCCTCGCCAGCGTGACCGCGCAGCGGAGGGAAACTCGGTTTCCGCACGTCATCGTGGGGTTCGCGGCAGAGTCGCAATCGTTAATCGACAATGCACAGAAAAAACTTCGGGACAAAGAGATCGACCTCATCGTTGCGAATGATATTTCATCGGATGATGCGGGTTTTTCGGTGGACACCAATCGTGTCGTGATCATCGATTCGGAGAATGTCGTGGAGGAACTGCCTCTCATGACGAAAACTGGGGTAGCCGAGCAAGTCCTCGATCGAGTTGTGAAACTTCTTTAGAGAGTGAAATCGGACTGCGGGGAATCCCGCATTTTCCGATCCAAGTGGTCGATCATAGTGACAATGCAATTTTGTAGATGAAGTGAAGTCATATCTTGACGATCCAACACGCTTGCGCAAAACGCTAGGACTGCAATCCGGGCGGGATATTTATCCAATAGCGTGTGATCATGAGCCCACATTTGAAGATTTTGTTCTCCGCACGGTCATCGATTTCGTTCATTTGCCATAGAGGGATTTGAACTCAATGCGTATCACGATCCTTGCGTTAGGTTCTCGTGGTGATATCGTGCCTTACTCAAACCTAGGGAAGGCTCTGCACGCTGCCGGACATGACGTATGGTTCATCACATCAAAGAATTTTGAGCACCATATCACTTCTAAAGGACTTAGAGCGTATGCTCTCCCAGGAGATGCAGACGTACTCTTAAGGTCTGCCGGATCGAAGATGACTGCGCTTTTGCGTGGTTTTCGTGATGTATCGAAAGGGATCGTTCAACTCAACGATGAACTACTCCCCATTTTTGGAAAAACAGATCTGATACTCAACCAATTACCGGGGGGGTTGTATGGCTTTGACCTCGCCGAAAAGTTCAATATTCCCATGTTCATGGTAGCAGTGATCCCTCTCATCCGGACAAGCGAATTACCAATGATTGGCTGGCCGCGTATCTTCCGGGCGATCCCTGGTTACAACAATATCAGCTACCGTATGGCCGAGCAAATTGCCTGGCAGATGCTCAGAACAACGATCAATCCGTGGAGATTAGAGGAGCTTGATCTCCCTCCCACACCTTTCGCTGGGTATATGGCGGAGGTCTACGAAGGTGGGGTGCAATTCATCAATGGTTTCAGCCGTCATGTGGTCTCGCGGCCCGATGATTGGAGCGAGAATGTCCATATCACCGGATATTGGTTTGCAGATGACGATGGTTGGCAGCCTCCGGAGAACTTGCGTCGGTTCATCGAAAATGGAGCCCCGCCGCTGTACATCGGGTTTGGGAGTATGCCCATCGCTCGTCCGGATGATGCGATAAAGATCATCCATCAGTCGCTTCGATATACAGGGCAACGAGCCATTCTCCAGATGAGCCACTTTAAAGATGACGTGCTAAACCTACCTGATGAAATCTACCCCCTTCAATATACGCCTCATGGTTGGCTGTTTCCACGTATGACCGCGGTGGTGCATCACGGAGGGTCGGGGACAACAGCCGAGGGATTCAGAGCTGGTGTGCCGGCGCTCACGCTACCTTTCCTCTTCGATCAATTCTTCTGGGGAGCCCGGATAGAGGCCTTGGGTGTTGGCCCTCCACCCATCCCGTTCAGTCGTTTATCAGGAGATCGACTCGCAGCAGGGATCGATCGGCTGCTCCAAGATGGGGAGATGCGAAGACGGGCATCCGAACTCGGTGAGAAAATTCGCGCTGAAGACGGGGTCTTGAACGGGGTTCGAGTTGTCGAACGCCTGATGGGTCCTTGACCTCTTCGATGGCACAGGTTGGGGTATTATTCACAAGATACAGTTTTGTGTTTTCACTTGGGTGGTTGTGTTGGTACTGTAACTCAATCGTCGTTAAGTGAAGAACCCCGCAGCTTTCTGCGAGGTTTCTTCCAAGGAAAAAGCCCCCCCGCCTAGCCATGAATCCCTGTGGCAAGTTTCAAGTATTCTGGCTTTTTTCCCATAGACGTCCCCATACGGGAGGTAATGTAGGAATCGATGGCTCAAAAGGGCAAGGGTGAGGTATTTCTCGGAACGCAGGGGTTTTCCTTCGACGATTGGGTGGGACCGTTTTATCCAGAGGGGACACCCAAGAAGAGCTATCTGGAGGCTTATGCGGATAGATTTCCCGCTGTCGAAATCGATTCCACGTTTTACGGCACCCCGCGGTCGACGACGATTCAAGGGTGGAAGGAACGTACACCGGATGAGTTCCGCTTCACTGCCAAGTTCCCACGATTGATCACACATGAGAAGAAGCTCGAGGGTGCCGGAGGTGACGCCGAGGCATTCGTCGGAAGCATGCAGGTTCTCGGTGACAAACTGACGGTCCTGACTTTACAGTTTGCGTATGATTTCAAACCCGAGTTGTTTGATCGCCTGGACGAATTTCTTGGGAAGCTTCCACCTGGACCTCGCTACGCCGTCGAAGTGCGAAACCGTGGGTGGTTGAACACGGACCTGGGCGAGATGCTCTCACAGCACAATGTGGCCCTCGTCCTCCAGGACCTGCACTACATGCCAAAATTAGATTGGGTCACGGCGGATTTTACGGTCATCCGCTGGTTGGGCCGCCGCAAGGATATCGAGCAATTTGACCGCATTCAGATCGATCGTAGTGAAGCGCTCGCGGAATGGGCGGAAAAAGTACGCACTTTTTTGGACAGCGGAATCGATGTGTTTGGATTCTTCAATAACCATTTTGCGGGTCATAGCCCGGAAAGCGTACGGCAGTTCGCTTCCCTCCTGGGTGTTGATCTATCTCCACCGAATCGCACTGGAAGTACATCATCCCAGATGGAGATGAATCTCCATGAGTGAGCCGGGGGAATTAATACTACATCTCCCCACAGATCCCAACCCAGAGCAGGTAGTTGCTGCACTCACGGATGCCTTTCAAACGAGGGCAGAAGATGCTCATTATCAGTCACTTATCTCTACGGCCGTACCAGGGATCAGCCCGACCTATGGCATCCGGGTTCCAGCACTTAGGGAGATGGCGAAGGAAATCTTGCGCAAGTACAAGAACCAAACCGCTGCACTTCAGAATGTCGCCCAGGAATCGTGGAGCACGAAAACCAGGGAGCACAAACTCGTGGCGCTCTTCATCTTCGATGGTCAAAAGGATCTCGCGCCAGAGAATCGTTGGACAATTGGGATCCGATTCCTTCCCGATGTGGGTAATTGGGAGGAATGCGACCAGCTCTGTATGGCCATGTTCGGGCAGGTCATTATCGAGAATCCATCCGTGATGAATGAACTCGAGAAGTGGATTGATGATCCTAATTTCTGGGTCCGTCGCGCCGCGCTTGTGACGACCGTATACTTGCGGAATGGAAAATTCGACGACGATCAGGCCCTAGAACTAGATGCGCTGGCCCTGGCTATGTGTGCCGCACGCCTCGAGGATGATGAAAAGTACATTCGCAAAGCGGTTGATTGGGCTGTCCGGGAAGTGATCAAGCGACACTACAATTTGGCGTTCGAATGGATGCTCACCAAAGCAGAATCGGCCCCGTCCTCTACGGCTCGCTCAACATTGAATCTGGCCGCGAAGAAGCTGGAAGAAGAAGACCGGGCTCGTCTTGTGGAGATCCTATACAGCAATTAGGATCGTTCACCTGCATGCACCGATCACAGTCTCTCTATAAGTAACTCATCACGTTCGCTGAACTCATTCACGCTTATTCCCTACGCATGAAACAATTTATGGCCGGACTTGTGTTTGAAGAGCTCCTCTTGCTGTGTTGCCGGAAGGAGAAGTATCTGCGGGAATGTCAGAGGAATCCAAGAGGATAAACTTATCAAATGATTCGGGAATAGAACCGCGGTCCTCCAATACAAGAGTGGGATGTTCAATTACCCTCCAGAATGGTAGATTGATCAGGAATATACCGATTATTGGAGAAAGATGATGGCAGAGATAAAGGCGCGTTTCCCGATCGTACTGGTTGGTTTTCTGTTACTCACAATAGTCATTTCTGCGTGCGCTCCACCAATTACGGAAGCGTCGGCTATGGATCCGGTCGATGCGCAGAAGGAAGAGCAAACTACATCTATTGATGAGCCGAAGAAGGCTCCTGAAAGCGATAAGCCTGAAGAAAATGATAAGAAGGTGGAGTCCGAAGGAGATGAGGCCGTCGGTAAATCTGAACAAGAAGCCGAGGATGCGTCATCTGAACTGGGTGACAATGCAGATCTGGATGGCAGCGGGGGATCCGAGGATGACGGAGTGCTCAATCCACTTACCGGCCTTCCCGTAGAGAACACTGAGTGGCTTTACAAGCGTCCCATTATGGTGGCTATATCCAATTTTCCGCCATCCGCCATTCCGCACTCCGGCGAATCGTTTGCCGCGCATGTGTTTGAACTCTTCCAGGGGTACGGCATGACGCGCAACTTAGCGATATTTTTCGGCGATTATGCTGATCAAATCGGTGAAATCCTTGAGAATCGGCTCGCAGACGGCACCGTTCCAGATCAGGTGATCGGTCCGATTCGATCGGGGAGGGTAGTTTTTGAGGACGTCAAGAAACTTTATCCTCATGCTCTGCTTATCACGGCAGGGGCCTCCTCGGGAGTAAAAGCCCAGCTTTCCAACCGGGTTTCTGTCTATGGAAGCAACCCGGATGATATTAATAGCACCGGAGTTGGTGCAGACCAATTGGGGTCGCTTGCGGATTACGAGGTCAACCCGGAAGAATTCGTCGCCCTGGAATTTGATGCGAGCCCTCCGGGAAACGGAGAACCGGCACCATTCTTTCGGATGATTTACAACTTGTATAATCAGATCGGATGGGAATACAGTCCTGAAGCAGGTGCTTATCTGCGCTCGCACGACAAGGCGGATGGAACGGGTGAACTCTTCCCGGAAACCGATCGTCTCACTGGAGCGCAGCTTGCTTTCGAGAATGTTATCGTATTGTGGGCTCAGCACAGATACGTGACGCCGACGGTTGTGGAGATGAATCTCGTCTATGTGACAGACCAAAAGGGCATCCTGTTTCGGAACGGGGTCATGGTCCCGATCAAGTGGTCCTCACGCAGCGGTGTATTCAAGATCCATGACGCAGAAGGCAACCCTATCCCACTCAAACCAGGTAAGTCTTTCTTTGAAGTGGTGAGCTATGAAACAACCTGGGATCCAGATAAAATGATCGTACGCTTCCACGAACCACCCAAGGGCAACTGAGACCCACGGGCAGTCGATCAAAGCATGAATTTGAAATACTTGCTCTAGAAATATCTTGTAGGTGCAATGAGATATGATCCCTACCGAGCTTTGTAGATATTCTACAAAGCTCGGTCTTAATTCACGGGCAAGTGGAATGCAGGAGTTTTCCTAACAACCGGATCAGTCTGCGCTACAATGATATGGACTTGCAAGCCAACGGTTGTTTTTAAGCATGCCGGCCGAGCGAGAGTGATGAGGAGGTGCCAAAATGGAGTTAACGACGGTCCGTATTGAAAAACCAGAAGCCGTGAACCTGATCCTTGGACAATCCCATTTCATCAAAACCGTCGAGGACGTGCATGAAGCCCTTGTCGGAGCCGTGCCCGGCATCGAGTTCGGACTCGCATTCTGTGAAGCTTCCGGGCCTGCGTTGGTGCGGTCAAGCGGCACCTCGGATAAGATGGAGAAGCTTGCCGTAGAAAACGCACTGGCCATATCAGCAGGTCACACATTTATCGTTTTCCTTGCCAATGCTTTTCCAATCAATGTATTGAACGCGGTCAAGGGGGTTCCCGAAGTTTGCCGCATCTTTTGTGCGACAGCCAACGTGGTCGAGGTGATCATTGCCGAGACCGATCAAGGGCGGGGCGTCCTTGGCGTGATAGACGGGGTGAAACCTCTGGGTGTCGAAACGGAGAAAGATGTCGTAGAACGGAAGGAACTCTTAAGAAAATTCGGTTATAAATTTGGATGAGCCATTAGCTAAGTCAATGCGGATTATTAAATAGGGTACAAGAGCCCTTCGGCCCCGGGTTTGAACCATAAGAACGGGGCCAGGAACTGATGGAGTGGATCGGTCATGAGTGAGCACACAGCAATAACGGATGTTCCCGGTGTTCTCGTCGGTCAGGTGGAGGATCCGGACGCGATCACGGGTTGCACCGTCGTATTATGCAAGGAGGGCGCAGTGGCGGGGGTCGATCAACGCGGGGGCGCGCCAGGCACGCGTGAGACCGACCTGCTCGGTCCGATGCATCTTGTACAAAAGGTACATGCCGTCTTGCTAACTGGTGGATCGGCGTTTGGCCTTGATGCAGCTACGGGTGTGATGCGCTACCTCGAGGAGCAGGGGGTTGGATTTAATGTCCGGGTGGCGAAAGTTCCCATTGTCCCGGCGGCGGTTCTTTTCGACCTGGACATCGGAAGCGCCGATGTCCGTCCAGATGCCGAGATGGGCTACGCTGCTTGCCTGAATGCCACCGGTGATCCTCCTCGAGAGGGAAATGCCGGTGCCGGGATGGGGGCAAAGGTCGGAAAAATCCTGGGCATGGCGAGCGCGATGAAATCCGGCATTGGGACAGCTAGCATCAATCTGGGAGCTGGTTTGGTCGTCGGAGCGATCGTGGCGTTATCCGCATTCGGAGATGTCATCGATCCTCGGACGGGTGCAATTCTCGCTGGTGCGCGACCGGCGAAGCTCGGGCCTGCGAAAGTTGGCGGTGAAGGACCTTACGCAGATACCCTTGAGGTCATGAAAAGCATGATTGGAAAGACCGTACTGAGCTTCGCATCGCGGGGGAATACGGTCATCGGGGTTGTGGCGACGAACGCTGCCTTATCGAAAGAGGATGCGAATAAAGTGGCACAGATGGCGCATGATGGTTTGGCGCGCACGATTCGCCCTGCCCACACGATGCTGGATGGTGATACCATATTTGCGATCTCGACAGGGGGTAAGAAAGCCGATGTCAATCTTATCGGGGCTTATGGGGCGGAGGCTGTCGCAAGCGCGATCCTCCGAGCGGTAACGGCGGCTGAATCTATTGGGGATATTCCGGCACTACGAGATTGGCCTATTGCCACACCCGAATAGATTGAAGGAGGTTGCGTATGTTTCGACGGACGACGGATAGACCCTCGCTGAGCGGGCAGGCACCAGATCGAGTGGATTCGGTGCTGGGTTCTGGGATCACCTGGCAGGGGCAGATCAGTGGGACCGGCGGGGTAAGAATCGATGGCGCCTTCGATGGTGACATTGCGGTCCATGGAATCGTCGTCATTGGTGAACAGGGGCGTGTAACCTGCAAGCAGATCAAAGCGGCCACTGTGGTTGTTTCTGGCTCTCTAAAGGGTGATGTGACCGCCTATAAAGTGGAGATCACCGAATCTGGTCGTGTGTGGGGAGACGTAATTACTACGTCGTTCTCGACTGAAGAGGGCGCTTTCTTACGAGGAAATATCACCATGGAGGACCAGTTGGACCTGGGCTTTGTGGA
>JBGUDT010000070.1:0-11860 GCA_041821665.1 Anaerolineales bacterium
GTTGTGACATTGGGTAACTCTTGCATGAGTTGCATGCAGAAGAGGATATAAAGGTGGTGTGTTCGCTAGGACCTGATTGACCAAGCTTGACGTTATTCTTGAAGGAGTTAGGTCCAACTGAAGCAATGTCTTTCAAGAAACTCGATACCACGACCAGGTGTATTGCTGTCCAATAATAATAGCTAACCAGATCGGCAAGGCTTTCACCAGCATTAGCAATACTTATCAATCTCAATCTTCCCTCCCAATGGATGAATCATGCCTCCCGCCTTTGACGCACCCCGATAGTAATGGTAAACTTTGTCCCATCTCTGTGGAGGAGGAGAAGCACCGTAGTTTGGTGCTTCCAACATCAATAATCACCGATGCTCGAACCCTGGATCTTCATCGCCATGCTTCTCGGTGCGGGACTCTTGCTCCCTGCTGTCGCGATTGCGGCCAACTGGTTGCTCTCCCCTAAAAAACCCAATTCGATGAAACAATCGATCTACGAATGTGGAATCGAAACCGAAGGCGATACCTACGTTCAACTTCGCAGTCAATATTACATATTCGCCCTGATCTTCGTTGTCTTCGACATCGAAGCAGTATTCCTGCTTCCATGGGCGGTCGCATACGATAACCTCCAATTCTATATGGTATTGGAGGGTATCATCTTCATCCTGATCCTCGCGGCTGGGTTGCTGTATGCCTGGCGCAAGGGAGCCCTCGAGTGGGTATAGGCAACACATTTGGACCATCATGGCTGATGCAAAATACGATCAGCCACTTCTTTTTCGTGGTCTAGGAGTCTTGGATGGATTCGGTACTCAACGACACATTTGTGTGGTTTGCAGGATTGCTGAGAGATTTGCTTGAAAGTCTCGGCATCCCCGCCGATTATGTCACGGTACTCCTCCTCCTGGTGGGCGCATTCGTGCTTGCCACAATTCTTCTCCTATCTACCTTTATCCTCATCTGGGCTGAACGAAAAATTGTCGCACGAATCCAGGATCGTCTGGGTCCCAATCGTGTCGGACCGTTTGGGGTTTTCCAAACTGTCGCAGATCTTATGAAGTTAGTGACAAAGGAGCTCATCACCCCAATAGGTGCAGACATCATCCCTTACAACCTCGCACCTTTACTTGCCGTGATGGCCGTTGTGGGAATATGGGCCGTCATGCCCTTCGCGCCGACCTTTATCGGTGCGGACATCAATGTGGGGGTTCTTTACATCGTTTCGATCGGTGCGATCGGTACGCTGGGCATCATGCTCGCCGGGATGAGTTCGAACAACAAATACGCGCTCTTAGGCGCCTTCCGAACCGTAGCCATGATGATTTCATATGCCGTGCCCATGGTGCTGGCGCTGGTCATCCCGGTTCTACTTGCCAGCTCGATGGGCATGTCCTCCATCGTCGAAGCTCAATCCAATTTCTCCTGGTTCATTTTCCTGGCGCCAGTGGCAGCATTTGTCTTTTTTGTGAGTTCGATCGCTGAAGTCGGTCGAGCGCCTTTCGATCTGCTCGAGGCAGAATCCGAGATTGTTGCCGGGTTCCATATTGAGTACTCAGGTCTGAAATTTGGCATGTTCTTCGTCGCCGAATTTCTACATGCCTTTACGATCAGCGCCCTCTTTGCCACATTATTTCTGGGAGGTTGGCAGGGGCCATACGCAGAGATATATCCGGTGCTTGGGCTCGTCTATTTCTTGATAAAGACATCGCTGGTGTATTTTGTTGTGATCTGGATACGCGCTTCATTCCCGCGTTTCCGCATTGATCAAATTAACTCACTTAACTGGAAGATGATCACACCTATTGCGCTTGGCGCCATAATCTTCGCTGCGATCACTGAAAAATTGGTGCAGGAAACGGGCTTGAACCAGTTCCTCGCACATGCCACGGCGAATGTAATCCTTATCGTCATCATCCTTGTCAGCCTGCGTCTCTACGCTAGTGCTGCTCGTAAAGCACAAGCACAGAAGGATGAACTAGCAATTCCTGTTTCGCAGGCGAGCCCGATAGAATAAGAGGACGATCGAGACTAGAGTTAATGACCATACTTCAGATCACTTTTCTCATCGTTGCACTCATCGCCGTAGTCGCCGCGCTGATGGTGGTCACCAGCCCATCGATGGTGCACGCCGCATTGTGGCTGATCCTCACGTTGGGTTGCGTTGCAGTTCTCTTTGTGCTCCTCAATGCAGGATTTCTTGCAGTCGTCCAGGTTGCAGTCTATATCGATGCAATTGCCATCATGATCATTATCGTCGTCATGCTCACGCGTCGCGCCATGAGCCAGGACGCCACGCAGGTCACCAAGACCTGGTGGGCGGCGATCCTTGTTGCAGCGACTATGTTCGCTGCGCTCGTCTTGCTGTTCACGCTCGTTCCATTCATATGGGAGGGTCCAGCCGCGCTTTCCATGACCGGGGAGGCTTTCCTCGATGAACTTGGCGAGTCACTCGTCGATGTCAATCGCTATATCCTTCCATTTGAGGTGGCATCGATCTTGCTGCTTGTGGCCCTCATCGGTTCGATCACAGTGGCCTTGCCGCTCAAGATCCGTGAGAAAGAGAGCGGGGACTGATGATCCCATTGTCCTGGTACCTCATCCTTGCGGCGCTGATTTTTTGCATAGGACTCTACGGTGCCTTGGCACGTAGAAATGCGCTGGCGATCCTCATGGCAATCGAGTTGATGCTCAATGCCGTGAATATCAACCTGGTCGCATTTTGGCGATACATCTCCCCAGAGATGGTTTCTGGTCAGGTTTTCGCATTGATGGTATTTGCCGTCGCCGCAGCGGAGGCTGCGGTAGGATTGGCGCTAATCATCTCAATCTACCGGCGACGAAGGACGATCGCGGTCGATGAGATCGACATGATGAAGTGGTAGGCGGATAACATGCAGCCCGAGATTCTGATCTTCCTCATTCCGGTTCCCCCTCTGCTGGCGTTCTTCGTGATTATCTTGTTCGCCAACAAGAGCAACCGACTGAGCCACATCCTGGGCGTCGGCGCGATGTTCATTTCCTGGGCGTTGGGTCTGGTTGTGTTCTGGAATGCTTTGCGCGCCGAGCATCCCATCGATTTCTCGTTCGATTGGATCCCTACGGGGGAGACGTGGCTTCAACTCGGATTCCGGGTAGATCACCTGACTGCAGTCGTACTCTTCTTCGTCGTCTGGACCTGTTTGATGATCTTCATTTACAGCATCGGGTACCAGAATTTTGGGAAGAAAAGGGATCCTGAAGATAAGCAGGGATTGCCACCCCACAATGGTGGAATCGAGCCGATGTACGCTCGCTTCTTCGCCTTCATCTCCCTGTTCGCCTTCGGCATGCTCACCATGGTCCTTGCGAACAACTTGCTGCTGCTGTTCATCGGCTGGGAGATCATGGGGCTTTGCTCGTACCTGTTGATCGGTTTCTGGTTCGCACGGCCTTCAACCCGTGATGCCGCCGTGAAAGCATTTATGACGACGCGTATTGGCGATGTCTTTATGCTTCTTGGCATCGTGTACCTGTATACATCCACAGGGTCACTCAATTATTCGGATATTCTCTTCAACGAACACACCCTCGAGATGCTGGCGACGACTCCTGCTGTAATACCTGCTTTATCCATCGCTGGGATGATTGGATTGCTCCTCTTCATCGGGACCGTAGGAAAGTCCGCACAATGGCCGCTGCATGTGTGGCTTCCCGACGCCATGGAAGGTCCTACGCCTGTTTCTGCGATGATCCACGCAGCAACGATGGTGTCCGCCGGAATTTACCTCATCATCCGCTTCTTCCCATTGATATCCGCAGGATGGCATGAGGGTGAGCCCCTTAATCCGACGATGCTCATCATCACCGCGATCGGTGCTTTCACGGCCCTATTTGCGGCGACCATCGCACCGACTCAGAATGACATCAAGCGCGTCCTGGCTTATTCTACGATCTCTCAATTGGGCTACATGGTCGCAGCCGTCGGTATCGGCGCTTATATAGCCGCCACGTTCCACCTGGTCACCCATGCCTTCTTCAAGGCGCTTCTCTTCCTGGGATCTGGCTCGGTCATTCATGGCATGGAGCACGGTATCCAGCATACGAAGAACCATGTCGATCCCCAGAACATGTTCAACATGGGTGGTTTACGAAAGAAAATGCCCATCACCTTCATAACATTCTTGATCGGCGGTCTGGCGCTTGCAGGATTCCCCATCATCACCGCAGGTTTCTGGTCTAAAGATGAAATTCTTGCAGATGCGTACGCCCACCGCCAATTTATCGTGTTCGGTGCACTCGCGCTGGCAGCTTTCATTACGGCGTTCTACACCATGCGTCAGATCACACTGACCTTCCTTGGAAAGGCTCGCACACAGGAAGCGGAGCATGCGCATGAATCGACGCGGTCGATGACGATCCCCTTGATCATACTTGCAGTGATTGCAATCTCTATCGGTTGGGCCGGGATACCCGAGGATTTCTTCCTCATCGGTGGATACGTTCCTAACTGGGTCCACGAGTACCTGGCGGAGTTATCGCCCGAACATCTAGAGGCTGTCGCTTTTAACTTTGTCCCTGTACTGACATCAATTTTCGTAGGGCTTTCGGGTTTATTCCTTGGGTGGTTTATGTATCGGCGGGTTCCAGCGGGAGGCGAAGATCCACTCAAACGTCTTGGGCCAATATATAAGTTGAGCTACAACAAGTATTATTTCGATGAGATCTACGAATTCCTTTTCAGGCGACCTACTTACTGGTTCGCACAGACGTTTGTCTACAGAATTCTGGATCGCACCATCATCGACGGTTTCTTACAGTTCCTTGCTCGATCCGTCTTGGCCATAGGGGCATTTTTACGGAATTACATCGACCTTCCGATCATCAATGGCGCAGGCGACTTTGTAGGTGATAGTACCAAGTGGATGGGTCGTACTTTCCGCGTCATCCAGACTGGTCGTATTCAAGAATATCTCGTGATGGGATTGATATTCGCCGTACTCATTCTGTCCTATTTGCTTATTTGGAAGCCATAAGGTTCTGGGAAAACATGTAAATGGAATTTATTCAAGAAAACCTTCTCCTTTTGATCTTGCTGACACCGATGGTGGGGGCATTGATCGTTCTCCTCGTGCCTAAAGAGCAAACGGATGCCATCCGTTGGACGGCGCTGTTGTTGAGCTTGGTGCCACTCGTTCTCTCTATTTACATGTGGATTGCCTACAAACCAGCCCTACCAGGCTACCAATTCGAAATTCAATATGACTGGTTTACGCTGATTAATTCCAGCCTTCACTTTGGCGTCGACGGGATCTCGGTCCCGATGGTTCTGCTTACGACGCTGCTTACGCCTTTAGCCCTCCTGATCTCCTGGACGATTAAAGAAAATGTCCGCGCGTACATGTTTCTTTTCTTATTCCTTGAAATGGGAATGCTCGGTGTGTTCATGTCGTTAGATCTACTGGTCTTCTTCGTCTTCTGGGAAATCGGTCTGGTTCCCATGTATTTCCTCATCAATCAGTGGGGGAGTGAAAACCGAAACTATGCCTCCCTGAAGTTCCTGATCTATACCATTGCAGGTTCACTTGGACTTCTGCTGGCCATTCAGCTCATTGGGCTCACTGCTGGCACATTCGATCTAGTCGTGATCACCGAGAAATGGTCCGTACTAAAAGATTCGCTCACATTGTTTGGTCTCCCAATCCAGGTTGATGTCGGTGTTGTGAAGACATTCGCCTTCTGGGCGTTCGTGATCGCCTTTGCCATTAAAGTGCCTATCTGGCCATTTCATACCTGGCTTCCAGATGCACATACAGAAGCCCCAACAGCTGGGTCGATGATCCTGGCTGGAGTCTTGCTCAAGCTCGGGGCATACGGTTTCTTACGTTTGGTGCTGCCTCTGTATCCTGTTGAATCGCATCAGTATGCCGGCGTATTAGCGTTGCTGGCAACACTCTCAATTATTTTTGGCGCATTTGCTGCGTGGGGCCAGAAAGACTTCAAAAGATTGGTTGCGTATTCATCTGTTAATCACATGGGTTTTGTCATTCTGGGTATTGCGGTGGCAGCTTACGTCCAGGGAACGATGAATACCGAGGATGCCGTCATTGCTGTCAACGGGGCTGTGCTGCAGATGTTCAACCACGGTTTATCCGCAGCAGGGATGTTCCTGCTTGTCGGAGTGATCTATGACCGCACGCACACGCGTGATCTGAACGCATTTGGTGGATTATTCCCTCTGGCACCCATCTACGGCGGTATTCTCATTTTTACGAGCATGGCGTCGTTGGGTTTACCCGGGTTAAACGGGTTTATCTCTGAATTTCTTGTCGTACGAGGGTCATGGCCAATTTTCACGGTATTTACTGCCCTCTCGATGTTGGGGTTGCTGATCACCGGCGCCTACATCATGAAGGGGATCAAGAAAGTGCTCCATGGCCCACAAAATGATGCTTGGGTAGGTCATAAACTGGAGATGAACAAGCGTGAAATCCTGGCAATGGCACCCTTGATGGTGCTGATGCTGCTCATCGGCGTGTGGCCCGCTTGGATCTTATCGGTAATCAACGCAACTGTAACGAGGCTATTCGGGTAGCGAAAGTTTGCGGAATCAGATAGGTGCTTCTCTCCGGTTAGAAACCAGATGATGAGAGAGACCCTATAGAGAGTAATACATGCAACTACCAATTCTCAGCATCATCGTCTTCACACCGATCGTTTTTGGGATCATCCTGCTGCTTATCCCGAGTGAGCGGAAACAAGCGATTCGGGTTATTGCTCTCGTGGGAGCGACGATTGCGCTCGGGTTCTCCGTCTGGGCATATTTCTCATATGACCAGGTCCTGGGCGGCTATCAATTCATGGAACACCATTCATGGATCCCAATCATGGGCATCTCCTATTTTATCGGTGTGAATGGGATGAGTTTGCCCTTGGTCCTGCTCACCGGCATTGTCATATTTACGGGAGTACTCGTCTCCTGGAATATCGATGATCGCCCCAAGGAATTTTTCGCCTTTATGTTCATCCTGGCGACAGGTGTGTTCGGTGTTTTCGTAGCGTTGGATCTGTTCCAGTTATTTTTCTTCTACGAAATCGCCGTCTTCCCCATGTATTTGCTTATTGCCATCTGGGGGTGGAAGGAAACCCGCGAATATGCCGCGATGAAGCTCACGCTTTACCTGTTCATTGGTTCACTCATCGCACTCGTCGGCGCGTTGGCGATGTACTTCACCTCAGATGTGCAGACGTTCAATATGCTCGTACTTCAGGAGGCCGGATTCTCCACAGCTTTCCAGCGTCTCTGGTTCCCGTTTGTGTTCTTTGGATTTGCTGTACTCGGCGGTATTTTCCCGGTACACAACTGGTCCCCCGATGGCCACGTCGCCGCACCGACGGCTGTGTCCATGTTCCATGCGGGTGTTTTGATGAAGCTCGGTGCGTTTGCCGCTCTGCGAGTCGGGATCATGCTGCTTCCCGAAGGAGCGAAATTCTGGGCGGGTCTAATCCTTGTCCTGGCGACGATAAATGTGGTTTATGGCGCCTTTATCGCCTCTGTGCAGAAGGACTTTAAGTACGTCATCGGATTTTCGTCCGTATCCCACATGGGTCTTGTCCTCTTAGGATTCGCCACCTTGAACCTGGAAGGACTCACAGGTGCCGGCATCCAGATGTTCTCGCACGGTGTGATGACGGCACTCTTCTTTGCTGTCGTCGGGATTGTGTACGACCGCGCACATACGCGCCAGATCCCCAAACTTGGCGGTTTTGCGCGCGTAATGCCCCTCGTCGCTGTAGCTTTTATCGTTGGCAGCCTGGTCTCTATGGGCATGCCGGGATTGTCCGGTTTCATCGCCGAGTTCCCGATTTTCATGGGACTCTGGCAAACGGAACCTGCTATCGCACTCATTGCTGCAATATCCATTGTCATCACTGCGGGCTACATCATGCTCGTTGTCCGCAGGGTGTTCTTCGGTGATATGCCGGAGGAGTTCGAAGGTCACATCGGTCCGATCACGATAGGAGACAAGGTGAGCCTCGTTCTCTTAGCGGGGATTCTGATCCTGATCGGGGTATGGCCGGCTGTGATAGCTCCCATGGTCGAATCAGGCGCCCAGGCTGTATTGACAGTGATTGGGGGTGCATAAGTGAGCGCTTTAGCTTTCACTACCTCCAGCATTAGCGCCATCTTGCCCGAGATCCTGCTGCTCATCCTGGCCATCCTCATCCTCATCGTGGATATCATTGGGAGGAAGGAAACGGATCGTGCACTTGGGTGGTTGACGGCCGCGGGGCTTGCGGTCATTCTCGTTGTGACCTTTCTCTTCAGCAAACCGATCCCGGATGATCCGTTTGTCTTTGGCGGCATGCTGCGTTATGACGGCCCAGCGTACACTTTCACACTGCTGCTGCTCTTTGCGGCAACAATCGCCGCATTGATTTCGGTCGGTGTTCGGGAGGTGTCTAACCGGGGCGCGTTTTTTGCCATTCTCGTCACAGCGACTCTGGGCATGGTCTTGATGGCAGCATCCGCCGATATGATCATGCTGTTTTTGGCCTTTGAAACCACCTCGATCTCGCTCTACATCCTCGCTGGATTCCTCAAGGGAGATGACGAGTCGACCGAAGCAGGCATGAAGTATTTCCTCTTTGGGGCAGTTATATCCGCTGTGATGCTGTATGGGTTCAGTCTGCTCTATGGTTTTACCGGACATACGAATATCTACGCTTTGGCTGATGCCATGAATGCCGGGGAGATCTCGCCGTGGGTGATCGGGGCTCTGGCTATTCTCGTGCTGGCGGGTTTCGGATTTAAGATTGCCGCAACACCCCTCCACTTCTGGACCCCGGATGTATATCAAGGTGCACCGACGCCCATCACGGCGTTTATCTCGACTGCATCGAAGGCAGCCGGTTTCATCGTCTTAATGCGCTTCATGCTGGCGGTGTTCCCTGCGATTGAAGACCAATGGGCGTTCCTGCTGGCCATTGTCGCTGTTGCGACAATGACCATCGGAAACTTGCTGGCGATCCCTCAGAAGAATATCAAGCGTCTTCTTGCATACTCATCCATCGCACATGCCGGGTACGTTCTCATCGGAGTCGTGGCAATAAGTGTCTTCGGGACTGCAGCGTCGATGTTCTACCTGTTGGCATATATCGTAACCAATCTGGCCGCGTTCACCGTCGTCATTCTATTCGCACGATCTGCAGGATCTGATGAGATTGCGGATTACGCCGGGCTCAGCCGGCGATCGCCCTGGCTTGCAATGGCGTTGTTGATCGCATTTCTTTCCCTGGCGGGTATGCCCCCACTAGCAGGTTTCGTCGGCAAGTTCTTTGTCTTTGCCGCGGCTGTACAGAGTGGGTGGATCTGGCTGGCGTTTGTAGGTGTAATCAACGCGATCATCGGTCTTTATTACTACCTCACGGTATTGAAAGTGGTTTACTTGTACCGCTCCGATGATGAGGATAAACCCATCGAAGTGCCGCGCCTCTATGTATTTGGCCTGGCAGTTTGCGTGGCAGCCATAATCCTGATCGGGATCATGAGCTCGCCCTGGCTGGAGTGGTCTCTCGCAGCCGCACAAAGTTGGTTCTAAATAAACATACAGGGTTCGCTTGTTTGAATTGCCTTGTGATACAATTTTCGAACGATGGCTCAGGACGGTCAAACACCTAAAAATAACAGTGCCATAGGCTCATTACAGTTGGCGCTCACGGGTGTTTTGGGTCTGGTTGGGTGCTTGACAATCGCAATCATTGCAGTGGCGTTGGTAGGCGGTCTTCTGCTAGACAATGCCCTTCAAACCCGACCGATGTTTACCCTGATTCTGGTTATTGCCAGCGTTCCACTGACGATATTTATTATGGTGCGGGTAGTCATGTCCATGGCTCCCCGTATACAGAAACTGTCTGAAAACGCAGTCGTCAATCATCCGGAGGAGGATCGAGAAGGTGGAGAACACCGAGCAGACTAAGAAGAGACGGATCCCGGGGAAGTACCGTTGGATCATCCTTCTGATCATTGTCGGGAACATCATCGCTGTTGGTGCTGTATCACCCATCGTATCGCCGCATATCCAGGTTCCTGCGGAACCCGTCTTCGGTCCAATAAATCTTCCAGTTCTTGGCCCATTGTTCGTCACCAATACGCTCATCGCGACCTTCATCGCCGATATCCTGCTGCTTCTTGTCGCCATTTCGGTGAAGCGGGCTTCTCGAGGTGACAACCTGTTCTTCAGCGGGATTCCCGGGGTTATCGAGCTGCTCATCGAAGCCCTCCACGGTCTTGTGGAGTCGACCGCGGGTAAGTGGGGAAAGCACATTTTTCCCTGGATGGCAACTATTTTTCTACTGGTCATCACCGTCAACTATATTGAACTAATCCCCGGGGTCGAATCTATTGGTCGTCTTCACGAACCGCATCACGGTGCGCCGGTGTATCGGACGGAAGAACTGTTTACGATCGGAACTCTTAATGTGAGGACTCTGACAGAGGAGATCGAAATTGGACCGGGTGAAGAGGAGCCTCATTTTGAAGAAGGCGAGCTCTCTGGGTTCGTTGGATTCGTGCGGCCAGCCTCCTCGGATCTAAATTTCACGATCGCACTTGCGTTGATTTCGGTCGGTATGACCCAGGTCATCGGGGTTCGCGCGCTGGGACCGGGATATTTTTCGAAATTCTTCGCCTTCAAGAACTTCGGGCGAATGTGGACACAAAGGTCTCTGGGTCCATTCGACGTCATAATGCCCTTTATCGATATTTTCGTAGGGTTGCTCGAGCTTATCGCAGAGCTGGCAAAAGTACTGTCGTTCTCCTTCCGACTTTTTGGCAATATCTTCGCGGGTGGGGTTCTTCTCATCATCATCGGAACCTTGATCCCTGTTGCGGCTCAGTCCGGCGTGATGTTCTTGGAGCTATTCGTGGGCGGTGTTCAGGCCTTTGTGTTTGCAATGCTCACACTCGTGTTTATGTCGATGGCGACGCAATCTCATGACGACCACGAAGGGGAGGAAGCACACGCGCATTAATCACCTTCATTAAACCGAAAAGACTTGTTGTTTACTCAGATCATTACAGAGGAAGGGAAATATGGACGTTGAAGCTGCTTTAGCAATATCCCAAGGGTTGAAATTCCTGGCTGCCGGTCTTGCCATGGTCGGTACGTTAGGTGCCGGTCTCGGCATCGGGATTCTCGGTAGTGGCGCCGTACAGGGCATTGCCCGAAATCCAGATGCGGCAGGTATGATCCAGACCAACATGATCCTGGCGATCGCGTTTGCAGAAGCGGTAGCAATCTATGCGCTCGTCGTCGCAATGCTCATTCTGTTTGTAGGCTAGGAAAGACACATCGAGAGGAGGAAGTCCTTTGGAAGGTTTAGGTATCAATCTTGGTTACCTCGTCATCCAAATATTCAATTTCTTGATTGTCTTGGTAGTCCTGTCGGCATGGGTGTACAAACCGGTTGTGAACATGCTTAAGACTCGTCGAGAGAAAATAGCACAAGGTCTTGAAGACGCGCGCATCGCAGGAGAAGCGAGAGCCAACGCTGAAAAAGAGGCCGAGGAAGTCGCCTCGAGCGCACAGCAAGATTCCGCAAAGATCGTGCGAGAGGCTACCGAGCGAGCTGAAGAAGTCCGGCGTGAAATTCGCGAGGCTGCGGAAGCCGAAGCTGTAGAGATCAGAGCTGCTGCCCAGGAGGATGCTGAGAGCGAGAAGGTTCGTATTCTTGGAGAGCTTCGGGGGCAGGTTGCAGCATTGTCCATTGCCGCGGCGCAGAAGGTCATTGGCGAGTCGCTCGACTCGAAACGGCAGCACGCGCTTATCGAGGAATTCTTCAGCGGTGTGAAATCGGGTAAAGTTGTCACCCTCGAAGGTGAGAG
>JBGUDT010000071.1:0-7691 GCA_041821665.1 Anaerolineales bacterium
CGAAGAAGACGCAAAGTGCACTGCCAGGTGGCCAATATCCTAATTCTCCAATATCCATGTCTTGACGAGCGTCGTCAGATTCTTCAACCTGCACAGGGATGGTGAAATAGATTTCCTCTCCCCAAGTACTGACCGAGCTTTCAATCGGGAGTGCTTCCCAGATGCTATTTGCCGTCTCGGAATCATCTATTCCGGCGATGACCTCTATCTCATTCGATATGATCTTAATTTGCCGTCCCATTGTTTGCTCTCCTTGCTTGAGTTTGTTATTCGACTTTTGACTGATGCACATTTGCTGCAAAGTTCTGTTTCAGGAAGCTTAATGCGGATGTGATTCCCCCTTGATCCGCCGTGAAAAACAGGTGACCGGGACAGCGACAATCGGACGCTCCGAAGTTAGCTACATGACGAGACAGCGTTTCGCTCAGCCACCCGGCCCAGAGACACTCAACATTCTCTTTGGATGCAACCCACCACACTTCAGTGATTTCGAACTCCGATGTGAGGGCGTCGATGTGCCAATGGGAAGGTTTCATCGCGGTGTGATCAAGATGCCTGCCTACTCGTGCGTGCAACCCTCCCGGTCCATGAGCACTTCCAACATAGATGTAGTAGCCCGTGGGGAAAGATTGACTTTCTAGCGCACCGATCGACAATTTCCTCAGATATGGATTGAACATCACAATGGCGTATGAGCCCGGGGCGGATGGAAGATTTGTGTTCAATAGTAACCCCTTAAAATAATTATATGTCACGTTTAACTTGCGACAAACCATGGGTCCCTCCCAGCATCCCCCATCAGTGTTAGGATTATGCCATCCTGGATACCAGTGGGTTGGATTTGCCCTCTGAATATTCCTAACATTAAAGTTTGACATGCTGAATCGAAGGCAGTTTGTAAAAATCAGCGGAGCATACGGACTAAGCGTTCTCGTCATCGGCTTGGGAGCTTGCAATGGACCAGCTATTGAAGAGACGGATACCGTTCGACACCTCATCCTGCTCTATACGAATGATGAACATGGCTGGATGGACGCTTATCAGAATACAGGGGGTGCAGCCGATTTGATGTATAAATGGCGCACGAGAGAGCAGTACGACGAGTCCGATGAGCGTTTCATCATCCTGAGCGGTGGTGATATGTGGACTGGACCGGCGCTGTCCACGGCAACGCGTGGTGAGGCGATGGTCGATGTAATGAACGCAATGGGCTACCGTGCGGCTGCTATTGGAAACCATGACTTCGATTTCGATCTTGAGAATCTTCAAGCTCGCGCAGATCAAGCGAACTTTCCCTTCCTTTCAGCCAACCTCAACTACCAAGATGATGGCAGCATCCCAGAATTTGCGGACCCGTATGTCATTCTCGACACCAATGGTGTGAGGGTTGGAATCCTCGGGCTGACGACAAAAGAGACGAGGATCGATACAAAGCCAGAAGCGGTCGACGATCTGGAGTTCGGCGCATATGAGGAAACCATTGAAACCTATGTCCCTAGAATGCGGGAGGAAGGCGCTGATCTTATTCTATTGATTTCGCATCTCTGTGCGGGCGACACTGGGAAGCTGGCATCGCTCGCAGCCGAACAAGGTATTGCCGTCATTGGTGGAGGGCATTGTCACAAAGTGGTCAACGAAGTCGCAAACGGGACGCGCATTATCGAAAGCAGCTATTTCATGCGTGGGTATACGCGTCTTGATCTCTACTTCGATACGGTAGAAGGTGAGGTCATTCTTGCCGATGCAGAATACGTCCCTAATAAGGAAGGTCGGGCGGATCCAGTCATCTCGGAGATTATCGAGACATGGCGAGATAGGGTCGATCCCGAATTGTGGGAAGTGATCGGCTTCACCGAGGGTGAGATTGATCGTCGCACACGCGTGATGGATGAGATCGTACCCGGGAGTTGGCTGCGAGCGTACCCCGAGGCCGATGTCGCGCTAGCCAGCCGCCGTTATATGCAGCAGGATATCGACGCTGGTGACATCACCAGGGGATCTATTCTGGGCGTATTGGCCACGGATAATCGTATTCTTGAGGTTTCCCTGACAGGGGAGGACTTAATCCACACCATCATTTCCAGAGATCCGATGTTGGCGGGAATCACCGAAGAGGGGGAGGAATTTATCCTCAGCGATGGTTCATCAGTCAAGATTGATGATGTGTATCGAGTCCTCATTCCACATTCACTCTACTCTGGCGGGAATTATTACGAGTTTCATCTGTTTGATGAAAACCCGGTCGATATTGGCATGAACTGGCGGGATCCGGTGATCGCCTGGATCCAATCGCTCGACACCTCGCGGGAAAACCCACTCGATCAACTTCTCGGATCTTCATAGATCCACCAGACCCATGCGTACACAACTACGTCGTCGATGCGATTCGAAGAATCGTCCCTGATTCTATGCGAACTTATCGCATCTTTCACAAATTCGCCCTCTTGTCCAGATGAATCGCACAACGAGATTTTCCAAGTAAGGATATAATCGTCTCTGTTTTAAGCGGGGTAGTGTCAGTCCAGAAGCTGACGACCCAAAACCGGCGGGTACGCCCGAAATATAGAAGAGGATCTTTTGTCAGAACACCCAGTACAAGATATCAAGGGGACCGAGGATGTCACCCTCAGTCGTGATCTGAACTTATTTACAGTGACGATGATCGGTGTGGGCGGCATGATCGGTGCCGGTATCTTTGTGCTTACCGGCATCGCGGCCGGTGTGGCAGGACCTGCGCTCATCATCGCCTTCCTGCTGAACGGTCTTGTCACATCTTTAACGGCGATGTCCTATGCCGAGCTAGGTTCCGCCCTGCCAGGCGCTGGGGGCGGCTATGCCTGGATTAAAGAAGCCTTGGGTGGGACGCTAGGGTTTATCGCCGGCTGGATGAGTTGGTTTGCCCAGGCGATAGCGGGAAGTCTCTATGCGCTTGCATTTGGTCGGTTTACTGCTGAATTTATCACAATTGTGGATTTACCTACGTTCGGTTTGTCAATCGATCAACTGACACTCATCTTTATGACTCTCATCATCATTGTGTTCACCGGTTTGAACGTCATGGGGGCTTCTGAAATCGCGAAAGTGGGTAACATCCTCACGGTTACGAAGATCGCTATCCTAGGATTGCTCGTCCTATTTGGCCTAGTAGCCATGTTGAAAACCGATGCATGGTTGGGTCGTTTCACAACAGGCATGTTTTCAGAAGGATTGATCAGCGTGTTCGTGGCGATGGGCTTCACCTTCATCGCTTTTGAAGGTTACGAAATTATCGCCCAATCCGGTGAGGAAGTAATTGATCCAAAACGTAATATCCCGCGCGCAACTTTCCTATCTATCGCTATCGCCGTCGCGATTTATGTTCTTGTCGGAATTGTGGCGATAGGAGCAACTAATCCGCCGGAGGGTCTCGAGGCTTATCAATATCTCGGTGAGAAGGGCGAGTTGGCGATCATGGAAGTGGCTCAACAAGTCTTTCCACTGGGTGCCGGTGGGATGATCCTTCTTTTGAGTGGACTCGCTTCTACCACCTCGGCGTTGAATGCGACCACGTATGCATCCTCCCGTGTATCCTTCGCCATGGGCCGTGAAAACAACCTACCCGCATTTTTTGCCAAGATCCATCCATCGCGTCACACCCCCTATCTTGCTGTGATCGCAACGGGTATGTTGATGATGCTGATGGCCTGGACGCTGCCGATTGAGGACGTCGCCGCCGCGGCAAGTATTATGTTCCTTCTCCTGTTCCTTCAAGTGAACCTGGCAGCGTTATATTTGCGCTTGTCGCGCCCAGAACTAGACCGTGGTTTCAAGATCCCCTGGTTTCCATTTATCCCTATTCTTGCCATTATCAGCAATGCTTTCCTGGCCATAAGTCTGTTCAGATTCAGCGCCATAGCATGGGTTACCACCATCATTTGGATTGTGCTTGGCTTGTTGTCCTTCTACATGTACTTTTCCCGAATTGAAGAGATGGAGAAGCCCAAAGAAATACTGCTCGAGGAAGTGTTGGTAAGCAGAGATTACTCTGTCCTTGTTCCCGTCTCCGATCTTAAACTTGCGCGTATACTGGGGAAGATAGGTGCGCTCATTGCAGATGATCAGGGAGGGGAAGTTCTCGCGCTGCATGTTGTGCAAGTTCCTCCTCAGTTAACCCTTGGAGAAGGTCGTCTGTTTCTTAAAGAAGGGCGCGAATTTCTTGACGAAGTGATCATCCAGGCGAAGGCTGTCGATGTCCCTGTGCATTCCATCATCCGACTTGGCCGGAATGTCGCCCGTTCGGTCCTCCAGACTGCTGTTGAAAACGCCTCTGACATGATTGTCTTAGGCTGGCCCGGATACACACAGACGTCAGGAAGGCTCTTCGGATCCGTCATCGATCCAATTGTGGATAACCCTCCCACAGATGTTGTAGTAGTCCGATATCGTCGGTGGAGGCCTTTGAAAAAGATCCTGGTGCCTGTAACCGGCGGCCCGAATAGCCGCCGTGCGGTGAAGCTCGCAGTCTCTATGGCGAGATACGAAAAACCTGATCCTGCCCTGGTTACGCTTCTGCATGTCCTGCCCCCACACCCACGACACGGTGATCGAATTCGTGGGCAGCAATGTCTCTCGGAAAGCATGGAGGGCATCGAGTACGATCGTATAAATACCAGGACTGTCGAGGGGGTAAATACTGCGGATGTGATCATCGAAGAGAGCAAGGACTATGATTTGATAACCCTGGGCGCTTCCGAAGAACCCATCTTGAAAAATTATCTGGTCGGTCCTCTGTCTGAAAAGATCGCGAGAAACTCAAAAGTCACCGTCATGATGATTAAGAGGCGATCCGGTCCGCTACATTCGTTCGTCAGGAAAGCGCTACTCGAACCTACCCAACCCAAGTCGATTGAGTGAAACATAACCACTATTGAACCAGCTCCCAACGGACCGAGCGCATGATCCCGAAAGAGAGTCCTGAAGCCAGCCTCGAATTTATCCAGGAGTTGCGAACAGCCCTCCGGGAAGTGCGGTTTGACCGCATGAGCAGGTTGCTTTACAGCACCGATGCGAGCATCTACCAGATGATGCCCATCGGTGTTGCCATTCCACGAGATGCCGACGAAGTTTCCGCAGCAGTCCAGATCGCAAGTACACACGGCGTCCCCATCCTCCCTCGTGGTGGTGGCAGCAGCCTGGCAGGTCAGGCCGTCGGTCATGCTCTCATCCTGGATTTCTCTCGCTACATGGATGGCATCCTTGAAGTCGATGCAGCGTCGTCATGTGTCCGTGTGCAGCCGGGGATCACACTAGGCAAGCTAAATAGGAGCTTGAGAGCGCAGGAGTTGATGTATGGACCTGATCCAGCGAGCGCGGATCGTGCGACGATGGGCGGTATCCTCGGCAACAACTCGACCGGAGCGCACTCGATCATCTATGGGATGACGTTGGACCATGTCATCGAGACCGAAGTTGTCCTGGCGGATGGGAGCCGAGTGAAGTTCGACAACACAACATCGTGGAAGGGAAGGGCTCGCCGAGCTACCTTGGAAGGCGAGCTTTATCGGAAGCTCCCGGATATTCTTCAGGAATATCAAGACGAAATAAAGAGTCGTTACCCCCGAACATTCCGACATGTCGCCGGATATAACTTAAACCGCATAGTTGATCCTTCGGTCATCAATCTTTCTTCCTTGATGGTTGGATCCGAGGGCACCCTGGGCGTCGTCACCGAGATGAAGCTGAATCTTGTCCCGGTTCCCAAGGCGAAGAGGCTGGTGATGGTGCACTATGCCGACATGCGGATGGCCATGGAAGCTGTCCCCATGATTCTGGAGAGCCACCCCACGGCAATCGAAGTGCTTGACAAAATGCTCCTCGATCTCACCCGCGACCGGATCGAATACAGCCGCTTGTTGACGTTCGTGCGGGGCAATCCGGAGGTTATTCTCCTGGTCGAGTTTTCCGGAGAGCGAGAGAATGAGGTTGCGGATAAAGTACGGCGTTTTCAGGACAGATTAAAGAGTCAACATCATCGTGAGCCGATCGTGGAAGTCTCGGATCCCCAAGAGCAGGCCAATGTTTGGTTTGTGAGGAAGGTGGGCTTGGGGATTCTGATGAGCATCCGGGGGGATGCCAAGCCGATCCCCTTTATTGAAGATGCAGCAGTGCCGGTGGAGCATCTTGCGGATTACGTCACCCAGATCTACGAATTCTCCAAGGATGTTGGCGTGGAGCAGGTGGCGATGTACGCACATGCAAGCGCAGGCTGTATCCACATTCGCCCGCTTGTGAATTTAAAAACTGTGGCAGGCGTTCGACAACTGCGTCAAATCGCAGAAAAATCGGTGGAATTGGTCGTGAGCTATGGGGGGACGACGAGCGGCGAGCATGGTGAAGGTCTGGTACGAGGAGAATTTTCAGAGCGTTTGTTCGGTGTTGAGCTGGTGAAAGCATTCGAAGAAGTCAAAGATCTCTTCGATCCGCAAGGCTTATTCAACCCCGGAAAAGTGGTGAGAACGCCGAAGATCGACGATGAAAGCTTGCTGCGTTTCGGCAGCGATTATGCCCTTCCGTACACCATCCCCAACCCCATAATGGATTTTCAGGCTGATGGTGGATTTACTGGCGCTGTCGAAATGTGCAACGGAGCGGGCGTATGCCGAAAGCTAGAAGAGGGTGTGATGTGCCCATCATTCCAGGCGACCCGGGATGAGACGCACAGCACGCGTGGACGTGCTAACGCGCTTCGGGCTGCGATGATGGGTCGGTTGGGCTCCGACGGGATGCAATCTGAAGAGCTTTTCGAGGTCCTTGATCTCTGCCTCTCCTGCCATGCATGCAAGGCTGAGTGCCCGTCTGCAGTCGACATGGCCAAGCTGAAAGCGGAATTCCTCTACCAGTACTATGAGCATCATCGCATGCCTTTACGTTCGAGGATTTTCGCAAACATTGCATCGATCAATCGTGCTCTCCAACCAGTTGCCCTTCTAGCGAATCCGTTATTGAAGTTTCCAGGAAAGTGGATTCTCAACGGGCTTGGTGTCCATCCTGATCGACAGCTTCCCGACCTTGCACCACAGACCTTCAGCCGCTGGTATGCGTCGTGGAACGGACACACGAGTACGCATTCGTCCAGTCCATCGAGGCAAGTGGTTTTTTTCCACGACACCTTCGTCGAGCATCATGATCCGCACATAGGTATCGCTGCTGTGAAGGTCCTCAATGCTGGAGGTTATGAAGTCATCGTTATAAAGGATAGGGTTTGCTGCGGAAGACCTGCGGTTTCTAAGGGCTTGTTGAACCAGGCGGAGCAGGCTGCCAGGCACAACATCCAGCTGCTTGCGCCTTACGCACGCCAGGGGATTCCCATCGTCGGTTGTGAACCTAGCTGCATGGCGATGCTAGTGGATGAGTACCCATCTCTTTATCCCGGTGAGGATGCTGATATGGTTGCAGGGGCATCCACCATGATTGATGTGTTTCTCGCCAGGGAGATCGAGGCAGGGAACCTTGTCCTGGAGACTTTGGAGGATCAAACGAAGATCCTTTTCCACGGTCATTGCCAGCAGAAGGCGACATTCGGCACGGAGAACACGATGCAGTTGTTGAACATGATCTCCGGCAATAGGACGGAGATGATAGATTCGGGATGCTGCGGTATGGCGGGATCGTTCGGTTACGAGGAAGAACATTATGATTTGTCCATTCAACTA
>JBGUDT010000071.1:7789-11683 GCA_041821665.1 Anaerolineales bacterium
TCGGTAAAATTTACTTAATTTGTCCTTTAGCCTAGTGAACCGGTTAGTCACATAGCTCGCCGCGATATAATGCGGTATGACCGGAATGAAAGGGTGAAAAGATGGGCGGACACGGCGGCGGATGGCGGTCCTTTATCCGTTATGATGAAGAGCAAGATCAACCCAAGGTCGATCGAGATTTACTTGGGCGCGTAGCGACATATGCGAGGCCTTATTGGAAGTGGGTCGCAGCCACGTTGCTCACAATGATCGTCATATCCATCTTAAGCATCATTCCCCCTCTCCTTATACGGGACTTGATCGATCATGCCATTCCGGAAGGTGATATTGCTCGCATTACGCAGCTTGCGCTGGCTATGATCGCCATTCCCCTGCTCAATGGTCTTTTCGGTGTGATCCAACGCTACGCGAATGCACTCGTCGGTGAGAGCATCATCTTCGATCTGCGGTCACAGCTCTACGATCATCTCCAGCAGATGAGCCTGCGTTTCTACACAAATACACAGGTAGGAGAGATGATGTCGCGGTTGAATAACGATGTCGTCGGGGCTCAGCGGGCGGTCACCGGTACAGTCCTGACAATCCTCAGCAATTTCTTCACCATCTTTTTAACATTGTTCATCATGATTCGATTGGATTGGCGGCTGACCCTGGTCGCTGTGGCCATCCTGCCGCTCTTCATCCTTCCAGCCCGACGGGTGGGCGAAACGCTGCGGCGAATTGCCCGTGAATCGATGGAGCTGAATGCCCGCATGAATGCGCTCATGAACGAGACACTGAATGTAAGCGGGGCGCTTCTGGTGAAACTCTTTGGCCGTCGCAAGTATGAAGTCGATCGATTTCGTGACCGGGCGAGCGGCGTGCGTGATATCGGCGTTCGCCAGGCTGTTGTGGGTCGGTGGTTTTTCCTCTCTCTGAGTCTGGTGAGTGCGATTGGAACTGCCCTCGTATTCTGGTTGGGAGGGTATCTCACCGTTGCTGGCGTCTTTACGATTGGTACGATCGTGGCTTTCACGGCGTATCTGCGCGATCTGTATGGACCATTAACAGCGATGACGAATGCTCGCGTGGAATTCGTCACTTCCATGGTGAGCTTTGAGCGTGTTTTTGAGGTCCTGGATCTTCCGGTTGAGATAATGGATCAGCCTGATGCCATTGCGTTGGACGATGTAGAAGGCCGCGTTCAATTCAAGAATGTATCCTTCAGCTATCAGGAAAGCCAGGGCGGACCAGTCGGGCTGGATGAACTACGACGCTTTACCTGGGGCGGTCATGCGACCTACGTTCCAGATCCAAAGAAACGTTCGGCGGAACTGAAAATCGGGCATGTTCCTGAAGAAACCTTGCGATGGGCGCTAAAGAACATCTCCTTTGAAATTCAACCAGGCCAGATGGCGGCTCTCGTGGGCCCGAGCGGGGCTGGAAAGACGACTGTAACATATATGCTCCCGCGTTTGTATGACCCTACAGAGGGCAGCATCACACTCGATGGATTTGACCTTCGGGAGATCGAACTTGAATCGCTGGCACTTCACGTTGGCATGGTCACCCAGGAGACCTTTTTGTTCCATACAAGCATTCGCGAAAATTTACTTTATGCCAGGCAGGACGCGACGCAAGAGGAGCTTGAGGAGGTATGTCGAGCGGCGAATATCCACGAGTTCATCGCTTCACTTCCAGATGGGTACGACACAACTGTAGGAGAACGCGGTTACCGTTTGTCTGGAGGCGAGAAACAGCGGGTGTCCATCGCCCGAGTGCTCCTGAAGAACCCCAGGGTCCTGATCCTCGATGAAGCCACAAGTCATCTCGATTCGCAATCCGAGGCGCTGATCCAGGAAGCTATGGAGACGGTCATGGAGGGGAGGACAACGCTGGTGATCGCCCATCGGCTCAGCACCGTCATCGATGCGGATCTAATCTTGGTGATGAGTCGGAGCGAACTGGTAGAGCGGGGAAACCATGCCGAGCTGCTTTCCCAGGGTGGCTTGTATGCGGATCTCTACGAGACTCAATTCAACCTGCCTGTTACGACAGAGTGATGTTCCTGCTCGCTATCAATACGGATTCGAATGGAAGTGGCATCCCTGATTGCGCCGCGGCTACCTAGACTTTATCCTGATTCGAACAATACCCTGGAACTAGATTCCAAACTACAATTTATTTACCATCTGAACCGGGAGGTGAGCTTCCGAAGTCTGAATGATGTTACGACTTCGGAGATCAAGAATCCCTGAAACCTAAAAGCGATATCTTGCGTATAGAGTATTGAGGAGAGAGTAGCACATACATCATGGCAACCCGCAATGAAGCTGGTGAAAAAGAATGGATTGCTGACGCCCTGAAAGGCGATGATGAGGCCTTTGCGGCATTGGTCGAGGCATACGAGGGTCCGGTGTTCAACCTTTGCTTTCGAATGCTCGGCGATCCCGGAGAAGCCGAAGAAGCTGCGCAGGAAGCGTTCTTGCGGGCATATCAAAACCTGAAGCGCTATGATACAGAAAAACGTTTCTCAACCTGGATTCTCTCCATCGCATCGCATTACTGTATCGACCGCCTTCGCCGCAGGAGACTTTTTACGGTACCTTTGGATGAACTACTGATGGGGAGTGAAGAACTTGCTGATCACCAGGGTCCGGAGGCAGCGTTAAGGATGAAGGAGAGCGAGATTGAAATCCAGCGGATATTGGGGGAGCTTCGAGCCGAGGACCGTGCTGCGATGATCCTTCTTTATTGGTATGACCATTCGTATGAAGAAATTGCTGCGCTGCTTTCCATCTCTGTACCTGCGGTCAAAAGCCGTCTGCATCGAGCTCGACGTGAGATGGCGAATAACTGGTCTGCGAAGTCTATGGTTCTCGTAAACGGAGGGACACGTGATGAGCCATCAGCGGTTTGAACAAATGATCTTCGATCGCCAGGATCTCGGAGAAGGTGAGGCCCTTGCGCTGGATGGGCATCTACAAGGATGTGATCAGTGTACGTCCTTGACAGCCCATTGGCATGAAGTCGATCAGCTCCTTCGACGTGCTGAACCCATTGCACCGGCCGCAGGGTTTTCCCACAGGTTTCAGATCAAACTTGTCCGTCAAAGACATCGAGCAGCACATCGCCAACTTTTCGGGATAGTCACATTGCTCACGTTTGGTCTGGTCGTTACCGCCGGATTATTTGGTGCTGAACTGGTGTCGCTGACATTTTCAACGGCGAGCACATTGTTGAAAGTCATCATCGGTGCTATCCAGGCTCTCACTTATGTAAATCTCGCAGGTAGCTTTGTGTGGGCAATCCTAGAAAATACGCTTGGTCGGGTCTCACCTGGCATCTGGTTGTTTATATCGGCTTCACTTAGTTTCATCATTTTCGTATGGTTTGCAACCATGTATCGATTCGGTTTTTCTCAAATAAGAAGGGAGTAGGAAAATGAAAAAGTTGTTTTATAGTATCCCCATCGTGCTGGTGTTGCTGCTCGCAGTGCCAGTGACCGCCTTTGCCGCACCGCTTGATGATGGCAAGGTCGTATTAGGAAGCCACTATGTCCTTGAAAGCGGTGAGACGCTTGATGGCGACCTGGTCGTGCTGGGCGGTATCGCAGAGCTCATGGAAGACTCCACGGTATACGGAAGTGTGTTCGTCATGGGGGGCAGCCTCGAAGCGGATGGCTACATTGACGGCGATCTCGCTGTTATGGGCGGAAATGTCGACCTTGGACCCAACGCCGTGGTGGATGGTGACGTCGTCACTCTTGGTGGAAACGTCGATCCGGGGTTGGCCATTGTCAAAGGAACAATCACATCTGAGCAAGTTTTTGACTTCCCCATGAACTTCGACTCCAACCGTGATTATGGTTTCCCCACGCAGTTCGGCGGTTTCCAAGGTTTCCAGGGTTTCCAG
>JBGUDT010000072.1:0-5708 GCA_041821665.1 Anaerolineales bacterium
CGAGTAGAGAGGCGCTTCGAATGCCTGAATCAAAGGACATGCTGGTCCGTATTGCCTGGCAGTACTATATGGAGGATTTTACTCAACAAGAGATTGCTGAGCGCTTCAATCTTTCAAGGCCC
The DNA here is from genome assembly GCA_041821665.1 of Anaerolineales bacterium. GTDB lineage: Bacteria > Chloroflexota > Anaerolineae > Anaerolineales > E44-bin32 > E44-bin32. The sequence continues at coordinate 123 of JBGUDT010000072.1, forward strand.
AAAGTTGCGCGTCTGCTCAAGGAGGCGCGGGAGACCGGAATCGTTGAGTTCAAGATTACGGGCGTTCCAACAGAGCATCTTGATCTCGAAAGGAAGCTTCGAACTACATTCAAGCTTAAGGACGTCATCGTAACCCCCACACCGGCGGATAAAAGTGAAATTCGACGATCATTAGGTCGGGCAGCAGCCGGATATCTCCAGAGCATATTTAAGCCCAATATTATTGTGGGGCTTGGTATGGGTCGGACACTTGCAGAAATTCCTCAGTTTGTCACTCCAGATCCAACATGCAAATGTGCATTTGTCGAGATGGTGGGTGGCGCCAGTCGAACAGATGTCGGTTTCGACACCTATAATGTGAGCTGGCGCCTTGCGGAAGGTTGTGGAGGCATCGCCTATCATGTCAACTCGCCCGTAGTGGTTGAGAGCCCTGAGGCTCGGGAAGCGATCATGACTGATATGAACATCACGGGTGTTCTTGAAATGGCGGCGAGAAGTGATGTTGCCATTGTGGGAGTAGGCAGGGTGGGCCCTGAGATGACACTGGCGCGTTTGGGTTATTGTAATGAAGAAGTCATCAATGAACTGATCAACTTAGGTGCAGTTGGTGACATCATGGGTCATTACTACGATATCCAGGGAAAACCAATAATTACGGGCTTGGAAGGAAGGTTGGTCGGTTTGGATCCGGAACAAATTTTCGCGATTCCAACCGTCATTGGTGTGGCAGGAGGCGATAAAGTAGATGCCGTCCTCGGTGCGGTCAAAGGTGGGTATATTGATGTACTCATCACCGATGATCAGACTGCGGCTGCCATCCTTGCGCATGAGCGCCAGGTTCAAGGTGATTTTGCAGTATGAAGGAGAAGATGCGCGCTGTCATCGTACATAACGGAAACATCTTTTCCTACGACACGGTGGATAAACCCATAGCTGGAATTGGCGAGATCATACTGCGGATAGAAGCCGCTGGTATTTGTGCTGCTGACCGAAAAATATTCTCGGGAAAACACCCGTGGGAGTTGCCGGACCCCTATTTCCCCGGACACGAGTATGTTGGAACGGTGGTGGAATTAGGGACGGGTGCTTCGGCTGCAACCGGTCTTAAATTGGGCGATCGTGCCACGGCTGAAATCCTCGTGCCTTGCTGGGAATGCTGGTTCTGCCGCCGGGGCCTCTACCATCATTGTGATCAGCCGGGCGTATGCGTGGGAGCTTGGGCGGAGTTTCTGAAGATACCAAAAGGCGCGCTGATTCACCAGGTACCCACAGATCTGCCCGCTCGTGAGGCTGTCCTCATCGAGCCCTTATCCTGTTCAATCCATGCTGTCAATTTGGCTCGAATAGAAATGGAGGACACCGTCGTCGTGTCAGGGCTGGGAGCAATCGGAATGGGCGTCCTGCAGGTGGCTCGGCTGAGGAATCCCCATACTTTGATCGGTCTTGATGTAAATAAGCATCTTCTTGCGAAGGCTTCGGAGCTCGGTGCGAATTACACGCATAATCCACTTGAGGGAGATGTTCCTGACATGATTCGCGATCTGACCAGCGGACGTGGTGCAGATATTTATATCGAGGCCTCCGGCGCCCCAGCGTCTATTCATATGGGAATTGAATCACTGCGTAAAGCTGGGCGCCTGGTGGTATTTGGCGTTTATGCAGAAAACATATCCATCGATTTTAATCAGATCAGTGAGTTTAAAGAGCTGGAAATATTGGGCGGTCATTTGAGTCCCAACGCATATATTCTGGCGATCAAGTACCTCACCGAAGGGTTGATCGATGCCAGTGTGATGGTGACGGATGAATTCCCTCTGTCGGAATACGAAGCTGCCATAAGGGTCAAAGATCGGATGAATCCACCCTCGATCAAGACCATCCTGATTCCAGAAAATGTCAATGCCGGGTGATCTCGTCCTTACGCTAGATATTGGTACGGGAAGCTCTAGAGCGCTCATATACTCGGTCTCTAAGATGGAGGTCGTGTCTGCGGTTTCTATGAGTGCGGAGATCGATCATCCCTCACCAAATAGGGCGGAATTTTCGCCAGCGAAATGGAGGGATGCTGCGCTGGGGGCGATGGCAGAAGCTGTTGCGCATGCCAAAAGCCATGCCGAGGATTACATCGGCATCACGGTGACAAGCCTTCGTCAGGGGTTTGTCCTCATAGACAAGGATGGTGCTCCATTAGGACCGGGCGTCTTAAACTATGATCTACGAGGCTCTCTTGGCATTCCCCGCATCCAAGAAAAGTGCAACATTGAAGAGTTATATACACTGACAGGGCATTGGCATGCACCGGAGCTCACGCTTCCCAAACTGATTTATTATCAAGAATATGAGGCTGATACCTGGCAAAAGGTCGAAAAAATCCTCTTCGTGCATGATTGGATGATCTATGAATTGACGGGGGAGATCTGCACCAACGCTACCATGGCATGTGCCGGTCAGATGGCAGATGTTAGCAATAGAACCTGGGCATTCGATTTACTCGCGGAGCTGGAGATTCCTGATCGCATACTGCCGCCCCTGATGGAAGCGGGGACATTGATAGGCGGTATTCAAGAAGAAGTTGCCCATCGAGTTGGACTGTTGGCGAGTACGCCCGTCTTTGTGGGTGGGGGAGATGCACAGTTTGGCAGCTTGGGTGCGGGTGGGATGTGCCGGGATTCCATGGTCATAGTTGGAGGTTCAACGACGCCACTTATACTCACCACGGATATACTGGTGATGGATCCTAAAAAGTACCCCTGGGTGAGTACGCACCTTGCGCCAGGATTATGGGCTGTTGAAATGAATGCTGGTTCTACAGGTAGGTTATACAAGTGGTTCCGAGACACCTTCGGGACCGCTCAAGTCGAAGAAGCTGAAAGAAGGGGCTTGGGCCCTTTTGAGGTCTTAAACGACCTTGCACTCAAAGCTCCTCTGGGGACAAATGGACTTCGAGCCATTGCCAGCAGCCCGCGCTGGGCCCAGGATACCTGGGAGAAGAAAGCCCCCTATATGTTCTTGAGTTTCACCACCGGCCACTCGTTAGGTGAGTTCGCACGTGCAATTTTAGAGTCAGTTTGTTATGCGGTGAGAGGAAATTTTGAGGAGTTAGAACGTATGAGGGGGACAAGATCAGAAAAAATTATATATACCGGTGGGACTGCCGCCCCCGCTTTCTGGGCACAGATGATGTCGGATGTTCTTGGACGAACGATACATATCCCGGAAATTGAAGAACCAGCTGCATCTGCTGGCGCTCAAGTTGTGTTATGGGGGCTGGGAGACGATGCTGAAATTCCCCCTCCACAGTATCGCGAATATCATCCCGATGAGGACACAGCAGCAGAATACCAGGGTCATTATGAGGATTATGTGACAAAGTTTGAAGCTGTGCAGAAAAACTTTGCCGAAGAAATCTTATGATTCTCTTTCCCTTTGGAAAGGATACTCAAGCGTGAAGAAGGCGCTCATCACAGCCGAGATCGATGATCATACTATTGAGGAATTAAACAATCTTGGATTCGAGGTCGAAGTCACCGGTTGGGGACAAACGCATGAAGCCCTCTCCGAAAAAGAAATCATCGCCCGAACGGCCGATATCGCTCTTCTGGTCGTGGAAGTCGAGCAAATCACAGAGCAAATCATCCGCGCTGCCTCAAAGCTGGACCAGAGGGCGCAGGAAAAACGATTGGCCTGATAGGGTGTGGTGCAATTGGGAAGGCATTTCTGAAACGTATGCAGGGCTTTATGATGCGCACATTGATCTACGATCCATATGTAAAACCTGAAAATCTGGCCGATGTTGGTGAACTTGTCGACCTCGATGTGGTGTTACAACAATCGGATTTCATCGTCATTCTCTGTCCATTGACAGCAGAAACCAGAGATATGATTGGGTCCGATGAGATCGCCAGTTTAAAACCCACAAGTTATGTGATCAATCCTGCGCGTGCGGCGGTAGTGAATGAAGAAGCACTCTTTGAAGCCGTAGAAAGTAGAAAAATTGCCGGAGCGGCGCTTGATGTGTTTTGGCAGGAACCGCTACCCAGCGATAGCCCTTGGCGTTCATTACAGAATGTACTCATCACCCCTCACATTGCCGGTGCCTCAGATGAGGTGCGTACCCACCAAGGAAACATGTTGATCGAAGATCTCCGTCTTCTGCGCTCTGGAGAGATACCCCAGCGGGTAGTAAATCCTTCTGCCGTGAAAGACCGAAAAACAATCTGACTCAACCACAGACCTTGTCAGGTCGGGTGATCGAGTGAACTTTTCCAGAGAAATCCTGATTAACTGCTCGTTTCCGATCTGAATTTGATATTGATTGAGCTGGAGAATACCATGAAAGAAATTCGAAGATTGAAGGTGGGGATGGCAGGTTTAATGTGTACGCCATTCAAAGGTGATAAGGAAAAACATTACCGGGAATCCCACGATGCACTGATGGGCTTGGCCGACCTTCATAATTTTGATCTCCACGTCATAGAGCAGGGGATGTACGAAGATAAACATGCAAAAGCAGCCGCCTCAGAACTATCGGAATGGGGGGCTGATTTTGTGATATTGCAGACAAGTTCGTTTGGTCCAGGTCAATTCATCTACGAATTTTCGAAAACCCCCGTTTTCCTGGGTTTGTGGGCAATTCCGGAAGGTCCACCGGCAGGCGGAGGGGGATTACCGCTGAACAGCTTCACAGGTATGAATTTGTACAACAGCATTCTGGGTACTCGAGATACGGGATATAAACATCCGGTGAAATGGTTTTATGGTCATCCCGGGCAGCCCTTATTTGATGATCGGTTTATCATCACAATGCAGGCATTGCGTGCAGTTGTTAATCTACGCGAGTCGCGGATTGGCCTCATTGGAGGAGTAGCTCCCGGATTTGATAATCTCATTGTGGACTATGAAGTTATCCGAACTGCACTCGGTGTCGATGTAGTGGAAATCGAACCGGAAGAAATCATAGACAAAGCCAAGGCCTTTGACACCGAACGAATAATAGCTGCCGAGAAGGTTTTACTCGCTGACAATGTAACGCTTGCAGCGGGTCAGGAGACGGCGGTAGAGAAATCCAGCCGTGTGTTAATTGCATACCAGGAGATCGTCCGAGAACAGGAATTGGACGCACTGGCTGTGAGTTGTTGGCCTGAATTCCAGGAGGATTACCATCTTGCTGTTTGCAGCGTGATGGGCGCTGCAAATCAGTTGGGAGTCGTCGCTGCGTGCGAGGGCGATATCACCAGCGCGGTAAGCATGCTTGCTTTGAAATATCTGAGCGGTGGCGAGATCGTATCGCTCATGGATCTTTCCGCAGTCGATGAAGCCGATGATTCTGTCCTTCTCTGGCACTGTGGACCCGCCCCGGTTTCGTTTGCAGATGAGGGTGGAGTACGGATGGGACCTCTCTGGCTCTTCGATGGTTATGAAGGCGAGCCCATAGGTTTGCACAATGATCTCGTATTAAAACCCGGAGCTGCGACTGTCATGGGATTCACTACTGATTTCCAACGAATGCTCATCATGGATGGGATCATCGATAACGAAAAACCGGGCTATGTGGGCAGCCGAGGATGGATGTCGGACATCCATCTG
>JBGUDT010000072.1:5806-11573 GCA_041821665.1 Anaerolineales bacterium
TGTCGAGACGATCATGTCTTCAAATTATCAACATCACTATCCTCTCATCTACGGAGAATATGCACCTGCAAGCATGGAGTTGGCAGCATGGCTTGGGATTCGATTGATCCAACGTCGAAATTACCAGGCATACCTCCAATAGTCCGGACTCATCGGCTAAATCACGATATGCAATAAAAGCTAAGGAGATAGCACGGATGCCGGAACTCATCGCCGCAATTGATCAAGGGACGACGAGCACACGCTGCGTGTTGTTTAATCGGAGCGGGCAGATCGTCCAGCTCAGCCAGCAGGAGCATGAACAAATTTATCCAAAGCCTGGATGGGTTGAACATGATCCTCTCGAGATCTGGGGTTGCACACAGGATGTGATCTCGCAGGCACTCTTAAACGCACAGGTGGCGGGTGATCAGATATTTGCCGTGGGGGTTACAAATCAGCGTGAGACGACCATCGTGTGGGACAAGAAGACGGGACAACCTTACGGGAATGCCATCGTCTGGCAGGATACCCGCACGAAAGAAATTTGTGATGCTCTCGGCGTGGATGAAGGGCTCGACCGGTTTCGGGATTTGGTTGGGTTGCCGCTATCAACCTACTTTTCTGGACCGAAATTGAAGTGGATTCTCGAAAATAAGGACGACGTTCGAGGTGCAGCGGAGAAGGGTGAAGCGTTATTCGGCACGGTGGACACATGGCTCATATGGTGGTTGACAGGCGGACCCGAAGGGGGCGCGCATGTGATCGATGTGACGAATGCCAGCCGAACGATGTTGATGAACCTTTCGAATTTGAATTGGAATGAAGAAATTCTAGAAATCTTCAATATCCCCGCCGGTATGCTTCCACGAATTGTACCTTCCAGCGATCCCCCAGGCTGGGGGATGACGGACCCATCAGGTCCGTTTGGCGCTGCCATTCCTATCTGTGGTGACCTTGGCGATCAGCAGGCTGCACTTGTGGGGCAAACATGCTTCTCCCCTGGCGAGGTAAAAAACACCTACGGCACGGGTTGCTTCATGCTGATGAATACGGGGGAACGGATCGTTTCCTCAGATTCGGGTTTGCTGACGACTGTGGCATACCGATTGGGCGAAGAACCTGCGGTATATGCGTTGGAAGGCTCGATCGCTATTACGGGAGCCCTCGTTCAATGGCTGCGGGATAACCTTGAGCTTATCAGCTCGGCAGCGGAAATCGAGACGCTTGCACGGTCGGTTGAGGACAGCGGTGGGATTTACTTTGTCCCCGCATTCTCAGGTCTTTTTGCACCGCACTGGCGTTCCGATGCCCGGGGAATCATCGTTGGGTTGACGCGCTACATCAACAAGGGTCACATTGCCAGGTCGGTCCTTGAGTCCACGGCATACCAAACTCGTGAAGTCCTTGATGCCATGAATGCTGATTCCGGGGTAGAGTTGAGCAAAATGAAGGTTGATGGCGGGATGGTTCATAATGATTTACTGATGCAGTTTCAGGCCGACATCCTCAACGTGCCTATCCTCCGCCCTCGCATCGCTGAGACCACAGCGCTGGGCGCTGCCTATGCAGCCGGATTAGCCGTTGGATTCTGGGAAGGCACCGAGGGTTTACGGGAACAGTGGCAGGTCGATAAAATCTGGCAACCGTGTATGGAGGAATCGACCCGCTCCGATCTCTACCGTGGCTGGCAGAAAGCCGTCGAGCGTAGTTTAAATTGGGTTGATTGAAAATCGAATCCGAATGGGTGATGCGCATTGGGTTAGATTCTACTCATGTCACATCGTATAAAGAAGTTACTCACCTTTCAAGGTGGTGTCACACGTGGTATCCACGCTTAATAAGGGATGGTTAACCGAGCCCGAGTTCACAGCCGATTTATGCATTAAGTGTAATATCTGCACGTCAGCATGCCCTGTGATGGCTGTCACCGATGAATTCCTCGGTCCAAAAGCAGTCGGACCCCAGGTGGGACGTTTTCGTCATCCACGGCACCCCATGCCGGATGCAACAGTCTCCTGGTGTTCAGGATGTGGCACATGCACTCGCGTCTGCCCGCATGGTGTGGCTATCGCGGAGATGAACGTCAGGGCAAAAGCGCGTATCGCGCAAGAAAATGGTGTACCACTTCGCGATCAAATCATCTCCCGGCCGGAAACGCTCGGTCGACTTGTGGCGCCGTTTGCGGGTTTTGCGAACCGTAGTATCCGTCAGCCCGCAATCCGATGGATGCTTGAAAATACACTGGGCATCGACCGTCAGGCGCCGCTTCCGGCGTTCTCACAGCACAGTTTTCGAAAACAACACGCTGATCGCTGCGTCGAGTCCCCAGAAGCGCTCGAACCGGATCGACGCTGGGTCGCCTATTTCCACGGCTGCAGCACAAACCATTATGAACCCGATTTAGGAAGTCTTGCCATCCGGGTGCTTGAAGAATTAGGATGTGAGGTAATCCTTCCCCCGCAACGTTGTTGCGGATTGCCGCTACAGTCTAACGGGTTGTTTGATGCAGCGAGGAAGTATGGCGAATCAAACATCGATTCTCTATTACCTTTCGTACGTAATAAGATTCCCGTCGTCGGCACATCGACATCCTGCATCCTCGAACTCAAGCATGAATATCGGGAGGTGCTGGGTCTAAGCGGATTGGATTTTGACGAAGTTGCCGAGGGATGTTTTGATGTATTTGAATATATCGTCGAGGAGTTATGGGAGTTGCTCGAAGATCGTGATTTGAAATCTATGCCTATGAAAATTCTCTATCATCCTCCTTGCCAGCTTCGCAGTCATGGCGTCGGGATTCCCGCCTTTCGCGTCCTGCGGCAGATCCCTGATCTTGAGATCGTGCTTTCCGACTCAGAGTGCTGTGGCATTGCTGGAACCTATGGAGTCAAGAAGGAGCGGTTCGATGTGGCCCATAAGGTGGGTCAATCTTTATTCAACCAGGTAGCTGATTCCGGTGTTGATTGCGTAATCAGTGATTCCGAAACTTGTCGTTGGTGGATTTCGGAATTTACCCATCTGGCAGTTCTCCATCCGCTCGAAATATTTGCTTCTTCGATGGGCCTCTCTCATTAAAAGACTATTAAGGGAAACGATTCCCCGAGAATTTCAGAGTACGATATATGCTTGAAAGCAGATGCGAAGCTGCAACCCTGGATCCTGGGTTTCCCTGAATTGGGAAAACACGCTTCTAAGGAAAACAAATTGGTAACGATGTCGAGAAAGAATGTTATTCGGTTGGGCTTATTCCAACTCGCCGCGGGCGGGTTGTCTGTTCTATTTCTGGGTGTCTTAAATAGGGTCATGCGGGTGGAGTGGGGGATGGACCTATTCATCGTTAGTCTTCTCATTGGGGGAGGTCATTATCTCGGCGCGCTTTTCGCAATACCCTTCGGTTTCTATTCCGATAGACATACTGTGCGTGGTTATCGCCGGACCCCCTATATTCTCGTGAGCTTCACTATAACTGTCCTCATTTTGATCAGCGCACCCTACTTAGCTCGCTGGGTCGCCGCCTCAACAACGTTTGACCGTGTTTTGATTGGATTTGGCTTTTTCCTTGTCGAGGGTATTTCCACATACATTGCAGTCACCGCCTTCCTTGCCTTGGTCACGGATCTCACCAATCGAAAAGAGAGGGGTCGAGTCACAGGCATCATCTGGACGATGCTCATGCTCGGCATCATTTTAGTTGGCATGGGAAGCAGTCTTGCTTTCGCAGAATATTCCTTCGAGGCATTGGTGGGGCTCTTCATTAGCGCAGGATTTATCGCAGTTCTCCTTTCTTGGGTCGCTCTCTGGGGTCAAGAATCGAAGTTCGAAGGAGAGATCCAGCGATCCGAAGCTACATTGCGATCATCCATCGAATCGATTTTTCAAAACTCGCAAGCGCGCTGGTTCGCAGGTTTCCTTGTGTTAAGTATGTTTTCGTTCTTCATGTATGACGTGGTCTTGGAGCCATTTGGGGGTGAGGTCTTTGGACTTCCGCCAGCAGAGACGACGCGTTTCAACGTCTATCTGGGTGTGGGGTTGGTTGCGGCCATGCTTTTAGGAGGCGCCAAAGTCATCCCTGCACGCGGAAAACGGTGGACGACGGGCGTTGGCGTAGGGGTGATCATCCTGGCGTTTTGTGGTTTGGCGATGACCGCGATAAGTCTATCTCCAGGTTTGCTGCCCCTATGGATACTGCTTCTTGGTATCGGAGGTGGGTTCTTTACCGTGGGAGCAATCGCGCTGATGATGGACATGACGCCCGCGACCCAGACGGGTCTTTTTATTGGTGCTTGGACGCTGCTTCAGGCGCTTGCACGTGGTCCGGCTTCATTCGCGGGGGGTGCCTTGCACTCTGTCACTCTAAAGTTGGGCGCTGCAACTTCGCAGGCATATGCAGTTGTCTTCCTGGTAGAGGCTGCTGGTTTGCTGATCTCGCTTCTCTTGCTTCGAAGAGTAAGTGTTGAAGAATTCCAGGTAGAAGCCGGGGAAGTGAATATTGGAAGCGCTGAGGCCGTTTCGTGAATCAGTGTGCTCTCCGGAAAAAGCGTAAGATTCTGGGTAATCAACCAATCTTCTCTATAGGACCTTAATTCGATATTTCGTCCAATGTGGAGAAATGATGATTCAAGCATGGATCTTCGATCTTGATGGCACACTGGTGCAAACAGAACGGCTGAAGGCTCAATCCTATGCCAAAGCCGTGACTGAATTATGTCCTCGTGAGGTCTCGGAGGAGCAAGTTATCGATGCCTTCAAGCAGGTGGTGGGAAAATCTCGCAAAGAAGTGGCGGAGTACCTCATCTCTCGATTTGACCTGGCAGATTCGATTAAGAGCCTGAGCGATGAATTCGGCGCACAAAAAACTTGGCAGATCTTCGTTCAACTGCGATTGCGGCACTACGAAGAACTCACGGGGGATCCAGAAGTATTGCGCACAAATCAGTGGCCACATAACGTGGATTTACTAAACGAAGCGCATAAGGCGGGTTGTAAAACGGCATTGGTAACGATGTCCACATGCGAGCAAGCCAATCGCGTGTTGGATGTGTTAGGTCTCCACGATCGTTTCGATTTTGTGGCTACACGCGATGACGTGGAACACGGAAAGCCTGACCCTGAGATTTACAATCTTGCCCTCGAGGCGCTGTCTGTCCCGGCGAGAGAGTGCCTCGCAATCGAAGATTCTCCTTCGGGCGTGCGCGCCGGACTTGCGGCAGGCGTGAACGTCATCGCTGTCGCAACCCCTTTCACCCGCGAATTGCTTCATGAGGAAAAGCTACTGCCTGATGAACTAATCGTGGACGACCCCGAATCACTTCCGGGGACGATCCGAAGGTTCATGGATCAGCATCAACTCATGGACCATGGTGGGGATGATGCCGTATGAAAAGCTGAGAAATCAAACATTTTACAGCGTGACCTTGATAAGATAATGCTTCTTGAGTAGAATGCAATTTATTGCACTTAGTCACCACGGCGACGTAGCTCAGTGGTAGAGCAGGGGACTCATAAGCCCTTGGTCGATGGTTCGAATCCATTCGTCGCCACCTGGTTTTCCTTAGATTGAATGTTTGAATATTCTCGATAGACCTGCCAAGAACGGCAGGTCTATTCCTATCTAAGCTTCAGGGAGCCTCGCAGGCTGTTGCACATATGAGTGTCAATCCTATGCGCGCCCTACTTCTGCACATCAGCGGGCAAAGGGGTTCACAACCTTGACGCCATCATAATCCTGGTCTGGATTTAGATCCTCTGTCCATACAATGCTGCAACCCAATCGCTTCGCGCTCCA
>JBGUDT010000073.1:0-11478 GCA_041821665.1 Anaerolineales bacterium
CGATGGTCTTAATGCAATTGGCTCATCCAGGGGCTCCGGTATTCCATTCGATTATCACCTCGCTTATGAATCCGCGCACCGGCGGGTACATCGGTGATGTACCCCTCCCAGTGTCATTGATCGCCGTCCAGCTTGCCCATGCCTGGAATGTTCCCAGTCTGGGTGGAGGATCTTTTAGTAGTGATGCACTCGATATCGGCTGGCAATCGGCATTCGAAGCTGGTTTCGGCAGTGTCCAGATCCCACTGGCCGGGGGTGAGATTTGTGGGTACCTGGGCTTGATGGACTCTTCGATGATCCTTTACCCGGAGCAAATCATCCTGGATGCAGAAATCGCCATGAATGTTTACGGTACGTATAAATCATTTGAGTTTAATGATCTTGATGAATCGCTAGATGTGATCAAAGCAGTAGGGCCGCGGGGCCACTTTCTACGCCAAAAGCATACCCGTGCGCATATTCGTGATTTTCATTACTCACCCATCTTCCACCAACAAGACACAGATGGTAAGTTGCGAGATCCGCGTGATTTGGCTATTGAAGGGTTCCAAAAGATTTTCGACTCACACCAACCCGAGCCTTTACCAGATATCGCCCTGAAAGAAATGGATCAGATCTTGGCCGCTGCGGATAAAACCGCGAAAAAATTAGCGAGTTGACATGGCAGATAACAAACCTTCAGGAAATTCAAGCAAACGGCTCCCCGAACGTGCGAAAGTAGTCATCATTGGGGGAGGTGTGATAGGTTGCAGCACCGCCTATCACTTAACAAAACTAGGTTGGAAGGATATTGTCCTGCTCGAACGCGCCCAACTCACCGCCGGAACAACCTGGCATGCCGCTGGGCTGATTGAAGCCGGCGGGTTTTTCAGCGCGACCACGATCGAGATGACCAAGTACACCCTCGAGCTTTATAAATCTCTCGAGGCAGAGACCGGCCTGGCAACGGGAAACAAGAACGTTGGGACGATTACCTTGGTCACTACCCCTGACCGGCTGGAAGAAATGCGCCGTATATCTGCATTCGAACGTGAATTTGACGTTGCGTTTAATGAGATCACTCCGAAGAAATTCAAGGAACTATGGCCGCTGGCATACACCGAGGATCTCTTAGCCGGTTTTTATTCCCCGGGCGATGGCCGTGTGAACCCGATTGATGTGACCATGGCATTGGCCAAAGGGGCTCGCATGGGCGGCGTCCAGATCTTTGAAGAAACGCCCGTCACTGGCTTCGAGATAGAAGATCATCGCGTAAACAGGATCATAACGGAGAGGGGTGAAATCCAAGCCGAGTATGTGGTCAATTGTGCTGGCATGTGGTCGCGTGAGATTGGCAAGCTAGCTGGCGTGGATGTCCCTTTACAACCTACCGAGCATTACTACCTGATCACGGAACCAGTGGAAGGTGTCCATCCAGATTTACCGGTTTTGGTGGATCCCGATAAGTACGCCTACTATCGGGAAGAAGTTGGGGGCATCTTATTTGGTTTATTCGAACCCGTGTCCGCCCCCTGGGCGCTGGACGGCATCCCAAAAGACTTCACTTTTGGTGAAATTAAACCCGATTGGGACCGCATGATGCCGTATGTGGAAGAGGCCATGAAGCGTATACCCGGCCTTGAAAAAGCGGGGATTCACAAATTCTTCTGCGGTCCGGAGAGCTTCACGCCCGATTTAGGTCCCATGATGGGATTAGCCCCAGAGTTAGATAACTTCTATGTTGCTGCGGGTTTCAACTCGCTAGGCATCCTGATGGGTGGTGGAGCCGGGAAGATTATGGCCCAGTGGATTGTGGATGGTGTGCCGGATGTCGATATCACCGAAATCGATATCGCGCGTATGTTGCCATTTGAGAACACGCCAAAATATCTCAAGGACCGCGGGGTTGAACTGCTTGGGTTCATGTTCGAAGATGGGTATCCGAACAAGCAAGTTAAAACCGCCCGTAATGCGCGCAAATCCGCGTTTCATGACCGGTTGGCTGAGGCGGGGGCCTACTTCGGCGTGTATGCTGGGTGGGAGTATCCGGATTGGTTCGCACCGCAGGGCGTGGAGCCAAAGGTCGAGTATTCCTGGGGACGTCAGAACTGGTTTGAGTACAGTGCCGCCGAACACCAGGCTACTCGCGAGAATGTAACGATGCTGGATTACTCTGTGATGGGAAAGCTTTTGGTTCAGGGACGCGATGCCGAAAAAGTTCTCAATCGTATTTGTTCCAATAATGTCGCTGTGCCGATCGGGCGCTGCGTTTACACACAATGGCTGAATGAGACTGGCACCATCGAGGCCGATTTAACCGTCACTCGTCTGGCCGAGGACCAGTACCTCATTCTTACCGGTGATGGCACGATTACAGCGGTACAGGCCTGGCTAAGACGTCAAATCCCTGTCGATGCGAATATATATGTGACCAACATCACCTCGGCGTACAGCGTTCTCAACATCCAGGGGCCGAAATCGCGTGATTTCTTAAGTGGCCTAACTAATGCCGATCTGTCCAATGAGGCTTTCCCATTCCTTACGATGCAACAAATCGATATTGGTTACGCTCTCGTCAAGGCCATCCGAATTACTTACGTGGGCGAGTTGGGGTGGGAGCTTTATATTCCCACGGAATTTTCCCTGCATGTATTCGACCTGCTTGTGGAAGCGGGAGCAGCATTCGGATTGAAACATTTAGGACTGCACGCATTAGATTCTTTGCGGCTTGAAAAAGCTTACCGAGATTACGGCGGTGATATCGACAATACCGATACACCCCTGGAAGTTGGCTTGGGTTACTTTGTAGATTTTGATAAACCCGGTGGATTTATTGGTCGTGACGCCTTATTGCGTTTGAAAGAAAGCGGTTATCGCTACAGAATGCCGCAATTCCTGCTCGAAGATCCTGAACCCCTTCTGTATTTCGGTGAAATCATTTATCGCGATGGGGAACCTGTTGGTCATATCATGTCGGGTAGTTATGGCCATACATTGGGGGCGTCGGTGGGGGTCGGTCCTGTAGAGAATGATGGCGAAACCGTAACCGTTGACTTCATCAAGAGTGGTTCCTATGAGATCGACATCGCCGGGGTACGGTATCCTGCGAAAGCATCCTTAAGGCCAATGTACGATCCCAAGTTAGAAAGGGTACGCTGCTAAGCTACTTGATTTCGTCATAACCGTAAAGAGTATTAAAAGAGAAGACCCTCTCTCAAATGGAGAGGGTCTTGGATATTGAATCCTATATTCCAAGTTGGTCGGCCACCCAATCCAATCCCAATTCCGCCAGCTTTACCCGTGTGGGATTGCCAGTCTTAACATCCCAACCACAAAACTCGTAATATTTATCCAGCGCGGAATTAACCTCAGTGCGATCAAGCTTCCAACCATCGCTCGCACCCCCTTTAAGCGGTTTGAAGAGTTTTTGGGGCAGCACATCATCCTTACGGTCAAGCCCCTCACGGGCATTGAATGCCCGCATCATATTCACTCGCCGCTCCCCCACCCTTTGAAGCTCTTCAATACTCACATCCTGCCAACCGGTTACTACCCGTACGAGTTCGACCATATCGGCTGGGCCATATAATTGCCATGCCGGACCAAAAACGAACTGACAAAGATTCAGGCTGTCCATCACGCTGTACAGATGCTGCGTGGCCATTGTAAAGCGGATCTTCTCATCGCTCAATGAGCGGGGTTCTTGTGCCTCGCTGAAACCTAAGACAGCCATCCGGTCTGTGTAATACTCGAAGTCATCTTCAATCGCTGGGTCGTGCTCATGGGATTGGTGGTCTGCTCCAAACGGGTTCGCTGCATAGATTATCGCCAGGGATCGTTTCACGCGCGGCATGTGGGCTGGCGCCTCCTGTCCTTTGAAGGTAATCAGAAACGCTTCGGTGCCGCGCCCGATCTTCTTAGCTGCCCGCTCTGAACCTTCGGCAAGTATGTCTCCGATACCCTCACGTTTGGCTATTTTCTCTGTCAGCTTGACCATCGACTCGGCATTGCCCCATGTAAGGTCGAGTCCATCCGTATCCTCCAGGGTCAGTTTACCCTTGTTGAAGGCCTCGAATGCCCAGGAAATGGTGGCTCCGCACGATATGGAATCCATACCATACTTATTGCATATCTCGTTGGCTTTACAGATTGCGGGGAGGTTGTCGATAGCACTGTAATTGCCAAAAGTTGAGGTCGTTTCGTATTCCGGCCCACCGTAATGCGGATCAACCTGATAGGGTCCTTCGGTAATCTCGACCACGCGCTTACAACGTACGGTGCAGGCGTAGCAGGTATGCCGACCCAGGCGGTCCTGTTTGCCCTCGGCTGCACCTCTCAAGACGGTATCGTACATGGTTGTGCCGTCAATAGGCTCCCAACCATCGAACACACCGCTGTCGTAGTTGTACGAAGGCAGCGTTCCGGATGCCTGGTTTGCCCCGGTCGTCTCGTTGGTGCCGTACTTCGCCAACCCCGCAATATCGGATTCTTCCAGGTTGGCTGCGCCCCATTTGGCGAGTTTGCTGAGTCCCACCCTGTCAGCCACATTGGGACGGTTTTTGCCGCGCACGACAACCGCCTTCAGATTCTTGGAACCCATCACGGCGCCCATGCCTGTGCGTCCATTGGCGCGGTTGGACATACTGAAGATTCCGGCAAAGCGTACTCCGTTTTCCCCAGCAGGACCGATCTGCAGAACCTCGACCTTCTCGTCGCCCAGCTCTTCTTTGATCGTCGCTTCGGCTTCCCCAGTTATCAATCCCCACAGATGAGAGGCATCTCGGAGTTCGTATTTCCCTTCTTGAATCCAGAGATATACTGGCTTCTTGGATTTTCCCTTAACGACGATGGCATCGAATCCGGCAAACTTGAGTTCTGCAGGGAAGAAGCCTCCACCCTGAGAGTCGCCAATCGCTCCGGTCAGCGGTGATTTGGCAGCCGCGGTCATGCGGCTCTGACCTGAGATGGCTGCACCAGTTAGGACGCTGAGCGCCAGAACTAGTATGTTTTCCGGGCTGAGCGGATCTACACCGGAGGGCAATTCCTTGAGCAGGTAGTACATTGCCAGTGCGCTGCCGCCCATATATTTGCGATAGAACGCCTCAACCGGTTCTTCTACACGAAACTTCCCACTAGTGAGATCAACATGCAAAATTTTCCCGTTATATCCATGAGGCATAATACTCTCTCCTTTACATCCGTGTTACTCAGTTCACCGGGCATGTTATCCGCCGCTAATAGCTGAAAATATCCTCACATGGTCACCATCCCGCAACTGGCGTGACTTGTCCGGTTCGTGGTCACCATTCACGCTGATAACTACTTTGAGATTGATACCAAGTTCATCGAGGAGGTCGGCAAGCGTCGCGCCTTCATCTAATTGCATTACCGTGCGCCCTTTAGCATCACTAGGGAGCTTCTCTCGCAGGATTGAATACAGTTGCAGGTGGATGTCCAACATTCACCTCGGCAGTACTGATTCAGGAACGGACTTTTAAGCCTTGAGGGTCATACATCGGGCGTAGGGAAGCCTTCGCGGGGTAGCACACTCCTGCCACCTCGATCTCGTAGCTGCCGCTCTTGACGAAATCAGCCGTTACACCTGTTTCGTTCTTTATAGAACCCAGGCCAAGCGCTCCTCCAAGGGTGTGTCCGTACCCTCCGCTGGCGAGGTGACCAACTCGTTTCCCATCCCGGAAAATAGGCTCACCACCATAAAGCAGTGGTTGAGGATCCTTCAGAAAAAATTGTATGAGCCGGTGCTTGAGAATGCCTTCTTCTTTTTGCCGAAGGAGAGCGTCTTTCCCAATGAATCCGCTGGGTTTGTCGAAATCTACCGCAAAGCCCAGGCCCACTTCCAAAGGTGTGTCCGTATTGTCAACATCCCAGCCGTAATCCCGATAAGCTTTCTCGATCCGAAGCGTGTTCAATACTTGAAACCCGGCGTGTTTTAGGCCAAACTCGGCACCCGCAGCTACGAGCATATCGAAAACATGGAGCGTGAACTCGGTTGGCACGTAGAGTTCCCATCCCAACTCTCCCACATAGGTTACTCGCAGGGCTTTGACGAGTGCATAGCCGACATCGATCTCTTGAGCCGTTAGGTATGGGAAGGCTTGGTTCGACATATCCGAACTGGTTAGCTTGGTTAGCAGTTGACGGGATTTCGGCCCCTGCACGTTGATGAGGTTATAACCGGAGGTCACATCGGTGACGAAGACATAAGCATCCTGTGGGATGTGGTCCTTCAACCAGGTTTCAACATGCGTATGGGCTTTGTCTACGACGATGAGCAAGTAAACATCTTCCGCCAGGCGGGTCACCGTCATGTCTGCTTCGATGGTGCCGCGTTCGTTCAACCACTGTGTGTAGACGATGCGACCAATAGGTACCGCTACGTTGTTGGCGCAAATCTTATTGAGTACCTTTTCCGCATCTCGTCCTTGGACGAGGAATTTGGACATATGGGTCAGATCCATTAGAATGACGTCCTCACGCGCTGCTTTGTGTTCTGCGGCCACGTACTCAAACCAATTCTGGCGCCCCCAGGAAAACTTAACTCTAGGCTCAATGCCCGCCGGAGCGAACCAATCCGGATACTCCCATCCAACCGATTCCCCGTAATAGGCACCGGCCTGAGCGAGACGGTCGTACATCGCCGATTTGCGAGAACCGCGCGCTGTTTCGGGCTGCAGATTAGGCCAACTAATATATTGCCAGCCCAACAGTTCCACGGTGCGGTCGTGAAGATATTTGGAATTGTTCTGGAAGGGCATCAAACGGTCGATGTTGATTTCACTGACATCGACAGATGGGTAGCCGTCGACAATCCACTGGGCCATCACACGCCCAGCACCGCCACCAAATAGAATGCCCAGCGAATTGAATCCCGCGGCAACAAAGTAGTTCTTCAATTCCGGCGCTTCGCCCATCAACGTGCCCATGTCGGGAGTGAAGCTCTCCGGTCCGCAGAAGAATTTATGCACCCCGGCATCTTTCGCGACAGGAATGCGTTCCATGGCCTTCTCGACATACGGCATTAAGCGGTCCCAATCAGGTTGTATTTCACCAAAACTGAAATTATCTGGAATGCCATCCATCCCCCATGGTCCAGCCACCGGCTCAAACAAACCCAGCATCAGTCCACCCATTTCTTCACGGTAGTAGGCAAATAAGTCTGGGTCCTCGACGATGGGCAGATCCGGTTGCATGCCATCGATGGGTTCGGTAATAAGATAGTAATGTTCGGCGGCATGCAGTGGAACATTGACGCCGGCCATCTTGCCCAGCTCTCGCGCCCACATACCTCCGCAGTTGACCACGTATTCCGCCTCAATTTCTCCCTTATTGGTGACCACACCGGTTACACGTCCGTTCTCCTTCTTGATCCCGGTGACCTTGGTATCTTCAAAGACGCGTGCGCCACCCATTTTTGCACCTTTGGCCAGTGCCATTGTTGTGTCAATTGGATTGACCCGGCCATCGTCTGCCGTGTAGAATCCCGCGAGAATGTCATCGGTCTCAAACAGAGGCCACATCTTCTTGACCTCTGCAGCAGAGATCTCCTCTGTGCAGACGTCATATCCGCGAGCGAAATCAGCCCTACGGCG
The DNA here is from genome assembly GCA_041821665.1 of Anaerolineales bacterium. Classification (GTDB taxonomy): domain Bacteria; phylum Chloroflexota; class Anaerolineae; order Anaerolineales; family E44-bin32; genus E44-bin32. The sequence continues at coordinate 7,590 of JBGUDT010000073.1, forward strand.
GAGGCTATCTAGTCGGTCTGGATTGGTGGCAGGCTGAAGGTAGCCAATGGCCTTGAAACCAGTATCCTGCCCGGTCTCCTCTCCCAATCTTTCGTAGAGGTCGCGGGTGTATTTAGCCATGTGGATGGTTGTTTCGGTGGAAAATCCGCTGACGATCAATCCCGCTGCATGCCAAGTTGTTCCTGCCGTCAACTGCGTACGTTCTAATAGTACGACATCTCGCACGCCCAATTTCGTTAAATGATATGCGACGCTGCATCCAATCACACCACCGCCAACAATGACAACTTGCACATGGGATGGAAAAGGCGAGTTGGCAGTCTCGGGTTGTTGGTCTTTGCTCATCTTAATTTCCTTCTGCGTGAAGTGTGCTTTGTGATGAGTTGCCTTCCTTGTCTTCAAGTACGTCTGGCGGCATCCACCTGACGACGCTCTTCATTTTGATGGGCAGGGGAATTGTTTGGGTGTGGCGCACACCGGGTATCTTGCTCAGAGTCTCAATCACGAAGTCGTACAACTCCTCAATGTTTCGAGCCCGTACTGAGATGATGACATCGGTATCCCCGGTTGCGCATGCTGTGTAGCTGACCTGTGGTAAATCGGCCATTTGTTGTGCCACAAGGCGCACATACCCTGGCTCGACTTCGATGAACACATCAGCGAGCACACCATAACCAACAGCTTCTGGGTTGACAATAGAACGAATATTAATAATACCCTGCTCAGTTAGTGCGTTGATACGATTGGAGACCGAGCGTGCTGAGACATCACCCAACTGTCGGGCAATCTCGGTATTCGACATACGACCATCTTCGTTGAGTAATTCGATGATTTTCCAATCTGTTGGATCTGGTCGACCCATAGGCCAGAACTCACTCTTATAAAGTAACAATGCGGACGTCGGCTTAACGATATCAGCATACCTCATAGTTTCCGAATAGTCAACGCCACGCCCAAATACTTTCTGAAACAGACACAATTCTCGCAAAATGCGGCATAAAACGAAACTCGCGTGTTATAATTTGCCTAGATCGTGATAAACTGGGTGATCATTGCCCCCACCTATTTTCAAGGGAGGACAGTCGAAGTATTTAATCGAGCGAACAGGGTGGCAGCACGGAAGCAAATGATGAGCGAATAAGGAGTATTTAACATGAGTGTTGGTGAAAATGGTGATTTACTGGAAAAACTGATCGAAACACGTTCGGCGACGCGTGCTCTCCTGGAAGACGTCGATCCTGAGATGCGCGTTTATACAGATCCTGAATGGCGGATCAGGGATATTCTCGGGCACATCGCGACCTGGGATCGACAGGTAGCAAAATCTCTTCGAGCGTTCATAGCAGGAACCGAATATTTCATTCCTGGTATTGAGGAGGATGAATCTGATTACAACGAACAGGCGGTCCTAGAGCAGCGCACGTTTTCTACCCAACAGATATTTGTGGAATGGGAGCAGGCACGCGACGACCTGAGAGAAGCTATCCGCGAAATTCCATCCGATCAATTACCCGGTGATTTACTCTACCCATGGGGGGGTGAACGCGGCAGTACTGCCAAGTTAATTGATTATATGATCGACCATGAAAATGAACACCGGGATGAAATCGAGAAAGCTATAAAGGCGCCAGCTGAGGACTAGTTAGCTCGACCAATATCGTTGATTCATGTCCCCACATCGTTAAATTAGAAAAGAGAAATGGTGAATATAAAACCTATCCAACCCAAGGTAAGAGTAAATGTACTCAGTGCCGAGCAGGTAGCAGAGATCAGGGCGGCAACTCTGCATGTCCTGGAAATGGTCGGTGTCCATTTCCCTTCGGAGCGTGCCTTGCGCATCTTTACCGAACATGGAGCAGATGTGGATTTTGAGAAACAGATCGTGCGCCTTTCTCCCAATCTGGTGCGGGAAGCGATGTGTCACGCGCCTCGCACCTACACTCTGTCTGGACGGGCAGAAGGGATGGACCTAACTCTTGACGGCAAATCCAGTTACTTCTCAACGGATGGTTGTGGAACGGAAACCATTGATATGGAAACTGGGTTGTACCGTGCTTCCAGCAAAGCCGATGTGGCAATGATGGCCCGCGTATCGGATTATCTCTCATCGGTTTCGTTTTTTTGGCCTATGGTCAGTGCTCAGGATTACGGGCAGGTTGCGTCATTGCATGAGCTGGATGCCAGCTTCAAGAACACAGCCAAACATATCCAGAGCGCGACGATCATTGGGGAAAAACTGGCTCACTATTCCCTGCAAATGGCGGAGGTAATTGCCGGGAGTAAAGAAAACCTTCGGAAACGACCGCCCCTCTCAAGCCTGGTCTGCACCATCGCCCCCCTCGGACAGGACAAGGCTGGAATCGAAGGGGCAATGGTATTTGCGGAGGCTGGGGTCCCGGTGGGATTCATGGCAATGCCCAATATCGGCGCCACCGCACCAGCGACGATGGGTGGCGCCCTGGTGGTCGCCAATGCCGAAGTTGCCAGCGCAATGGTCCTCATGCAGTTTGTAGCTCCAGGGGCGCCGGTCTTCCACTCGTTGTTAGCCTCAGTTATGGATCCGAGGTCGGGGGATTATATCGCCAGTATGTCGGAGAAATATCTATGCAACGCGGCAGCAGTACAGTTGGCCCACGATTGGGGCGTCCCGTCTTTGGGCGGGGCTTTTAGCGTTGACTGCTCAGAGCCAGCTTCGTGGCAATTAGGCCGGGATAGCGTGTATACCTCGCTGCTGACTCCTTTGGCTGGGGCAGATATGGTGGAGGGTCTCGGATTGCTCAGGGCTGCTACTTTACTACTTCCAGAGCAGATTATATATGACGATGAGATCTATCACACACACCGTAAGTTGGCGGAAGGGATTGACACCACACCCGAAAAACTAGCCCTGGATGTGATCGAGGCGGTTGGGCCGGGAGGGCATTTCCTGGGGCAGAAACACACTCGCCATTCGATCCGAGATATCTGGCTGCCGAAACTCACGCACCCGGATCCAACGATAGATGATCCGCCCTCACCTGATATCCGTAGAAGGGCCCGGGCAACCTTCGAGCAGATTTTAGCGCAACACCAACCAAAGCCGCTCCAGGAGGATCTCCAGGATGAGTTGAGAAAAATCATGGAGGCAGCTGAAAGAGAGGATGTAATTGTTTAGATGGGTCAGATCAGTCTCTCGGGCTCTTCAGATGGGATCGGTCTCCAGACTGATATCCGCGATACATTACGCTACTTTCATATAAATCGGAGGTAAGGAATGGTCGACGAGATGAATCCCTTGGGCCGGGTTAAGCTGGTGCAGTTACAACCATCTGGATTGATCATCGAGAAATCCTCAGGATACTTTTACGATGCTTCCCGACGGGTGGAAGTGGATCGCGTGCGCATTACATCGAAGGGCATTGAAGCCACTACTCATGAAGGTGAGCATGTGCTCGACATCCATCACATTGACCACCCTGATAAGGCGTACGACAACAACGATCTTATTTGTATCGGTTTTACGTCTCATTACGATGCGATGCGCGCCCGATTCGGTGAACACATGGTAGATGGCATCGCCGGTGAAAATATAATCATCGAATATGGAGAGGAAGTCTGGCCCGAGGATCTCGGACAGCAAATTGTTATCGAGTCCATCGATACAGGGCACAGGACGTTACTGGATGTGGTTTGTTTCGCGGCACCATGTGATGAGTTCAGCCATTTTGCTGCCCAAAGCCAGCAAGAACGGCTCCCGGCGGTGGAGCTTAAATCTACGCTAAAATTCCTGAATAATGGGCGGCGTGGTTTCTTGTTGGTATTGAGTGATGGTCAAGAGACCGCTACCGTCCAACCAGGAGACAGGGTGTTTCGGGTTGGATCGGATTGATAATTATCGTCGTTATGCTGC
>JBGUDT010000074.1:0-10993 GCA_041821665.1 Anaerolineales bacterium
GGATCAGGGAGAAGGGATAGATGTCATGGCGTGTCTAACATAGGGACTAATTCGGCGTGCGTATTGCAGCGCAGTGACAGGTGAACTTGTTAACGATCGGGAGCCTAATCCAGCAGGAAGTAACCTGATCGATCAGACCCCGGCCAGCTCCTCCAACCGATCGATCATCCCCGCCATGACGTTGAAAGCCTGCTGTACGGGCTCCGGTGTGCTCAGATCTACCCCGGCCAGCTTCAGGGCATCGAGGGGGTACAGCGAACCACCGGTTTTGAGGAACGAGAGGTAGGCTTCAATCGAGCCTTGTTCGCCATCGAGGATCCGGCGCGCGAGCGCATTCGCACCGGCGATCCCGGTAGCATATTGAAAGACATAGTAATCCGTATATAGGTGTCCAAACTGTGCCCAACGAATACCCAACCGATCCTCATCTCCATCCATCTCGGGACCGTACGCCTCTCTGAAAAATTCGGCCGTGATGCGGGTGAGCTCATCGGGGGGTAACCCTTCACCTCGCTCACCTCGTGTGTGGACCTCGAACTCAAACCGCGCCAGTGTCGGCATGATGAGGAAGTAGCGGTGGAAGTTGGACATCGCCTCCTCGATCACACCGATCTGGAAGGCTGGGTCGTCGAAGTTCGTTAATAGATAATCGCGCACCATCGCCTGGTGGAAGTTGGAGGCGACTTCGGCCACGAAGAGGGAGTAGTCGCCATATATGTATGGCTGCGTCTGCCAAGTGAGGTAGGAATGCATCGAGTGCCCCAGCTCGTGGGCCAGTGTGCTGAGACTGAATAGTGTGTCGTTGTAGCTCATCACGATGAAGGGCATTGTTCCCGGGCTACCCCATGAGAAGGCGCCCCCGCGTTTGCCCTGGTTGGGATAGACGTCCACCCAGCGATCCTCGAGGCAGCCACGGCGCACGGTCTCCACATACGCCTCGCCCATGGGTTCCAGCCCAGCGCATATCCATTCAACCGCCTGTGGATAGGATACCTCTGGTCTGGAATCCGTAAGCGGTCCCCAGATATCGTAAGGATGTAATTCGGTCACTCCCATAATCTTTTTCCGCACGGTGAAATAGCGGTGCCAGGTGGGTAAGTTCTCCCGGAAGGTATCGATGAGGTTGTGGAAGACCTCAACCGGGATGTCATCGCGGAAAAGCGCTGTCTCCAGGTTTGAACCGTGATTTCTGGCGCGGCTCATCAACGCACTTTGCTTAATCGAAGTCTCCAGCAAACGGGCCAGCGTCGCTTTATGTGCCAGATAAAGATCGGCGTAGTTCTCATACGCTGTCCGGCGGATCTCCCGATCCGCTTCGGTAGTAAGCAGTATCACACTGCCCTGGCTGAGGGGGATCGCCTCCCCAGAGCTGCCCCGGGCGGGTTCAAAGACGAAATCAGCGTTGGTAAGCATGCTCGAAGCTCCACGTACGCCTGAGAAAGGATCGGCCAGCATCCCGAAGAGCTCCTCCATCTCATCCGACCGCACGTGCTTTGATCTACGTAGGATATCCTCAAAGAAGTGTTGATACGCGGTCAGCCGTGGTTCCTCTGCAGTCCACCGCGATAGCGTCCCCTCCTCCAGAGCCAACAACCGGGGCTCCAAAGGCGCGTACACTGCCATGATGCGGGCATTTAGACCCTGGGCTCGACTGCTTCGTTCCCCTGCATCCTGATCGGTCGTATCCACGCTGGCGCGTATGCCAGCGTAGACGGCGAGCCTCTCCATGCGCTCCATCAAAGATGTCAGCGCTTCGAGTGTATCTGCAAGCTGGCCGGGTTCAGACCATCCACTGTGATCTTCCGAGAGATAAGAATCGAGCGCTTCCCCCAACGCAAGATACTCCTCTTCCCATACCTCAGGCGTAGCAAACACGCTGATGTCATTCCATGTGTGTTCTATAGGAGCATCTTTGCGTAAGCGCGTGGATACTTCTGTCATCGAGAATTTCTCCTTATGGAATTACAGGATTGAGTGCTTACGTATTGTATGTCGGCTGGATGAGGGCTCCAAATTAATGATGGGGATTGCGCGGGAAGGCGTACTCGGAGGATAAATTTGATTGAACGTAATCCAATTGAATTCCACCGGGATTCTCCACACCACTCACTTATGCGGAGATTCCCCTGAGGCACCGCAGGATTGAATTCCGATAAGAGCCGTTATCTCCGCAGAGACAATAGGCCCAATATTGTCTATTAGGTCGTTACCCAACTAGTTCGTAGCCGGTGTAGATGTTCTGCTGAGGACGAGGCTCGTCTACGGAGTGGGGGTTGCGGTGCGCCTGAGGATGGGTGGTTGGCAGGATATCGGATGAATAGAGAGCTACGCTAATTCCTGACGGCCACGATCTTGAATATCGGCACGGTTACGAAGGGGTGGAGCTGGTTGAGTTCGCTGAGTATATTTTTTAGTAATGCGGGTCGTGCGTATTTGTTCTCGAAGTCAGTTGTATTAATGCGGGATCTCTTGACATCAAACACTTGTTCAGCCAATTGCACGTAGTAATCCCTCCGCTCCACCAGATCACGACTGATCCCCACAGGGAAGGTGAAGTCCTCGATCTCGGCTGCCGATTCGATCTTGAAACCGGCCTTGACGAACGAGTCAACCGCCATAAGTCCTTTCAAGCCAAAACCCGTTTGTCCATGGACGCCTTCACGCGGTGGCAGTCCGATCGCTTCGATCAGCTCGATGAGCCCTCGAATCCGATCCACCTCGCGGCCTGTATACGTTTTTAGCAATCTTCCGAGATAATCCTTCAGCGGTAGGTCCCAACTTTCTGGATCATCGTTGAGCTGCGTGAACTCGTGGCTGCAAATCACAAGCTGACCACCAGGACGTAGGACCGTGAATATCTGATTAAGCATGCCGTCGACATCGATGCGGTCATCCTCGTCAGTGGGGAATTGGAACACCATCCGGGCAACGAACAAATCGACCGAGTTGGGCTCCAGCTTCTTGTATATTTGAGCTGCGGACAAGTCTGGGATAAAAGTGAAGCCGGATTGGCCTTCAAGGCTCGGGGGTGGGGGTATTTCATCCGGTGATGTGGCGATCAATGAGTTGGGATTGTGTGAATAAATGTATTCACTGAGGTCTCCCAATCCGCTGCTGAAATCGACAATATCCTTGCCTGTGATCTGATCCGGCGAGATCAAATCTTCCACCAGGTAGTAGACGATGTAGCGAACGATGTCCCAATGTCTCTGTAATTCCCAGGTTGTCATATTTTCAGTATACAGCAATGAACAGAGGTGTATGTGATTAATCTTCCTCGTCTTGCTGGGAGCTGCTTGAAGATTTATTCATGAGCTCGTTTTTATTCGGAACCGACTCTGGGTGGCTCATTTGTTCAAAGACCCTCTAACGAACCTCAACGCGAAGACTCCTCATTTATCGCAACCGGAGATAAATTCACTGGTGTGAGCGTGGGATTTGCCTGGTGAGTGGTCTTATAGGTTTGATAAATAGAATTGGAATCACTAACGAGGTTCAAAACAGTGGTCAATGACGTTCAAGGGTACGTCGACCGCCCGCAATGGTAGAAGCGATTGGAAATCCGTAGGTTCACTGGATCTCAAGATGGTATCCTGCCAGATTTCTGCGCTGTCTTCCATGTCGGTTTTAGGTGGATCGTTGTCATCCTGCATCTGGATGCTCTGGGCGTAAAATTCATCACAGTAATTGATGATTCCATCTGGACCAAACCGCACTAGCTTGCCTGATTTCTCTATAGATCCCAGAAAGGTTCCATCCTCGAGTTCAACGATCTCAAGCAATGTGATATCAGGTTCCAAACCCCAGGTCCACTCTATGTTGCCCTCACCATCCAGTTTGACGAGCAGGGTTCCTTGTGCCGTAGTTTGCTGTTCGAATCCATCATCCTCTACAACGTTCTCCCCAAAGCCGCGTCCGTAGATAAGGAGACCAAAATTCGAAGTTGCCAAGATACCATCAAGATGGGATAAATCTAAGAACCTTCGCTGATAAATAATCTCGCCATCCCCATTCAATTTCATGACCCAGACATACCTGTCAGGAAGGGCCGTGCCGTAACCTGTGGGTCGGAATGTTGATCCGAAGACGAGTGAACCATCCTCTGTGCTGTCGCCAACACCAAACAAGGAATTTACGATAGGGAAATAGTTCTTCCATACAATTTCATCTTCCTCGTCAAATCGAATAAACCAGACTGCGACTTCGCGACCGGTTTGACTCCTGGTTAGATTCCCGGGATCATCCACCAGGTCGCCGGTTGTCCCTGAATGCAATGTGTCTCCAAAAGGATGCCTCGAGTGTGTGATACTACCCGGGAAAGGGTTGCCGAAATCTGATTGGAAAAAAGGGTCTCCAAAGCTCAATTGTTTGTAGTCTTCAAACTCCAGGTCCTCCTCGAAACTGCAAAGTATTGCATCGGCCGGTGGGATAACAGATCCATCCTCAGGATCCTGGAATGCCATCGAATTAAAATCACGCACCCATGCGATCGACCCATTGGCTTGAAGGCATATTCCTACTTCTGAACGCTCATCCCCGCGTTCATAAATACCGGATAACAGGACCCGATTATCGGGCCCTGGTGATGATTTCGTGAATGCGAAAGAGTCGGGGATAGTTTTTGCCCATAGCAGTTCCCCGGTGAGATTTATGCGGACAACATGAGGAGATGTCAGGCCAAGTCGATCCGATTTTGGGTTATGGACAAGGATGATGGAACCATCGTCGAGTTGTTGGATCAACTCCGGTGCCTCCCAGCTCTCGCTCTCGAGTTCAATAAGCCATAAGGAGGGATCGTACTCTGATGTCAGGGGGGCCTCCGCTGGGGTCGTGTCTACCGATGGTATAGCGTCCACTGAATCCAGGGACGTTGGAGTCCATTCAGGTGGGAAAGTTGGCTGGGGTGGGGGTGTGGAAGATGGCGCCGTCTGGATCGGAGTAGGTGCACAGCTAACGAAAAGACCTAGGCTTGAAATGACAAGAGCGAATGTAATTAATCTCATGTCTATAAACACCCTCAGAGTAGGTGGCACGAACGAAATCATCCTGTTTAAGTATAGACGAAGCATGGATGCGCTCCAACTCTTGCCAGGATATTCAGATTCAATCACAGATTTTGCAGGTTATATCTCACTGGTCGCCCCTTCTCACGAGCGCGATTGTCAAGGAAGAGAGGGGTGGAATGGGGGAAATACAGCCAAACTCCTAACAATGGTTGCGATGATGCTAATTTATGATCTTATCCCACTTGGTTGCATCATCCTTGTGTGACTATGCTTTGATGTGTGCACCCACAGGGTCCAGCCAAGATTCTGAGCGTGGTCCGTTACCTCGAACAGTCTCGAAAAAGGTCCGCTGGATCTCGCGCGTGACCGGACCGATTTTTCCATTTCCGATTGGGCGGAAATCGACCTCACAGGCAGGCACACATTCCGCGGCTGTGCCTGATAGGAAGATTTCGTCGGCGATGTAGAGCTGGTCGCGTGAGATCGGCTCCTCTACCGTCTGATAGCCGAGATCTCTTGCGATGGTGAGGATCGAATCTCGCGTGATACCTTCAAGGATTGTGGCCCGGGATGGAGTGTAGATGACCCCATCCCGTACGAGGAAGATGTTTTCCCCGGTGCATTCTGCGACGAGTCCACTGGGATCGAGCATGATGGCCTCGTCAAACCCCAACCGGTAGGCAAGCGTCTTGGCCATGACCGAATTTGCGTAGTTGCCCGAAATCTTGGCTTTCGTCATCATCACATTAGGATGGTGACGCGTAAACGACGAAACCACCAGCCGTGCGCCGGTCTCCATCGCATCTTCGCCGAGAAAAGTCCCCCATTCCCATGCTGCGATGCCGACGGATGCCTTCATTTCATCGAGGTTCAAACCGAGGGGTCCCGAGCTCATGTACACGAGCGGTCGGATGTAGCAGGAGTTCAGCTTATTCGCAGTGATGACATCATGCACCGCATTCCGCAGGTCATCCAGGCTGTACGGCAGATCGGTGATCCCGAAGATCCGAGCGGAATTGAGGAAACGCTCTAGGTGCTCACGTAGACGGAAGACAGCCGGACCGTTTTCCGTCGAGTAGCATCGAATACCTTCGAAAGCCGCTAGTCCGTAGTGAAGGGCGGGGGCCAGAAATGGCACCCTGGCTGCCTCCTCGGGGACCAGTTCTCCGTCCAACCAGATCATTGTGTCTGTGTCAGCCATATTCACTCCTCGTTTTGGGACTTTATGTTCTCCTGGCTATTATGTGTGTCATCACCGCAGTGCCCATTTCGCTCGTTGTCAGGGCACCATCTCCACCCAGGTCGGCTGTTCGTGCACCGTCGTTGATCGCATCTTCAACTGCTGTTTCGACTGCCCGGGCTTCCTCGTCCAAGCGCAACGAGTGGCGCAGCAGCATGGCCGCGCTCAGGATGGCCCCCAGCGGGTTGGCAAGGTCTTTCCCGGCGATATCCGGGGCAGAGCCGTGGATAGGTTCGAAAACGCCCAGGCTCGTCTCATTGAGCGATGCGCTGGGCAGGAGGCCCAGCGATCCAGCCAGCACAGACGCCTCATCGCTCAAGATGTCGCCGAACATGTTCTCGGTGACTAGTACGTCGAACGACTCCGGTGCCTGGATAAGGCGCATGGCGGCTGAATCGACGAGTTGGTGTTCCAGGCGTATAGCTGGGAAATCTCGGGCGACTTCCTCGGCCACCTGCCGCCACAGCCGGGAAGTCTCGAGCACATTGGCTTTGTCGACCGAAGTCACGATCCCCCGTCGTCTGGTAGCGAGCTTGAAGGCGATCCGTACTACGCGTCGAATCTCATCTTCCGTGTATTCGAGCGTATCGACGGCGCGGATCTGCCCGTCAACTTTCTCTCGCAGCCGCGGCTCGCCGAAGTACAGCCCGCCGGTTAGCTCCCGTACGATCAGGATGTTAACATCGGCGACTCGCTCGGGTCGCAATGGTGAGGCATCCACCAGAGCTGGATATGTTTGCACGGGTCGGAGATTAGCGAATAACTCGAGCGCTTTTCGTAATCCAAGCAAGCCTTGCTCGGGACGTACGGGAGCGAGGGGATCTTCCCACTTTGGTCCGCCGACAGCGCCAAGAAGCACTGCGTTCGCGGACTTGCAGGCCGCCAGGCTCTCCGTCGGCAGCGGATCACCTGTGGCGTCGATGGCGCACCCACCGATCAAATGCTCGGAGAAGGTGAAAGCGTGACCGAAGGTCTCGGCGATCTGCTCGAGTGTTAGACGAGCCTGGTCGATGACTTCAGGTCCGATGCCGTCACCAGGAAGCAGCACGATCTCAGCTTTCATTCAAATCACCTCTTCGATTCGAAATTTGATGGGTTGATCCAAACACTGTCCAGATCAAATTTGCGCAAGCGTCAGCCCGTATTCAATGCTATCCGCTAACGCTCGCCAGGAGGCTTCAATAATGTTTGTAGAAGCCCCGACCGTACCCCATTGGTGATGTCCATTGCGGGTATCGATGAGTACACGCGTCGTCGCGCCAGTGCCGTCCTTGCTGTTCAGGATGCGAACCTTGTAATCGACCAATTTGAACGATTCGATTGGTGGGTAGATAGGCGCCAGAGCCTTTCGCAGCGCCGCATCGAGAGCGTGAACGGGGCCGTTCCCATCGGCGGCGGTGTGCAGGATCTCGTCATCGACCGAAATTTTAACCGTGGCCTCCGCCAATGTGCCGCGCATATCTCGGTGTTCGACTGTCACGACATAGTCGATCAGTTCAAACGGCGGTCGGTAGTCTGGCGACTGGCGCTGCATCATCAAAGCGACGGAAGCCTCGGCAGCCTCAAAGGAAAACCCGACCGATTCGAGAGATTTGATCTGTTTAAGCACAGAGGTCATCTTGCCTGGATCCTCGGTCTGAAGCCCAAACTCTTCAGCCTTGCTCAACAGGTTTCCCCGTCCGGAAAGCTCGCTGACCACGACCCGCATCTGATTTCCTACGAGTGTCGGGTCGATATGTTGATATGAGTCTGTATTGCGTCGCATCGCGGCGACATGGATGCCCCCCTTGTGGGCGAAGGCGCTCTTCCCTACATAAGCCATGTGCTCGTCATGCTGCAGATTGGCTATCTCGGATATGAAGTGGGCGACCTCGGTAACCTTCTCAAGGTTTCCTGCTGGCAGTACGTGGTACCCAAGCTTCAGCTCGAGGTTCGGTATGATCGTGGAGAGGTTGGCGTTGCCGCAGCGTTCCCCGTAGCCATTAATGGTCCCCTGGACCTGCACCGCACCCGCTTGCACCGCGGCCAGGCTATTGGCGACCGCACATTCTGAATCGTTGTGTGTGTGGATCCCCAGTGGGTGATCGATATGCGCACCCACATCGCGCACGACAGCTTCGACTTTATCAGGGAGCGTTCCACCATTGGTGTCGCACAACACCAAGATCTCCGCGCCTCCCTGCATAGCCGCTCGCAGGGTTTCGAGGGCATATTCTTCATCAGCCATGTAGGCATCGAAGAAGTGTTCCCCGTCATACATTACCCTGCGGCCCGCCGCTCTCAAATAAGATACGCTCTCACGTACCATCCTCAAATTTTCATCCAGGGAAGTCTTCAGCACTTCCAGAACGTGCATGGGGGAGGACTTGCCGACGATCGTGCACACGGGGGTTTCGGCGTCGAGTAACGCGCGCAGATTTGGATCATCCTCTGGCGAAGTATCTGCCCGGCGGGTCGAACCGAACGCGGTGATCTTGGCGGTCCCCCAGCTTATGCTCTTGGCGCGGTCGAAAAAATCTACATCCTTGGGGTTAGACCCCGGCCAGCCGCCTTCGATGTATGCGACACCGAGAGAGTCAAGACTTTCAGCGATGCGGACCTTATCGTCGCAGGAAAGTGAAATGCCCTCTCGCTGGGTGCCGTCCCGCAGCGTAGTATCATAGATCTCGATCCGTCTACCCTCGCTCATGTGTCACCTCGTAAGCGCTGATTTCCTCATCCAGTGAAAGCAAATAGTCCAGCTGATCGATGCCCTTCAACAGACATTCGCGTACAAAAGGGTCGATTGGAAATTTGGTCGACGGTCCACCTGTGACCGATACACATTGTTCGGGGAGGTCCACGCTGATCTGGACGCCAGGATTCTTCGAGATCACCATGAGGAGATCATCGAAGAAGGGCACATCGACCTCAACCGGTAGCAGTCCATTCTTGAGGGCGTTCGAGCGAAAGATATCCGCGAATGAGAGGGCGATCACGGCATCGATACCCCACCCCCGCAGCGCCCAGACGGCATGTTCACGGGAGGACCCGCAGCCGAAGTTATTCCGAGCGATGAGGATACGGGCTCCGGATGCAAAAGGCTGGTTCAGGATGAAATCCGGTCGGCGGGATCCATCGGGGTTGTAGCGCCAGTCGGCGAACAATGCCTCTCCGAGCCCTTCCTTTCCCGTAGTTTTCAAGTACCTGGCCGGGATGATCTGGTCGGTGTCGATGTCATCCAAGGTTAGTGTTACAGCATGAGAATTAATGGTTGTAATGGGTTCCATCTAATATCCTTTTATGCATCGACCCTAAAGCAGCGTGCGGGCGTCGGTGATTACGCCGGTCACGGCTGCCGCAGATGCGGTGAGTGGTGATGCCAGGAACGTCCGCCCACCTGGTCCCTGGCGACCTTCAAAATTGCGATTGCTGGTGCTGACGGCATATTCGCCCGGGGAGAGCCGATCTTCGTTCATGGCGATGCACATGGAGCAGCCAGACTCGCGCCATTCTGCTCCTGCGTCGATAAATATTCGGTGCAAGCCCTCGGCTTCTGCCTGTCGCTTGACGGTTTGTGATCCTGGCACAACGAGGACGCGAATGCCTTCAGCGATGCGGCGACCTGTCATGATTTGCGCCGCCTGCCGTAGATCAGAGATACGGGAATTGGTGCAAGACCCGATGAACACGACGTCGATCTCTCGTCCCAGAAGCGGCGCTCCAGGCGAAATATCCATATACATAAGCGCCTTTTCCATAAGCGCTCGCTGTCCGACATCCGCGATCTCATTGGGGTCTGGGACGGGCTCGCCGATCGCAATTGCCATGCTAGGGTTGGTCCCATAAGTGATCATCGGCTCTAGATGGCTCGCATCCAATGTGACCGAGCGATCGAACTCGGCTGTTTCGTCAGAGGGCAGCCCCCGCCAGTCCTCAACAGATGCCTGCCAGCGTTCGCCTTCAGGGGCAAATTCTCTGCCTGCGAGGTATTCAAATGTCGTATCATCCGGTGCGATCATGCCAGCCCTAGCGCCAGCTTCGATCGACATGTTGCATATGGTCATTCGGGCTTCCATGTCTAGTGACTGGATCGCTGTGCCGCGGTACTCGATCACATGCCCTGCACCACCCTGGACGCCGATCTTTGCAATCAGCCTCAGGATAAGGTCTTTGGAAGTCACCCCAGGCTTGAGTCGACCGTCCAGTCTCACTTCGAATGTCTTCGGCTTCGATCCCAGCAGGCACTGCGTCGCGAGGACATGGGCGACCTCACTGGTTCCGACCCCGAACGCCAGCGCGCCAAAGGCGCCGTGTGTGGAGGTGTGGCTGTCACCGCAAACGATCGTCATCCCGGGCTGTGTCAGCCCCATCTCGGGTCCGACCACGTGGACGATACCCCGCTCGCTTGATTCCATCGTCAGCAAGCGGATGCCGAAATCATCGCAGTTCCGTTCGAGCTGCTCGAGCTGGGAAGCGGCGGCCGAATCAATGACGCGAACTCCCTCCTTCGTTGTCGGTGTGGAATGATCCATCACCGCCAGAATTCGGTCCGGTCGACGAATAGCAAGCCCGCGTTCCCGGAGAAGGGTGAAGGCTTGTGGGGAGGTCACTTCATGAAGCAGGTGTAGATCGATGTATAGAACTGCCGGTTGCCTGGGTCTTTGTGAGACCACGTGGCGATCCCAGATCTTTGAGAAGAGTGTGGCGGCTGCTTTCATCGTTGGTCTTCCATGGACCCTCAATCTGTAGGTTGAGCCAACTCAGG
>JBGUDT010000075.1:0-10853 GCA_041821665.1 Anaerolineales bacterium
GGATGATGTACCTGGTCATACGTCACTCCAGTTCCGCTCTATGGGGAAATCAACTGTATAGCTAAGAGAGAGCTAGACTCGGAAGAATTGAACGAGGTGGCTGTGAGCAAAAAGCTCACAGCCACCAATCTTCTTTATGAAAGATCGCTATTACTCAGCGAGCATCCACTCGAAGAAATGCATCTTGATTTGATCATAGGTACGTGTCAGTTCTGGCTTTTCTACAAGAACTCTGGTGTAGAAGTAAATCGGTGCCATACCGACGATCTCATCAACTAAGAGCTGCTCGGCTCGCTTGTACAAAGTCTCCGCCTCTGCGGGATCCGCGACCTGTGCAGCCTCGGTGACATCCATGTACTCTTGGACCAAGTCACCAACCTGGGGATCATCCACGCTGAATCGAACGCGATTTGATCCTACTTCAGGATGGAAGACTTCGAGCATCCAGTTGTTGGCGTGCGGGTAGTCGCCGCACCAACCGAGACGATAAACGTCAGGAACATCGTTGACATCTGTACTCGCCCGAATGGTGTCGAGGTAGACGCGCCATTCCTGCGTTTCCACGCTGGCGTTCATACCCGGGAATGCTTCGCTCCACATGGCCTGGATGGCCTGGGCGATGCGGGCGTGACTTTCACTGACGTTGTGCATCAATTGAATGTCGAGCCCCTCGCCATCGGGATAACCAGCCTCAGCCAGAAGCGCGTTGGCTTCTTCAACGGCTGCTGCGTAACCCGTGCCGCCCATGTCCTCAGGCAGCGCCCACGGAGCGATATCCGTGTCGAATGCTACCGTACCGAAGTTCATCGGGTTGGTGAAGCTGTTCGCGGGCTGCTGGCCACCCTTGGTGATCTCTTCGACCAGAGTCACGCGGTCGATGCCCATCGAGAGCGCCTTGCGGACTTTCACGTCGCTCACGGCATCACGCTCGGTGATGAAGCCGTAGTAGTATGTGCAGTTCGAAGGTGCGTTGTAGAATTCTTCACTCAGCACGGGATCGGCTTTCACATAATCAATCTGGTCTAGCGGCACTTCGGCGGTGTCGAGCTCATCGTTTTCATACATTGCGAAAGCAGTGGATTGTTCCTCGATCGTGTAGCCCACGATACGCTCTATGTTGCCAAGTGCAGCGTCACTGCCCCATATTGGCCAGTTGGGATTCTTCAGCAGAGTGAGGTGATCCCCATGGACCCATTCTTCCATAACATATGCGCCATTCGAGACGATGAAGCCAGGTTCGATCCAACGATCGCCCTTCTCCTCGATGATTGGTTGATAGGTGGGGAACAAGTTGGCCATCGTTAGGATGGCGGGGAAGTAGCCCGCGCCGTACTCGAGCGTGAACTCGACGGTGTAGTCATCCAGCGCCACGACGCCCATGGCGTCGTAGATTTCCTGGAAGTCCTCGGCATCTGGATCGGCCGTGTTCAACGCTTCACAGCCGCTGATGATGTAGACGAGCCAGGCATAATCCGAAGCGGTGTTCGGATCACAGGTGCGCTTCACGCCGTAGACGACGTCGTGAGCATCCGTCATGCGGGGATTTCCTTCGTCATCAGTGATGACGGTGATCTCTCCCGTGGTGGGATTGTACTGTACCCAAGGTACGTCATCGCGCAGCTCGAAGGTCCAGGTGACCTTGTCCTCGGAGGAGGTCCAGCTAGTCGCGAGCGATGGGATGGTCTCGAGGGTATCCAGATTCTGATCCGTCAATCCTGTGAAGATCGATCCAATGACGTTCGAAGACGTCGTGTCGGTCGCCAGGGATGGATCAGCGGTTGGGGGTTCTGTTGCCCAGTTATAGTAGATGGTGGTTCGATCGTCCATCTCTTCTTCGGCGGGCACTTCGACGATAATCTCGACGACCTCGCCCTCAACGATCTCGGTAACGATGATTGTTTGAACAGCGCCGGACCCACCACATGCGGTGAGCACGAAGCTCGCTACCATCAGTAGCGCTATTACAGAAAAAAGCTTGCCTTTCATGGCGTTCTCTTCTCCTTCCAAAAGATTTGAACGTTTTTAACGGATTTTTTTTAACTTCTTCTACTTTAATGTTCCTTCTTTAAATTTCCTCCGATGACCTCACCTCCTCTCGGTTTTGTTGGTTAAATTCCGCCCTAAAACAAGTACTTTCAAAGGACGGTCAAAGTTCATACCAAATGACACGCGACCCAATGTCCAGATGCAACTTCACGCCACTCCGGTTGGGCTTCCTTACAAATATCGATCGCCAATGGGCAGCGCGGATGGAAGCGGCACCCGCTAGGTGGGTTGATGGGACTTGGTACGTCCCCTTCCAGGAGAATGCGCTGCCGTTTGCTCTCTTTTGCCGGATTAGGGATGGGTACTGCGGAAAGAAGCGCCTGAGTGTAAGGGTGAAGGGGATGCGCATACAATTCGTCACGCGAGGCAAGCTCGACGATCTTCCCCAAATACATGACTGCGGTACGATTGGAGATATGCCGCACCATGGACAAGTCGTGGGCGATGAAGAGGTACGTCAACCCGAAGGTATCCTGCAAATCTTCAAGCAAGTTGACCACCTGTGCCTGGATGGAGACATCCAACGCAGAGATGGGCTCATCACAAACGATGAAATCCGGCTGCAGGGCGAGCGCCCGGGCGACGCCGATCCGTTGACGCTGTCCACCGGAAAACTCATGCGGGTAGCGGTTGACAAAATAAGGGCTTAGCCCTACGAGTTTCAACAGTTCTTCGACTCGTTCGCGTCTCTCTTTCGAGTTTCCTATCTTGTGCACCTCAAGCGGCTCTGCAATAATGTTGCCGATCGTCAGACGCGGATTCAGCGAAGCATAGGGATCCTGAAAGATCATCTGCATGTTGCGGCGCATAAGACGCAGCGCTTCGCCCTTCAATTCAGTGAGATCCGTATCCCCGTAGAATACCTTACCCGAGGTGGCCCGGTGTAGCTGGAGGATCGTCCGGCCTGTGGTTGACTTGCCACAGCCACTTTCCCCTACGAGACCCAGGGTCTCGCCTTTCCGGATATCGAAATTAACCCCATCGACTGCTTGAACTGCACCAACCTGGCGCGAGATTATGATCCCTCGTGTGATGGGGAAGTGCTTTGTGAGATCTTCAACTCTGACTAAGGCTTCTTGATCGGTCATCGATAATCACCTGTCTTGATGTCAACCCAGCAGGCGATCCTGTGGCCGGGTGTGATGTCATCTAACCCTGGATTCTCATTCCAACAGCGGTCCTTCACGAATGTGCAGCGAGGCGCAAAAGGACAGCCCTGGGGTAGTTCGTATTGTTCAGGCGGCAAGCCTTCGATCGACATGAGCTTCTCGCCCGGGCTCCCATCCATCCTGGGGAGGGATTTAAGCAGGGCGTGCGTGTATGGATGTCGTGGGTCTTCGTAGACCTCATTAATCTGTGCTTCTTCGACGATGAAGCCTGCGTACATCACGATAATGCGGTCTGCCAACCCGGCAATGACACCCAGGTCGTGGGTGATCCAGATGAGCGACATCCCGAATTGATCTCGCAGTCGCTTTACCAGGTCTGTGATCTGAGCCTGGATGGTCACATCGAGCGCCGTGGTGGGCTCATCAGCGATGAGAAGTGATGGGTTGCACGTTAGCGCCATTGCGATCATCGCTCGCTGGCGCATGCCACCCGAAAACTGGTGGGGAAAATCTTTGAGCCGATCGCGCGCCTCCGGAATCCCGACCAGGTGTAGAAGATCCGCTGCTCGTTCCTCTGCTTCTTCATCGCTCATTCCAAGATGGACTTTGAGCGGCTCCATAATCTGAAATCCCACAGTGAGCACAGGATTCAGTGAGGTCATGGGGTCTTGAAAGATCATGGCGATCTGACTGCCCCTGATCTCGCGCATCTCGTCTTCTTTTAACATAGTTAGATCTGTATCGTGGAACAACACCTGTTTCGCGGAGACTTCTGCTGGGGGTTGGGGGAGCAACCGCATCACGGAGAGCACAGACACACTTTTTCCACACCCGCTCTCACCTACAATACCGAGGGTTTCACCTTCCGTCACGTGGAAGCTGACCCCATTAACTGCGAATACGGTGCCTTCCTGAGTATGGAAACATGTCGAGAGGTCGTTGACTTCTAATACCCGATTTGCCAAAGCCGTCTCTCCTTCAGTGCCAAGGACTGGCATCAAACTACCACACAACCTTGGTGGCTTCCTCTCCTTCAGAGAGGATCAAAAATGTTAAAGAAAAAGACGCACTAACGACTCATGTCGGAAGCGCGCTCTGATGACCTGCGAGGGTCTCCCGCAGCTCAATGGGGTGCTGATCCACTCTGCTAATTGAGAAGCAGAGCCACTCTGATAATTGGTGAGATGGGAAGAGATCAGACCCTCCGGGAAGTTCTTCAATTCTCAGGCAAGCACTGCAAAATAACAAGCTCCCATAGACATGGAGAGTTCTTCAAGGAGTTGAGCGGATGGATCCTTAAAATCGGCGTTGTAATGCGAGTGATCCACCCGGCTGACGTCGCCCGAGTATAACATAGGCTGAGCAGTGGGAGCAATGGATGGTGAAAGGATTTCAACCAGCAGTTCTTGAACCGCTATAGCGACACTTTTATAGCTGAGCGGTAGGAGGCGTTTGCTATTCGAAAGCGAATCCAGCAGTCGTGACTTCCCGTCCGCCGGCGGAGGGACGTTGCGAGCCCAGTGCTTGAGCACCCTGCCGATATACAGATCGACCATACCGTCTGACAAAGCCTCACGTGGTCTCATACAATACCTCACGAAGTTGATCTCGATGCACACCTAACTTCTTCTTCAAGTCATTGCGGGCATAGTGCAACCGCGATTTCACCGTGCCCACAGGAATTTCCAATATCTCGGATATTTCGTTCATGGATAGATCATTAATGTAGAAAAGCACAACGACGAGACGCTGCTGAATGGGCAGTGAGGCAATCGCCTCTCGTACCTGCAACCACTGCTCATCGCGCTCAGTCATGCTGGACACGCTCGGTTTCTTCTCCCGAACGAGATGTTCTGCCATTTCATGGATGAGGCGCATGCCGCGGCTGTTACGCTTAATCCAGGTATACGATAGATTAGCCGTCATGCGGTACAGCCAGGGTTGGATCGGTCGCTCTGGGTCGATACGGTGCGCGAAACGAAACAGACGTAAAAACACATCCTGGAGAAGATCCGCAGCCGACTCGGGATCGTTTGTTATCGAGAGCGCACTGCGGTAAACCAGGTGGCGATAGCGGTCGTAAAGCACGCCAAGCGCCTCCAGGTCTCCTTCCTGGAGCCTATGTACCAATTCTCGATCTTGCTGTCTTTCAGAAAGGGCCACTTTCTGCATACCTATCATAATATACTAGTTTTAAGCAGGTTTGGTTCATCAATATTCATGACAAAATTCACCCTAACAGTCCTCGTCGGCGCCATAGGATTCAATCGCCCAGAAATTACTGAATGAGAGCGCATCCACGCTCACACCGCAGATGTTTATCCGAGAAGCCACGAACCTTGGGTGATGAAAGAGAGGCAAAGCCGGAAGCGCTGCGCGGAAGATCTCCTGGGTCAGGAAAACAGCATCTTCATATCCACTGGTATCCGGTATTCCGAGGAGAACATCCTCACATGCTGCCTGGTATTCCGCATCATTAAAACCGCTCACATTGATGCCGTAGGGATTATCCCCGGATGGAATGTCACTTGGTGAGAACATCTCACAAAGAGGCGTTATCCAATCCGGCCACGACCATCCCACCATCCCGAAATTTCTCCCGAATACCGGTCCATCCGGCCAGGGCTCGGTCAACGATGCCGGATCGAGTATCTCAATAGACGCCTCGATCCCACAACCCGCGAGATCGCCTTGGATCCGATCCACCATCTCTTCTCTGAAATCACCACCCGCGATGAATAATGTGAAGCTTAAGGCAGTTCCGTTTCGCAGCCCTGTGACGCCCTGCGATGTTCGAATGGTAGTATCTGAGTCCGGCGATATCCGCCAGCCCATCTCGTCCAGGGCCAGGATGGCGGATTCCGGGTCAAAGGGGATTTGTGCTAAACCTGACGCGTAGAGGGGATTGCCTACACCAATATAGGAATCAGGCGCGACACTTAAACCCCCCCAGAGGGCGTCGATGATCCCTCCCCGATCGATGCAGCCGGCAATGGCCGATCTCGTGGAAGCATCAGAAAAAATCGCCGCCTGATCCGAGCTTGAAGGTGAGATGTTGAAATCGAGCCGCTCAATTACAGCACCAGGGATCACGCTCAGCTGAATTCGACCCTCATCGCTGTATTGAGTAAGGATTTGGAGGGATGGTGAATCAAGGAGAGATTCATCTAAGATATCGCATTCGCCTGTGAGCAATTGCTGGATGGCTGCCGTCGAATCCGTTCCAAGAAATCGAAACACAAGTCGATCAAATTTCGGCAAGCCCTCCGACCCGCGAAAGTAGTTTTCGTTCTTGGTCAGCAGTATATTTTTCCCCGCTGTCCACTCCTCAATGACATATGGACCCCAACCAAGTGGTTTTCGTGCAGCACCCTCGAGCCGGGCGAGTTCAAACGCAGAGAAGTCGCCGAGCTGGTGCTTTGGGAGCGGTGACCAGAAAAGCGTTTGATACTCCGCGTCTAGAAAGCCGGGAATTCCCCTCCAACGGATCGTCAAATCGTCAGTGGCTTCATAGCTGAAAGTTCGATCGACAAGATATTTTGTGGTTGGCGTATCGGCGTTCTGGTCGAGATCGAAAGAAAATACAGAATCATGTGCGGTGAGACCTTCTCCATCTGACCAGAGAATATCTGGTCTGATGTTGAACTGAACGGTCATCTGATCCATGACGACCTCTTCACCGCGATAAACTTCGGCGCAATCCATGCTCCGACAAGTGGAGGGTAGGTAAGTTTTACCTGACCGAAGATTTTCAGCCTGGTAGGTGATGGGATTGAAATAGGTATCCCCCTCCAGCACAGCGAGGGGCTCGATCCTGGCATCCTCCGCTATAGACAATTCGGGGACTCTATCCAGGATCACCGGATGAACTTCGTAATTGAGGATATCTATCGGACCATCATAGATTGCCTGGAAAATCGCGTTTGTCTCCAGACTCGCCTCTCCGTATAAGTAACTTTCACTGTACAGGTATAAGGATTCGGGTTCGTCCTTTAAACAAACGATAAGCGTCTTTGGTGGAGGAGGTTCGGCTGTGGGTGTGTGAATGGGGCTTTCCTGTGTCTCATCAGGTATTCCGGTTAAAGGAATGTCGATGTCGGCTGGCACGCCACATGCTGTAAGCACCAAGATGAAGATGCCTAAGCATAATAAAAGTGGAGCTTTCCCTCTTAAAGAACTCATGATTTCCCACTTGTGCTTTTGGTTTTCCCCGTATTTATGTACGCGTCGATATAGGCCTGATCTTCCTCATTCAGAACTGCTTCATCCAGCAAATCCGGGCGACGGGAGTAGGTCCGCAGCAGCGACTGTTCCCGACGCCAAGAAGCGATGCGAGCGTGATCACCAGAGCGCAAGACATCCGGCACTTCCCACCCGCGGAAATCCGCAGGTCTTGTGTAGTGTGGATACTCCAGGAGATGTTCAGCATGGGAATCTTTCGAGGCCGCTTCTTCATCTCCAAGAACGCCCGGCAGAAGGCGGGCGATCCCATCGATCAAGATGAGCGCTGGCAGCTCTCCACCGGTTAGCACGTAGTCTCCGACCGTAATCTCATCGGTCGCAAGGTGTTCGCGCACTCGCTCGTCCACGCCCTCATAACGTCCACAGATTAACGCGATCCGATCGAGACTGGCAAAATCCTGAGCCAACGATTGGGTAAATGGACGACCTTGAGGTGTCAACAGGATAACCGGAACATCACCGCGGGAATCTGTCAAAACGTCCTCAACTGCATCGAAGATCGGCTCCGGTTTCATCACCATGCCCCCACCACCACCGTAAGGTTCATCATCCGTCGTTCGATGTCGATCCTTTGCGTACGCTCGGATGTTGTGAACCCTGACGTCGATTAAGCCCGCAGCCTTCGCCTTCCCAAGGATGCTCGAGTGCAAATAGGCATCCAGGACATCAGGAAGAAGAGTAAATACATCAAATTGCATCCGAACATCCCTTCAAGTGAAGTTCTCGATTGGGGATAGTTGCAGCCTCCGGATTATACTCAGGGACCAGTCATGGTCCAATAAACCCGAGCATTTTCGAGGACAATGTCACCTGGTAGAAATCACCCTTCATCAGCCAATCAATCAAAGATGTTCGATGTGGGATCGGGAAGTTTCCCTTCCGGGCACAGGCCCGGCCTACGCACAGAGGCCGCCGTGTTAACCTTCCGTAAGATCTAAACCTCCCTCAGGTTTGGAGCCTGCGGGATGTTAGCCGTCGCCAGGCTGGAACCAATGTATCGTGTAATATGTGCGTTATTTTTTTCGTCGGAAGTAACCTTGGCTGGGCTTATAAAGTTTACGTATAGAGCCCAGAAGTTTTACTCCGGACGGGTGATGTCATTGCGAGCGGAGGCGAGATCCCTCACTACGCTCGGGACAAGCGCCGGAGCGAAGCAATCTCCAACTTCTTGTCTACCAATACTACCGTGGAGATTGCTTCGGTCGCTAGCGCTCCCTCGCAATGACAGATCCATTGTCATTCGTGGTCCACAACACCTTGGGTTTTGTTCAATGGGGGAGAAACTTCACATAAAGCCACTAGCTTTGCAGGTAGCTATTCGCCAACTCATACCACGCTTAGGAGGTAAGTTCCTTATTACCTTCACCGGGCGAGAGCATCCGGCGCTGCCACAGTGTCAGAACTTTCTTTGTGACTGAGAACCCAAGCGGCGGTAAAGCGTCGGGTGGGAAAAAGCCCACTTCCGCAGCGTCATCACCCGCCTTCGGGGAGCCCCCCTCCACGACACCTGTGTACACGATAACAATATCCGCCCCACCGGGATGCGAGTTTGCATAATGGACATCGAGGAGAGCCGTGATACGTACGATCAACCCGGTCTCCTCCCAGCACTCTCGGACGCCAGCTGCAACAGGGTCTTCACCTGCATCCACAAAACCGGCAGGCAATACCCACTTTCCCTGATGTGGTGTGGTCGCTCGTCGGACAAGCAAAACCTCGCGATCTACATCAACCAGGACACATGCTGCAACTTTGGGATCTGTAAAATGCACATACCGACATGACGAGCACACCGGCCGGGACTTGCCGTCTTTGAATTCCAACCTAATGTGACTTCCACAGCGCGGACAGAACTTGAAGTTCTCAGGGGAAGTATTCACGATCGGCGTCGGAGGAAAAGCGTGAGACCTGCAAGTACGATGATCACGAGGCCGAGAGATATTTCGAGGATTCTCACTACCGAAAACGGTGAGACACGGAAAGATGGAATCTCTGTCCTGGAGTCCATAACTTCTCGACCAAGGAGGAGAGCCTCTTCATCGGGAGACTGAGACGCAGCCTCATCCAATTCACCACCAGCAGCCATATCCACATCCTCGCGTTCGGCAACGGATGGTGGGGGTTGGGTCGCTGACGGGAGGGGAGATTCCGGTTCCGCAGACAGAGCCTCGCCCTCAGCCTCTTCGTGCGCGGGTTCCTCAGCAGCGGCCCTTCCCTCCTGAGCCGCATTCTCCTGATAATAACCGTCCTCACCCGTCGTGATTGAATCCGCAACCTCTCCCAGAGCTTCGAGCGCCATCTCCTCTTCGACGACACTCTTCATCGCTTCAT
The DNA here is from genome assembly GCA_041821665.1 of Anaerolineales bacterium. Classification (GTDB taxonomy): domain Bacteria; phylum Chloroflexota; class Anaerolineae; order Anaerolineales; family E44-bin32; genus E44-bin32. The sequence goes on from JBGUDT010000075.1 coordinate 9,729, forward strand.
CGACTGGCGCTAATTCCGCGGCAGGTGCGGCGAAATCCATCTGGGCCTCCATCGCCGGTGCACGAGCCCCCAATGTGGCTCCGCTGACAAGGACATCCAGACCAACAAGGATTACAAAGCCAACCGCAGCAATCGCAGTCGCAAACCGAAAGATGGGGTACGCTGTTGATTTCTCCCGGATCCCGGCCATCTCGGGTGTGAGGCCGAAATTCCGCGGGGGGCGGACCTCGGGGAGTGAACGCATGAGCATGCGCGTTGCACTGAATTCTTCAAGTGTGCGACGAGCCTCGGCGTTTTCCGTAAGCAGGGCTTCTGTGTCAGCCGCTTCTTTAGGCGAGAGTTCAGCGTCCAGATATAGGGACAACTGCTCGACTTCGCGGCGAGAGAGATCTTCGGTCATTTCAAATTACCCTCGTCTCCAAGACGAAGTCCGGTCGGGAATAGTTCCCGATACGCCTTCAGACATTCCCTTAATCGCTCTCGGGCTCGAGCAACCCTGCTCTTAACAGTTCCAATAGGTTTTCCAATTACTTCAGAAGTTTCGCGATAATCGTAGCCTTGAACGTCGACCAGAATCGCCACTGTCCGGAATTCTGGAGGCAGGTTCTGTAAACAACCTTCAATCGCCCTCCGAAGTTCCGAACGCTCGGCTTCGACTTCTGGGTTTTCCGCTGGAGGGGATGAGCTCATCGACTGAGATTCATCCAGTCCGACACCCTTCTCCGTGAGATCATCGAGGGAGGATGACGGACGGCGTTTTAAGCGGCGGAGTTCATCATAGCAGGCGTTCGTGGTTATCCTGAGGAGCCAAGCGCGAAATGACCCACCCCGGTATTTTTTCAGCCCTTTGTATGCCGAGATGAACGCTTCCTGGGTCGCATCTGAAGCTGCAGCAGGATCGCCCATGATGCGAAATGCGAGGTTGTATACCCTGCTCTGGTAGTGGAGGACTAGGCGATTAAAGGATTCGAGATCCCCCTGCTTCGCCTCCTGAATAAGTGCGGATTCATCCATTGGTCATGAAATCATAGCGCGCGGTAATCTCTCGAGCAAGCGATTATGGATTATTCGAAAATCAAAGTTGGGTGAACCAACCTATCGATGGTAAACTCCGATAATTCGTAT
>JBGUDT010000076.1:0-10776 GCA_041821665.1 Anaerolineales bacterium
GTAGAGAACGACCTGATCCAGAAGCGGGGTTCGTACTACTCGTATGGAGAGACACGGCTGGGGCAGGGGCGTGAAAAAGCAAAGGCGTATTTGAAGCTCAACCCCGAACTAGCTGAAGAACTGGAGAAGAATATTCGATCAATTTCCGATCAACAAGAAGAAGAAGAGGTATTATAATAATATTAATTCGGATTTGAAGAATCCGAGAATATAAGCTGCACCGGAAATATCAAAGCCCGGTCGCGGCAATGGCATCGACAACAACTCTGAAATGAGATATGACACCGTTCGAAAGATTTGCTTCTTCCAGATGAGCAGAATGATGTATGAGAGGTCAGACAGTAGAACACGATTGTAAATAGGTCTAACCCCTCTCTCCAGTATTTACATTAACTGGAGAAGCAAGTAGGTGTCGTAGAGGCATTTGTATTCGTTCCTGGCTTGATGCCTATAGCCGCGTTCCGGATTATCCGGGGCGCGGTTGTTCTTTTTCTTGGAGAAGATGGTGGGATTGATAACCGCCCTGAAATCACAAAAGAAAAGACGCCATCGGCTAAGTATTTTCATCGATGGGGAATATCGATTAAGTGTGAGCGAAAACGCGGCAGTCGGTCTTCGTGTAGGAAAGGAATTATCCGAAGAAGACATCCATCAATTAGAAGAAGAAGACGAGGTTGAAAAAGGTTATCAAGGCGCGCTACGCTCGATCAGTAGACGCCCGCATGCCGAACAAGAAATCAGAAGAAAGATGCAGCGGCGCGGATTGTCGCGCTCGGTTCAGGAAAGCGTGCTCAACCGGCTTCGTAGTGCAGCGTTGCTCGATGATGCCGAATTCGCCCGTATCTGGGTTGAAAATAGAACAGCTTTCCGCCCAAGAGGTGCCAGGGCATTGGCGATCGAGCTCCGGCAGAAGGGCATCTCGAGAGCAGAGATCGATTCCGCACTGGAAGGCTTCGATGAGGCAGAGGCCGCATATCGAGCCGGACAGAAAGCTGCGCATCGTTGGAAAAATGTATCCGAAGAGGAATTCCGGAAAAAGGTCGGGGGCTATCTCTCCCGCCGAGGGTTTTCCTATTCGATGATAACTTCCGTGCTCTCTCGGCTTATGGCTGAGATCACTTTACTAGAAGAGGAAAGAGAGGGTTAGGCGTGAATATGGCATTGGTGATTGGTATAGGAATAGCCCTTGTCGCAGGAGTCATAATTGGTTATTTTCTGCGGCAGATCCAATTGGACCGTCAGATCAAGAGTAAGAAGACGGAGGCAAATCGAATCCTCGAGGACGCGCAAGATCAAGCTAAGGATACCGAGTTAAAAGCGCGTGATCGCGCCCTCCAGATTCGTGATGAGGCTGAAAGTGAGCTCTCTAGAAGAAGGGGCGAACTATCAAAGGAAGAGGAGCGCCTTCAACAGCGTCGAGCGGACATCGACCGGAAAGTTGATGATCTCGAAAAGCGCAATCAGTCCTTAAGTAAGATGCAGAGCACGTTGGACCGGAAATCGAATGAGGTGGAGACACGCCAGAAAGAAATCGTCACTGAATTGGAACGTGTCTCAAGCATGACAAGAGATGAAGCAAAACAACAGCTCTTGCACGAGGTTGAGCGGGAAGCGCGTGCGGATATGGTCCGCATCATCCGTCAAATTGAGGAAGAGGCACAATTCGAAGGCGAGAAACGTGCGCGCGTGTTGATTGCTGATGCAATCCAGCGTGTGGCCTCCGATCATGTCTCAGAAATTACCGTCTCGGTTGTCCCGCTTCCATCAGACGATATGAAGGGGCGGATCATTGGCCGGAATGGTAGGAACATTCGAGCCTTCGAGCACGCTGCGGGAGTCGACGTTGTGGTGGACGATACACCGGAGGCAGTGACCATTTCATGTTTCGATTCGGTTCGTCGTGAAATTGCCCGGAGGTCGATGGAAGCACTCGTCCTCGATGGACGCATTCATCCCGCACAAATTGAGAAAATCGTAGGGCAGAAACAGACTGAAGTTGACAAACAGATTATCGAGGAAGGGGAGCGAGCTGCCTTCGATGCAAACGTGCCAGGGCTGCATCCGGAAATCACAAAGAAACTTGGCAGGCTCAAGTTCCGCACTTCGTATGGACAAAATCAGTTAGCACACTCCGTAGAATCCGCTCAGCTTGCAGGGGTTATCGCAGCAGAATTGGGCGCCGATGTCGAGGCTTCGAAAGCTGGCGGGCTATTGCATGACCTTGGAAAAGCGATGGATCATGAGGTCGAAGGCACGCATGCTGCATTGGGAGCTGACTTCTGTAAACGATATGGGGTACCAGCATTAGTCGTCAACATGATCGCCGCTCACCATCATGAGGAAGAGCAGGAATCCGTCGAGGCAGTCATCGTGGAAGCTGCAGATGCGATCAGCGGCGCAAGACCGGGCGCCCGGCGCGAGAGCCTTGAGCAGTATATCAAGCGTGTCCGAGCGTTGGAAGAAGTCGCGAATTCATTTGATGGAGTCAACCAGAGTTACGCTTTGCAGGCGGGTCGCGAAGTTCGAGTCATTGTGCAGCCGGAAGATATCGATGACCTCGAAGCCACACGCCTGGCGAGAACGATTGCTAAGAAGATCGAAGAAGGGATGCAGTATCCCGGTCAAATAAAGGTGACCGTGATCCGTGAGACCAGGGCGGTAGATTACGCGAAGTAAGTAATTTGCTGCCAGGTGAACCTGACGAAGAATTAAGGGAGATGCAGGAGCGAGCAAGAACGGGCTCCTGCTTTCTCTTTAATTTCGCTCTCTAAAAAGCTTGCGATATAAGAACCAGAATCTGTCTTTGATATAAATGGTTTGAAGATCCGCATCCCATAAGAAATCTGAAGGAATACTTACCGTTAGAAAACGTTCATCCACTTTAAGGTTCTTCTCGAGGATTTTTTCCAATTCAGCGTCGACCCCTGCAACGTCGATGAGCCTCTCGAATATCACTCGATGTCGAACCTCCCTGGGATAATCATACGGAACTTTTCTTCTCTCTTCCAACTCTTCAACGTAAGCATGCCAGAGATTACTGCGGCTGTTCATCTCCCGAATCGCTTTCCGCCCAATGGCAGATTTCCATTTCCGGGTGATTTGCCCGTACCGGTGCTGGAGGTCTTTGTACGCACTTGTTTGTCTGGAAATCATCGTCGCTTTCTGGACTGAGAGCTCATCTTGAGTGAGCAGGAACCCACCTAAAGTCAGGCGCGGGAAGGGGGGAGATCCCGCATCGGGTTGAGACGCCACAGGCCAGTAAACCTCCTCAGAGAGGAGGTAGGGTTCCATGTTTTCTAGCATTGCTTCGGTTAGGGAAAGATTGTACTCAACCTGATGCATCTGCCTCAGACCCCTCGTACAAGGCTGATTGGATCGCGTCGAGAAGCTGACCACGAGTTGCAGGTTTGACGAGGTATCCAGCAGCACCTAGGTCGTCGCCGGTGCGAATATCCTGTTGCCTTCCTCTGGCGGTGAGAAAGATAATCGGAGGAGGGGGAGTGGGGTCTTCTTTGAGTTCGCGAGCTACGTCGAAGCCTGATACCTCGGGCATCATGACATCAAGCAAGATCAAATTGAATTTATCGGCACGAATGCGCGCGAGAGCTTCCGTGCCCGAGTATGCGTGTTCCACATGGAATCCAGCAGGTGTGAGCGTGAGTTCAATTAGCCCTACGGTGTCTGGCTCGTCATCGACGATGAGAATCTTGACTGGGGAGGACATCTAAGACCTATGGGTTTCCGTAATGAACGTCTATTCTAGCCGTCTCTGCTGATTTGTACAATCTAGATTAAGCCTTCTGATTCGGGACCATTCAGACCACAAGGCGAAGCGGATGTTCCAGCAGGTTTTTGAAACTCTGAAGCCATTGCGCTGCCTCGGCGCCATCTGTGACGCGATGGTCTGCGGAGACGGTCGCCTTCAACCGCATCCCCACGACAATCTGACCGTCTCTGACTGCGGGGCGTTCTTGGACACCCCCGACCGCCAGGATGGCAGCTTCGGGCGGGTTGATAATGGCGATGAAATGGTCGACATCGAACATGCCCAGATTCGAAACTGTAAACGTGGATCCCTCGATGTCCTCCTGATGGACTTTGCCTTCACGAGCGCGCTCAGCCATAGCCCTCACCTCAGCTGAGATCGAAGGGAGCGGCTTTTGATCAGCGTCTCGAGCAACCACGGTGAGCAGACCGTCCGGTACTGCGACGGCGATTCCGATATTGACCTCTCCATGACGCACAACTGAATCTCCGTCTAGCGAGGCGTTTAAATTAGGAAATTCGCGCAACGCCAACGCCGCCGCTTTGACGATGAAGTCGTTTACAGAAAGTTTCTCGTCTTCAGCGAGGATCTCGTTGTATTCTTTGCGCATGGTCATGAAGGGTTGAGCGTCGATTTCCGTGGTGACGTAGAAGTGCGGCACCTGCTGTTTGGATGATGCCATGCGGCGACCAATTGCGCCTCGGAGCTTGGTTAGAGGCACCCGTTCCGTCTCGCGCGAAATCGCCGAACCGGTCATGCGAGTTGATGTTGGACCCGAGGCTGCGGCTTCGACATCCATCTTGACTATTCGTCCACCAGAACCGCTTCCAGCTATCGCCCCAAGGGGGACGCCGAGATCCTTCGCAAGTTTTCGAGCGAGCGGTGAGGCTCTCACACCACCAGGTAGTTTGCCATTTCCCTCGTGCAGTTCAGCCGCAGCAGGTTCGGGCTGGGGAGATGGGCTTGGTGCATCATTCACCACCTCGGGGAGTGGATCTGGCACGGACCCGAGCAGCGCCTCAAGATCGAATTCCTCGCCTTCATCTCCTACGATTGCGATGGGATTGCCAATTGGAACGATGGCGCCCTCTTCGATGACGTGTTTGAGAACGGTGCCACTGATGCTGGCTTCAACCTCTACTGTAGCCTTATCCGTCTCGATCTCGGCCAGGACCTGACCCTTCTCTACTTGCTCACCTTCGGACAACATCCAGCGGACGAGCTTGCCTTCGGCCATGTCGAATCCCAGTTTTGGCATGTTCACGGCTTCGGCCACTAGAGCACCTCTTTTACAGCTTCAATGATGTTCTCGACTTGCGGGAGCGCCATTTGCTCAAGGTCGTGGTTGTAGGGGAGTGGGACTTCGGTCTGAGCAACCCTTTGAATTGGAGCATCGACAAAGTCGAAGGCCTCTTCGTAAAGGCGGGAACTGACTTCCGCGCCAATACCGTAGGACCGCCAACCTTCTTCTGCGATCACGGCCCGATTGGTCTTTTTAAATGACTCTACGATCGGTCCCATATCGAGGGGTCGTAAGGTTCGTAAATCAACTACTTCGGCTTCAATTCCTTCCTGGGAAAGTTTCTCCGCAGCCTGCAGGGAGGATTGCAGCATTTTCGAGTACGAAATGATAGTCACATCACTGCCCCCACGTTGAACCTTGGAGACGCCGATGGGCTCAAGGTATTCATCCTCTGGAACCTCGCCACGGGTCTGGTATAGCGTGGCATTTTCGATGAACATGACCGGATCATCCCCGCGTATTGCGGATTTGAGTAAACCTTTCGCATCATAGGGAGTTCCAGGTGCGACAACCTTAAGACCGGGGAAATGAGCGAAGACGACGTCCGGAGTTTGGGAGTGTGTAGCCCCAAGCTGACGCCCCCCGCCACTCACGGTGCGAATCACAATAGGAACAGACATCTGTCCGCCGAACATGCTGCGTAATTTTGCGCTGTGGTTGACAATCTGGTCCATTGCCAGGAAGGCAAAATTGATCGTCATAAGCTCTGCAACAGGACGTAAACCTGCCATAGCAGCGCCGTTCGCAGCGCCAACGATCACACCTTCGGCGATGGGTGTGTCTCGCACACGATCGGCTCCAAAATGATCATAGAAGCCTCGTGTGACTGCATAGGTGCCCCCCCAGATACCAACTTCCTCGCCCATGATGAAGACTCGCTCATCAAGCTCCATCTCCTCCCAGAGTGCCTGGGAGATAGCTTCGCGCATCGTAATCATCGCCATGATTCAGAGCTCCCCTTCGACGTAAATATCGGTGAACAACTCTTCCGGCGCGGGATCGGGGCTGGCTTCGGCGAAGGCGACAGCCTCCTCAACTTCCTTTTCTACCATCTGCTCTTCCGCATCAAGTTTTTCGGCTTTGAAATGGTTGTTATCAATCAGATATTTCCTGAAGATCCCAATGGGATCATCTTCTTGCCAGGTCTTCACCTCATCACTTTCTCGGTATCGCTCGGGATCCCCCATGGAATGTCCTCGAAAACGATAGGTGACAATCTCAAGAAGGAAAGGTCCGTTCCCGCGGACGAGCTCGAGCGTTTCTTCGGCGGTCTGACTGACTTTAACGACATCCATGCCATCTACACGTGCGTTCGGCATGCCGTAGCCGTCGGCTTTCTGGCGGATTTCACTCACGGCTGAAGCTCGTTCAACTGCGGTCCCCATGCCGTACTGGTTGTTCTCACATACCCACAATACCGGGAGTTCCCAGACCATGGATAGGTTGAGTGCTTCATGAAAATACCCGATATTCGTAGCGCCATCCCCAAAGAAACATATCGTGACCCCGTCTGATCCACGCTGTTTGTCGGCGAGCGCCATGCCGGCAGCCAGGGGTAGATGGGCGCCCACGATGGCATGCCCACCCCAGAAATTCAGATTGACATCTGCCAGGTGCATGGATCCGCCCTTGCCCTTAGACGTGCCGGTCTCCTTGCCCAATAGCTCAGCCATAACCGTGCTCGCGGGGATACCTGCTGAGATCGCAATGCCATGGTCGCGGTAGGCCGTGATCAACCGATCTTGAGGTTTTCGTGCGGACACGACGCCGCTGCCAACGGCTTCCTGCCCGATGTATAAATGAAGAAATCCCCCGATTTTCCCTTGTTGATACAGCTCTGCTGCTCGTTCCTCAAGACGGCGCACGAGCACCATCTCGTGATATAAACGCAGGTATTCTTTCTTGTCCATATTTCAACCTCGATGCACATCCTGGCAGTCAGCCAGTGAATTAACCATCATAACATACACATAAATCTACTCAATGGTCACGCTGCTCGTAAAAACACCCCGGAATCCCGGGGTGTTCTAAATTATATCAGATAGGTCCATTATGTCCCTTCTCTACCCAGGCGTAAGGGCCGGCTAATGTGCCGGCCCGGTATTTGTGACCTCCGATAGATCATCTGCATGCATAAGACACAATAGCGGGCGGACACACGGGTCCGCCCCTACACGAAGTATTGGACCCTGCTCCTGAATGGGGAATCGATCCACTTGTCGACCCGAGACACAATAATCAATGTCATTGCGAGCGGAGCGAAGCAATCTCCAAGAATCTCTTTCCTCATTCCTCCGTTGGAGATCGCTTCGTCACTTCGTTCCTCGTGATGACAGGGACGGGAGGGGGAAAGGGGTCAGATCTTTACTGCACGACTCCCAATGCCTGGAGGTCGATCTCTAAATCCCAGGAGTTCGATCCTTCAGGTAAGTCAAGGGCGAGGGTGAATGTAAATATCTCTCCGGGGATGAGCTTGCGTGCTGGTTGTGCCCAACCAGCTGACACAAGGTCTCCATTGACTGTGCGTAGAGCGCCAAGAATTGAGGGATTTTCTATCTCCACATCGTAAGGGTTGGAGATACTTCCACGATAATACACCGTGGATCCAATCGTCTCGATTTGATCAATATCGAGATCTAAATACGCCGGTCTTTTCTGGGCTTCTCGGGATTGAACCGGATCCACAATCCATTGGATGGTGAGTTCTCCATCTCGGGATCCCTCATCCAGGAGCGGTGCAATCTCAGAGAGATCGACATGAAATGGTCTTTTCTCATCAGGCGCCAATGGAATTGGGGAATGGACATCGAACATGTAGGCGAGGCGACCATCGTGCTCAACCAGAGCGAGCGCTGATGCCCATTGTGCACGATTGGATGCATTACTTAATGTCCCTATCAAGTAAGGCGTTCCTTGTGCTGTATAGTGCACGACCGGTTCTTCAAGGATTGATATGGAGGGTGTGTCCGGCTCATCGATTTCAATCATGCTCACAAAATATTCGCGGCTCGACTCAGCATTTTGTGAGGCAAGACGGACGATGAAGGGCGTGGATCCGCGAGGGTTGATGTAGGTTTGACGGAGTGTGATCGGGACAAATTCGATGATGGGATCATTCTCGTCAAATATGACCACGCCGGCATTCTCAATAGCGGCGTGGCCGTAGCTCAGGTTCTTAATTTCCCCGAAAATCTCGATCATCCCGCTTGCTGCTGCCCTCGTTTCCAATTCAGTGACTGAGAAATCGATACGTTCACCGATCGAGGGTTCGGTGTGGATGACGACAGCCTCAGCGTGATCGGCCTGGATGGAATTTGGAAATCTCACAAAGAAGGGGCTCACCTCCCCTGGGGCGAGAGACGAAAGCGTCGGCTGGGTCATTCGTTCGTCGACTACGCTATTCGCACTGTTGTAGAGGCGCACCTCCACTTGGATATCCCCCCAGGAATCATAAGAATCATTCTCAAGGAGACCGGCAGCGACGATCTCATCATTTAATGGATCATCATAAAGGTGGATTTCCGTTACCGTGATGGTCTCGATAACGCTTTCGGTCTCAATTGGAGTTGGATTCAAGGCTGGGGCCGAGATCAGCGTAGGTGTCACCATCGGACCATTCGAACTGCATCCGATCAGCCCGGAGCCAACGACGATCCATAGAAGCAGGCTTTTCTTCACGGTCCCTTTCATATGTGGTTGATGATTGAAATTAATCAGAGACATATTAAGCCAAGATGTAATTGCAAAGATAACCTTCGTGGTTGTAAAATCAATTTTGGAATCTGAAACTCGATGCTACCTTATCTCGTCCACGTTGTATAGCGTTTGATAGTAGCTAGTAAAAGGTGCCCATGATTCCCCGTCTTTTCCAGATACAATAAGATAACCATAACCACAATTAGCTTGATTGGGTGAAAGTTCTGGTTTCAGATATATCAATTCGTAAGGGCACCGAACTATCCGGAACCGTGAAAGCGAGTCTTTAATGAAAGAAATCATTAAGCAAGTTGTAGATGAATGGAACCAAGCCCGATCTCCTCGATTGGCCGCTGCACTGGCGTATTACGCTCTCTTTTCGCTCGCTCCGGCAATTTTCGTAGCTTTCACGGTGGCGGATCTCATCCTTGATGACATGACGATTGTGGGACAAATCATGGCCCAGGTTGAAGCCTTGTTCGGGGCGGAAGTGGCGCTTTTCATCAATGATCTCGTAATGAGCCTTGAAGCGAGTACGTCTGATGGAACAACATTCGCAACTCTTGTAAGTTTCGTCGTGTTGGTATATGCCGCGTCCAGTCTCTTTGCCCAACTGAAATATGCACTAAACACCATCTGGGGTGTGTCATACGCTGAAGAGGCCGGCATCGTGCCGTTCATTAAAAATCGTTTACTCGCGTTTTTAATGGTCATCAGCCTGGGATTTCTCCTCATTGCGGCAACGTTTGTGAACGTCATCCAATCATTGATCAGTTCTTTTATCCCTCTTGGTTCTGGAACTTCTTTGCTCAGCAATCTCACCATGTTCGGTTTGGCTGTTCTTGCGTTCGCTTTCATGTACAAAGTGCTTCCCGACCGTAAGATCCGTTGGGGTGACGTCTGGCTTGGTGCTGCGGTAACCACAGGATTGATGTTCGTCGGTTTGTGGCTGATTTCGCTCTATTTTCGAAATTTCAACATCGCTTCAGCGGTGGAGGCGGCAGGTGCGGTCGCCATCGTCCTTGTAGCATTCAATTATCTCTCCTATATCTTCCTTTTCGGAGGCGTTTTTACCAAGGTAATGGCGATACGAAGAAACGCAGCCTTGGTAGATGTTGAGCCAGAAATATCCTAGATCTTGAGAGCTGGGTGGAAATTAAAAAGGGCGCAAGTGCGCCCTTTTTTTGTTACATCGCAGGGAAGATTTCGTAGAGCGTGATATTCCCACCACCATCCAACATCGGAGAACCCTTGGCCAAAGTCAGCGCTTCATCGAAGGATTCGGCTTTCAGTATCGAATAACCGGTCGCCATTTTGCCGTCCGGCCCACCCACAACTGACCCATCGCTGTTGATGGTCTTGGCATCGGGTCCGGTTGGGTTTCCACCGTCTACCAACTTTTCTCCAAGAGTTTCAAACCAATCACCCCAGGCTTTCATCACTACAGCCTGCTCCTCTTCGGACTCGGGCATTCCACCACCTGTGTAGACAAGTAAAAAGTTATTCATCGTGCCTCCTAGGAATAATCGGACAAATAGTGTCCGTATATATTTGATTATATCAAATAGGAGTCTGATGTTATGGGCTCAACTCGACCTGGTAATCTGAGCTATTGATTAGACGAGCCATCTGCATTGGAATAACCGAAGCAGTCAGAAGATCTCGATATCTTAAGTGATTCATTATGACCTGACCCCCAAAAACTGATCCAGTTGTAAAGTTAGGATCAGACAATGGAGAGAGGTCATATACCCAGAAAACGATATACCCCCGAACAGATCATCAGCAAGATCCGTGAAGCCGAAGTCCTGCTTAGCCAGGGGCAAACTGTAACTCAAGCCTCCAAGCAATTGAGCGTGAGCGAGCAGACCTACTATCGCTGGAGAAAAGAATACGGTGGGATGCGAACCTCGCAAGTCCGCAGGCTCAAAGACCTCGAAAAAGAGAATGTCAGGCTGAAGAAACTGGTAGCGGATCTTGCGTTAGACAATGCAATCCTGAAAGAAGCCTC
>JBGUDT010000077.1:0-10586 GCA_041821665.1 Anaerolineales bacterium
GGTCAAACTGAGTTGCGGTGTGATCGACGGCGTAGGGATCGGCTCGGTCTCGGATGGGGTGGGGGTGGATTCAACCGTCGGAGTTACCGTCGGCTCTGACTCACGTGATTGTTCGATGATGATTTCCTGACCGGGCTGGAGAAGGGTGTTCATAGTGATCTCGTTCAATTCCAGCAATTGATCGAGCGGCACGTCGTAGACGGCAGCTATGGTCCACAAAGTTTGCCCGACTTGAATGGTATGGACGATGGACCCGTCCTCGTCCGGTTCGGCTATTTGAACCGGGTTGTTTGGTATCGCTGGAATCTCCCCACCCGTTTCCCCGGAGGCTGATCCGCTAACCAGGCCCATCACAACGGTGAAATAGGTGCTCCCACCGGATGAAGCCACGCCTGCGCCAATATCCAGAGACTGTGATGAGAGCATAGCGTTGTTGTGTACCGACGAACCTTTCCACCACGACATGGCAGTATCCACCGTGGCTTGTGTGCCTCCGTAGATGATTTCGGATACCCAGATCGTGCTACCACCACCATACCCGGCGGCATACGCTCGGTCCTTCGGGCTTGTGCCGCCAGATCCTGTGTGGGTGACGGACTGAATCGAAGCTTGATAATCGCTCTGGACCTGAGCGCTGTTCATGAGGTTCTGGTTGATGGTGTAGGAATACAGACCATTTTGGGCGCGGTAGGCATTAATGCGAGAGATGATTTCGGATGCACTTTGCGAGCCCACTATCAGCGGTGCGGCAGCAGCTGGGTCTGGCCGGATGCCCCATACATAGACGGCAATTATTGTGAACAAGATTACGCTATAAAAGCGTTCCTTCATATCGGACACCTCTGCAACCTGGAAATCCTATCACAATCATCTCCGACATAGTCGAACGCAATATCAACGATACTTCAACGTCCCTCCCATCCAAAGAGGGGAGGAATCGGGATCCGAGAATTGTGACTTTTCCGGGCATAGTTCATGCAATTTGTGGTTTGATGGACTGTTATAATCGGTGGCCAGTGATGCATGAAAATTTGTTTTCCCAGACGATGAGAAGTCGTCAAGATGCCTGCATGAGCGAGGGCAATGGATTATTCATGGCCGGGAATTTGTTTCTATAAGGGTTAGTGGATGGAAATCATATCAAACTTGATTGACCTATTTCTCCACATCGATGTGTATCTGGATGTGCTCATCGACTTTTTCGGACCCTGGTCTTACGCGATTTTGTTTGCCATCATTTTCATGGAGACCGGATTTGTAATTACGCCGTTTCTGCCTGGTGATTCTTTGCTGTTTGCCGTCGGGGCGTTCTCCGCACGCGGCTCTTTAAATGTAGTTGTGATTTTTATCGTGCTCTTTTTTGCGGCAGTCATCGGTGACGGGGTGAACTACTGGATCGGTCATTCGGTCGGGCCGCGTGTTTTCGAAAAGGATTATCGTTTTCTTAAGCGTGCACACCTGGTCAAGACCCAGGAGTTCTACGAGAAACATGGTGGTAAGACGATCGTCCTGGCTCGCTTCATCCCCATCGTACGCACCTTTGCTCCATTCGTCGCTGGTGTGGGAACAATGGAATACAAACGGTTCATCGGCTACAACATCATCGGTGCGTTCCTCTGGACTTCAATGTTTATTTTCCTCGGTTACTTCTTTGGAAATATCCCCATTGTTCAGGAGAACTTCGAACTGCTCGTCGTCGGCATCATCCTGATCTCTATTTTGCCGATGATTATTGAGTTCTTGCGCAACCGGCTGCGCAAACGGTCCGTAAGCAGCACCCCTGAGCCAATCTCATCCGAGGGACCGTAGTTTTTCCCAACGGTAAGTGAGCATAATTTATTTGATAAATGAAGTAGAGACGCCCCGCCGGGGCGTCTCTACTTCGTATACCGTTTGGTTTTACCGATTGCCATACTGGCTGAGGGCTATGACTCAATCTGCTCTTGAATCATCCGCTCCTTGATCCCAAAAAGTCGATCCCCGAGATCCTTGAGCTTCTCCATCCCCTGGATTTCATACGGCAGCAGCGGGATTTGTAAAATGGGAAGGGAGAAGCGTTGGTCTATTTCCATCATGTACTTGTCTTGCATGGAACGACGAGCTTGGACGAATGCGGTATCCACTTGATCGCGGGGGATGATGTAGTTTGCCACGACCAGGTCGGGCTCGATCCCAACAGTCTGAAGTTCCTCAACCGCTCGATGTGCCTCGAGGATGGGCGTGGATTCTGGATAGAGGACAAAGGCAAACGTGCTGCGCTTGGAATCACGCATCATGTCGATTACATCGTCGAATCTGCGTTTTGCAACTTCATCCGCCCATTCACTGTCCACGCTTCCAAAGACCTTCACATCAATCTGCTTACTCCAGTCGATGGGGAGCTCCAACAATCGCATTGTATGCCCGGTTGGCGCTGTATCGAATACGACCACATCCCATTCGCCCTGGGACGCGAGTTCGATGAACTTATCGAATGCAGCGATTTCCTCCGTACATGGGGCTTCCAGCTCCTCGGCCATCACCTGGATCGCTTCTGGCGATCGGCCTCTGCTTCGTGCATCGTCCAGTATTCGGGATTTGTAAATCTCTGCTGATGCCCGGGGATCCACATTTACGGCCCATAGGTTGGAGAGTCCTTCAACGGCCGATACCTCGGCCCCGACGGGAGCACCCAGGACATCACTGAGATGCGCGGCAGGATCTGTTGTCACCAGTAATGTTCGATGACCCTGACGTGCGAGCCAAACAGCCGATGTGCATGAAGCAACGGTTTTTCCGACACCACCCTTACCCGCAAAGAAAATCGTTCTTCGGCTTCCGTTAGGTTCCAGCAAGGAATGGAGTTCTGCCGACTGTGCTAACGTGTGACCATCATCTTTCGGAGAGGTTTGTTCCACGATGTCCGTTGATGCTGGAGTTGCACCGTCGAAGAATACCCCGGCAATTTCCCGCAAACCGTCAATCCCCTTGATCTCGATCGGGAGAAGGGGCATGCGTTGTACAGGTAGGTTCAATTCCGTCTCGATTTTCTCAAGGTAGTGACTCTGCATTTCGGCCCGAGCGCCGAACAGCGAGTTCTCTGAAGCTTGTTCGGGGATGATACCGTTCACGATCAGGCGATGGGTATGGATGCCGAGCTTGCCCATTTCAAAAACTGCGCGCTCAGTCTCTTTAATTGCCAACG
Source organism: Anaerolineales bacterium (assembly GCA_041821665.1). Lineage (GTDB taxonomy): Bacteria > Chloroflexota > Anaerolineae > Anaerolineales > E44-bin32 > E44-bin32. Next base: position 3,185 of record JBGUDT010000077.1, read on the forward strand.
CCTCGGGATGTAAGACGAATATAAATGCAGTTCGCTCCGCGTCGCGCATAACCGCCATGGCATGCTCGTATTTTCTCTTGGCATCCTGAACTGCTGCGGCAGGCCCAATGCAGGTCTGGCCGCTGCCCTCGAGAGCGTTTTCGATCGAAACACTCCACTCAGCAGGCAGCTCAAGAAGACGCAGCGTGTGTCCAGTGGGTGCCGTGTCGAATATCACAACCTCAAAATCCAACTTGTCTCCATTGGATGACGCGAGGAAATCGGTGAATCGATCGAATGCGGCAACTTCGGTTGTACAGGGACCGCTCATCTGCTCTTCGATGATCTTAATCATTTCCTCGGGGAAGCCCTCCCTGAGGGGCGCGATCACGTTCTCGACGTATTCCTCGCTCGCCCGATCGGGATCGATTTCCATGGCCCAGAGATTTGGCACACCAGTAATTGGCTGTATCTGATGGCCGATTACCTGTTCAAACATATCCGCCAGATTGGATGCTGGGTCCGTGGTAACGATCAAGGTCCGGAGACCTTGGTCAGCATAACGGACCGCATGCATGCACGCCATGCTGGTCTTTCCTACGCCACCTTTGCCGGAGAAAAAGTAAAAGCTCGTGGTCACGCGGCACCTCTGTCCAGATGCTGACGCACCTCAGATAGGGATATGTATTTACCCTCGCTCACCAATTCGCCCCGGATCACAGTGATAGGAAGCGCGTTTGTTTTCTTCTCATTCACCAGGCTCATCACATCCGGGTTGTTGAGAAAAACTTCTGGATGCGTCGTCATCTGATATCGCTCAACACGGTAACCCTCGGATTCTAGCGTGACGATCATCTCGCTGACATCCAACAAGGTTTGATCCTGCGTCGGTCCGCAGGTACCCGTGGGGCAGCAGACCGGGGGGTCGAAGATCTCCATATCTACCGCGGAAGTCTGACGTGTTGTTGCGTTTTTTTGATGCAGTGTTTCTGTCATGATGACCAACTCCTGTATGTGTATTGGATTGAATGGATTCAGTTACGGTGTCAGTTCGTAGTTAGCTCCAGGATCGCATCTCGAGGGCCACAACTCGCCTGCCGTGGTTGAATACGTGTCGGATCGAAGAATTCGGAAAAAGTTTTCTGGATCAGGTCCAGCTTTTCAATGTTCAATGTGTAATACAGCCACCGGCTGTCTGCAGAGTCCCGCTCGACGTTCACGAGACCTTCATCTCGAAGAACTTTCAAGTGATGTGAAATGAGATTCGGCGCCATACCCAGCACATCTCCAATCTCACAATTACATTGCACGCCCCCCATGAGGAGATTGATGATCCTGAGCCGGTTGGGCTCACCAATTATCTTCAGCCACTGGGCAAAGCTCTCTATGTCGACTGAGTTTTGTTGATCGATCTGCACATTCCAGCCTCTCGATAATAGTTCAATCTCTATTGAATTATATGCTTTCCAAATTTTGTGTCAAGGTTCAGGGCTGATTATCAAACTGCCTGAATGAGGGTCTCGGGGGATGCATTATGAATAGAGGGTTGAAATAGCCTTGAAGAACTTGCCTTGGTGTGCGGTCGTATTACAAAAGCAAAAAGCGCCTCGATTGGCACTTCCTGAACTTGAACTCGATATTCGTTAGGGATTGCGATGGTAATTGTTACTCGAGCAGCCTCACTATATAGGTTCTCGATCGCGCATTATCTGGAAATACTGGATTCCACAGATGATTCTATTTGGCCGGTTGTGGATTCGAATGAGGAAGCCTGGACGATGATACCCAGGTCGAGATCTCCGCGAACCCGATCGTTAAGTGATTTACATCCATTCTGGGCTTCTTGCGAAACATTCTCGAGGAGAAATGTATCATTATCCGTACACGCAGACTCATCTCCAAACGATTTCCCACAGACACCTACAACTTTCGTTCCTTCTTCTGTGGGATGAAGATAGATAGTCATTAGGTAGACAAAACGGAACTAATCCAGCCTAGCATGCTATAGGCCAGCTGCGTATAAAAACCCCGGATCTTACCCCGGGGTTTTTGTTTTCCCAGCATGCCTCCCTCGTGTTGGGGGCGATTTTTTTGGAAATGGAGTTGGATGAGAAACCAGGCGTATTCGAACGCAGGATTAATCCGAGGGAACAACGATTGACAAGACTTGCGGGACGACTTCTACCGAGATAGGGGTACGTCCAAAGAGTTCCCCATCTGTCCAGATAGCCTTTGAAGGTTCGGATTCGATCGTGATATGTTTGCCCTGCCAGTAATAGAGCCCAGCATCATGTGTCTTCAGGTGCAAGAAACGATGAGCGGCAGCTTTCATGCTTTTGATATTTTTAGTAAGCATGAAAACATCCAGCAGCCCATCATCGATGCTGGATTCAATTGTTATGGGGATCCCTGAACCTGTCTGCGCCGAGTTGACGATATAGCACTTAACCCCCGACAGCTCGAATGACTCATCATCGATATTGAGCTTGAATTCAGCTTCGGTGGCCTTCGTAATCTGCTCCTTCAGCGAGATTCCGTATGCGAGAGGTCCGTATTTGTTTTTCATCTCGCGCGTTGTTTGTTTTTCCGGTTCGATTCCAGCGTACAGCCTGAGTATAAAGAACTGATCTCCTATTTTGCCCACATCCGTCTCTCGAAGATCGGTGCTCTGACAGAGTATTTCCACAGATTCGGACAACTTTGTCGGGATGTTGAACTCATGGAGAAAGCCATTTCCGGTCCCACCCGGAAGGATGCCCATCGGAACCCCGCTCCCTACCATGGCATTTGCAAGCTCGTGTTGGGTGCCATCGCCGCCATAGCCAGCCACAAGATCGACACCCTCGGCGATGGCCTTTTTGGCTTGAAGCTCGGCGTCCCCGAATTTCTTGGTGACACTCACGCTCCAGTCGACATCGTATTTGGAAAAAACATCGTTCAGGATGTTCAAGATGGGTTCGTCTTTCCCGGCAGAAGGGTTGATTATCACGTGAATGCGGGGGTAGGGAGGGGTCATAGTCAAAGCGGCTCCTATAGAGGTTTGGACAGGATGGAGAAAACGAACATATCATCTCGCTCGATTGAAGATATACACATCTTTAATGTACTGCAATCACACGGAATTTCAAAGAGGGCTTATGCGTTGCTAGAGTCAACTAAACTTTGTCCATAGAATCGAATCTTCTTCATGTGTGATTCAATTTCTTCGGGGTTTGAGATTTGCAGCGTCTCCGCAGCAGGCCATCGAGCTTGGGCTGTTGCCAGCAAGCTTGGGCGTACTACGACGAGCGCGAGACGGTACCGCCCATTGTCAATCGCCCGTAAGGCTGAGAGCAGCCCCTCGCTTCGGTCGAATTCCAATGGACCAAGTTCGTCCACGATTACCAGATCACAATCGGTAAATGTGCCAAAAAGTGAATTGCACCACGCGAGCGTATCGTCAGAGAACGCCCATCGCTTGGTTTGGGGCCCGGTCATCGTGGCGTCAGAGCTTTGTAGTTCCGCCAGGCGCCGCCGTTCGCCGGATTGCAGATCTTGCGCATCGATGCCGACCTTATGTCCCTCATGAAAGACTCCCGGTGATGCTAATCCGCAGACTCTCCAGCCGAGTTCCTTGAAGGTTTCACTTGCGGTAAGACATAGCCTGGTTTTTCCGCTATCAATCTCACCGCTGATGATGAAAATGAGTCTTCTTGTGATCATCCGGAATCATTTTCTAGGAGCACGATAGATTGACTTCCAACACGCACAACCTGAATCGGAATGCCATAGATCTCGGAGAGCCGCTCAGCTGTAAGAACTTCATCGAGATCACCACTGGCGTGCACCTTGCCCCCTCGCATCAGTACGAGATGTTGAGCGGTAGAAGCGGCGGCATTTGGATCGTGGCTGGTAAACACCACAGTAACTCCGTCTGCCGCCAGCTTTCTGAGCGTACCGAGGATCCTGCCCTTATTGCTCAAATCGAGGTGCGTCGTCGGTTCGTCCAATAGAAGTAGTTGGGGTTCTTGTGCAAGTGCACGAGCGATAAGAACCATTTGACGCTCGCCGCCGCTTAATTCAAGCACCGAGCGGGGACCAAGGTGATCCAAATCGAGCGACTTGAGCTGCTGTGAGACTTTCTCCTGATCTTCATCCGTCGGTGTTTGCAGCAGCTTGAGATGAGGCGCCCGCCCCATGAGCACGTATTCCTGGACGCTGAAGTCGAATGCAGTATGTTCGATTTGCGGCACGAATGCGATGTGTGTGCTCAGCTCACCCCGGGAGTAATCCGAGAGAGGCTTGCCTTTCAGGTGGATTTCACCGGAAAGCGGTTTAAGCATACCCAGGAGAAGATGGACCAGGGTGGTCTTACCCGCACCATTAGGTCCGAGGATTGCCGTGATCGATCCATCGGTCAATTCCAGGTTGAGATCGTTGACCACGCGTTGATGGTCCCCATTGTAAGAAAAATCAAGATTGCGAATTGAGATGAGCGGTGATTTCATCATGGCTTCACCCGCATGCCGGTGCTCAACATCAGCACGATGAAAATTACCGCTCCGAGGGAGGCGGTGACGATACCCAAGGGGATCTCTCCAGGTCGAAGGGTGCGCGCCAGGTTGTCACAAAAGAGCACGAATATGCCACCCAAGATGATGGATGCCGGGATCGTCCGTTCGGCGCCAGCGCCGAACAATCGGCGAGCGATATGGGGAATGATCAAGCCGACCCATGCGATGATCCCGCCAATGGCGGTAACTGCAGCGGTTACGGCTATAGCTGCGGTGAGCAATATCGCTCGCTCGCGCCCCGTACGTGATCCCAGGGAAAAGGCGGTTGCCTCGCTTAGCGAAAGCAGGTTGAGACGCCATCGCAGCAGATAGATCAGGAGCAATCCGATTGACACGAAGGGGAGCATGAAGACGACTTCTCGCCAGGTCACGCTCCAGAGCCCGCCGAGGAGCCAGAAGGTAATCTCAGGGAGTTGCGTGAGAGGATCCGCGAGGTATTTGATCAATCCAACACCGGCGGAAAATAAGGCGGAAATGGCGATACCGGAAAGGATGAGACGGAGTATCCAGCCTCCATAGCGGATGTTTCTCGCAATCATATAAGTGAGGATGAGCCCAGCAAAGGCGAAGAATATAGCTGACACCTCGACTGCGAGAGGGGAAGTACCGATCAACAGAATGCTGAGCGCGGCACCGAATGCGGCGCCCTGAGACACGCCAAGAACACCGGGTCCAACCAACGGATTCCGGAATACCATCTGCAGAACATTTCCGGCCGCCGCAAGGCTGGCGCCCATCATCAGCGCAGCGATAATCCGGGGCAACCGCAAAGAGAGGACGAGCCGGCGTGCCAGCTCGTCCTCCTGAAGTAACCGGATTGGCATCCAGTAAGGTTGGGGATATCGTCCGATAAAGAGCGAGAGAAGGAAAACGAGAAGCAGCCCGCTCAGCAGCAGACCCCAGTTACGGAAACGATGGTTATGTGTGAAACTTCGCATCTTCATTTTGATGGTTCGATATCTCCGTTGATCAACGGGGCGACATCCGTCTCGAATGTTGCCTCATCAAGTTTATAGAGCTCTGTATAAAATTCCCTGGCCTGGTCGAGCATATCCCATTCGCTAAATAGATCGGGATGGATCACTTTTGCCAGCCATAATTGCCCGAGTATCCAACGCGTATCAGGTTGATCCCAGCTTAGAAAATCACCCGGGAATGCGTAGAGCTCACCGTCTTTCGTGGCTCGTAGTGCGTTCCAATTTGAATCTTCTTTCAAATTCTGAACCACCTCACCAGGATCACCAGTGTAATTCACCAGAATGATCACGTCGGGGTCCCAGGCGGCGATCTGTTCGAAATTGACTAAAGTCCAACCACCCCCCTCGGCGGCATCGCGCCAGATCGGGGTTCCTCCAGCGTTGCTCACCATCGTGGTCTGCAGCCAGCTTGCGGAAGGAACGTTAAAGGCAACCTCACCGCTTCGGTCGCTGTACTGCAGGAGCAAAACATCTGGAAGATCGCCTGGATCAATTCCCGCCACGCCATCTTGAAGTTCGTCCAGCCGTACCTGATAAAAGGATTTGATTTCTTCCACGCGCTCAGGATTATCAAACATCGCCCCAATCGCTTCTATATCCCGAAAAAACTGATCGGGACTCTCGAGGTCCATATAGGCAACCGGAATACCAATTTGTTCGAGTGGAGAGCCAAGTTTATCCGCCATGTACGTTTTCATCAGTACGACATCTGGCTGGACCGGTGCGATCTGCTCTGCCGCGGCGTCACGCTCGAATTGGTCCTTAGTATCGAAATCTGGATCTATCAGAGGGAGCATGGAGAGGTTACGCTGCATACGCTGTTCCATGGCAATGACGCGCTCCACAGCCTCTGGGAAAAGGTAGAGTGCGTGGATGATCATCTGGCTGGCCTTACCCGCGACCGTCACCCTCTCTGGCGGGGCAGGAAATACCAGGTTCTGACCGGTAGCATCCGTCATCGAGATTTCAGATAAAGCTTCAGGCAGCGTTGCTGCGGTAACGGTTGTGCTTGTTGGATCGGGGGGTGCGTCGGGGCTTGCTGATGAACCGCATGCAGTAACCAAAAGTGTGAAGATGAGCAAGATACCAATACGTTTCATGATGCAGGTTCTCCTTTGAGATGATTTTGTCCTTGGATGGCGACCAGACATTCGTCCAGCCATTCGAGGCAGGACTGGAGCTGTCGAAGGCGAAGTTGAAGAGAGAGTTGACTGATGACCTGAGATGAAGGGACGAGTTGCAGCGTATTTTCAAGTCTCTCCAGGGAGGTCCGGGTCATTTTTTTCTGATCCTCGATGATATTTATCGCGAATATCTCCCCCTCCTGGAGGGCGAAAAATAAGCGAGCCAGGAACGACACTCGGATTGCGCGTATGCTCCCTGGGGTGGGACTGGTGAGCCATTTCCGGAATCGTTGGCGACCAGCGGTGGTGAGGCGCAGCTGTCGTCTGGAAGGTGCGCTCTCTTGCTGAACCAACTTCCCTTCCAGTGCCCCTTGAGCTTCGAGGCGTTTGAGTATGGTGTAGCACTGGCTCTGGCTCAGTGCCCAGATATTCTGGAACTCGGTTTTGAGCCGCAGATGCAGTTCGTATCCATAGGATGGTCGTTCGGCAAGCAACCCTAGAAGTACGAACTCTGGGGATAAATCACTGGCTCGTGACATAGCGGTACCCATTATACTCACTCAGTGAGTAGGTTGAAAGGGGAATATATGACCTGAAGGAATCTGTAGATCTTATGTTGAATGCGATCGTGGAATGTATGACGCCCTGAGGAGAGGACATCGGGCACAGGGTGCACACAGACCAGCCATCTGACCAGGGTAGTTCCTCCTCTAGTGACGGTGGAGAATTGCCATCATTGTTGATACATTGTCTTTGGCTCGGGTATAAA
>JBGUDT010000078.1:0-10511 GCA_041821665.1 Anaerolineales bacterium
GGTTTCCTATCGATTAACCCCAGAGACAGGCGAGCGGCTGCTCGGTGAGTTCGCAGAATCTGCTGATGAGCTGCATGCAGGCGGCGTACGGTTCGCGTTCGGGGGCACACCTCCGGTAGCGTCACGGGCGGAGGCACTGGGTTTCTTTGAACGCGTATTTGACGGGGGTCAATCACTGGAGACGATACTTTCCTACCTTAAAGGTGGTACGGACAAAGTTGGGGATCCGCCAGATTTCCCGCAGAATTTGATTGAACGTATACGCTGGAAATCACCGTTTCCAGTGTTGCGCCACCACTTTGGATTGCCAACAATGGAGGCGACAGTGAAGGGCATTCAGCGTGTGGCAGAGTCGTATGCGCTGGATGTCATCTCGATTGGCATCGACCAGGACGCGCAGCAGAACTTTTTCCACCCTGATCGACAGAACCCGCGCGCGCGTGGAGCAGGTGGCGTCCCCGTACGTTCGGTTGAAGACTACACAAAACTCTACGAAGCCAGGGGGCATGGAAACCATCCTTTGCTGCGGACGTACTCGGGGACGGATGATTTCATCGACCTGGCTGAAATGTACGTCGAAACGATTCATAACGCCTGGTGTGCCATCCCACTCTTCTGGTTCAATCAAATGGATGGACGGGGACCCTGGGACCTTGAAGGATCTATCGAACAGCATCAGCGCGTGATGGCATGGTATGGTGAGAGGAATATTCCGGTCGAGTTGAACGAACCGCATCACTGGGGAATGCGAGACGCGCCCGATGTCATCTTCGTCGTGTCCGCCTATCTCTCTGCCTACAATGCACATGCATTTGGGGTCAAAGATTACGTCGCTCAGATGATGTTCAACAGTCCCTATGGTACATCCGACGCGATGGATCTGGCAAAAATGATGGCGTGTTTGAAGATTATCGATCCACTGGCAGGGCCTGACTTTCGAATCTGGCGTCAAACGCGCACCGGGTTACTGAGTTATCCGTTGGATTTGAGCGAGGCTCGGGCACACCTCGCTGCCAGTGTATACGTGCAAATGGCGCTGGACCCTCACATCATCCATGTTGTTGGCCATACGGAAGCGCATCATGCCGCTACCGCCGAGGATGTAATTGAAGCATGCAAGATCGCAGGACGCGCAATCACGAACGCAATGAACGGCGCGCCCGATATGACGGCAGATCCGGCGATACAGAGACGCGTTGAAGAGTTGGTAAGCGAGGCAGAAGACACCCTGGAGGCCATTCGATCATTGGCATCACCTGGTGTGGAGGATGCGTTGATTGACCCGGCGACTCTATCGCGTGCAGTAACAATGGGCATCCTGGATGCTCCGCAATTATTGAATAATCCTTATGCGGCAGGACGCATTACGACGATGTTTAATGAACAGGGGGCTTGCGTAGCAGCAGATCCTGGAACAGGGCAGCCGATCTCGGAAAAAGAACGATTGGCTGAGTTGGGGTTATAGTCCGCGGAAAGCAGAACCCCATTTTCTCGTAATAAAATCATAGTGAATGATGAAGGAGAGATAAATCCCATGGCAAAATCTCTGAAATATACGGTAATCGGCGCGGGTAACGGGGGAAAGGCAATGGCCGCTCACCTTGCGTTGATGGGGCAAGATGTAACGCTTTTCAACCGAACGGCATCTCGAATTGAAGCCATCAAGGAGTTGGGCACAATCCGCCTCGAGAGTTATGAGGGCGGACCACATGGATTTGGAGAGCTCCAGCTCGTGACCTCGGATATGGCAGAGGCGCTGGACAAGGCGGATGTGATCATGGTCGTCGTCCCGGCCACGGCGCACGCCAGCATTGCGGCCAAAGCAGCTCCCCATTTGCGCGATGGTCAGGTCGTCATCCTTCATCCCGGACGAACCGGTGGCGCGCTCGAGTTCACCAAAGTACTTCGCGATCTAGATTGCACCGCGGAGGTAAAGATCGCCGAAGCCGGGACGTTTATTTATGCCAGTAGATCTGAGGGCCCGGCCGAGGCACGCATATTTCGGATTAAGAACGCCGTCACTTTAGCTGCAATCCCAGCAACCGGGACGCAAGAAATCCTTGATAAACTTCAGGATGTCTATCCGGAATATGTCGATGGGAAGTCCGTGCTTCACACTGGATTGGACAACATGGGAGCGATTTTTCACCCTGCTCTGACATTGCTCAATTCCGGTCGAATTGAATCCACTGCCGGGGAGTTTCAGTTTTATATCGACGGGGTGACGCCTTCGACCGCGCGGGTGTTAGAAGTCCTTGACCGGGAACGTGTGACCGTTGCTTCAGCCGTCGGTGTCCGGGCCAGAACAGCTCTTGAATGGCTTCAGATGGCTTACAACGTCCAGGGGAACAATATTTACGAGGCGATACAAAATCAGACTGGCTACTACGGTATCACGGCGCCCAAGACGTTGAACCATCGCTACATCTACGAGGATGTTCCCATGAGCCTAGTGCCCATCGCCTCTCTCGCAAAGCGTTATGGGGTTTCCGTGCGAGGCATCGAGAGCATTATCCGACTGGCGTGCTTTGTCCACCAAACAGATTACTGGCGCCGTGGCCGCACGCTCGATAGATTAGGAATCGAACAGCACAGTGTCACTGAACTAAAGCAATTTGTGACCGAAGGTTCCAGGCTCAGGCGGTGAGTAGGCGGTTACGATTTTGACCAACCAGATTTCGAAGCACGTCATAGATTGATCTTGGTTTTGGAGGCGTGAACATCAGAATCCAGGATACTGTTATTTAGCCGATTCGACTTAAAGTTCCTGGCAACACATTCAAAGCCTTTTGCTAATCGCTAATCCGATGGATCCTCATCCGGATCTTCTTCCTCGGGATCCTCTTCCTCAGGATCCTCTTCCTCCTCAGGCTCGTCATCCTCTTCTCCACCCCCTGGTTCATCCCCCTTATCTTCATCATCGTCTGGAGATTCACTTTCCGGAGCCTCTTCTCCGCCATCCTCTAACACTTCGTCTCCATCGCTTTCATCTTCTTGCTCTTGGAAGGGATCATCTTCATCGAATTCGTCAAAGATCGAACCATCATCAGATCGTGATCCTCGATCCCCTTCAATTCTTATACCCTTTATGATCGCGAGGGCAGTTACCTCTTCATTTTCTTCCAGGCTCACCAGAACAAGGACCTTATCACCGACCTGAACGCCGTTCTCGATGAGACTTAAATCCGTAATGGAGATTTTCAGATCGCCCACAAACCATGTATCCGCTTCAATCCGTTTGACCTCGCCATCCAGTTTGTAGACTTTGACAGTCACATGCTCGGCCTCGACCCAGCCTTCAGGTCGGACCTCGCCAACAACTTCGAGTTTTACGCCGTGGGATAGCTCATCGGGGATATCCATGTCGTCGGGTATGAGCACGACGATATCATCCACCATCCACCGGCCATTTTCGATCGAGGTGAGCGTCCCTCGAAACACAACTTCTTCGGCACGACCTCGAGCAATTAACTGCCGTATCTCGTCAGTTCGACGAGCGAGGTAGCGTTCTTTCAGCTCGCGCTGCACCGAGGCATTCGGCGCGAAGCTGAGGCTGAAATTCTCGGAAGCCTGTTTCGCAGGATACAGTGTATCTCCCGGTAATGATTGAGCCGAAACTGATACCAAGCTGCCGGCGCCCACAAAAAAAACAAAGACGGCTGTCAATCCGGCAAACGCCAGGCGAGAGAGCCCCCAGGCGCTGCGCGAAGGCTTATGCTCACGCAGATCTGCAGCGCGACCGAGCATGAGCGTCCTCGATTTCGATTGAGATTCGGACGGGGGTGGAGGGGGCGACATCATCTGGGCGAAAACAGCAGATTCCAACGCCGGTCGAAGCTCGTCGCTGAGATCGGGATATAAAGCTAAACAGCGATCCAGCTCCACACCCGTCTGCATTGCTTCCAGGCAAACATCGAGCGCATCGTGGATATCAGCGCTCATGCGATGTCTTCTCCAATAGTTTTCCGTAACGTGTTGAGCGCCCGGAATTGAAGCGCTTTCACAGCGTTGGGCTTTTTCGCCATGATTTCGGCTGTCTCCAGGATAGAGAGTTCACTTCCAAAGCGAAGCGCGAGCACATGCTGCTGATCCTGTGTGAGTGTTCGGGAAGATTGTCGGACTGTATCAAGCGCCTCATTCTTTTCAACTTGATGCTGGAGGTCTAGATCGTAAGATTCAAGTCCATCCGGTAGGTCCGACACCTTATGTTGATACACATTCCGAAAATGATCACCGATGAGATTTGAAGCGGTTCCGAACAACCATCCCCTCAGGCTGGACTTGGGGCCGCGACCATCATGGAGAGACTCTATGAGACGGACAAAGACTTCACTAGAAATATCTTCAGAGAGCATGACTTCGCCTACCCGGTAACGCACATAGCGGTAGATCTCGCTGTAATAGCGGTCGTGCGCCTCGGTGAGCGCCTCTGCATTGAGCTTGCGCAGCTCGATGAAATCGATATTCGTCTCGGTCACGAGTTAGAAAGAAGACCTTATCTTGGGACTTAATCCCGAATATTTGGCTAAGAGCCATAGAGTATAACACCTGCCGCTGCGGCGATGACTCCCTCCGGTCTGTGTCAACGACCGAAGGGAGAAGCGTCCGCGGCCAACGATCAATTCCTAGCTGTTGTCGTCATCCTCGTCATCATCATCGTCGTCTTTATGATCTTCATCGTCTTCATGCTCGTCATCGTCGTCATCGTCGTCATCGTCGTCATCATCATAATCATCGTCATCATCATCGAGGTCATCATTATCGAGGTCATCACCGTCATCAATGTCATCATCCGACGCTTCGATCTCATATGCAACGAGGGAACCATCCTCATCGACGCTGAAATGTACCTCGACGAGGTCGCCTACCGAGAGGCTATCCTCGATCTCGGTGCCGGGAAGCGTCACAAACGCCTTTCCGTCAATTGTCCAGACACCATCCTCGATGGATTCGACCACGCCAACTATCTCCGTCTCGTCCTCACCCTTATCGTCATCGACGTCCGAATCGTCATCATCAAGATCACCTTCGGCTGGTTCGATTTCACGGGCGACCAGTGCTCCGGCATCATCTGTGTAGGCGTGTACTTTGACAGAATCGCCTTCGGCGATCCCACCCTTAATCTCTGTGGAAGGGGTCACCGCTACATCTTTCCCCCCGATCACCCACGCATCGGAGCCCATGCTCTCAACGATTCCAAAGAACTCGACTTCCGAGTCATCGTCATCCACACCAGAGAATTCGACCGATTGAGCGATCATTCCGCCCTCATCACCGAAGCGGAACTTGATCTCGACTTCATCACCAACTTCAATTTCACCTTCGAACTCTGTTTCGTCGGAAATCTCTACGATGTTTCCATCGATCATCAGCTTGCCATCTTCCAGGCCTTCAACGACGCCGGAAAGAATTGATTCGATCTCCTCGGGAGTAAAACCCAACCCTTGCAGGTCCTCCGCCGAGACATTGCCGGCGCAGGCGTTCAGTAAAACCGCAGAAAAAAGGATCAACCCACCCATCTTCAACCTTCGACCAATACTCATTACCAATACCTCCTTTGGATATGGCTTTTATCAGTTACATAGTCGGAATTGGGGTGATTTGGTTATGGTCGTGGGCAGAATTAGGTCCAAGGTACTACTCGAGTGAATTCTTGAGTGGAGGCGCTCACACAGGTTCATTTCATTTTCCAACACCGGGGAAAGGAGCAATCCACAGTCTTATATCGGCGATAAACGTAGGGACACCCTGGTCTCTACATATTCAACATGGGAGCACATGTCCAATATATTTTTGTGGAATTCAAGTTATTGTGGACCCGATAATCAAAGCCCATCTCCTTTTCAGGGAGATGGGCTGGGGTGAGGGTGGGAGGTGGCTCCACCGAAAGACCTGGTGGTTAAATAGTACAGATCCCCGAACTTGCGCGGGGATCTGTCTATTAAGCTTATAAAACCGAGTTTATTCTTGAGTCGTGGGTTCTTCCGGCGCTGCTGGAGCCGCTGGCGGAGGGGTCTTCGCCACGGCCTCTGGTTCAGATGAAACACCAGGGATGCGGTCACGGTTGGTGTACCCACCACCGACGTGTGAACCGATATCCACCAGGAGTCCAAGACCCAGCCAGATCCAATCAAACCCGACGATCCCACCCGGGAATACGATGACGTACATGAGCGTCGTCCAGGGCAGGAAGATTAAGCCAAGGATCCCCCAGATGAAATTTGTAAATGCTAGTTGCCAGCGTACGGGGTTGATGAGCCACCAGATCAGAATCCCGGCTCGTGGTCCTAAAAGCAGCAATGCAGTAAAAAAGCAGCACATGTTCTCCTCCTCAGAGAGATGTAGCAATGAGCGGATAATTCCGCGCGGATCGGACAAAACCTATTCGTCGAGTTGCACCTCCTTAACCACGGTTCCTCCGTCGTTATGAAGTTCGTTCAACCAATTTTTACAAACGTGGTAGACACTCGCCGCACCGATCAATTCGTCATCCACCGGCATTTCAGAAGGGTGCAGTAGGAAGGGCTGCGTCTGTAGCCCCCCCATACCGCCATGGAACCCAATAAGTTCCTCAAATGCAGCACCTTCGTCCTTCTCGGGATCGTAGAAGCTGTTGACGAGGATGTCCGGGCAATTCGGGAAACTGTCCGTTCGTCGCAGGTGATCCGCGGCGTTCTTTCCAAACAGGGTCAATGGATTTTCACCCTCTACGCGGTCGTCGTGTAGGTAGTAAACACCATTTGCGCCCATCACGACGGGTCCATCTTTCTCAGAACGCACCATGATGAACCCTACGCCTTCGTGTTCCCTCAAGCCGGGTATCACCTCTGGGAATGCAGCTTCGATCTCTTCCAGCGACATGCGGTGGTCCCATTCTGTAAATGCGATCAACCCCAGATTGCCTGAAGCAAGTGCGATCACATCGGGTTTCTCTTCTTCGTCTTCCAGTTTTTCACGCGCCTTGGCTTCTTCTGCTTCCTGGCCGATCTGCACCTGACCATCGACCGTCTGACCCTTGAGCGCCTGTCCCATGACCTTGGAAGCCCCGGAAGTCTCGTTATGGATCGTGTCCGTCATGACCATGCTCAAATGGCCATACGCTTCGCTGCCACCTTCAAAGCCGCCCACTGCGACTCCCTCCTGCATGAGCTGCTGGACGAATTCCTCGAGTGAGTAGCCATAGCGCTGTTTGAACGTCGCTCCACCAGTCTGACCATGATCGGAGAGGATCACGAGGTGGTAGGGACGCGGCGCATCTCGTATCGCTGTTTCTATTCGTGCGAACTGTTGATCGATTTTAAACAAGATGTCGAACGCTCCCGGGTCAAGAATGCCGGAGTGGTGTGCGATCTCATCGTACCCCACAAACGTGGCATACGCCGATTTCCGCCCAGCAAAGATATCCCCGATGAGCGTGTAGATATTGAGCTCGCGCATCAGGACGGTCATGGCGGCACGGATGAAGGGATAGAACCCGCCGCGATGGCTCTTCTCGAGGATGGGCTGCACGTTGTTCTTGCGTGCGGACCGAAACTGGCGCCACTCAAGAATCACATCCCAGAAGAATAGCAGCAGTGTCCGGGAAGCGTTGTAAGGATTGGTGAAATACGCCTGGAATTCTGAGGTGTGAAACTTGGTTTTATCCTTGATCGCGCTCCCGGTCGCCATAACGAACACCGCATCCCCGGAGAAAAGATTTCCCCGGCTGGCGCCATCATCGGAGAGCAAACCGTTCCCATCCGAGTGTGATTGTTCAATTTCAGGTAGGAGACTCGGGTTACTTGAAGCGATGATCTCGCCTCTTTCTTTGTCGTACCAACGGAACGCGGGGATGTTGCTGTTGTTTCCGTGGAGGATCCCAGCCTGGCTGGCGGAGGTCTGCGAAGAGGTATCCGTCTCCCAACTTGATAGCACATGGCTACCGCTCTCAAGCCATCGCTGCAATGTGGGCATATGCCCTTCTGCGAGAGCCTTCTCGAGGATAGGTCGCGCCAGGCCATCGATCTCAAGGAATAAGACGCCGGGCACATCCGTTTCTTCAGGATCGGCGACGCGCTTCATGCGCCGCTTCACCTGGTTGCGGTACCAGGAGCTATCGTCGTCGATGGTGAGCAAGCTGCTGATGATGATGTTGATCGCCGTCATACCCAATGCCACCCAGAAGGCCGTCCAGAAGCTATCGATGCTGATGCCATCCACCAATTGCGCGGTGAACCACACAACAAGACCATTCATCAACAGTGCGCCGATACCGAGTGTCAAGACGGCAAAGGGGACCAGAATAAAGCTCAGCAGCGGCCAGAGTAGTGCATTGAGCAGCCCGACGACCGCCGCCCCCACGATGGCCACACCTATGCTTTCAATCTGGACCCCATTCAGCAGAAGGGCCATGATGATGAGTGCAACGGTCGAAATCGTCCATATGACGAGGATACGCTTAATGGCCTGCCAGGTACTTGGTCTTTGTCCGGGATTGTTCATGAATTACCTCCGAGTATTAAAATAGATGAGCTAAAATAATGGATCATTAATATTTCTTGTGTGGACTACCCTCAGACGTCAGTCGCCCAATGTTGCAACCATGACTGCTTTGATTGTATGCAAACGGTTTTCGGCTTCATCAAACACTATTGAAGCTGCGGATTCAAATACGTCCTCGGTCACTTCCATGCTTTCAAGACCCAGCTTCTCCTTCATCTCTTTGCCAATTTTTGTCTCTGCATTGTGAAATGCTGGGAGGCAATGCATAAATTTCACGTCAGGATTGCCCGTTAACTTCATGGCCTTCGCATTCACCTGATACGGTTGCATGAGCTTAACACGCTCTGCCCAGACCTCCTCAGGCTCTCCCATCGAGACCCAGACATCGGTATATAAGAAATCAGCATCCTTCACACCAGTTGCCACGTCATCGGTGAGGGTTAGCCTTGCGCCCGACTCCTTTGCGATTCCTTCACATGTTGTCACCAATTCAGCATCAGGCCAATTGGATTTCGGTGCACATAGCCGCACATCCATGCCGAGTTTGGCTCCACCAACTAGAAGAGAGTTGCCCATATTGTTGCGTGCATCTCCTAAATAGGCATAGGTAATTTCGGGTAGATCTTTGTAACTGTGCTCCATCATCGTCAGGATATCTGCGAGGATTTGTGTAGGATGAAATTCGTTTGTCAATCCGTTCCAGACTGGCACGCCCGCATATTCCGCCAACGTTTCAACGATGTCTTGTCCAAAGCCTCGGTATTCGATACCGTCATACGTACGGCCGAGTACACGAGCCGTGTCTTTCATCGTCTCTTTATGCCCGATGTGTGAACCCCCGGGACCCAGGTAAGTCACATTGGCACCCTGGTCAAAGGCTGCAACTTCGAAGGAAGTGCGAGTGCGGGTTGATGATTTCTCGAAAATCAGGGCGATGTTCTTGCCTATCAGCCTTTGTTGTTCGAAGCCACTATACTTGGCAGCTTTGAGATCCGACGAAAGCTTCAGTAGGAACTTGATCTCATTAGGGGAGAAATCCAGGAGTTTGACAAAATTTCGATTACGAAGATTGAATGCCATGGTCTTCTCCTTGCCCAGTTAATATATAAATTTAGAAATCTGACTTAGAAAGTATACGTCCAAAGGAATAAGATCGGAAACGTGGTCGGTCACTTGAATCCCGGCTACTTCTCTACGGTTATCTCTTCAAAATCTCTTTCACACCTTTTTGCATGATGACCTTCAGGTACATTTTCGGCTTTTTTGTGGTCTCGACCCCGAATGCCTACCCTCGCATTTAGACAGCCTGTTGAACAGACTTCATGGATAAACTGCCGGAACAATTGTGAGATTAGTCTTGGAATAATCCGGGTGTTTATAGTCCCCGGCTTTCTGGCGGGGGGGGAGTTTGATGGGTTTAGGTGTCAGGTCCTTGTGGGGGATAAGTCCGAGAAGATGCGAGATGACGTTCAATCGAGCATGTCGTTTCACATTCGCATCGACGACGTACCAGGGTGCATGGTCCGAGCTAGTGTGCATCAACATGGCGTCTCGTGCCTTGGAGTAATCCACCCATTTTGAGCGTGCCGTCAAATCCATGGGGCTGAGCTTCCAGCGACGGCGAGGATCGTTGATGCGCTGTTGAAATCGTTCCTCCTGAGTCTCGTCCGTGATGTCCATCCAGTACTTGATCAAGATGGTCCCCGATCGTGTCAGGGCCAGCTCAAAGCCATTAACGGTGCTCATGAACTCCTGGTATTCTGAATCTGTGCAGAAGCCCATGACCCGTTCCACCCCGGCGCGGTTGTACCAGCTCCGGTCGAACAGCACCATCTCGCCCGCCGAAGGAAGGTGGGGTACATAGCGCTGGAAATACCATTGCGTTTTTTCCTTTTCGGTCGGCGCAGGCAGTGCGACCACGCGAGCGACGCGAGGGCTGAGCCGGTAAGTGATGCGCTTGATCACACCGCCCTTGCCGGCGCTGTCGCGCCCCTCAAAGATGACCGCGACTTTGAGCCCTTTGGCTTTGA
>JBGUDT010000079.1:0-10475 GCA_041821665.1 Anaerolineales bacterium
ATCAACTCTCTATCGCTTGAGTTTGAGCCCTTAGAGCCTGCGGACAAATAGACAAATTCCCCCGAATAGAGCTCCTCGCGCCTGAAACGCCATACCGCCGCAAGGAACAATATGCCGCATGCATAGCTGTGCGATGATGGGCGCTGGATTGAAATCCGCTCACCATGCATACGCTCCACGCCAAGCCCGTTCTCCCCGATCCCTATTCCGTGTTCCAATTCCCTATTCCCTATTCCCTTTTCCCATTATTATTCTAATCTTAATGTTTGCTCTTGACAATACTATGTTATATATAGTATACTAGCGTCATGATGAACAGAAAGGATTTCACAAACACCTACGATAAGCTCACCCAGGAGCTGCGGCGCGGCAGCCTCGTCCTGGCGACGCTCAGCCAGCTCGACGAGCCCAAGTACGGATATGCCCTTATCGAGGATTTGTCGAAGCGCGGGCTTGAGATCGAGCAAGGGACTCTTTACCCACTGCTCCGACGCCTCGAGGAACAGGGTCTTCTGGAAAGCGAATGGAATGTGGAGGGCTCGCGTCCCCGCCGCTACTACATTATCAGCCCGGACGGTCGGATGATGTTTGAGAAACTAAAAACCGAATGGGATCAGCTCTCCGCAGTGTTGGATGAGCTGCTCTCATAAACAAAATCACACTTAGGAGTAAGGAACATGAATCTCATTGATCGGTATGTACATGATGTCGGGCGGCGTCTGCCCCGGAAGAAACGGGCGGACATCGAAGTCGAACTCAAATCCCATCTGGCCGATTCACTCGACGACCGGGTAGATGGCGAACCCACCGAAGAAGACGAAATCGAACTTCTCAAGGAGTTCGGTCCACCCGCAAAGGTGGCAGCCTCCTATCGAGAAGGGAGTGGCTACCTCATCAGTCCAGATCTCTACCCCTTCTTCCGCATGGTCATGGGCATCGTACTGCTCGTACTCGTCATCGTGCAGCTCGTGTTGCTCGGCGTGCTGCTCGTATTCGACCCGTCTTACACCTTCGATGTGGCGTGGTTCTTCGATTTCTTCGGGGGGCTGATCAGCGCATTCGGCAGCGTCGTACTCGTGTTTGTTGTGCTGCAATACTTCGGTGTGCGACCCGAAATGGAGGAAGAACCCTGGGATCCTCGCACCTTGCCGGAAGTTGTCGACGAAGACCCCGTGAGTTCTAACGGCCTGCTTGTCGAAATCACCTTCGGCGTGGTCCTGATCGCCGTCCTTCTCTTCCTGCCGGACATCCTCGGGTTGCTCTTCGCCCGCGGCCTGGACGTGGTCGTCAACCCCATCCTCCAGCAAAATCTACCGCTCGTCATCACCGCCCTGCTGCTCGGGGTACTTCTGAATGTAGTGCTGCTCTGGCGGGGACAGTGGACCACAGCAACACGGCTTGTAAAAATCGGTGTCAACATTTTTGTAATCGGCGTATTCTATCTGCTCATCGTTGAGCATACCGCCTGGTTGACGGCAAACGGCGCGGGTGGTCTCTTCACAGTCTTTGAAAACTTTCCTGAAAACGGAGATTTCTCCTTTGAGACGTCGCAAATATTGGTGGTGTGGGCGTTCCGACTGGCATTCATCGTCGCCTTCATCGTGACTATCGTGGATACGGTGAAGCTCATCTACATACTTCTGAGAAACACCTTCTTCCCAGCCAGCTTGACGTTACCTGTCCCTGTGGAGGATAAAGAGTAGAAAACGCGATCGTTGCTCAGCCCTTCTGCTGCAAACCGCCCAGCGTGATCTGGGCGGTTTCTTTTTGCATCCCCTCCGCGAAACGAAAAATGACGCCCAGGCGATTCTCGCCATACCGGTATGCCTAAAATAGCACACACAGAAGCCTGCTTATTGGTGTATGATAATTTCAGCCGGAAAATCCTAAATATTCGGGTTGATGGCTGACTGTGCCACACAACTTCATCTCAGGAGGAGCAGATATGGGTACATTTTTATTCTTTGGGGACTATTCACAGGATTCGATCAAGCATATCAGCGAAAGGCGCACAGACAAGGCCATCGAGTTGATCGAGAAATTTGGAGGCAAGCTAGTGGCGGGCTATGCGCTGCTGGGCGAGAAGGACCTCGTCCTCATCGTGGAATTTCCTGGTCCTGGCAAGAATGAGGCCATAAAGACATCCATCGCCCTGAGTAAGCTGCTGGGTGTCGGGTTTACGACCTCGCCAGCGGTGGACTTCGAGACGTTTGATAAGCTTATCTCCGAGTTATAAGCTGCGCGAGCGGGTAAATTATTAAGGGATCAGGGAACAGGGATTGGGGGTTAGTTGCCAGGTGGGCGCAACTTGTATCCCTAATCCCTTATCCCGAATCCCAGCCCTGCCATTAACCTTCCAGATCCACAAAAATCCGCCCAGCGATCTCCCGGCCGATTGCCACTTCTCTATCCTCGATACGCAGAGAAAGCGGCCCATTGTATGGCGCCTCATCTTCAAGCAGGAATGAGACCCCTGGCAGGAGCCCTCGTTCGACCAGATACGTGCACAGTGTCGTCTCGGGTCGATCGATGCGCGTGACGCGTCCCGCCTTACCAATCACCACCTCATTGAGCGGCATATCATTCAATGTCTCAACGACCCCATCGGTATCGGGGATGGGGCTTCCATGAGGACATGTCTTCGGGTGACTGAGGAATTCGGCCAGCGCATCGGTGACCGCATCATCTGTGGCATGCTCTAATCGGCAGGCAAAGTCATAGACATACTCCCAGGGGATCTGCAGTTGATCTGCGAGGAAGCGACCCCAGAGTCGCTGTCGCCGCACTACGCTCAGCGCCCGCAACCGACCATTCTTAGTAAGCTCTACCCCCTTATAGGGCGTGTGCACGACAAGTTCATTTCCCTCCAGCCGTTTGACCATCTCAGTAGCAGAAACTGCCGAGACGCCCAACCTCTCCGCGATCAGCGAGACTGGAACAGGTGCACCTTCATCCCCGAGCTCATAGATGGTCTTCAAGTACATTTCTCTGGATTCAGATTCGGCCATGGTGGCTCCTCGCTATGGCTCAAGTGGAATCGTGACTTCGTCGAGCACATCCCCATCAAGATTGATCGCCGAAAAGGACAAACTTTCGTTTTCCAGCTCTATTAGAAGGTAATGGCTTTCCCGCTTGTAGAGTTGGCTTTCGGGGGCTTTGTCACCTTTTGCGTAGAGCACCGATGAACCCCCGCTGGTGATAATGTAGGTAATATCATTTTCAATCAAACGCTCGTATGCATGGTAGTGCCCGGACAGAGTCAGGAGAACATTAGCGTCTTCGAATTTCGAAACCCATGTACCTCGCACGACCTTGCTGTCATCAGGATGTACCGTACTGCTGTTGTAGGGAGGCACATGAAAAACCGGGATAGTAACCTCGAATCTTGGATCGGACAGACGCTCCTCAAGCCAGCTTTCCTGATCCTCACGCCCTGGCTGACCAAAGAGAACCTGCGTATCCAACATCACGAATTGGATTTCACCGTAAGGGACCGCATAGAATTGATTCCTTTCTGAATTCTTTTGTGCAGGGAATTGTGGATCGAAAAAAGCTGGGAAGGCGTGGAAGTAGAACGGTCCTCCTTCGAAGCTTATATCCCTGTCGTAATCATGGTTGCCAGGAACCGTGTACATCGGCATCATCTTCAATAGTGGCTCAAAGGGGGAGTAGAAATTCTCTTTGTAGGAATCGAAAGGATTTCCATTTGACGCAATCCGATCGACAACATCTCCGGTATGAATGACAAAATCCAGTTTGGCATCAGTCATTGCCTCGACAAGTCCTATCGTTGTCTTGTCTCCAAAACTGGCATCGCCAATGACACCAATCCGGAGGGGTGCTCCTTTGGTCCTGGTGTGAAAGCTCACTGGCCCCCAGGTGCCCTCCAGGAACCCTGGTTGATGATAGCTGCTTTCATCCTCCTCTAGCGCAATCAGCGCATCATACGTTGTCCCGGGCACCAGGTTGTTAGCCGTCACAATATGTCTCACTTGGGAAGAGTCGAGTGGAACAGTAAAGGGCAGAGCCTCTTCATCTCTCGATTTGACCGAAATATATCCCTTCGAAGGGGTATCCAATTCAAAAAACAACGTGGCGCTATTCTCTGTAACATGTCGGATATTCAGAGGTATCTGGTAATCGACCTCCCCAACAGGCAACTCGATGTCAAAGAGGCTCGGAGTCGGAGAAGCAGGAACCGTAGTCGCTGGCTGCGTGGTCGGCGAAGCTGCCGGGACTACGGATGCTTCCGGAGTCTCCATCAACACTTCCTGCGTGGGCTCATCTAGACCGGCGGTCGATGTACAGCTCGCAAGAGTCAGAGCCATTGCTAAACAGAAAAACAACCTGCCTTCTCGACGCATAAATCTCCTTCAACCACGAACTCTATTTTTTCGCGTTTCTCTACGATTGTAGGCTATATATCTTCGCTTTAGGACCCATGTTACATTTGTCCTTATTAAAATGTGAAGGTCGTCCTTTGTAATATTTTATAGGTAAACCATAAGATTGTGTGGTAAGGTCTCCATAATATCATAGAGCACGATCAAGTCCAAAGGCTAGGAGAACATGCCGCAAAGAACGACATTGGATCAGCTTGTACCGGGTCAAAGGGCAACCGTTAAGAGGGTGGGCGGGGATGGCCCCATTCGCCGCCGTATCCAAGAAATGGGCGTGACCAATGGAGCTGGTATAGAGATGGTGAAATCATCACCTCTCGGCGATCCGATTGAATACAAAGTGCGTGGCTTCAACCTCGCACTCCGCAAGGAAGAGGCCAGTATGATTGAAGTAGAAATATAAGTGAGAGATCCCTCCTTTCTCCCCATCATCTTTCCACCTCGTGTATAAGTAGAGCTTCCACCAATGTCATTTACCGTTGCCCTGGCAGGGAACCCCAATGTCGGTAAGAGCACCATCTTCAATGCCCTCACGGGGTCGCAGCAGCATGTCGGCAATTGGCCAGGAAAAACAGTGGAAAAAAAAGAGGGACGTCTTCGGTTTGGAACGGAAGATATCTTCGTCATCGACCTACCGGGCACGTACAGTCTGACGGCTTACTCCATCGAGGAAATCATCACCCGCGATTACATCGTGCATGAACACCCAAGCGCAGTGGTCGTTGTGGTCGATGCCTCCAACTTAGAAAGGAACCTCTACCTTGTCGCGCAGATCATCGAATTAAGAATCCCCGTCATCATCGCCCTCAATATGGCCGACCTCGCTACTAGCCGCGGTATGCGCATCGATGTGGATGAGCTTTCATCACGCCTGGGGGGTATTCCGATCGTCAAAACTATTGGCAATCGCCGAAGGGGTATTGATGAACTAAAAGAGGCCATCGCTCAAGTCGCTGCCAATCCGCGGGGCGCTGAGCTGCGGGTTGACTACAGAGGCGTCGTCAGGGACGAGATCCTCATCATCGAAGAATTGATCGCTCGGGATGAACCACTCGCAAAAGCCTACGACCCACACTGGCTGGCCGTAAAACTGCTCGAGGCCGATCCCGGAATTGATCGGGCGCTTATGGGAAGCGGAATGGGAGATTTAGTAACAGCGGCCGACGAAGCCCGGACTCGCATCGAGGAGAAGACGGGCGAGGAAGCGGACACCATCATCGCCGATCAGCGCTATACCTTCGTGAATTCCGTGATTGATTCTGTCCTCGTCCGCCCTCGAGAGACGGTCTTCACAGGATCCGACAGGATCGACAGGATCGTGACCCATAAAATTTGGGGGTTGCCCATTTTCCTGCTGACGATGTGGATTGTTTTCCAATTTACGGCCAACGTCAGCGCACCCTATCTGGATTGGATCGATGTGTTCTTCAACGAAGTCGTGTACGGCTGGGCCCAAGGCCTGATGGTCTTCCTGGGTCTTGGTGGTACCTGGTTCGCCTCGTTGGTCACGGATGGCATGATCGCCGGGTTGGGTGGCGTTCTGGTCTTCATCCCGGTTCTCCTCTTCCTCTATATGGCATTGGCAGTTTTGGAGGATTCGGGCTACATGTCCCGGGCTGCGTTTGTGATGGACAGGGTGATGCGCTGGATGGGACTGCATGGTAAAAGCTTCCTCCCCATGATTGTGGGATTTGGCTGCACCGTCCCGGCAGTTTATGCCACACGTACGCTCGAGAATGAAAAAGATCGAAAATTGACCGGCTTCCTGGCCACGTTCATGAGTTGTGGTGCCCGGTTACCCGTCTATGTGGTTTTTGGTGCCGCATTCTTCGGATCTACTTCGGGAAATTTAATTTTCGCCATGTACCTGCTCGGCATCGCTGTTGCGCTCGTCATTGGGTTAACCTTGAAGCACACCGTGTATAAAGGAAAACCGCCTGCGCCTTTCGTTATGGAACTCCCCCCTTATCGCTTCCCGCGCGGGGGTGATGTCTGGCGACATTTGTGGAAGCGGACAAAAGGATTTGTGATAAAAGCGGGAACCGTCATCCTGTTCACCTCGATTGTGTTGTGGTTCCTGATGGCCATCCCGGCGGGTTCGGATAAAGGAACATTTAACAATGTACCCGCAGAAGACAGCGTGTTCGGTGCTCTTAGTGGCGCCGTCGCACCCCTTCTCGCACCTGCCGGTTTCGGCACATGGGAGGCCTCAGGGTCTCTAATAACTGGATTTGTTGCGAAGGAAGTCATCGTCGGTACGATGAACCAGATCTATGTCCAGGAGGCCAGGGATGCCGAACCGGTGGGCGAGGATGAAGCAGTGGACCCCACGACTTTCGGCGAAGATCTTGTTGCATCCGTTATCGGCTTCGGCAAAGCCGCGATACTCACCGTACAGGAAGTAATCAACATCGTACCGCGTACGATCAACATCATTCCAGGTATACATATTGGAGAGATAGCTTTCTTCTCCGAAACGGGAGATGTAGAAGAGAATACGAGCAGCCTGCAAACTGCTTTGGTGGCCTCCTTCAGCGCTTCAGCGGGGTCCGTCGAGGCGGGGAAGGTTGCTGCCGTGGCTTTCACGGTATTCGTCCTTCTCTATGTTCCCTGCATGGCGGCTGTATCTGCCATGCGACAGGAGTTTGGCTCCCGCTGGATGTGGACACAGATCGCATTTACCCTCGCCCTGGCCTGGGTTGCGGCAGTGTTGGTCTTTCAGATCGGGAAACTTCTCATACTATAGGAAATCGTGGACTATGGCAGTCAGCACACTCGGGAAGATATTGACCATCTTTGAGGAGGCAAGAAACCCGCTTTCGATGCGGGCGGTGGCTCGAGAATTGGAGATTTCCCCCGCCCGTCTCGAGGGTATGATTCAGTATTGGGTGGGGAAGGGGCGCATCCGCGAAACCGTTTTACCAATAGCGTGCGGCACTTGCGGAAAGAATGAGCACTGCCCGTTTGTAATCGAACTCCCCAACAGCTACGAACTCACCCCATCGGATGACTCCAACCCCATCGAGACCCCGAGACTACCATGTGGTCCGGGGTGCTCATGTGGTACCCTCTGAAACTCTTAAAGGACATCAGATACCCCATGAAAATGAACACAATAGTATCTCCACCTTCCACGCGCTTAAACCTGCGCACCGCGTTGTTATTGGTCGTCGTCCTGTTGATTGTCGGGATGTTGACGGGGTGTGCTGGCGCGGCCGTCGTCGACGCGCAGACAGCGACATCCCAGCTTATAAGTCCCATTGAATATGTAACCGATTTCGACGATCCCGCCTCGCACCTGTTGATCGACGTCCGTACCCCGGAGGAGTTCGCCTCCGGCCATATCGAGGGTGCGGTCAACATCCCGGTAGAAGAGATGGCGGGGCGTCTGGATGAAATCCCTGGCGATACGCCTATCGTAGTTTACTGCCGCAGCGGTAACCGCAGCGCGACAGCGGCGCGCATCCTCACAGAAGCTGGCTACGCATCCGTCTTCGACATGGGCGGTATCAAGGATTGGATCGCCGAGGGCTTACCAGTCACGGTGAATTAGGCTTTTCGGATAGCATCGCAAAACAGGGCTGCCCAGCCTCAACGCGCTCGGAGCTTTTTTTACCGGGATTCAACTTCGGTCATCAGATCATCAAACGTTAGATCAGCCAGCGATTCGAGACGCATGTCCGCACCGTCTACATCGAGCTGCTTGGTGATCAAGTTAGGAACCACGATCGTGAAGAGATTCGCCCGTTTGGCCGCCGTTACACCGTTGGGGGAATCCTCCAGAACGATGGCTTCCTCGGGCATAATTTGGAGACGATCAAGCGTCAGCAAAAACAGTTCTGGGGATGGCTTAGTTTCTGCGACGTCTTCCTCACAAAGAATGCTCTCAAAAAACTGCGTCACGCCAAGACGATCGAGCTGGGGGTCGACCCAACCATGCGGCGAACTTGATGCAATCGCCAATCGATAGCCTCGCTCGTGCGCGGCCCGGATGGTCTCCACCACTCCCGGCAGGGGTGGCGCATCGGAGACACGATCGACGCGCCGTACGTCGATAGCCGCGACAAATTTCTCTCGATCCACGAGCTCTCCAATGGACTCTTCGAGATACCGAAGCGGGTTGTCTTCGTCCCCTTTACCAATGCAGTCTGACCAGACGGTTAACGGCAGCTCGAGCGCATAGCGCTCAAAGGCTTCCTTCCAAACCTGGTAAGTAGGGGTCTCGGTATCGACGATCAACCCGTCGAAGTCAAAGATGATGGCCTGGATCCTCATGGTTTCCTTTCAAGTAATCGTTGGATGATGCCGCGCCTTAAAAGATCGCTGATGATGTATTTTACACCTCTCGTACGCTTGATTGGCACGAGCATATGCAAGGACGCTCGAACCAGTTCTGCGCTTTATCGGAAATAGGCACATCGGTCCCGGTCTCACAAGATTCTGATGCTCAGTGCGAGTTTTTTCCTGCGAACGAACTGCTATTGAAGAGCACTGCAATATTTCGCAAAAATCCCAAATGATCGAAAACAACCCGCTGTTTCCAGAAAGATTGGATCGTATTCCCAACTGGATGTATGCACATTCTCGGGAAACCTGATTGTTGGGATGATGAACGTTGCTTTCAAGATCGGTTTACCCCTATCGAGTAAGGATCCAAACAAGCGGCGGCACCATACATGGTCGAGCGTATGGACAATCCCTGGAGCGTGTGGCATAAACGTGGTATACCAGCTATACTCCATTCTGGAGATAGCATGACAATCCCCGAACTTGACATCTCTTTAGCCGAAAGAGCTTACGTCCGATTGCGGCAGGAAATCTTGAATTGCGACCTCGCACCCGGTCAGATGGTCTCAGAGCGCGAGCTTGCGCGCAGATACGACATGAGCAAGACGCCCATTCGCGAAGCGCTCTCCCAGGTCTGTCATGACGGGCTCATGCATCGCCTCCCCGGTCGCGGATACATGGTCGCACCCATCACCGTAAAAGACATCCAGGATATTTTCGATTTGCGCTTAATTTTGGAATTGGCCGCGGCCAAGCGTGCCGCTGAAAACCCTTCGCCGAAACAAATAGCCACGCTAAAAGAGTTGGCGGGCGTGCGATACAGCTTGGATGACCGCGAAAGCCACATCGCATTTCTACGCACAAATCGCACCTTCCACCTTACCCTCGCCGAGGCGGCGGAGAACCAGCGCCTTGTTGACCGGTTGGAGGAGCTCTTAATCGAGATGGATCGAATCTTCCACCTGGGACTCCGATTGCGGGACAGCAGCGAAGAAATGGTGCGGGAACATCAGGAAGTTGTCGCCGCGCTCGAAATCGGGGATGTCGAGGGCATCCAGGACGCGATTGCGCGCCAGATCATCGCCTCTCGAGACCGGGTCATGGAATCTATTTTACAGGGAGAACTGCAGCCCGTTCAGGTGAGTGGGTGAGCAAAGAAATGGATATTTGCCCGTGAACAAATGGAAAGTCCTGGCTGTTATTAAATTATTGAACGGGAATCGAAACCTGCGCACACATCTCGCCCTGGCATATCAAAGACCACCACATTCTTGTTATAAGAGAGGACTCCATGAGTGAAATCATCTACCTGGACAACGGCGCCACATCTTTCCCAAAGCCCGAAGAGGTCTATACCACCATGGACACCTTCTACCGGAACTATGGGGTCAATCCGGGAAGATCGGGATACGAACTCGCCGTAGAGGCTGGGGCAGTGGTCGATGACGCCCGGAAATTGCTCACGGAGTTCTTTAACGGCACGGACCCCAGCCATCTCTGTTTTTCCTACAACTCCACCGATGCACTCAATCTCGTCATCTTCGGCATGCTCCAACCTGGCGATCATGCCATCTCGACAACGCTTGAACATAATTCCGTCCTGCGTCCGCTATACCATCTCTCCCAGGACGGCGTGGAAGTCGATTATGCGCCCTTCGATGGTATGGGATTTGTTAATCCTGATGATGTCCGAAAGATGTTCAAACCGAACACCCGCCTGGTCATCATCAACCACGCTTCGAATGTCATCGGGACGATCCAACCCATTCGGGAAATCGGCCGATACTG
>JBGUDT010000080.1:0-1319 GCA_041821665.1 Anaerolineales bacterium
TCCTTACCTTTTCGGTGATGGCTGCCTGCGCCCCCGCTCCTGACCCTCGCGATACACAGCCAAGCAATACGCCCTCGACAGCTACTGCGAGCCGTGCGAGCACCATCCAACCGCGCGCTACGAAATCCCCGGCCCTCAACAGTGAAGATGCTCCTACAGATGTCAAGCCGCCCTGTCCGCCCCAAAGCGGGCAACTCCTCAGCGGAATCGATGCGCTTGAGAGTCAAGTCACTCAACTGCGAGGACGGCGACCGTCTGCTCCCGTGGAAATCACGTATCTGTCGGACTCACAAGCACGAGAGAGAATTAGCGCGGCTTTCGTCCAGCAATATTCGCTGAATGATGCCGAAAACAATCAGCTGCTCTACAACCTGCTCGGCTTGTTAGATGATGAGGACGATTTAATTCGTCTATATAAAGACTTGCTCTTGGAACAAGTTGCTGGCTACTTCGATTTCGCCGAGAACGAGATGGTTGAAATCTGCAGCGATGAATTCGGTGGGGTCCAGCGAATGACTTATGTGCATGAATATTCATATGCTCTTCTACACCAGGCGTTCGATCTTGAACGATTTCAAAAGCTGGACGACGTCCTTTGCGCTGAGACCTACGATAGTTGTTTGGCTCTCCGTGCGCTCGTCGAGGGAGACGCCGCAAGGATCCAGGAGCAGTGGATGAGAACCTACGCATCCGAGGAAGATTACAAAGAAGTGTTGGCTTTTTTCTCGTCATTCGATATGCCAGTCTACGAAAGTGCTCCTGAGTTTATTCAAGAGGAGCTGATTTTTCCGTCTACTTATGGGCTGGGTTTTATCAGCAGGTTCTACCTCAAAGACGGTTGGGCTGCAGTAGACGTTGTCTACGAGGATCCTCCTGTATCAAGTGAGCAAATATTACACCCTGAACGCTATCCAAAGGACAGGCCTGTCAGTATAGAAATCCCCGACATCTCTGAAGTACTCGCAGATGAATGGCGAGAGATCGATCGTGGATTGCTTGGTGAATGGAGAACCCTCGCTGTGCTGGGACAGCAATTGCCCATGGACATTGTCGACGTGGCCGCGGAAGGCTGGGGAGGCGATTACTACCTTCTCCTGATGAACGAGAAGAGTGAAAGTTCCGCACTAATCCTCCTCACGCTTTGGGACACGATGCGAGACGCCCACGAATTCGCGGCCAGTTTCATTGAATTTGGAATCCAGCAGTATGGAACGCCTACCGAGCAATCTATAAGCGAGGCCACATGGGAACTCGACGATCAGGCGGTGGCATTTATACGCGTTTCAAACCAAACCCTATGGGTCGTAGCCCCTGACAGC
>JBGUDT010000080.1:1329-10464 GCA_041821665.1 Anaerolineales bacterium
CATGGGAACTCGACGATCAGGCGGTGGCATTTATACGCGTTTCAAACCAAACCCTCTGGGTCGTAGCCCCTGACAGCACCTCCCTCGAGCTGCTTATGGAGGGGATCCCCTTTCCAGCGCGCTGGAGCAAATGACTCCACTTGATATTTCCCGCATCCGTGCTATTTGTTTTGATCTGGATGGCACCCTTGTGGACACCGATGATGCCTATGTTCACAGGGTCTCACATTATCTCCGCCCTGTCCGAAGGATTCTCCCACAGATGAACCCGGACGCCGTCTCTCGCAAGGCAGTCCTGGCAGGAGAAGGACCCACGAACAAGTTGCTCGGAGTTCTTGACGCACTTCATCTCGATGAAGCGCTTCGCCCAATCCTTAATGGCATCCATTACATGCGGGGAGAATCGCGTGGGGACCAGGTCGATCTCATCCCTGGCGTACGCACGATGCTCAATACACTTTTCCCTGACTATCCACTCGCAATCGTCACTGCCAGAGAAAAATTCAGTGCGGACGAGATTCTGTCACAGCTTGAGCTGAGCGCATTCTTCCAATCTGTCGTCGCAGCAGGAACGTGTCGACGGACGAAACCTCATCCTGCGCCAATCCTTTTTGCAGCACTGCAGATGGATGTCCCGGTTGAGGCTTGTCTCATGGTAGGGGACACGACCGTAGATATTCTTGCCGGAGAGGCTGCAGGTGCACAGACTGTGGGTGTTCTCTGCGGTTTCGGAGAGCAGGAGGAGCTAGTTCGATCCGGTGCAAATCACATCTTGCATTCGACCGATGAGATTGTTGATTTGTTGTCATCACCAACGCTGTCCTCAATTTAGCTCCTTACGCACGCAAGACGAGCGCTACTAGAAAGCCGAAATTTCAACTGGTAGAAATCTCGTGTAACCATCTATAATGAATTCGTATAGGAAACAAAAGCATCCGTGGGGGTGATGCTCAATCCAAAATTGAGGAGCAAAATGTCAAATTCGAAATTTAAGACGATGGGTCAGCAGGCCGGCCGACGATCCTGGGCGGAGCCATGGAAGATTAAAATGATCGAGCCGATCCGGATGACTTCTCACGAAGACCGCAAGGCGGCCATAGAGGAAGCTGGCTATAACACCTTCCTGCTGCGCTCCGAGGATGTCTACATTGATTTACTCACCGACAGCGGTACCAGTGCGATGAGTGATCGCCAATGGGCCGGCATCATGATGGGCGATGAGGCATACGCCGGAAGCAGGAATTTCTATCACCTCGAAGAAGCGGTGAGGAGTCATTATGGGTATTTACATCTGGTCCCCACACATCAAGGACGAGGAGCAGAACACTTGCTGAGTCAAACCCTCATTCAGGCAGGGGATACTATCCCTGGAAACATGTACTTCACCACAACACGTCTTCACCAAGAATTGGCAGGTGGAACCTTTGTTGATGTCATCATTGAAGAAGCCCATGACCCCTCCAGCTTGCATCCATTCAAGGGGGATGTTGATCTTGAGAAGCTCGAGGACCTGCTAAAGAGGGAGAAGGTCCCCTATGTCAGCCTCGCGGGTACCGTCAACATGGCTGGCGGGCAACCGGTGAGCATGGCGAACGTGAAGGCGCTTCGTGAATTATGCAGCCAACATGGTGTCCCCATTTTTCTCGATGCCACCCGCATGGTTGAAAACGCGTTTTTCATTCAAGAACGCGAGGATGGTTACGCTGAAATGAGCATCGCAGAAATCTTGAAGGAATTCTGCAGCTATACTGATGGCGCCTGGATGAGCGCAAAGAAGGACAACCTTGTTAACATCGGTGGATGGTTGGCAGTAAATGATCCCGAGCTGTTTGACTCACTTCGAAACATGGTTGTGATCTATGAAGGGTTACATACCTACGGCGGCATGGCCGGGCGCGATATGGAAGCGCTCGCCATCGGGATCAAGGAATCTGTGGCAGATGACCACGTGCGAGCGCGCGTGGAGCAGGTGCGGTATCTCGGCCAGTTGCTTATCGATTGGGGGATCCCCATCGTGCGACCGGTCGGCGGTCATGCCATCTTTCTGGATGCGAAAGTTTTCTACCCACAAATCCCCCAGGATCAGTTCCCTGCGCAGGTATTGACCGCCGGTCTCTACCTCGACTCGGGAATTCGCGGAATGGAACGAGGGATCGTGAGCGCTGGTCGAGATGCGCAGAGCGGGGCCCATCGCTACCCCGCCCTCGAGCTCACACGCCTTGCCATTCCACGCCGTGTGTATACACAGGCACATATGGACGTTGTCGCCGAGGCCATAAAGGGTGTATTCGATGCACGCGAGGCAACACGGGGATTGAAGATGGTCTACGAACCAAAACAGCTGCGCTTCTTCCAGGCACGCTTCGAGCCGTTAAAATCCTGATAAGGCGTACGGTTCTCCTCCAAATTTTATGGGTGTCTCTAAACTCCCGCAGGTTTGGAACCTGCGGGAGTTTTTTTACCTACGGGAAGTTTGGGATTATGCAGCAGGCGCGAGCTGCGCTTGCGAACGGAAGGGGAGCTTCCCGGCTCCACATTTATTGATCTTCTGAGGATCGACGGATTGGTCAACTCTGCACTCACTCCATCCTAGACAGGGAGGAGATTGCTGTGGGGTAGGTTTCTTGAAAATTAGTTTCTGTCAGATTATGGGGTAAATCTCATCTTCACAAGCGAAGATTACGCCTCGTCCAAATCCAATTCGTCCATCTCCTCGATCGCATCATAAACACGCTCGCGGAGCGTCGCCTCCCCGGGGCGCCGTCGACCCAGTCCCCTCAATCTTTCCAATACCGTTGTGCTTACGGCCTTAGACACGTTGCGCATCGATTTGGCGGATATCTTCGCTCCACGCTCAAACCAAACTGAGGCTCCATAGCCGATTGCAACGGTGGTCCCTGCAGCCACAGCTGCAGATACAGCCCAGGCAGGCGGACCCCCAAATTTAATGAGCTCATAAAAAAGCGATCGCGCCATCATTCCAATCCCAAAAACAGCGATCAGCTCCTTTGCTCTGGCGGCAGTTATCTTATAGTCATATATGCGTGCGATGCTGATGACCAAAGCTGTTTGAATTCCCAGTAGCGGTATAAAGCTGATGAAAGGCAGAGGGGCGATCGCAATCGCTGCCGCTGTTGATGATGCTCTCCCGATGGTCAATTGGGCAAGAGACCAGCGGTACTCAGGAAGTGCAGCACCGAGGGCGGCAACGATCTCGGGCTCTTTCTTCGCCACGGCGATTAGGACAAGATCTACGCCTGTACCGTCCTTCGCACTCAGAGGGATGATCTGCTCGACATGAATACCAAGTCCCGCAGCTGCCTTTCCTAAAATTTCTCCCCTCTCCTTGCGTACGAGGTCAATCTTATTTAGTCCGACGACCGTAGGGCGGTCCAGCGCCATGATTTCATCGAAAAGCTCCTTCTCCGCTTTGCGAATGCCCTGGGACGCATCAAAGAGGAGAACGATCACATCCGCGGCTTTGGCGGCTGTAAGAGCTTTTTCCTTCTCTTCCAATCCGACAGCTCCGACGGCGTCCATTCCTGGAGTGTCGACGATATCAAACAATCCCGCGTCTGACTCTTTCGTCTCCTTCGTTGTTCCTGGGATGGCGCTGACCTCAGACTCGTCCAATGATGAGCGGACAAATTGATTGTAGAGGGTAGATTTCCCCACATTCGCAGGTCCCACAATCGCAACGTACTGTTTCCTTCCCGTTGCAAAATGCATATGCTCGATCGATTGATCGATCAGAGCTCCCCAGCCCTTCTGGTTACTTGGGATTATGTTCAACGTATTGAGCAAGTCGGATCGAGTTCCTTCTCCCAGAGAATCCCATACTTTCCGGATCTCCTCGCTCCATCTTCCCAAGTACTCTCTACCCCCGGCATTCTGGGGTTCCTCTTCCCTTCCATCCATTGTCTTCCCCTTATCCATTCTTTCCGCAGCCATCCTGTGGATAACTGCATCAAAACTGTGGAAAAGTCCTTCTCCGTGTGGAAAACTACCTGCTCTACTTGAATTTTATCCCCACTTCCCTTGTGGATATCGTTCATAATTAGGTAGTTATGCACAACTCTCATTCATGCGACCATGTGGAGCCCTCGTTACTCTTTGTTGTCCACATATAACTCACCGAGCATATGTTTAGAAGGTTACAACATCTCCCCCCTGCATCTAGGTGGATACTTCAAGTCTACCCCCATAAACAAGGGTGTTGGGCCTATTAGCAGCCAATCATCCACATATCCACAGCCTCTACTATAACTACTAAAAATATATATTTCATTATCAAGGGTTAATCAATTGGGAGAACACGCTTGTGTCCATAAGGAAAAGTAAACATCCCTTACAGTTGAGAATAACTAGGTCTGGTAAATATTGAACCTTATAGCTCTAGGGGAATACGAAAATCTATTTTTGTGATGTGATCAGGGATAAATACCTCGCAACTCAGTAGCTTTTGCAACCCGGCTTATCCCGAGGGCTTGGGCTGCTACTCTCCTTTGTATCTTACGTTTTTCCGCCTCTGAAGCAACGTCGTGAAAAGCGTTCACCATGATCCGTTCGAGACGTCGGTTGATATCTTCTTCACTCCAGAAGAAGAACTGCAGACTCTGAACCCACTCGAAGTAGGAAACCGTCACGCCTCCGGCGTTACAGAGGATATCGGGGATAATGAAGACCCCTTTATCCTCCAGGATGCGATCCGCTTCGGGAGTCGTGGGGCCGTTGGCTCCTTCGGCGATCATCCATGCTTTAACTTTATCGGCGTTTTTGGCGGTGATTTGGTTATTGATTGCACAAGGGGCGAGGATGTCTACGGGGTAGGTGAGCAGGTCTTCGTTTGAGATTTCATCGCTTCCTGGGAAACCTACCAGGCTGCCCTTTGTCTCACAATATTCTGCAACTGCTCTTACGTCCAGACCCTTTGGATTGGCAATCCCGCCGGACTCATCAGACAGGGCGACAATTTTAGCTCCCTCTTCCTGCATCAACTTGGCAGTCACCGCTCCGACATTGCCAAAACCCTGGACGGCGACGGTCACATCATTGAAGGTTTTCCCAAGAGTTTGTAGGGCTTCCCGGGTGGTTAGCATTACACCCCTCCCGGTTGCCTCAAACCTTCCAAGGCTGCCTCCGATTTCTATCGGTTTACCCGTTACGACAGCATTGACGGAGTGCCCCTGGTGCATGGAATAGGTATCCATGATCCAGGCCATGGTCTGGGGGGTGGTTCCAATGTCAGGAGCCGGGATGTCTCCCTCCGGACACATAACAATGGAAATCTCCGTTGCGTAGCGGCGTGTGAGTTTGCGGAGTTCGGTTTCGGAGAGATCCTTCGGATTAACGATAACACCGCCCTTCGCACCACCAAAAGGGATATTGACAACGGCGCATTTCCAGGTCATCCACATAGCGAGGGCGCGGACCTCATTCATATCTACAAGATGGTGGTAACGGATGCCACCCTTCGTCGGACCGCGTACAGTGTTGTGGTGAACCCGAAACCCGGTAAAAACACGAATTGAGCCATCGTCCATCGTGACCGGGAAATTTACAGTCAATTCACGTTTGGTATGTCGAAGGAGATCGGCCATATCCTCTTCGAGGCCAAGGACTCCAGCAGCCTCATCAAATTGTTGGAGAGCGACCCAATAAGAACTATCTTTCGGGGGAATTGTTCCGTCTGCCAGAGGTCTCATATATGACATCCTTTTCTTTTAGAGTAGCTTTCAGGAAATGTATCCACTAAATATCCTCTATGTTCAATGGACACGAAGATGGATATAAGAATAAGTGGGGAGAACTTGTACAAAGACAAGGCAAAGAGCGAGTTATCTGGAGAGCAGGATGTAGAAAATCGGTAGTCAACATAGAAGTATAAGGAATCTTAATTAGCAAACGCGGTTTGCTTCTACTTTGGAATAACCAGTGTCCTGAAATTCTAACGCTGCAAAGGAATTTTCACAATGGAAGATCGAATTCTGGTGAGTCGAGTAGGGTAAATAGATACAGACGATTGAGAAGAATCATCTCAATGCGTTATCCTGAGGAGTATTGAGGCATCTCCGCAGAGAGAATTCCTTCAGTCTATTGGCTGTATCTATTAAACGGGAGGATACAGTTGCTTATTTCCCGTTATCACGCGTAAGCGCTGCGGGAGTGAATCCATCCTCCCACATGGACAATGGTCGTTCATAGCCGACCAACTTGAGACCGGTCAGAGCTGCAGTATTAAGGTCCATCGCGCGAATATCTTCGGTGGAAAGGTCAGAAATAGTGTTGTGTCCTGACAGCATCGTCAGGATCTTGACTTCTTCAGCACAGGCGTGGATAAAGTTCGTCAGCTTCTGCCCGGCCTCAACAGGATCGAGGCGAGCACGGAATTCAGGTTTTTGGCTGGTGATTCCATAGGGACAATTTCCTTTTTGGCAGGCGTAACAAACCCGGCAACCCATAGCGACTTCAGCCGCACTACCGAAACCAACCGCGTCAGCCCCCATTGCCATTGCTTTATAGGCGTCCAAGCCGTTGCGAATTCCGCCAAGGGCGATCAATTTCACCTTTCGGTGAACGCCGCGATCTTTTAGTGCCTGCACGGCAGGGGGAAGACATGCGATCGTGGGAATGCCTACTCCCTGGGTTACGACATTAGGAGAGCAGCCAGTACCTCCGACCAAGCCATCGATACTAATCGCGTCGGCCCCTACCTCAATACAGGCTGATACGTCATCATAGGGACGTGAAGGGCCGAGTTTGAAAAGGATGGGGAATTGATAGTCCGTCACATCGCGCAGAAACTCGACCATGTGCTTCATGTCATCGATTGTTTGGACGTCGTAGTACCGGCAGGGACTGAGAGCATCCGATCCCTCAGGTATCCCGCGCACGCGGGCGATTTCTTCAGTCACTTTAGCGCCCAATAAGTGTCCCCCCATGCCGGGTTTTGCGCCTTGCCCAATCTTAACTTCAACCGCATCGCCGCTGTTGAGATAGTCAGCCGATACCCCCCAGCGTCCGGTAGACCACTGGATGATCAAGTACCCGCCGGGATCCCATTCTTTTTGTGTGAAGTCGGGATCAGCATAGCCACGCGACAACCAAGCCTCTTCGGGAAGAAGACCGCCCTCACCGGTATTGGTGGCGATTCCGGTTTGAGCCGCTGAAATCGCCAACGCCAATTTGGCTTCTTTGCTCAGGGCACCGTATGACATTGCGGCCCATACAAACGGCAGCTTTAGGCGAAGAGGCTTCTCGCAAGTATCCTCCCCGATGACAACTTCCATATCGCATTCTTCACGATATTTATCACGCGGAGCCGCGCTGGCGATTTGGCTAGGGACGATTGTGATCGTGTCAAAATGGGGTGTTGGCTGCTGTGTCCCGAATCCGCTCAGCAGGTAATCACCCGTTTGGGCTTTATGATGGATCTCTTCAATCGTAGACAGTGTCCAGGGGAACCGGCTGAGGTATTCAGATTCGGCTGGGTTAATGCGAATGGCATCCACGGGGCAAAATTCGGAGCAAATCCGACACCCCACACAAGCATTGTAGTTCTGGATGTGCATCATCCCAGTAAAAGGGTCAAGCGCATATACGCCATAGGGGCAAACCTCGGCGCACACGGCGCACTTGCCTGGCATTTGAGCGTTGATACAAAGTTCTCGATTTACACTTACACAGAAAGCGCCGACAACGGACATAATGTCCTCCTAGTGATAGAATGGCTTTTCTGAAGCAGCCACGATCTTTTTAAACTCGGCGAGAGGGGCTTCGACGTCATAGGTTTCAAAAAGAGCACGCAATTGTTCAATGTCCTCTTCCGACAACGGCACGACATGGGTATTGTTGCCAAGCGTTTCCCAGTCGCCCCCAATAAAGACATTGCCTCGAATCAAGTAATTAGCGAAATTTTCTCCGGCGTTACCGACAACGACCAGATCACCAGCAAGCATGTACGTTCCGGCTTCGGCTCCAATATCGCCTACGACAAGGATGGTAGCTCCTTTATTCATGGTCCCGGTAAAGTCGCCGGCATCGCCGCGCACGACAAGGTTTCCCCCATAGCAATACATCCCGGCACCAAGGCCGGCATTTTTTTCAACGATAATTGTGCCCGCAGTCATGTTGTCGGCAATGTATTTTCCGGCGTTCCCGGTCAGGTTGATGGTGGCTCCGGCGTTCAGGACGCCTAAGTAGTCGCCGGCATCTCCTTTAATAATCAATTCGCCATGCTTGTAACCGGCGGCGACCCCATTTAGATGCTTGGTGTTTGTAACCTCCACCGGTTCTTCGCCTAAAGACTCTTTCAGTAGTGAGCTAAGAACTTTAAGTTTCTTGGACTTTGCGTTTATCGCAGTCATCGTATTTCCTTCCTGAAATCCAGCAGCAGAACCCAAGGAGTCCGGCATCAGCATCCCGTGCAGGTGTTGGATGCCTTTGTCGGTGCGGTGGAGCGTGTGGGCGTTCGGTAAAGACGAACGAACTGCTTGATGGCATTATTGCGCTGCATCGGATCAGCCAATGCATCCAGCATTAAAATATTAAGATCGTTGAACGCCTGCGCACGTTCGCGCCGGTCTTTTTCACCGGAAGCAGCTTCCAGGCTGGCGCTGTCCACGTCGGGGGCTAAATCCAACAGATGCAACTGGTTGGCGTTGCGAACAAATACCTCGCCAGCGGGAGAGCGAATGATCAAGGTAGACTTGCCATCAGGCGCACCAAGAGTGCCGACAGCCAAATCCGCTGATTCTCCAAGGTAGTCATCGCAGCTCCCACAGCCGGTGAGCGTGTACTTCTCGGCATCTTGTCGGACTATGGAGTGTACGGTGCCGTCCCATAGCTCCACCGAAAGCTCCTCGCGGTTGGCTGAAACGTCCAGTCGCTTGACCTGGTCGCGGGAGATCCCCATGCTCTTGACCAGAATCTCTTCAACCATCTCCGGACGGTAGATTCCGGTGCAGAATACGGCAATGCTCAAGCGGATCGTGTTTTGATATGGACTCAGCAGGGAATTTGGAGAGGCTTTGATTTTGCGGATGGCTTGCGCAGCGCAAGGCGTCCCGACGACGGCGATGTTTTCCAGACCCCGATCAAAGATGGCCTCATTAAGAGTGTCGAATATAGGAGCCC
>JBGUDT010000081.1:0-10281 GCA_041821665.1 Anaerolineales bacterium
AGTCAAAGACTGAGGTGGGTATCTTCAGAGTGCGGGCTGAGGCGACGGTGCGCCCTCGCGGAAGAGCACGGCGAAGTAAAACTTGAGATGCCCGAAGAAAGAGCCGCCGGACAACTCGCTGAAAGCCAGAGTGGTTGGTGGGCGAATGTGCATCGGTGCCTCGCCAGCCTAACAGCCCTACAGTGAAGGCATCAAGTCCGAGCCGCCGATCGGTTTAACTCGAGGCCGTAAGCAAGGAGTCACGCGTTATGCACCCCTGGGAAGATCCTAATCCGAATTTCAAGTGGCCGGTTAGCGTCGCACAACCGATTATGGCCCCAGCGGAGAAGGTCTGGGAAACGATCTCGATGGCGGGCAACCTCGAGCCTTGCCATCCCTTCTGTGCTCAGAATCCTGTAGAGGCGTGGCCTGGCGATGGGTCTCGGGATCAGGTTCACTACCTTAGTGGTTGGGTCTACGAGCGGCGGTTCTGCCAGTGGATAGATGGGGTTGGTTATGACCTTGAGATCGGCAGGCCTGGGGGGAGGAAGTCGTTCGTGTCGTGGCGGATCGTTCCTACGGATAGCCACACCTGCGCGCTTCGAATTACGGTCTATCCGCACATCCTTCAAACCACACCCTTGGCGATCCGTTGGCTCCCACACATCCTATACATTGGTCCAAGGCTAAGAAGTTATTTGTCCTCAGTCACGAAAGGTTTTGAGTGGTATGTGACTCGCGGCGAACCTGTACCCCGGAATCAATTTGGCTCCCATCCATGGTTCTCCACGCCTAGCTCATCTAAGCGTAAATCCTAACGACTCTAAGAACACGGCCAGGGTGGGGGTCCATTGGGGTGTGGTTATGGAAATTGTTTGATGCTTGGTTATCACCGAGTGCGATAACGAAAGTATTCAGCCCCAAACGAATAGAAGAAGTGATCTCCCCCTGATGAATTTCATTCGCTGAGCGGTTCACCGCAATCCGTGAACCAGCGTATCTCACCGTTCTCCTCAACCATATGCATCTCAGTTTCGAAGGTCTGATCCTGCGCCTGATAGCGGATGTTTAGACGAACTGCATCTGGAAGTACCGTCTCCACGTCATCCATGCTGTAGTGAAAAACCACCGGGAATGTCGTGCTCAAGGCTTCAAGGTCCGAGATGCTACCGGTCACCCCCTCCAGGTAGAGCTGACATTGAGATGCACCGTACCTCTCGGTCACTTCTCCGTGCAGACGGGCGTAGAGAAGAGCGCTGTCGCCATCGGCATGCGCCTGGGAGAGCTCTGTAAGGAGCGCCACGGCTTCGGCTTCCGGGTTTGGCGTCGGGCTTTCTTCGGGTTCCTCGGTCGGTGGGGTAAGGGTAGGTGTGATCGTCGATGTAGCTCCTTCAGGTTCAATGGCTGGGCGTGATGTCGGGGTTGCTACCCGATCCCCCGAAAACAAACCCCCAAAACCTCCGCTGAGCCCACAGGCAAGCGCCGCAATAACGATCAGACCAGCGCCCACACCAATACCCATCCATAGGCCACGCCTGTTTGATTTGGGTGCTGTGATGGTGGCTATTGGTGCCCGTATAGTTTCTAACGCCAGTTCTCCATCTAAAGCTGCTCGGAAGCTTTTGATATCCGTGAAGCGTTGATTTTGATCGAGTGCTAGACCGCGCTCAATCGCAGCTTCGACGTGTGCAGGCACGCCAGGATGGAGCTGGCGTATGGGAATTAATGACTCTTTACCGAGCGTGCGTTGAATGCTGTCGGCTGGACGTTTGTTGGTTAATAACAAATAGAGCGTTGCTGCTAGAGCATACTGATCGCTACGCGCGTCTGTTCGCTGACCACCATATTGCTCAGGGGGAGAGAAACCAGGTGTCAAGCCGCGCGCCCCGGTGGTTGTTTGTGATTGATCGAAGACTTTGGCGATGCCGAAATCGACGAGGACAACATTTCCATCATTTTGCAGCTTCAGGTTGGCAGGTTTGATGTCGCGGTGGATAATGGGTGGGTGTCGCGTGTGCAGAAAGATAAGCGCATCAGCAATGGCATCGGCCCAGCCCACGACCTCATCAACTGTGGGTCGCTGTTCAGCTGCGCGTTCATGCAGATCGACGCCTTCGATGTAATCCATCACCAGGTACTGGCGATCTTCGAGGATAAAGTGATCGGTCACGCGCGGTAGATTAGGGTGACGCAACCCGGCTAAAAGACGCGCTTCACGGAGAAACTGGCGTTCTGATTCGGGGTTGATGTTGAGATTTTCCTTGACGGCGACCTTGATGTCCAGGGTGATATCATGCGCCAGGAAAACGGCACCCATGCCACCTTTGCCAAGTTGCCCTTCGATGCGGTAGCGTTCGCGAAGAATGTCGCCAGGTTGGAGTGACATAGCGAAAGTCTATCCTAGTGGATGTACCTGAGCAACCAACCTGTGGTCATGATGGGACCGGGCTACGATATGCGAAATAATCGGATGCTCGAGAATAGCAATAGCCTATTTTGATCGTCACAGGAACGCGCGAAAATTAGGGCGAACACCAGGTCGGGGGTCTGCAGAATCTAATCTTCTCAAGCAATCGACTCTTTTATCACATCGTGGCCCGTCTAACGCAGTACCCCCTCATGGTCTACAATTATCTGCATCAATAATTTCCCTTATCTCAATCATACTTCGAGACGATT
This sequence comes from Anaerolineales bacterium, assembly GCA_041821665.1. GTDB lineage: Bacteria > Chloroflexota > Anaerolineae > Anaerolineales > E44-bin32 > E44-bin32. The sequence goes on from JBGUDT010000081.1 coordinate 2,659, forward strand.
GTTAGTTTAGGCCAAGGCCCAATGATACGGACGGTTAGAATCATCAAGGCGATTCATGCGGTACTCTTCGTCCTCGGAAGTGCGCTGTTAGTTGGGCTGCTCTATGAGGTGATATCTGGAAGTATCACTGCATTGACGTGGGCTGCGGTCTTCGTTTTTATCGTCGAAGGCATTATCTTGCTTTCTTGGGGATGTAGATGTCCGCTCACCGTATATGCAGAAAACCGGGGTGCGACTAGCGGTCAGGTTACAGACATATTCTTACCAAAGTGGTTGGCCGATCGTGTCTTCATTATATATGGGGGTCTTTTCGCCGTGGCTCTCGTGATTCTCATTCTCAGGTTGATCCAAACGAAACCTTCTTGAGGCCTGATTGCTCGCTTCCTAACTAGCATATCTAGCATCATTCTCTTCATCCCTGGGATACGGTCTGACGGTAATTGAGATGAAAATCTCAATCTAAATGTGTCCTATAATGTTGTTCGGGACGATTATTTGTTCTGGTAATTGTAAAAATCTCATGTCGTAAGTTATCAAAGAAGGGCGGTTCAGCAAGAACCGCCCTTCGACACATCGACGAGAACCTTGGTTGAGGTAGGTTGATATTTTTGATGGTTCTTATCCCTTCTCGCCCAGCAACTCATCAAGAACCGATTGCATACCCTCCCGATAAGTCTGTAGTGCAGTGTGACCCTCATCCGTCAGCTGTATTAGAGTCCGGGGTTTATTGTCGACGAACTCCTTTTGGATACTGACATAATTGGCTTCTTCAAGTTTACGTAGATTTGGAGACAGGTTGCCTCGTGTAAGCCCGGTTTGGTGTAGCAGATAGTTGAAATCTGCTCTCTTGACAACCGACAGACAAGCCATGATTTTAAGCCGCGTCGGAGCATGAATAGTCCGGTCAAGATCTTCGATTTGCTGAAGACTGTCATTACCAGATTCGTTAGCCGACATGATTTTCTTCCATAGCGATGGGGTACCTTCGGAGAAATCTAACCAAGTAGATGGTGCCTATGGTGAGGACGATGCCCGAAAATACCAAGAACGGAACATAGATCGGCAGGTTGAGTAGATGAGCACTGAGCGTAATGACCACTGATAGCAGAGCATAGACGTACAAACGTCGTATCCCACTAATCAATCCTGCCAGTCCAAAGCCCAAGAAGCCTAACAGGGCATACAACATCAGGGGGCTCTTTCGGATCCCGAGAAGGAGAGCTGAAGGAGACGTGTTGGAGGGCAGTAATACCACCAACATGCCCACTAGCAGTAGAACAAGGACCAAAATGATCACTGCGCTGACCACAAACATGTTCAACCCCCTGCGTTTGACATTAAATTCAACATATCCGATCCGCGAGAAGGTTATTCGTTTCTTCAACGGTACATAGGCAATGATGAGCATGAGGGTTACGAAAGTCCAGATCGTCGTATCCATGGCCTCATTCAATCCCAAAGCAAGGATGGCAAATCCGATGATAAGATCCAGCAGCCCATCCTGTTGGTAGGATAGGTAGGCCCTTTGTTCCAGTTTTTGTAAATCGGCAGATTGAGACATTTTATTGCTCCTTTTCTAAATAAGTTTTGCCAATATACTAGTTTGTATACTAAACTAATATATATACTATACACAAAGTAATGGGAATTGTCAAGGTCAGTATTGAGGGTTGCTCGGAGCCAAGTGGAGAAAACTATCCGGTTCTGAATTGAGGAGATGAACTCAAGATGCTCAGACCATGACCATGAGCAGGTTATTCCCGGAATTAGGTAATGTTGTGTGACGGAAAATCGTATTCAGGTGCTGATTATTCTATCGTCCCCAACCTTTGACTCATTGAGTGTGAACAGCGAGAATTGAGTGATTTGAAAAATGGAGCAGAATGTGAAAACCCAGATCTATACAATGCAATCCGTCGACGAAGCTCAAGCTGTCATTTCGCAGGGTGTCGATCAGCTTGGTATTACGCCCAGTGAGATTGGGTTGCCCGGCGAAGTGGACATCCCCACAGCGCGAGCAATTGTAAAGGCCGTGGGCGATTCGGCCGTCTGCGTAGCCCTTTCTGTCGAAGCGGATTTGGATGTCATCGAATCCATGGCGCAGGCGGTTCGCCCTGATATCCTGCATCTCTGTGGACTCGAGAAGACTCTACTTCCGGAAGGAATTCGTGCACTACGCGAGCGTTTGCCTGGATTGCCCATTATGCAGGCAATCTCCGTCACAGGACCTGATGCGATCGATGTAGCATTGGCATACGAGGAGGTAGCCGACTATCTCATTCTTGACACGCAATCCCCCGATATTGCTGGAATCGGTGCGTCGGGTGAAACCCATGACTGGAATATCAGCAGAGACATTGTTCTACATACGAAGATCCCCGTCATCCTGGCTGGGGGGCTCTCGCCTGAGAATGTAGCCAAGGCCATAAACATAGTGCAGCCCTGGGGGGTGGACTCGCTCACACACACAAACCGTTTACTACCTGACGGTGGTTTCCGAAAAGATCTCGACCTGGTAGGTCAATTTGTAGCGGCAGCTAAAGGCGAATTCTAGAACAATGACTCAGCCACAAGTTGTTGTCCTTGGCGACGCGAATGTTGATATGGTCATTCGTTTACCAGATCGCTCTTCGGGTACTCCGGATCTTGCTCATTCCATTCCCCAGTTACACGGAGGGGGTTCGGCTGCGAACGCTGCAGTGGCATTGGCGCGGCTTGGCGTTGGCGCGATGTTTGTGGGAACGGTAGGAGATGATGGGTACGGGCGTTGGGTCCTTGAAAATTTAGGGCGAGAGGGCGTGGATACTCATGGCGTGTCTCTGGTTCATGATGCGTTTACCCCGATGGTCATGGCCGTTATTGAGCCGAATGGGGAGCGACTGGTCCTCGTCTGGCCACAAGAAGGTGGAGCGCATTTTCATTTACGTAAAGATGCCATCAACCGATCGTTGTTAGGTACCGCAACCTGGCTGCACACGACGGGAATGTGTCTCAGAGCTTCACCCGCTCGAGAGGCGATGCTGCATGCAATGGAACTGGCACGACAGGAGGGCCTAAGGGTGTCCTTGGATCTCAATCTGCGTCTAGAGTCCTGGGGCTTAGACGATACAACCAGAAGCTCGTTTGAACGGGCGATTGAGCTAAGCGATGTCCTCTTCGGTAATGCGGAGGAGGAGATCATACCGATCGCTGGTGAGGGCTCAGTTGAGGCTGCGATCATCAAGCTAAGTGAGGGGGAGCGAACGGTTGTTGCCCGAGGTGGTGAGCGTGGCGCATGGGTAGCCACGTATGGGGAAACATTTCATGTCCCTGCTTTTCATGCAGCGGTTGTGGACACGCTGGGGGCAGGTGATGCCTTTGATGGTGGCTTTATCGCAGCAAGTCTCGAGGATGTTGGTGTCAGGGAGGCCACAAGATGGGGGCACGCGGCGGCTGCATACAAGATTGGACAGGTTGGTGCCCGCGGCTTACCTTCCAGAGATGATGTAGAGCACATTCTACACAAACCCCAAAATGTGGATTGATCATAAACAGCATTGTTTAATTTACTTACTTTGCAGGGCAATCGATCCTTAGAATCTGATAAGGAAGATAATCGGAAGCTCACGTCATCCCTTATTATTTCTAAGATTGGACCCTCAGAAAAAAGAAAGCCACCTCGGATATCCCCTTTGTGCCTTCTCCCTTCGTGCCTTATTGCCTTGTGCTCTTGGACCACAAACTCATCTCTGACTATCAGATCATGGGTGGTATTGCTGCCGCTCAGTTTAAGACCGTTGACCGGCGTCCGAAATTTATGATACAGGATGCTATACCGTTGATTTGTTCAAGAAATCATTGCATTAATTTGCCAATAATGGCATAATAATGCAATGAAATATGAGAATCTAATAGAAGTTGTCCAGGACGAACCAGTTTTCGATACCGGATTGCTCCTATCTGGCCAGGTAGATCCAAACGACATCCGCAGGCAGCTCACTCGCTGGACTAACTCAGGTCGGCTAATCCAACTTCGAAGAGGGTTGTATTCGTTAGCGCCGCCTTATCAGAAAGTCAAAGCGCATCCATTCGTAATTGCCAACCGACTCGTAGGGGGATCCTATGTGAGTCTGCAGTCGGCTTTGGCCCATTATGACTTGATCCCTGAATTTGTCCCCACTGTCGTGAGCGTCTGTTCGAGTCGTCCAAGACAATGGTCTACACCACTTGGAAGCTTTCTGTTTCGTCATGTGGACAGAAAACATTTGCGTGGATATCAATCCCTTGAATTGGGGGGCGGTCAAAGCGCGGTTGTAGCTCTCCCGGAGAAAGCGCTATTAGATCTAATTTATCTCACGCCAGGCGGCGATTCGATCGAGTATATTCGGTCGCTCAGGCTCCAAAACCTTGAGCTATTAAGCAGGGATCAACTAAAAGGCTTTGCCCAATTGTTTGGGAAACCTAAATTGAGTAGAGCCGCGGATATCCTTGAGGCACATATTCATGAAGGTGGTGGGGACAAAGAATGAAAGATGTATTGGCGCGTATTGTTGAAGGGAGCGATTCGCAACTCGTTGCTCGGAACCAGATGCGCGAATACCTCCAGGCGCGGCTTCTTGCTGTCCTGCAGCGCGAGGGAGTGATGGTGCCACTGGCATTTCATGGGGGCACCGCTCTTCGGTTTCTATATGGCCTGCCAAGACATTCGGAGGATCTCGACTTTGCACTCGAGGGTAAATCCGAGGCTTATGAGCTACAGAAGTATGTCCATGCCATCGAAACAGAATTGACTCGGGAAGGTTATGAGCTCGAGACGAAACTCTCCAATGAGCGGATCGTCGAAAGCGCGTGGTTTCGTTTTAGAGGTTTGTTATTTGAAATGGGGCTTTCCGGGCAGCGAGAGGAGATCTTCAGCCTTAAGCTCGATGTAGATATAAAACCTCCAGAAGGAGCCGTGCTGGCGACAACGGTTGTTCGCCGATATGTGACACTCCAATTGCACCATCTTGACCCATCATCCCTTCTTGCAGGGAAGATTCATGCAATTCTTCAACGGAACTACACGAAGGGGCGAGATATCTATGATCTATTGTGGTATCTGAGCGATCCTCAGTGGCCGGAACCGAACCTGATCTTTTTGAACAATGCTCTTGCGCAAACTGGATGGGAAGGCCAGGTTCTCACAGAACTCAACTGGCGAGGTATTTTAAGAGGGCGTATTGGGGAACTAGACTGGCACAATGTTCATGGTGACGTAGCTCCTTTCATCGAGAGACCTGAAGAGCTGGATCTTCTGAGTCGTAAAAACATACTCCGGCTTCTTGATTGAGATGCTCACATCGATATTTATCCATGCCCTATAGTTCGCCTTCCTGAACCATAATAGGCGCCGATTATGGAGTTTGATTCCAGGACAAATCGTAATCTGTTTTGGTGCGTCGTGGAGGATCTGACGCCCTCTAACATCTCTCTGTGGCGGACCAGGGAAACAGCGCGAATTACCAATGTTGTCCTAGGAGAGGGTGGGAGAGATAGCGCACGTACACCTGGTTAAAGAGTTCCGGGAAGCACTTCTCCTACATCAATCCCTTGGTTATTTCGGAAATATAGATTTCTCCTTTAGCGACCAATTCGTCATGATCTTCAGGAGCTTGAACGGAGTTCAGTAAGTGGCGCGTATACTCCCGTAAATACTTGTCGTTTGTTGGTTTACCTTGAGCTTGCCACTTCTCTAAGCTCATTCTAGGGAATATATCGCTGCCGTAGTACATCTCGCGGACCATCTCCAGCGTCGATTCTGAAGTCACAAAACTGCCTCCGGGACCTGCCTGGGCGATATCGTTCATCACGATGGTTTCATCACTCAATGAAAATCCTCGTGAGAATCTGAGAGATTGGTCAATGACTTCATTCGCATAAACTGTTAAAGATGGAGAAAAAGCGATTGATCCTAAGCTACTTCCAACGAAGGGAGCAAGCCCGACCCTACCAATGATGCTGGTGATCTGATTAGCCCAAAGTGCACCGCTTGCGACAATATCCGAGGCCAGACCAACTCCACTACCAGACGTGCCGGCATGTGGGATTTTGTAATGAGTCATGATTTCTGCACATGCGAGGTTGAGAAGGTAGGTGAGGGGATCAAAATAATCCAACATCGTCCGCATATCGAAAAAGATCGGCAAGCTCCCTAGAATGATGGGTGCGCCTTCTTTGACCAATTGACTAAAGACCAATCCGGCAAGTAGTTCTGCATTGAGGATTGCCAGTGTTCCTGCAGGAGTGATAGGCGTGGACATTCCGGCCATACTGTAATTCGAAAAAATGAGTGGCAGACCATGCTCGATACTTTCGATCATTTTGTCGGCTGTTCCCTCATTCAAAATCAAGGGGGTGATTGGGTTGAAATATGGGATCACAAAGGGACGAGAAGCGAGGTCATCATGAAGTTGTCCCAACAAGCCAAGCACATCAGGGAAAAGATTTTCGTCCGAGACCAACATGACCAGCGGCTTGGTGGTGTTGGCCACCATCTCCAGGGAAGCAAAGAGATCAGCCACATCTGGAGAATAGTCTTGAATAATGCCGATCGTAGAAACAACATCGAAGTTTTTTAGGGCATGAACCAGCCTGACAGACGACTCCATATGCCCTCTTGTGAACTGCGTGACATCATCGGTTTCTGGATCTTGGTAATATAAATTTGTGACCCCCGCGCCAAATCGTGTCCGGTCATCGCCTAACCGAAAAGCAAGATTACCCAAGCGGTCATAAATTTCAATGGACGAAGGTGCTGACTGGATACCCCATTCTACAAGTTCGGAGTTCAGAAACACACGCCCATTCTCTTCAACTTTGGCCCCTTCTGCTCCTGCAAAAAGGTATCTTGCTTTTTCCGAATCAACTCTGACCCCCACGGTGGAAAGTATTTCCAGAGTGTATTTATGCGTCTGCTCTATTTGTTCAGGGGAAAGCACATTGAGCGTAGGCTTGACCTCAGAAAAAGTTGACATAGATTGCTCCAAATACGACGATCCAGGGAGAGACCAGGGTTACTCATTAACTTGCATGATGGCGCATCGACCTGCCCCCAATATTTGTGCCGATATTATGTTAGCCCAAAAACCTGAAAGGAAGAAGGCTGGAGGATGATCGTCCCTGGAACGGGTGGCCTGGAACCCAATTATGAACGTAATCGGAAGCAGAGATATGCGACTTTACTGAGATTTAGTACCCTTGAAGGTTCTCCACCTCTGCCTCGCAAGGGTCGGGGGGTTTTACTTTGGCCCCAGCACGCTCCCTTCGTGCTGGGCGCGATTGTCTGTTCTATTGAATCTTCGGTGGTTGTAATGTACGCTGTACTCGACATTATTAGCCTCGGCTGGAAGGAGGGACTTAATCCCTCTAATTGAGTGGCGTACCAGGTTTGCCTTAAGTCTCCATTTCTGGGAAGGAGTATAAAATGAGCAGGGGTAGAGTACTGGTCCTCGTTGGCGCACTTCTATTAATTATCGGGGGGTTTCTTCCATGGATTTCTGTGCCTAACTTATTTGGGCTTAGTGGGGCTTCCTTTGAGAGCATCGAAATCGGTTGGGAGGGTGATGGGTTTCTAACGGCTGGTATTGGTCTGATACTCATACTTGG
>JBGUDT010000082.1:0-10128 GCA_041821665.1 Anaerolineales bacterium
TTCGATGACTGAGTTGAGGATATTAATTGAAATTCGATTTAGATTCAGACGAAATCTCCGGACTCGCCTGCATCCCATAGCGTTAAGGCATCGCGAAGACAAATTCCATTTCTAAGGAAAAAGCCTTAATGGTGGTTACCACCCCATCCCACGCTTTCCATTCATCCATACAGCAAGCTATAGGGTATCCTGGCTTTTTCCCATAAACGGAGACGCGTAGATCTCTGCAGATGTTGCAATCATGATCCTTGGCGGGAGGATGGGACTACGACTTATGAACGAGATTAGGTATTGGAGCACCATGCCAGATTGAATATCTCAAATTGTTCTTCACAACTCAGGTCAGGTCTGATATGATCCTTACCTGCAGCGAACCGACCTCGGCGTTTTGCGGCCGAGGTTTTTATTTGCCGCCAAGTTCAAGATCGAGGATATTTGAAATGATGCAAGTTGTACGTGAGGATCTCCGCAATATCGCTATCATCGCACACGTAGACCACGGCAAGACAACGCTCGTCGATGGTATGCTCAAGCAGGCCAATATATTCCGTGAAAATCAACAGGTCGCCGAGCGGATCATGGATTCGAATGAGCTCGAACGCGAGCGCGGTATCACCATCCTGGCAAAAAATACGGCCATCTCGATCTTCGATCCCGAGATCGATGGCATCGTGAAGATTAATATCGTTGACACCCCTGGACACGCGGACTTCGGCGCAGAGGTCGAGCGTGTCATGAATATGGTGGATGGCGTACTATTGCTCGTCGATGCCGCCGAGGGGCCCATGCCTCAGACGCGCTTCGTCCTAAAGAAGGCATTGGAGATGGACCATCGCGTGATCGTGGTGATCAACAAAGTCGATCGAAAGGGTGCTGATCCCGATCGTGCGCTGAATCAGACGTTTGATCTCTTCATCCAGTTGGGCGCCAGCGACGAGCAGGCCGATTTCCCCGTGATCTACACGAACGCAGTCACGGGACAGGCCTCCGCCACGCCGGAACTTGGGGCGGACCTTCAGCCTCTGTTTGATGCCATCCTTCGTCATATCCCCCCACCAGTCGTCGATCCCTTCGCCCCATTTCAGATGCTGGTGACGACGATCGGACACGACCCCTACCGGGGTATGACGGGCATCGGCCGCATCCGGGCGGGTCATCTCGAGCTGGACATGCCCATCATGCGCATCACGACCGAAGGCAAGAAGATCCCCGAGGAAGCGAGATACATATACGTCTTTAAAGGGCTTGAGCATCTCGAAGTCGAAAGCGCTTCGGCGGGCGACATCGTGTTGATCGCCGGACTGGAAGACATTGCCATCGGGGAAACGCTCACCGATCCCGAGCACCCCGATGCTCTCCCCGTCATCCACGTGGAAGAACCCACCGTTCGGATGACTTTCGGGGTCAACGCCTCCCCCTTCGCCGGGCTAGAAGCTCAGTGGAGCACTTCGAGGAAGCTGCGGGAAAGGCTTTACGGCGAATTACGCACCAACGTCGCACTGCGAGTCGAGGATTCCGAGAGCGCAGACAAATTCACCGTGTCGGGGCGTGGAGAGCTTCACCTGGCGATCCTGATCGAGACCATGCGTCGCGAAGGTTATGAGTTCCAGGTTTCTCGACCTGAAGTCATTTTGCGCAGTGAGGATGGCGTCATGCTCGAACCCTATGAAGATGTCTACATCGAAACCACCACCGAATCAGTTGGTACGGTCGTGGAGATGCTGGGCAAACGCCGGGGTCAGATGCTCGATATGCAGGATGATCAAGGTGATACCGTCCGGCTGCGCTACATCGTACCCACCCGTGGGCTCTTGGGCTTCCGCTATCAATTCATGACGGCTACGCGCGGCGCGGGCTTTATTCACAGCAACTTCCATGAATACGCCCCCATAAGTGGCAGCCGGTTCGGAAGGGCACAGGGTTCGCTCGTGGCCTGGGAGTCCGGCACGACCACGACCTACGGATTAAAGAACGCCGAGGAACGCGGCCGGCTTTTCGTGGGACCTGGAGTCGAGGTTTACGAAGGAATGGTGGTTGGGGAAAACCAACGTCCTGGAGATCTCGTCGTGAACGTTTGCAAAAAGCGGCATGTCACCAATATGCGTGCTTCGTTTCGTGAGATCGATGAGCGCCTCACCCCACCCCGCGAGATGAGTCTCGACGAGTCGATCGAGTACTTGAACGATGATGAGCTGCTCGAAGTCACGCCCCGCAGTCTGCGCATCCGCAAACGAAATTTGAACACGACTGCGCGCAACAAAGAGACGAAGCGAACCAAGGAAGCTTTGGGCGTGTAAAAGATAGAACGAGATCCATCGGTAAATGGGTTACGAAGAATTTTGCGCTCACAGGGAAATTTCCTGGAGGTGTGAACCAGGCGCCTTTGGCTTGAGTGAAGTGGATCGATGTGTTGCCTTGCCCGACCGGGCTTGAAGATCTCTAAATGCAGCAGCTTAGATCGATCGAATTATGTAGATCGTCCTCTCACGCAACTTTATAACTTGATAAGATTCCACAATCAATTCTTCTTTATACTAAGCAGCTATCTTCCTGTTTTCTTCGAGCTAAGAAATTTAGATATCATCTACCGTTCGAACCATTCGAAATCCATTACCTCCCGGATAATTAATCCCATCGGCGCTGCGGTAAGTCGTACGAATCGCAAATGCCTCTTCGATCGAACTGCCGCTTCTACGGGACTTCTCGATCATCATCCCACTCGGCACGGTCGTGGGTCCTATAGGATCGATCTGAGGCGACTCAGCATAATAACGCTCTTCAAACCAGTCCCAGCACCATTCCCAGCGGTTCCCGCTCATGTCATAAATACCTAGCTCGTTGGGAAGCTTTTCGCCAACCGGATGGATCTTCCCAGCGGAATTCGCCTCATACCAAGCCACCAGGCCTGGATCATCACCCCCCGCATATGTGTAACCTTCGCTCAAATTCCCCCCACGGGCGGCGAACTCCCACTCAGCCTCCGTGGGCAGCCGGTAGCCGTCCGCCAGAAAATCGCATTTCGTGAATTTACCCTTCCCGGAATAACACGAGGTCAGCCCAGCCCCCTCACTCAGCCAGTTGCAGTACTCGACCGCACCGTACCAGTCGACCCCTGAAACCGGAAGGTCGTCCATGGGATAACTGCACTTCTTCGTCACGTCACACATAGCCCCGTACTCAGCGTTGGTCACAGGGTAGATACCCACAAGGAAGGGGCGAGTGATCGTCACTGCATGGACCGGCGCTTCTTTTGGAAGACCATCCGTTGAACCCATCATGAATGCCCCTGGTTTGACGAGGACCATCTCCGGGAGGATGAGAGGGATGGGTTCAGGATTTGCTGTTGGAATAACTGCAGTTGGCTCGGGCGTCGATGGAGGCATGGTGACTGTCGCAGGCACAATTGCAGTATCAACTGTGGTTCTCTTCACGGCACAAGCGCCAAGCGCAGCCGCAGCCGCCGTGACCCCTGTGATGCCGAGGAATCCCCTGCGTGTAAGGTGTTTTTTTTTGATCATCATTCCCTCGGAGGTCGGATCTTGGCTTTGTCGTTCACTTTAAGTACAAATGGCGAGCCGAAATGGTTTGAGAATCACCATCCGACCTCTCGGTACTTTCTTTACGAAATATTACATAGGGCAGCACAGATTTAGTTTGCCAAATTAAACCTCCCGCAGGTTTTGAACCTGCGGGAGGTTTTTAAGACTGCCTTTCCTGGTAAAGATGTGTGAAAAGTCTATTAGATCAATCGTCTTCTGGCACGAGCTCCCAGCTGTAGATTGTCCTGGCGCCATCTTCATAAGGCATGAAGCCAATCCACATCTCATCTTCCATCGAGCTTTCTGGAATGGTGAAACGGACCCAGCCAAGCTTTCCGGCTTGTGGAAAGAGCTCGGCGCTGTTGTAAATAGCATAGCCGGGACGTTCGGAATAGTAGGTCGATTCGTACTGGATCCCGTCGGCGACGACGGAGAATTCTTCTTGATAGGGCGCATAAGCTGGTTGCTCGCTGGTGTTTGAGACCCTCACCTCCACCCACAAGAAAGTAGCATCATCAGGAGGAGCTTCATAATATTCGTAAGGGTCTTCATATCCCCCAGAGAACTCATAATCCAGGATTTCAACCTCCATGCCGCTATACTCGGCTGCTTCACCAAGCTCAAGGGTGGTGGTCTTAACTGGAGCTGTTGAATAGCCCCCGCAATCCGTGAATGTAGGATCGAGGAACGGCGCCGGACTCGACATCGTCGAGGAGACCACCGCCGCCCAGCCTGCCGCACCGACGAGACACAAACATGCCCCCGCAAATATGGCGACGAATATGCCCAACACGACGCCCAGACCAATCTTGGTAGCATCTTCCATCATGCACCTCCTTTCACGTACCTCTCATGGCATCTGAGAAGGCGTGTTCTATCTTGTTGAACCATTTCCGTGAGCCCATGCTCTATCTCCTGACCAGTGAGCATCTTATTCTACAGTGAAGCCTGAGTCGAGGCACCTAGTCTCTTGGTACATAACCCCATATTTTTCCTCTGACATGCGGTCCCTAGTACCCCCTCGCTATAGCCAGCCGCCATACGGAAACGCCACAATGGGGACAGTATGGAAGATACCACCAGACCGATGAAACACCCGCGCCGCCGTCGCGGGTGTTTGAGCCGATTCATGATCGGCAGTTTTTTGCTCGCGTCCACGCTCATCGCGCTCATGTTTGTGGGTTTCCTCAGCGTTCAGGCCATGTACGGCAAGAGCGCCTCGGAAGTACCCGACTTCGTCGTGGCGATGCTCTTCGACGAGGTCGATCACCCTCCGCCTACGCCCACCATCACCCCAACCCCGCCCATCATCCCACTCCCGCCGGATGAGATCGTACCGGAGGAGGGCCATCGCATCATCCGCTTCATCCAGGATCCGACCGAACCGCCATCCACAAACATACGGGTGATCACGGCGACATCATCCTCCACGAGCACGACCACGAGCACCGCGACGTCCACCCCCACCGAAACGCCAACGGGGACACCCACAAACACGCCCACCTGGAGGCCATGGCCCACCTGGACGCCGTCCAGAACACCGACAAGAACGGCTACCCGGCCCTATCATACGTCGACGCCCTCCCGCACCTCGCCCCCTCCGACGCTGACATTCACACCAACCCAGACCCACACACTGGACCCCCTCATCACGCCCTCTGAGACGAGCGTGATACCCCCGACGGATACCGCGGTTCCCAGCAACACCCCGACGCAGATCACCACCTCCTGCACCACGTTTATACACTCCTCGCATGAGAACACGATCGTGGGGCTTATCAATAATGAGCGTCAATCGCGCGATTTGCATGCGCTTGCCGTGCAGGGACAGCTCCTTGCCGCCGCACGCGTACACGCCGCCGATATGGCCTGCAACGGGTTCCACAGCCATACCGGATCGGACGGTTCCTCCGTTCGGGATCGGGTGACTCGCCAGGGATATAGCTATTCCTGGATCGGTGAAAATTACATGGTAACGTCGAACTCTTCCAGCGCAGCTCAATCCGCCTTCGACTGGTGGATGAACAGCACACCCCATCGCAACAACATCCTCGGTTCAAGCTATACCCAGTTCGGCGTGGCGGGGGTCAGCAGCGACGTCGATTGGGGCATCCACTTCGTCATCGTGTTTGCGCGACCCTAAGCTTCAGATCAGGAACCAAACCCATGCAGCACTACACTGGATCGTAATGGTTCGATCTCTGGAGTTCTTTGGGATGGAAAAGAAGGTTATTTTCGGAAACCTTAGCTGTGATCCCTATACAACGGTGTTGAGGCTCTCGGTTGAAGATTTACAGCCGAGGTAGCACCTGTTCGAGGAATGGTTCCAGCGAATTATGCGCTGGGAAGTCGAGGAAGCGGATCATGAAATGCTCGGCACCCGCATCGATGAAGCGGGCGAGCTCGTCCGCCACCTGCGAGGGCGGACCGGAGATGATGTGCCTGTCTTCGCGAGGTTCGACCACCTTCCCGCCCTCCGGGAGGAGGATATAGACATGCACGGTCTTTTTAATGGCGCTGAAGTCCCGCTCAATATCCTCGCAATGCCTTTTCAAGACGTGCAGCTTGTGCTGGAATGTCTCGAGATCAGGGAACGTAGCATTCATCCAATCGGCGTGTTGGGCAACCACTCGAAGCGTGTACTTTTCACCGGTTCCACCGATGAGGATCGGTGGGATCGGATCGGGTTTGGGTTCGCAGATAGCCCCCTGCAATGTGTAATGTTTCCCCTGAAAGTCGACCTCTTCCTCGGACCACAACCTTCTCAAGATCTGGGCGGTCTCGGCGAGCTGTTCGATGCGGGCGACATTTGATGGGTAGGGGTAGCCATAGGCGCGGTATTCATCCTTTTTCCAGCCCGCACCGATACCGGCGATCAATCGGCCACCCGAGAAATTCTGGAACGTCGCCATCATCTTGGCCAGTAGTCCGGGATTGCGGAAAGACTGTGCCATCACGAGCGAACCAATACTGAATTGTGGATACCGTGCTGCGAGGTATGTGAGCGCCGTCCAGCATTCCAAAACGACGTGCTCCCCATATTGCAGGTGATCGGAAAACCAGAGCGTGTCAAAGCCATCTCCCAACGCTTCAATGAAATTCCGATTGTCCTCAATCAACGTCTCGGGGACAGCATCATCCCTTGAAGAGAGCTGAACGAACCATCCGAAGGACACCTTTGACATAGAGCACCATCCCATAAAAAAATTCGGGTCCAGGAAACCGATTCCACATTAGGATAGGGTGAAACAGTCTTAAAGAAAAGGAGCGCCCTGGATGAAGGGCGCCCTGAGATCAAGGATGAGTGAGTTTTATCAAGCGTTCTGAGTAGGATCGATTTGTTCAAACAGGTACAGCCGACCCTGGGGCGTGAGCTTCCATTCGTCCGCGGGCGAATTCGAGTAGATATAGCCCTTCTTTGTCATTTCCTTGCGCACGGATGGCACCGCCTTCTTCCAGCGTTTCGATCCCCCATCGATTTCGAGCGCATCCGTCTTTCCTTTACCTCCCATGTCCTCCAGCGCCTGCAGAACGGGCACCACATAGTCCCCACCGTCGAGGATTGGGCTCGAAACTACGGGTTCCGGCGTACCCTTCGGGGCAGGCTTGGGTTCCGGTGAGGCAGCTTCGGCGAACTGGGCGGAATCCCATTGATCCGCGACTCCCTTTACGGCTTCGAGGATCGACATAATCGCCTGTCCCTGGTTCGCCGCCTTTTGGGCGTTTTCGAACTCGCCAAGTTCAAAGGCATGAGAGCCAGCAGCTTTTGTGCCGTCGAGCTCGTGTCGCAGCGAGTCGAGTAGATTCTGGAATGCGTTTCGTACTTCCATCCGATAATCCCTTCGTTTTTGAGGCTTACGCGTCGTCCATCCACAATAGGGATTGGGGGCACTCCTATCAATAGACCGACTGTACTAAGATTGTGTGGACCTTTGGGGAATCAGGAGATCTCAACGACGCCCATCACTGCACCCGCACCCGAAACGAGTGGCGCATATTCATCGTCGTCTTAGTCTTAGCTGTTGCACTTAGCACACTGGATGAACACAGTTGGAGGAATATTTTGATAAAAGTTAATTATCAAGGAATAAACCTTTTTATGGTTGATTTTGGCTGCAATCTAGATTAATTCGTGTACATATTTTTTGATAGATAGCCAAAAAACAGTATGGAAATACTTTCCATCACACGACCACCTTAATATAATAACTTTGCACTTTTTGCCTGCTGGGAATAAATTAGATGGATGGAGGTAACTCATGTCTGCATTCACCACCACAGCCGAGTTGATGGAGGTCGCCGCCAGGACGGCGCCGAAGACAAAGGGGGAGGACTTCGTCGTCACAAAGACGCTCGAAGGGGAAGAGTTGAAGAAATTAGGCGAGGGGATGAAGGCGCATGCAGAGGAATCTGGCATCGCCGGGTTCGCCCGCGATGGAAACAACGTGCTCGATTCGGGCGCTGTCGTACTCATCGGGATCAAGGACGCCGAGGTCGCCGACCTCAACTGCGGCGCCTGCGGCGAGGAGACCTGCATCGCTATCAACACCTTCGAAGGGGAGTTCAAAGGACCGCACTGTGCCCTGCGTGTGCTCGACATGGGCATCGCGCTCGGATCCGCCGTGAAGACTGCGGGGATGCTGAACGTCGATAACCGGATCATGTACCGCGCCGGCGTCGTCGCCCGCGCGTTAAAATTGATCGATGCTGATTTCGTGATGGGGATCCCGCTCTCGATAAGCGGAAAGAGCATCTACTTCGATCGCTGAGAAGGCGATGCTCTATTTGAACTGGGGGTTCTGACCAAGCTTATAAATGCGCAGGCTTACTCCACCCCCAGCACGTAGGGACCCGTGCTCCACACATCCACCTGGATCCGGTAGGTGCCGTCCGCGGGCAAGGTGAGCCCATCAAGCAGAGCGGCTTTCCCACCACCCCCGTCATCGTCCGAGGCGATCTCAAAGCCGGCCGGACCATAAACGGTCAGGCGAGGATCCGTGCTGCTCCCCTGAACCGCCTGCGCCCAGATCGTCACCCGTCCCCCCGCAGACCCCACGAGCGTATACTCGTCGACCCCGAAGAGATCGTCGATCTGACCGCTTACCTGTGAACCCTGTGTGATGGGTCCCCGCGAGATGATATCGGATCCTGTCGAGATGGTGCCTGAGAAATCGCCAGAGGCGATATCAACGAACGATGCCATCCCGGGCGCCATCTGCGATGCTGCCACGAACCCCATCACCAACGGGAAGACGACCAGCCCGATGCTGATGATCGTCCAGAAAACCATGATGTCGACGATCTCGAGCTGCTTCGCCCGGATCCATCCCCAGAAATAGGGATAGATCGGGAACAAGAAGCCCAGCAGGGCATGCAGCCCCCCCTTTTCCTTGTACAGCAGGTAGAGCAGGTAGATCAGGCAGCCGAAGTTGGCGAGCGACAGCGCTGCAATCAGGAGAATACTCAGCGTACTGTTCATGATTTTCCCTCCCTTTTTCACTAAAACAACGCTTCTTCTTTGTTCCTCCTTTGTGCTTCAATGCCATTCTCCAGTGCAGAGATGTTACAAACCTGACATGGAGCTACCTATTGGCTTTCGGCGCGTGAGACTGGATGATCAGGATGGATGGAAAGCGAATTAAACAGAAAGAAGGAAGGGTGAAGAAAAGGAGATCAGGGTATGGGGGCACCTTGTACGCAGGCATCTGAGCAAAAAATGGACAGGTGATCGGATGAAAGTGCGATGTCAAGAAGTTGATGACTCAACGAAATCTATCGTCACGGGTTAATGCAAAACCAGGGCGCGAAGCCCATCTACTCGACTTCGTACCCTGGTGCCTTTCGCTTTTTCTTATTGCCTAATCTATCTCAGCTCCATCCTTGACAAACGTCCCGTTGCGGAGATCGGTAAGCGCCTGGCGGATCTCTTCCTCGGTATTCATCACGAATGGTCCGTAGGGCACGATAGGCTCGTTGATAGGTGCACCGGCAATGAGCATAAAGCGCACGGATGAGCCCAACCCCGCATCGATATGGATGGAATTACCATCCGTAAACACGACCATCTTCACCGCTTCGACAGATTCTCCATCTTCACCGATGCCGAAGATGCCATTACCCTCAAGGACATATGCAAACGCCGTATGACCCTCCGGCACCGGGAGCTCGAATGAGGCTCCGTTATCAAGGGTCACGTCCATGTAGAGGGGTTGGACGGCGATCTCGGTGACAGGACCCCTTCTGCCGCCATACGATCCGGCGACAACGCGCACGCTTACTCCATTCGATTCCACCATCGGGATCGTGTCCGTCGCCACCTCCTGGTAGCGCGGCTTGCTCAACTTCTCGGCTGCCGGCAAGTTCACCCAAAGCTGAAACCCGTTCACCCGACCTTCGGGGCCTCGTTTGGGCATTTCCTCGTGCATGATGCCGCGACCGCTCGTCATCCACTGCACATCACCGGGACCGATCACGCCCACGTTCCCCAGGCTGTCACGGTGACGCGTATTGCCCTCGAGCATGTACGTGACGGTTTCGATGCCGCGATGTGGGTGCGTCGGGAACCCGACGATGGGTCCCTCGATGGGGT
>JBGUDT010000083.1:0-10126 GCA_041821665.1 Anaerolineales bacterium
GCTTCAGCGAGTTGTTATACGGCCTTTACCTACGAGAGCGAACTTTCTTCAACTCGGTCAAGCCATTCACTGACAAGTAAATTGAATAATTCCTCTTGCTCTATTGGGAGGTTATGTCCTGCCCTGTCCAGGACTACATATGTAGCACGGGGATACTGCTCGATAAGTTTCCAAGCATCCCAATAACCCACGATACAATCTTGCCGTCCTACTACTATCAAAGTTGGTTTCAGAAACTGACTAATCGATGTATCAACATCAGAGAAAGTGTATCCGTCTGACTGTAAGCGCGAGAAAAAGGGCTCATCCAAAAGTGCAAACCCTCCAATAACCTCATTCCTGGTTCGCTCCCATATTCTGTGACTTTGAACAGTTCCAAATATCTCGAAAAACTCCCTTTCGTCTGGTGATAGCTTTGAGATCAATTCAGGATCTTTAACGAGGATTTCCTGTGGGGGTTTAGTCCGTTCCTCTGAGTTTGCGATAGTGACTGGGCATACCAGTAATAGACCATCCACTTGACCGAACTTGCGCTGAAGAACTCCACGTACCAGATAAGCTCCATATGAATAACCACCCAGCACAAATGCCTCACTTGGAATAACAGCATCAATGAACTCACAGATAACTTCTACCATTTCGTCTGAGTTAGTGATCCACTCGTGTCCTGAAGTTTTTCCCATTCCTGGCAAATCAGGATAAATGCGTTTCCAACCCTCATGTTTCGTAAAGCAGGGTTCCATACATCCAGTAATCTGTCGATGGTCTGTCATACCTGCGTGCAACAAGACAATAGGTCGTCCTGTTCCAAACACCTCATAATTAACATTGGCATTCTCTAGTTGACATTCCATGTCAGAAACCTTTCTCAGGCTAACCCTAGACACTTCTCTTTGGTTACATCCTAAGCCGTATAACGGCTTTTAGCTCAGCGGCCAGGGAAAAGATCACTCGATCTCAAATCGCCGCGCTCCCCTGATCCGCTGCAGCTAGTTGTTAGATGGCCAATCCTCAATCCATTTCAGATCATCCATCCCCAGGATGTTCCCGCTCCCCATCGCGGTTTCAACAAATTCTAGCGGCGGCTTGTACCCGTGATCGATGATGTAATGCAAAATGAGGGTAGGTGCCATGTAGACCTTTTGCCCGGATGAGAGAAGGAAATGTCCGTATCCCCGTATCCTCGCCTTTTCATCTCGCCATTCGACGACAGGTCCTACTTTCTCGTCAGGATACCAATTGTCCTTCCCATCACACAGTTCACAATCATGCCAACCCGCAGTGCCGTCGATGATGATCTGCTTTTCTGTGAATGCCTGCCAGAGTCGGTCAATACATATGGGGTCGACTTCGCCTTCCTCTGGCAGGAAGTCGCCCAGCCACCCAACCGTGAAGATCGGTAGCTTATCCGGAAGGATCCCGTAACCCCAGATTTCACCATTCTTTAGCGGTACAGGAAAACTGTATGGTGAGGGTGGATGATTCTCCGGAATCTTCGTCAAGTCATCAATCTGCAAAGGCTCTCCCTTTGGCTTTGATTGGCCATATAGCTATTGAATATCTTGAAGTATTACCCATATATTATTCTGAAGAGGATAAAAGAGAAAACACCCAATAATCTTGGGATATCGGGCGTAATGGAAAGCATATATGCCCATTTACCGGAGCTATCTGTCCAATCGACGATGGATACATCCCAGCACACCTTGAAATCCGCGCAGCCCGCTCCACCCTGAGGAATGCCCCTGCTGATAAATCTGCAAAGCTCCCTGTAAGAATTCTTTTTTTGATATCGTGCGGATTGCCTTGAGGGTGGAATGCCAGTGCTCGGTGCATTCACCGCGTGCCGCAGCCCTAAGCCATGCCAAGGAGATGAGCGTGGTCCGATCTGCGGCAGTCTCGAGGAGAGCTTCCCCCAAATCGATTGAGAATGTGCCCGGCTCTGTCATCCACGTAGCGAGAAGCGCGCCGAGCATGATGTCATCACCATCAGGCGTGATTCCCTGCCCCAGTCCGACAAGGCGTGTCGCACTTCCCCTGATCGTGGCTAGAGTGTGGTCGGCGATGCCTGTGAAAAGAATTTTAGATTCCGTCTCCAGTTGATCCTGGAGATCGCGGCTGAGCGACGATTCCCATTCCCCTGCAGGCCTCTGGTTTTGTGGCGAAGGTTCCCTTTTCGTGAGGAACTCGTCCAGCCATTCGAGGACGAGCCTCATCTCATCGGGCGAAGGATCCAACGAAGACCAGGGAAAGCGTGATTCCCAGATCTGTGTATCTGGGTCGGAGAGTCGTATGGATAGTTCTCCGATAGATGCGAATCCTGGATTAAGGTCGCATTTTGCGTCGGAGGTGATGTGAGCGTTCAAGGTGAGGGTGGGTAGGACGACGTTGAAGGGGCCATTTCCTATCGCCGGCGTGACGAAGCTTATGATTTCCCCATCGTCAGCAATTAGATTCACAGCTGATCCAAAAACATGGAGAACCCGGACAGGCTCAGGGTTGTCAAGCCAGTCACGCGTTCTCCTGGAAATTGAAAGAGCCGCAGTTCTTTCGGTTATGACTCCGCCTTCTCGTCTTGCAGGGTGAGATACACTTTCTCTGCAGAGAGGGGCAGTTCAAGAATACGGACACCGATGGCGTCTGCGAGTGCGTTTGCGATCGCAGGAGCTGTGGGGATCATAGGATGTTCGCCAATCCCCCTGGCACCCCATGGACCATCATCTTGCGGTACTTCGACGATGATGGGGATAATCTCGCCGGGGGTATCTACGGATGTCGCAATGCGGTAATCCGTGAAGCTGGGGTTTTGTGGCACGCCATCCTTGAGCCGTAAACATTCAAAGATTGCCGAGCTAGCGCCCTGCACCACACCGCCCTCCATTTGGGCACGCACCTGATCTGGATTGATCGCCTTACCTACATCAAAAGCTGAAGCGACCCGCAGAATTGTGATATGCCCGGTTCTTGTATCCACTTCGAGATCAACAGCCTGGCAGCCCGTTGTGTAATGCACGACGGCTCGTTTTCCCTGTCCGGTCTCGTTATCCAACGAGGTCACGTAGGTTGGCATAAAGCGGCCGTGCCCGATGATCGGACCCCCTCGCCAGCCTTGATCATCCGGGAGTGGCAAGCCATACACGACCATGTTCTTGAGCGGCATGGTTTCTTCCGATCGATAGGAAACGATGACGCCATCACGAATGTCGAGATCGCTTGCATCTTCACCCCAATGCTCAGCAGCTGTTTCAAGAATCTGGCGGCGCGCATCTCCTGCGGCTCGCATGACGGCATTGCCCATAGACCATGTGAGACGGCTCGCGACAGTCTGCCATTCGTAGGGGCTGTATTTTGTATCCAGTGGCGTGCTTATCCGGACCCATTCGAGCGGGATTCCTAACACGCCTGCTACGATCTGCGCCATAACCGTGAACGTCCCCTGACCGATTTCCTGGCCTCCGACACCCACCATGACTGTGGCGTCCTCATTGAACTTCACCCATGCTGACGATCCTGCATTCGGCGGCATGGCGGGGGCTTTCCATGCTATAGCGAGACCCTTGCCTCGCCGCATATACGGTGCGCTGGGGGGAGCGTCTTCACCCCATTGAATGGCCTCCGCAGCTTTATCAATGCATTCTGAAAGCCCGATTGGATGCATCACCATACCGGTTACATTTTCTTCCCCGCCCTGGATGCAGTTTTTCAAACGGAAGGTGACTTTGTCCATATCAAGTTCATCAGCCACCATGTCCATGATCTGTTCAATTCCCCAATGGATCTCGGGCATGCCGAATCCCCGCATGGGTCCACCCACCGGATGGTTGGTGTATACACAGTAAGAATCCGCTTCCACATTGGGGATGCGGTATGGACCCGTGGATGAATATCCGCTCGCGCGAGTGATATTCACGCCGTATTCTGTATAAGCCCCGGCATCCCAGAAATACTCCGTCTTCATGGCGAGGATTTCGCCATCTTTCTTCGCCCCTACCTTGGTTTTTGCGATGAGACCCTGTCTGACGAAGGCGCAGTAAAACTCCTCCTCACGGGTCAGCCGCACCTTGACCGGCTGACCGGGCACACGCATCGCCATGATGACTGCGGTCCCCTCGGCGCTCAAACCGGCCTTGGAGCCGAAGCCTCCACCTACATATGGCGCGATCACACGGATATTTCCCTGTGAGATCCCCATGGCCTCCGCGATGAGATTTCGCTGGGCGAAGGGGGACTGACTGCTGCTCCACAGTGTGATCTCGCCAGAGTTATCAACCTGGGCAATGGCGACATGCGGTTCGATGGGTACGTGCTGGATGTGGGGGACCTTAAATTCCCGCTCGACGATGACATCACACTCACTCCAGGCGGATTCGACATCACCCTTCCGAACTTTGAATAGATTGGCGATATTCGTCCCTGGCTGGGGCTGGATGAAATTCGCCACCCCATACTCGCCAAGCTTGGGGTGGATGATGGATGCGTCCGAACGCACTCCTAGCACAGGATCGAGCACGGGTTCAAGGACTTCATATTCGATTTCGACGAGTTGGCAGGCTTCTTCCGCAATAGCTTCCGTGGTTGCGACCACGCCGACGACGGGATCGCCCACAAAGCGGGCGCGCTCCCTGCAGAAGATATAGCGGTCCTTCAGATATAGTCCGAAGCGTTCCTCGCACTCTTCGCCGGTCACGACCGCGCGCACGCCGGGAAATTCACGCGCTTTGCTCACATCAACGTTCTTGATCAAGGCGTGAGGATGAGGGCTCCGTACAACGCGCCCGTAAAGTAGTCCGGATCCAAATTGATAATCGTCTGCGAAAACAGCTTCGCCGGTGACTTTCTCTAGTGCGTCGACTCTGTGGACACTTTCGCCCACCGGTGAGGGTGCTTTTGTTTTAAGGTCCATCTCAGCCTCCCTCCCGGGCCGCGGTTTGAATGGCCTGGACAATGCGTACGTATCCTGTGCAACGACAGAGATTTCCTCTGAGAGCACTCTGGATTTCGCTCTCCGTCGGATCGGGATTGCGTTCGAGCAGGGATCGAGCTGAGATCAATATCCCCGGTGTACAAAAACCACATTGCGTGCCGGTGTTCTCGATGAAGGTTCTCTGTAGCGGATCGAGACCGTCGTCTCCGGCGAATCCTTCCACTGTGGTGATGTCACAACCATCAATCTCAACCGCGAGGACCATGCATGCGTTGATGGGTTCACCGTTCATCAACACGGTGCAGGCGCCACATTCCCCTGTGTCGCAGCCACTCTTTGTCCCTGTGAGGCATAATTGATCCCGAATAAATTTCAACAGTGTGAGATTGGCAGGGACTGCCCGACTTTCCTGGTATCCGTTGATAGAGAAGGAGATGGGGTGGGATGTCATTTACGCCTCCTTCTGGAGTTGAGTCCAGACATCGTTCAATGCCTGAAGGGATAGCTCCCGCACCATGGCTTTACGGTATTGGGCGGATGCTCGTATATCATCGATAGGAGAGGCGGCGTCTTCGGTGGCAAGAGCCGCCAGGTTGATGCGTTCATCGGATATCGCACCCTCTCCAAGGATAGCTTCGGCTTCCGGGGTACGGATAGGCGTGGGTGCAACGGAAGCAAGCGCGATGCGGAATTGGTATCCTGAGGCCGATCCCTTATCAGGAAAACCAGCCACAGCGACGCCTGCAATAGCAAGATCACCTTCTGCATTGCGGCCGAGTTTTAGATACCGTCCGATCAGCCCAGCTTCCGGTACCGGAAATTCTATCGAGGTCAGTATTTCATCCCCCTCGAGGATGGACTCTCCCGGACCTTTAAAGAATTCTCCAGCAGGTATCTTGCGTTCACCGCCTGGTCCTTTGATGACAAGGGTGGCTTCGAGGACCAGCGCTGCAGGGGCTGTGTCCGCAGCGGGAGAAGCATTCGCAAGATTGCCACCCATAGTGGCGCGGTTGCGAATTTGATAAGAAGCGACGGTCTCAATGGCTTCCACAAGAAAGGGATAATGCTCCTGGACTTCTGGGGCTTTTGCAATATTGTTCATCGTCACGGCGGCTCCCACCCGGAGCCCCTTATCGAGATCGAAGCTTATATCCAAAAGACCGGGGAGTTGTTTGATGTCCACGAGCAGTTTTGGACGTCGGTGCCTCCCACGCATCTGGACGAAGAGATCTGTTCCTCCCACGAAGACACGAGCTGTAGAGCCGTTTTCGTGGAGCAGGGTGGTCGCCTGTTTGAAGGTGTCAGGCTTTTCGTACTCGAAATCAGGCAATTCTGGCAGAGGCAGGTTCATCGGTACCCCCGGAGTGTCTGGGTTAAAGCCGCTCGGATATGATTAAAGGAAGACAGCGTTCAAATACTGAACAACAAACATCGTTGATGCGTCTTCTCGGGCTTATGTCTGTGAGGTCTGACAGACGCAGTCCCCAAATTTCGTCTTCTCGAACGATTCTTTTTTCTTCATTAGCTCAGCATAGCGGTCATCGTCGACAAAAGCGACAATTCGAGAGATGCTCGCTTCTCCATCCACGAATCTCCAGGGGAAGCAGCCAATCTCAACTCTTTGGTTGAGCAGCAGATCGATATCACCGCCGAGACACTCGGCGTGGATGATGCCTTCTGGGAACATCTCGATGTGCATTAACTGGTATTTGTCATCCGTGAAGACCTCGGCGATTGCCTTTCCGTACGTCTTCTGAAAATGTACCTCAGCTTCCTTTGTCTGCCGCGGCATCCAGGTACGGATGATGGTGTTCATGGGGTGGTCTGCGCTGCCGCAGTCGACACCAAGCCATTTTATTTTTTTCGCCATACACCATTCTGCGAATTCTCGGTCTGGGCCAGGATGCTTTACCATGTAGCGGATTTCGTCTGCGATGGGTTGGTCCCAACCGTAGCGATGATAGCCTGTGTGGATGAGGAGGATGTCGCCCTCTTGAACATCGACCCGATCTTCGACCATCTTCGATGTGTAAATATCATAATCGCCAGCTGCGTCGGAGAGGTCAACGATTACGCCGGGACCATGTAGGAAATCAAAGTCGAGCGCGGCGATGTCCTTTCCTGGCGTGTAGAAATGGATTTCACCATCTAGATGGGTCCCGAGATGATTTGAGTGGGTCAGGACCTGACCGTTTGCCCCGTTCGGAGCCAATCGCTTGAAGTATTTCACCTGGAGAGGTTCATACGTCGGCCATGGGGGAGTTCCGATTCCGAGTGGGATGGATAAATCAATAATCTTCATGATGGATGCTTCTCCTTCTATTCCTAATAGTGGGAAACTCTGGTGATTGATACGGAGTCCCAGATTGGTTAGGTAAGGGTTGAAATGAATTTTTCTACATTAACAGTCTTCAGCAACCGCGTTGGTCCAATCCTGAGGAGATCGAATGGATAGACAGATCTCTAGATAATGCGATCCGACATCCCCTTATCGCCCAATCATCTATCTAAACAGACAAAATAAGCGATTAACCTGCTTTATCGAAGATGAGCCCTTCAACCTTAACACCGCCGAAATCTCGCACAGGACCCCAACCGGTCTTGAGCTTCATGCCGATGTGGGGCTGGTCCACCAGGATGAGCCCCAGCGCACGGATGCCATTCTCGAATTCCACCACCCCAAGGATACGACCGCGCTCGTCCATCCCCCAGGGAAGCTGTTCGATTATCGTGTAGGTCAACAGACTCGCCTTCGGTGTAGGCTGGATTTCTTCAAAGTCCCTTTCCCTGCAATTGAGACAACGGCTGTGATAGGGGTACATCACATGCCCGCAGTTGGTGCATTTATACGCAGTGATGGTCATGATTTCCTCCCCAGCACAAATGCGAGAACGTTATTCCCAAATCCACCGAAATTCAACGAGAATCCCCGCTTTGCATCCTTGACCTGTCTTTCACCGGCGTCGCCCCGCAGTTGCCAGACCAATTCGACAACTTGAGCGACACCAGTCGCGCCTACTGGATGTCCCCTTGCTTTCAGACCCCCGGAGGGGTTAATGGGAATCTTTCCATCAATTTTCGTTTCACCTTTCTCAAGAGCTTTGGCGCCCTCTCCTTTTTTAAAGAAGCCCACATGTTCACTCTCTGCGATTTCCAGGATGGTGAAGGCATCATGGAGTTCGGCCACATCGATATCCTTGGGTTTTACACCGGCCATGGCAAATGCACTCTCGGATGCCAGTCGTACCGCTTTGAGATCTGTGGGATCGCTGCGCTCCGCGAGTGTGTGCGTGTCGGTTGCTTGACCCACACCGTCGATGGTAATGATGGGTCTCTTCAATTCTTTGGCAATGTCTTCTGTGGTCAGGAGCACCGCTGCGGCGCCGTCGCTTACGGGGCAGCAGTCATAAAGATGCAGGGGGTCAGCCACGACCGGGCTATTGATGTGAGATTGTGGGTGGGTGAGGATCCCTTCCATCGTGATCTTCATCTGGATATGTGCATACGGATTGAGCAGTCCATTCTCCTGGTTCTTGATGGCGACCATGGAGAGATGTTCACGGGTGACACCGTACTCTTCCATATATAAACGGGCGAACATGCCAGCCATCGCTGGCAGCGTGACTCCGTAGATATATTCTGCCTGCGGATGTGTCATCGCGGCCACGATGTCCGTCGCTTTTGGCCCGATCACGTCACGCATTTTTTCGCCGCCGACCACAAGGACAACGTCGTTGAAGCCCGAAGCCACGGCAAGATAGCCGTTTTTTATTGCCGAACCTCCAGAAGCAGGCCCATTCTCAATACGATCTGCGGCTGCAGGGAGCAGGGCGAGCCTGTCTACGAGCGCGCTGGCGACGGAGACCTGGTGGTTGAACAGCCCTGAAGCCATATTCCCCACATAGACTGAATCCACGGGTCGGTCACCCAAATGAGCATCATCCATGGCCCGCAAGCCTGCCTCTGCGAGCATATCAACCAGGCTATCATCGTCATTCCGCTCAAAGGGGATCATGCCAGCCCCGATAATTACGACGGGTCTCATTGTGGTTTCCTCCTTGCTCCAAGTATCTTCTCGCGAATGTCATCCTCGCTTGCAACGAGGATTTCTCGTTCTGCGACTTCCATTAACTCGTCTGGGACAGGTCGTTCACCGGCAACCAGGCGTTCTTTGTGTTTAAAGTAAAGATCGCGCGTAAGAGCAAAAGGTGTCGCGCCTCCAAGCTCGTGTTGACCTTCTCTCTGTATTAACTCATACTCGATCATCCATCGCCTGAAGCCGATCGGGCTCTCGGCAGTGATGAGTACCTCTTCTTGGTCGAGGAATTCAAAAGAGTACTCCATCTTTGCTGCGAATAAGTGCGCTCCGATTCGCAAACCCCGTTCGATTGCGAGGGTATGGAGACTAATGCCTAACTCTGGTGAGTAGAGCCTCGTGTTGACGATGCCGACGAGCAGGCCATCCACCTGACCCATCAGACAGAATTCATCGCGTACTCGGTAACGGTACCAACCGAGAAGCTCCGCGTAGACGCGTGCGCCGACGATGTCGTAGAAATCTCGTTCAATTTCCAGCGTGGGTTTAACTGCTTGGAGAATTGCAGGAACGTCGCTGCGGGAAGCCTGACGCACAATCAGTTTTCCCCCCGTGGCTAACGTGATCACCTTGGGTGGGTAGGGCTCCATCTCCATATCAGGTGGTCTAAGATAGGCTTCAACTTCTAAATCCATGGTGTGTCCTCCAGGTTATTAGTTGCTCGATCTAGCTGCAATTGATGATTTGCGTTAATTCCAAGAATCGGTGTTTCTAGGTGATGAAGATTGATTCTTAGCTATTTGTGCTCAGGTGACCTAAACGATGTTGGATTATCTTTATGACTGACCTATTTTCGCTTAAAACGATGGCATTTGTATATGGATGAGCGTTCGATTTTCAGAGCGTAAAATGTCATCAAATATCAGAAAGTGTTCTTCTATTGAGATATTGTGGAACTCCGGACAACTCAAATGGCTATTATTTAGAGATCGAAAACATACTCAGGTTGAGGAGAACTCGCTAATTGTGAATTGATCTAATAACTGTAGCATAATTCTAGATGAAGTGGCACCATGCTAGGCGCATTTATGGGTGAGGCTTTATTGGATTCTGGGAAAATATATTTGTGATTACAGCCAGCATCATCTTTGCCGTTTTGGGAAAAC
>JBGUDT010000084.1:0-4028 GCA_041821665.1 Anaerolineales bacterium
TGGCGGTTTTTTGACCTCCCTGTGGAGGTAGCGCAGGCGGGAATCGGCCATTATTAAGGTAAAGTAAAGGTGAGAGCTGAGGGAATTATCCTTTTCCGGCGCTCTCAACCCCTATCCGTCTCCCCCACAAGGCTATGGATAGAAAGCACTCGGAGGTGGTATGCAACCCGGTCATCAAAATCCTCTCTTGAGCCTGAGAGGATTAATGAAATCCTACGGTGATTTCCTCGCCGTAAATGATCTATCCCTCGACATATACCGGGGAGAGGTTTTCGGTTTGTTGGGACCCAATGGGGCGGGAAAAACCACGACGATCAACATGATTTGCGGCCTGCTGGCATTCGATGAAGGTGACATCCTGGTCGATAACAACTGCCTTGAGGACCATTATCAAGAATGTAAAAGCATCATGGGTCTTTGTCCCGAGGACATTGTCATCTGGGAATCTTTGACATGTGTCGAGCAATTGGAGTTCATGGGACAGCAATATGACCTCAGTCGAGATACTGCGAAATCGAAGGCATTGGACTTGCTGGATCGGTTGGGTTTAACCGAACATCGACTCAAATTGGCGAAGGAGCTATCGGGTGGTATGAAACGCCGGTTGAACATCGCCCTTGCGCTTGTCCATGACCCGGAGATCTTGATCCTGGATGAACCGCAAGCCGGGCTCGACCCGCAGAGCCGGATCCTGGTCAGGGAGTACATCCGCACACTCTCGGAAAATATCACGGTGATCCTGACCACCCACGACATGGAGGAGGTCGATCGGCTGGCGGATCGGGTCGGGATTATTGACCATGGTCAGCTATTAGTGCTCGACACCCCTGAAGGTCTCAAGAGTCGCATCGGGGCGGGGGATATCCTAGAAATTAAATACGAGGCGAGTCAAAAGGAGAAAATCGATACATTACAGAAGGCGATACCGACATCTTTAGGGGAGATCACATTCCATGACGATACCCTTCGACTGGTTAATATCGACCCGCAGCATGTACTGCCGGTGATGTTGGAAATATTTCAGACCACACAGGTGGAGATCCAGGATCTCACCATCCGGAAGAAGACGCTCGAAGATGTTTTCATCGACCTGACCGGCAGGAGATTGAGGGAATGAGATTCGTCAGCTTATTCCGGAAGACACTCATAGAGAATATTCGCGATTGGAAGATCTTGATCCTAACGCTGACGTTCGCGCCGTTATTCGTGCTGCTCATGTATTCCTACGTAGACGGGTCAACTCGCGGTGCTTACCGGGTTGTGGTTATCAATCGTGATGCCGGTGTTTCGGATCCTGACCAGGGCGAAATCAACGCAGGATCAGATTTGATTCTGGAGATGGTGAAGGTAAAAGACCAGGAGGGGAGGCAGCTCTTTGAGGTGGAACAAAAGCTGGATATGGCCACCGCCCAAAAGCAGTTGTTGAATAACTCAGTGGATCTGGTTGTTGAAATCCCGGGACTTTTTTCGGAAGTCCTTTTGGAGTTCAGCAAGGGGCATCAATTAGATCCTGTGTTAGTTAGAACTTATGGCGATCCAACAAAAGCAAATTACATCATGGCTGCCGTATGGAGTGACATGATTACATACGAATATGCAGCAGCCGTAGCGGGTATGAAAAGCCCCCTTGAAATTCAAGTGAATACCGTCAGCGGAAAACAAACCTTGAATGAATTTGAACTCTACGTCCCGGCGTTACTGGTGCTGGCATTGATTATGTTGATGTTTACCGCGGCCGCCTCTCTTATCAAGGAGAAGGATAAGGGGACGATCATTCGTTTGCGCTTATCGAATATGACGACGTTCGAATGGCTTATGGCTGTGAGTCTGGTCCAGATCATTATCGGCATGCTGGCTCTGGTGCTCACCTATCTGACTGCGGTTGCCTTAGGATATGAGTCATCAGGCTCAATTCCAGCCGTGATGCTAGTCGGTTTTCTCGCGTGCTTATCCATCATCGCCATCAGCATCATTGTCGCCGCCTATCTACGGACAATCTTCGATCTACTAACGATAGGCTGCTTTCCATTCTTTATCCTGATGTTCTTCTCGGGGGGCATGTTCCCGCTTCCGCCATTGCGGCTCTTCACAGTGGGTGATCGAGCGATGAACATCAACGACCTGCTCCCAACCACGCATGCGATCAATGCTATGAGCAAAATCCTCAACTATGGCGCAGGACTGCGGGAAGTGGCATTCGAGATCGTTGCCATCATCTTGCTAACGATCGTTTTCTTCGCTGTTGGGGTATGGGCCTTCACAAGACGTCATATGCGAGCAGGTGCCTGAATTCCTGGTATGTGGCGGGGATGCTCCTGATTTCTTTCAACTATTAATATTGTTCGCGAATTCATGTGAAATCATATAAGTGCTATAGAGGTTTATCGCTCGATCAAGTAGGCATGGGATCAATAGGATTTGTTGTTACTATAACGTTTGTAATCGATCGCTTATACTGGTGCGAACGTGTCCTATGCCGTCTGATTGAGAATTGGGACATTAAAGGTGATGATATGAAAATTCTTAGAAGATATCACCCTCACGAGGTTTAATTCCGTATGTTTTCTTCCCCTCAAGGAGGAGGGTATCAACCTCATGAGTAGCCTTTGAAAGGGGTTGCCCCTCTGCGGCTGCCCATTCTGCACATAGAAGTTGGTGAGTCCTTCGTAATAGAGTACTCGAGCTCTCATTCAAAGGTTTATTCCAACTGAAAGCGATCAAATCGCGCACTACTTCACAGATAACCTGGAATGAACTTTCCTTCAACCGTTCTGCCAATATTTGAAAACGATCCTTGTGGTCTGGAGGCAGGGGTGTTGGGCGACCGCGAAGCAGAACGCGATACCTATCCAGATCACCTTTTGCAGTTATCTTGCGCAGTCCGCTGGATGATCCTTCAACCGGTACCCAAATAGTGCCGGTCGTGATTGCGATTTCGTAATACTCCTGAGTTGTTCCCTCACCAAACTGCTTCATCTCTAACTTGACCACACGCCCCACACCTTGTTGGGCATGGACAAGCCTGTCGTCAATTTGAAATCGCATAGAGATGCCTCAATTCTATGTGCTCTTTGGAAACCGGAGGGTGATAATAAATGCCGTCAGTCCTATAAAGGAATCTGACGGTATGGCGCCACACTGAACCGAATATACGAATACAACGATTATAGCACGTCAAATGTTCATAACAGCTATTCATTGCACTACCCACATGTTCTAAGCAGCTACCCAGCAAGACGCAACCATTTTTTCAGGCTTATACTGTTTCGTGCGAAATTGAAGCAACAACCAAATCGCATGGTGGAACCATGCCACCGTCGAACGGTAAGTCGTCCTCCGAATTGAACACAAGTTTTTTATGCTGCCGATTCTGCCAACAAATAATTACTGGAGGATCACATATCGACAGTTAGCCAGAAAAACGTAGGGAAAGAAGAACTCATCATAAGGTAAAGAACTGTCAGGAGAATCCGGCTATCGAGACATTCAGGCTCGATAGCCGGAACGATAATCTCAAATGCACCATCATTTTTGTGGCTGAATTTATAGGATAGACGGTTTGTCCGCCTATCCTATGAATTCCTGACTTATTGTGTTAGGATGCATCTAATCGGATGTATGCACGTTCTGTCTGGAAGTCGAAAGATCATGGCCCGAGCTAATGCAGCTCGAGCCGCTTTTTTTTTACCAAGCGGCCACGAAGAACGAAGTACGCACCTGAAAACAACATGCCTAAAGGAGGCAAATTGAAATGTCAGAACGAATTAATGGTACGGTCAAATGGTTCAGTGGCGGTAAAGGATACGGTTTTATCGAGCGCGAGGAAGGCGAAGATGTCTTCGTTCATTTTTCCTCCATCCAATCGGATGAAAACGGATCCTTCCGCACACTGGATGAAGGCCAGAAAGTGGAATTCACAGTAGAACAAGGCGAGAAAGGCCTGCAGGCTACCAACGTCACGACAGTCTAGCCAGTCATATAACGGTTAGCTAAGATGGACTGCTCCAAAAGGAGCAGTCTCTTCTTTA
>JBGUDT010000084.1:4127-9874 GCA_041821665.1 Anaerolineales bacterium
ATCTCCCATCTATTTCAACCAAGGTCCATTAATTGATTTTCGAAGTTACCCGGAACCGTAAGGTTTCACCGGTCCGATCGGTATTTTGCCCTCGAGCTCCAACTGTCTGATCAGAAGTCGAATATTATAAGTATCTTTAGCCCGGATATCTGTTATGATGGATATGGATAGATTCCGGTGAGAAGGCCAACAGCCCCAGCGGTCGCGGTTTAACCACAACTATTCCCATCACCGAACATCGCCACTAGTTCAGGAAAAAAATGAAACGAGTTCTGCTAACGAACCACTTCCCATTGGAGGGAAGTGGCTCAGGCATCTATACTCAAAATGTTGCGCGAGAACTCACTCAGAAAGGCTTCGAGGCACTGGTGATTTCACCGGCGCATGAAGAGCAAACCGGCTTTCCTTTTAAAGTAAAGACGATCCTGTTCTCACCGGATGACACAGTGGAGAGCGGTGATGCTCGCTTGCCCTTTAACTTTCCATGCTTCACCACGCATCCTTTGAGCACAACTACATATGGTGATTTGACTGCAGAGCAACGAAAGGCGTACATCAGAGCCTTCCAAACGGCGACAACCGATGCGGTCGAAGAATGGAAACCTGACATCATTCATGCACAGCACTTATGGGTGACCGGGTACGTGGCCCATGCCACGCCAGTACCTTATGTGGCCACCGCACATGGAACCGATTTGATGGGCATACGCAAGTACGAGGAGTGGCGGGCCATCGCTCTCGAAGGCGCATCCCACGCCTCGGCCATCATCGCCATCTCCAAGCAGGTCGCCGAAGATACCGTTGCACTCTATGGTGTTCCACCGGAGCGTATACGTCTGATTATGAATGGTATCGATGAAGCCATCTTCCACGTCATGTCGGTCAAGCGTGCGCAGGTCCTGACCGAATACGGCATCCACGGTAATTTTGATCCTGTCATCAGCTTTGTCGGTAAACTCACAAATTTTAAAGGTGTGGACGTTCTGCTTGATGCTGCAGCCATATACGAAAAGAGTCTGCAAAATGCCCTTACTCTCATCGTCGGTGATGGCGAGCTACGCGCGGCGTTGGAAGCACAAACAGAGAAATCGGGATTGAAGGGAGTTCATTTCCTGGGACATCAATCCCAATCTGATGTGGCCAAGATCTTTAATATCGCAGATGTCTCCATTGTGCCTTCACGAGTCGAGCCTTTCGGGTTGGTGGCGGTGGAGGCCATGGCCTGCGGTACCCCGGTCGTCGCCACGAATGAAGGTGGCCTGCCGGACTTTGTCAATGAACGTGTCGGCGCTCTCGTGGATGTGGAAAATGCACACGCGCTGGCGGCTGCGATCATCTCCGAAGTTCGCTCGGGAGCCAAGGAAAATAAAGGTCCTTATGCAGCAAATTATGCCCTCGAGCATTTTACCTGGGGGGGTCGGGTAGACCAAATGATAGCAGTCTACGACGAAGCCCTTCACAACGCATCTACGTAAAAGAAGAATACACTGGTCAAAGAAAGGAGGCTAGGACGATGAACGAAGAGATATTACGATGATCGCTCTGGGCTTGATTACGCGAGATTATATTGATCCGGAGCCGGTCCTTCGCTTTCTGGACAATGCGAGAAAGTATGGGCACACGATCGATCGAGTGATCATCGCCTATTCCCACAACAAGGACGATTCCGCCATCGAAGTGGTCGCGGAGCGATGCCCCATCGATCTATTGCGAGTCTCGGATTCGCTCCCATTACGGCAGCAGATGCAAGAAGTCGGCGTTCCATCGTTATCGATAAACGGTTTACTAGATTTACCAGACGGAGGTAAAGAAGGAGAAGTCCCCTACGGGGCCTACCGGAATACGGTCCTTTTTAAAGCCTTGTTAGAGGGGATCGACTACGTACTGTTCTTCGACACCGATGTCGAGCCGCGGGTGCTCACCCATCTTGATGGGGCGGATGTAGGTTGGCAGGAGATCGATTTCGTTGGTACGCATATGGTTTCGCTGTCTGAGGACGACGTCTCAGCTACGACGAGTGAGTACTCAGGCTACTACATCATCCCACCCATGTCCTTCCAGGGGTTTGGGGAGTTGCTCACAGGATTGGGCAAGGGTATGGCTTTGGAGTACATGGATGGCTGTCACGAACATCAGTGTTTGAACTTGGGTCCGGTCTCTCCGGGTATGCCGAAGCCGACTGATAAACCACTGGGGGGCAACTTGGGGCTCAACCTGCGGCAACCATGGCAGCTAGCGCCATTTTATTCAATGATCTACTCCTTCTCAGGGATGACGGTAAAGGGCCGTGGCGAGGATACTCTTCTCGGACAGGCGATTTCAGGCTCCAAAGGTCGGATCATCGATGTGGATTTACGCATTTTTCACGACACCTATGAGGACTTTCCCGATGTGCCGGATGTGCATAAAGAGTCGATCCGAAATCGATTTTATTGGGCCTGCCTGGGCTGGATCGGACGAAATCCTTTCCTCAGCTGGTATCTAGACCAGAGGGGGTATCTGAAAACAGACTGGCGATCAGAGACTACCTTACAGCGCATTGGCCTCGAGGTGGGTGGCGAGAAGGCAGCAAAATACCTGGGTGACCCTCGTTTCAGAGATCTCGCTGCCGCGTTCGAAGCTTCCTTCGCAACATTACCTGATACCATTAATCGTTACCATCGATTAATGGAGGGCTGGCGAGAGCTGCTGTCGGCAATAGGGCGGGATCGACCTCCGACTGAGATGGAAGATGTCGATATTCGCGATCTTCGGCTCGCATCCTGAGTTCAACCACTTTGATGGATGAATTTAAATAATTGCATCATCTGCGACTTGTTCGCCATGCCTGCATGGTGTAAAAAGGTATCGCATGAAAGTGCTCTGCTCCCTCCAGCAAATAGGTTCTCCTCTGGAAGGCGGACGACCTTAGTGAAAGGAGACAGCGTTTCTAGATACATGTTGTAGATTCTCGTCTAGAGGCGCAAGAGAAAATGAAAACCGTCATGGTGATCCCCACATACTGGTCCAGGGAATCGGCTGTGGGCTGGCAGCCGGGAGATGCGGTCTATGATCACCCGACGCCCTTGGATCAAGAGGGTACGCTGGTGAAGACATTGGAATCATTGCGGATCCTCGAGAACAGCGACTTCTCCCTTGTCATTCTGGCTTGTGCGACCGCAGGTGATATCGAAGCACAGGTCGAAGCCCGAGTGCGGGAAATCACCAAAGCGGTGGATCCTCCTGTCGAAACCTTTGTCATTTCCCATTCACACCTGCGTCGCTTTCAAGAGACGTTGACGCAAGGCGGTCGTGAGGATCTCATCGATGTGCTCTCTCTGTGGGGTTACTCTAACATCCGCAATATGTGTTTGTATGTACCCTACGTCCTGGGTGCGGAAGTCGTCGTCCTCATCGATGATGACGAATATTTCGATGATCCGTTATTTGTGGATAAAACCAGCGAATTTATCGGCAGCCGTTTCATGGGCCAGACGATTGATGGTGTGGCCGGGTATTACCTCAATGCCCAGGGAACCTATTACGATGATGTTCCCGAAGAGATCCATTGGATGACCTATTGGGATCGTTTCGGGAGTAAGCGCGAGGCTTTTGATAAAGTCATCCCTGGCGAACCCCGCCTGAAGGTGACCCCCTTTGCCTTTGGGGGTTGCATGGTCGTCCACCGTGCGCTATTCCGAACGGTGCCCTTTGACCCACGCATTTCCCGCGGGGAGGACACGGATTACGTATTGAACGCGCGAATGTTCGGTTTCAACTTCTTCCTGGATAACCAACTCTATATTCAGCACCGTCCGCCCGAGAAAAGCCATCCGACCTGGCAACGGTTTCGGGAAGACATCTTCCGGCTGCTTTACACCAAAGCCAAGATCGATGGCCAGACCGAGCAGGTCAATATGAATATCGTTGAGGCAGAGGATTTCGATCCTTATCCGGGCGAATTCCTCCGGGATACGTTAGACGACAAGATATTAAAGACAAATCTGATCCTGGCGTTGGATTACCTGGCGGATCAGCGCATAGAGGATACAAAGGAGACAATTCGCAATGTCTGGTTAGCGCAAACGAAAGCCATCCCCAGTGAAAATCCGTTCGAGACCTATTTGGTGTTCCAACGAAGATGGCGTGAACTGCGTAAACTGACTCGACGCCAACTTGGACCGTTGATGTATGAAATCATCGTTGGGGGGAATGTGCGCCTCGAAGAAGAGGCACGAATCGCTGAAGCCATGCGGGAGAAATCCGAGCATTCTAGCGAAGAAGATGTACGGAAACTCGTCACCAGTTTCCCAATGTTCAACGGATTGAGCCGGCAACAAGTCGATGCCTTGATTGCGTTGGGCAAACGCGAATTCTACGTCAAGGACGACGTTCTCTTTAACGAAGGCACGAAGGAACACGACCTGTTCTTAATCCTCCAGGGCCGGGCGGTAATCACGATGAGCAATCACTCCGATGAGGTTGTCGGTGTAG
Organism: Anaerolineales bacterium; assembly: GCA_041821665.1. GTDB lineage: Bacteria > Chloroflexota > Anaerolineae > Anaerolineales > E44-bin32 > E44-bin32. Next base: position 8,601 of record JBGUDT010000084.1, read on the forward strand.
CTGAAGCAAGTGTTGGCGAGACGCTTGGAGAAGTATCGATGCTGATCGGTGCCCCGCACTCTGCCTCCGTGATCGCCATGGAACCGATGGAAGTCCTGTGCTTTACTCGCCGCCGGCTGGCTGCATTGATGGCGAACGATCCAGAACTCGCCGCCAGGCTCTGGCACAGTATGGCGCAATCTTTGGGCAATCGCTTGCGCAATTCCAATGCACGCTATATGACGTATGCGAGTGAAATCCAGGACGTTGCTGACGAACTAATCCAGACGAGTCCCTTAGATGGGGATGACTCCAACGAATCGTAAACGCTGTATGTGAGAGGTGTGCCGTCAGCCCGCCGCTCGAATGCGGGGTTCGGATCCCTCCGGGTTGGTCTGATGAGAATTAGAAAAGAGCAACCTGTCTTCGAAGTCATTGACCCCAAGCCGTTCCCCTGGAAAGACCACAGCAAAATACCAATAGCTGAGATGCAGTGATTGGCGGAAATCCGTGGGTGCCTAATCACTCCCTCTTCTTGGATGGAATTCGAATAATTCCATCAATGAATTCATAACAATTGGAATAGACGGTCATCCCGAAAAGAATAGCTGAGGCAATTCAGATCCTTTGCCCATTGAGCGATTTATTGGTTCTGATGAGATACTGCTTGTGTTCATTATCGGAAACAATTTCTTGGAACTCTGACGGGGACATTACCGGACACTAGGTTTGGATATGAGAATCGATGATCTTGGAATATATCCCTATGAAGGATCTATTACCACCACAGGATAGCGCTGTTCGAAATCATCCTACATATTAATGAAACAGCTTCTCAAGTTGCCGATCTCATGATCCAGGCTCTCTCATTAACCGAAAGTTGCTCATGTTCTGTCGCTTGGAGAAATGAAGCGAATATCTTTTTAATTCCAAGATGTAACCTAATGGCAGTGCACTTTAATTGACGGTCGGCACGTAACCACCATCTACTCGGATATTGGCACCGTGAACATAACTGGCCAACTGACTGGCCAGAAAGACAACCACATCGGCAACTTCATCGATCCGACCCATCCTCTTAAACGGCACACTATCGCCCATCATCTGGTTTAAAGCTGTTTCAACTTCTTCCAACGATTGGCCCATACCTTGAGACGTTCCCATCTCAATCATACTGGGTGTGAGTATGGCTCCCGGGCTGACTGTATTGATGGTTACGCCGTCGTTTCGCATGGCCTTGGCAAAATGTGACGGTGAGGTTATTGACTGCCGCTTTTGTAGCAGAATAGACACCC
>JBGUDT010000085.1:0-9684 GCA_041821665.1 Anaerolineales bacterium
CATGCTTTAGACCATCCCATTTCGTATCCGGAAGGAGCCTATCTCAAATGCCTGTTTGCAAAAGCGGCATAGACCAAAAGAATAAAAAACAAAGTGGAAAATTGAAAGTTTCTTTATCCACCCCTTATGGAATAAACTCTGTTTCGATTTTCTTAAAGGTTTGGGAAGAAGATAATGAACCAGAATAGCCAAAGGACATAATACCCACAATTATTTGTAAATGGTATCCCATAACAAAAAAGGAACATGATGAGCTAATTTAAGTTCTCAGCCTAACCCCCGCTCCACCCGGCCCTGGTGAGTCAGCGGCGCAAGTATAATCAAGTTATCTTAGGCGGGTGAGCTCATCCGTTAGACTCTATCAAGAATCTATATACGAATAGGAATAACACCTCTGTCCGGTAGGTTAGTGGTTCGAGTCCACTCCGAGGAGCCTTTGGTCAATCAACACGTGCACATTCTTGCTTAAGGATGTGCATTTTCCTTTCTCCATTCGTAATCCACGTCTTACTGATTTCTTTTCTCACGTCACTCAAAAAAATATCGAATTTCCTCTTTTCCCTTTTTGGAATAATATGTGAGTAATTCTTCAATATAGGTATGCCTCATGGCACGTAAGTTTCAACCACGACCGGCACACGCTCAGCTGATCCGGTACGACTAATTCGATGCAAACCATACCCTTTGCAAGGTTAGCCCTGGCATTCATACCAGTCGTCGTTGTTATCCTCATCCTTTGGAAATGGATGCTTGACTACAAAAACTCGATCTATGCCGTTTTCCGGATGCTCATTCAGCTTCTGCTCATTGGCTATGTTCTAACGTACATTTTCGAAACGGATAGCGCTCTGGTTGTTGCCGCTGTTCTCAGTGTTATGCTTTTTTCATCGAGCTGGATCGCTTTGCGGACTTCTCATATCCCCCGGAAGAAACTGTATCTAAAATCGTTTTTATCTATCTCGCTGGGCGGGGGCGTTATTCTAATCATCATGACTCAGGGGGTGCTCGATCTGCAGCCCTGGTATTCGCCGAGTTCTGTGATCCCTCTGGCAGGGATGATTTTCGCGGGCGCAATGAACAGCATCAGCCTTGCAGGTGAGAGATTAGAGGCAGAAATTAATCGAGACGTTCCGTACGAACAGTCGCGAAGTATCGCACTTCAAGCTTCACTAATTCCGATCACGAATACGCTGTTCGCAGTAGGTCTGGTTTCGCTTCCGGGCATGATGACGGGGCAAATCCTATCCGGGGTCTCACCCTTGATTGCTGTAAGATATCAGATCATGGTGATGTGCATGATCTTTGGATCGGCAGGTATTTCGTCGGCTATGTTTCTGACGTTGGTCAAGTCTGATGTGACGACTGAAGAGCGCTATGACTCAGCTGAAAGGACAAGCAGCTCCACCTGATCGCAGTTGCGCTTACATCCCATAGCCGTATGTGAGCCTGGTCCTTATGCAAAATCAGGAAAATTGATACAAACAGGCATGACAATTCTGTCCGTCGAGTTGTAGGTTCGAGTCCTGCCCGAGGAGCCTCTGTAATTGGGTTCAATTACCCCCCTATTTTGAGAGGGTCGAATGCATTGGCAAGGTACTGGAAATCGGTCGAACATGAACGCTGATCCCCAACCCTGGGATGAGATATATCAAAGAGAAGGACGTGTATTCGAGGAACCCTTTCTTCGTTTCGATGACCTGGTAGAGGCATATAAATTCCATTCATGCACTACGATCCTGGATCTGGGTTGCGGAAACGGTCGACACACCGTGCAGCTGTCGAAATCCGGTTTTTTAGTCACGGGAACGGACAACTCGATCACCGCACTGCGAATGACAGAAGAATGGCTCCTGCAGGAGGGTCAATCCGCCTCCCTCGTTTTGGCGGATATGCGGGCGGAATTTCCATTCCGTGCGAACACCTTTAGTGGCTTGATCTCCACGCAAGTCATCCATCATGCGGTACTCGACACCGTCAAGCGAACGATTCGGGAGATCGGGCGTGTGATCGAGCAAGGTGGAATCGCGTTTGTGACCGTACCATCAAAGGTAGATCCAGATGATGATGCTGTGGAAATCGAGCCCGGTACTTTCGTGCCCACTTTGGGTTGGGAGGCGGGACTTCCTCACCACATCTTTTCACCTGATGAGTTCGCGGCTGAATTTGAGGGTTTCGAAATTCTCGATTTAAGCCTGCGCGGCGAGAGCGAAGTCCTCGCCCTCACCGCCCAGAAGAGATGATGGAACAACAACGCTCCTACCTGATCATGTTCGTACCTGTCTCCAATTTTGCAGGAGGGTCTTGCTGATGAATTTAAAGATAACGGTGCTAATAATTGCAATGATGACTCTGCTCATCGGTTGTGCGTCGAGTGAGACAAAGACCACCGAGCCACCCACCAGTGAAGTTCTCACTCTTCCCGATTCAGAGCCCACAATTACTCCTCCAAGGAGCGAATGGGAGACTTCCTCCCTTCTTGAGATCAACGCTCAGTCGGCCTCTGACCTTGAAGAGCTGTTCGTCCTGCATGGTGGAAACGCCTATCTTACGACGCTTGCATTCAACCCCTCCGGTTCGCTGCTTTCGTCGGGTGATATCGACGGAGATGTGCGCTTCTGGGATATGAACTCCGGAGATGAGATCGCTGCGATAAAACAAGGTCGTCAGACTTTTGAAATCACGTTCAACCCAGACGGGTCCATCCTCGCAAGCGGCGATTCCGACGGTGCTGTCCGATTATGGGACATGGCGGGTTTTGAGGAGCTGGGGATCTTTGAGGGCCATGTCTGGGGTATATTCGACATCGATTTCAGTCCTGATGGCAAGCTGATTGCATCCGGTAGTGTGGACCAATCTATCCGGGTATGGGATGTGCCAGACGGAACGGAGAAGTTCGTTCTCCATGGACATCAGGAGGACGTATACGCGCTCGATTTCAGCCCGGATGGCTCGATTCTCGCTTCCGGGAGTGAGGATAAATCTGTCCGACTCTGGGATGTGGCCTCGGGCGAACAAATTCACCAATTAAGCGCACATCAAGAGCCGGTCAACGATGTGCACTTCAACCTCGATGGCTCTTTACTGGCAACTTGCGGTGGGGGCATCACGGGCGCAGACAACTCGATCCGCATCTGGGATACGGCGGACTGGGAAGTCCTATTAGCCTTAGATGGACAAAGTGAGCCGGTGAATGGATGTATATTCAACAATGATGGAGGGTTGTTATTCACCCGCAGTATTGAACCCACCCTCAAAGTATGGGAAATGCCCTCCGGGGTGCTCATAAAATCGCTGAGCGCTTTCTGGACATTCACCCCTTCCATGGCCTTAAGTCCGGATGGAAAACTCCTTGTGATCGGTGATCCAGAGGGAAGAATCCATGTTTACGGCGTGCGTCAGTAATGAAATTCCGTTACCTATTTTCAAGCTCATTGCGCTTTAACAAGCATGGGCGCATCCCTTCTGGGCGCGCCTATGTTTTAGTTTTTTAATACTGAAACCTATCACTGCAGTTTGATCCCAAAAGAATTAATCTCCACAGGAGTAGGTTACTTGAGTTGATACTCGCTAGTAATAGATCGGGTCCATGTAGACGGGAAGTTCGTTGAATCCCACCGCAGCGCCGACCCCTGCCAGCAGGCAGATACATAGAAACACACATAGGCACGCACCGATGAGCGCCAGCAGGCTCACTCCAAAAATTACTCGATTGTTGCTCGATTTTTCTGTTGACATGGAATACCTCCGTATATTCTTCCTTGTTTTTTAGGGACGCTAAGTACCATCAGTCCCATTATTTCGGAATACTTAAACCGGTCAATCATCCATTGCCGCGGATAGGGCACGCAGCAAACGCCTTACTTCGAAGGGATCGGATAGATAATAGCGTGCCTTCGAATGACCCGGTATGCCGACTTTCACCGACCAGCAGTCCTCAGGCACGGCCTCAAAAAGCGCCTCATCCGTAACATCATCACCAATTGCAAGGACGAAATCGTTGCGAGGTTTTCTCGAAAGCCAGGGCTGTGCAGCCTTACCCTTGCTCACCGTGCTCGGCTTCACCTCAATGACCTTATGCCCTTGCAAGATGTGCAGCGAGGTATTCGCAACGAATCCCTCCAATGTCTGGATGAGTTCGGCCGCTCTGAGTTCACCCAATCCGGGATCGGCTCTGCGGTAGTGCCACACGAGCGCAGCTCCTTTTTCCTCTAGCAATGCCCCGGGTGTGCGATCCACATACACTTCAAACACGGGTCGTAGTCGTGCCTTCCACTCGTTTGAATAATCTTCCTCGGTAATCTGCCAGTCATCATCACCTGCGAGCCGCATCTTGGCCCCATGTTCCGCGACCATATCCACACCCGTGCCGCCGAGCCAGGCCTCCAGGGTATCTGAGTCGCGACCGCTGATGACCACTACCTTATTCTTTGATGAGCCAGTCAGCTTAGATAGCAACTCGAGTAGTTCTTTATCTGGCTTTGCACCTTCCGGTGTGCGGGCAAACGACACGAGCGTTCCATCATAGTCAAGAAGCATCAGCCTTTGTTCAGCTTTCTGAAAATCACGCAGAACCTGCTCCTGAAGATCACCAAGCAGACGCCGAGGCTGTTGTCCTGTGTGTAGCGATTGAGCCCATTCGAGCTGGTTGATGAAATCGTCCGCCCAGCGATCTGTATCATATCGACGCAACCGGGCGCGCATGGCAAAGTTGCGCTGTTTTTGTTCCTCTACCGGCAGCGACAATGCCCGATGGAGCGCATCAACCATCATCTCTTCATCATGGGGGTTAACCAGGATCGCCTCGCCGAGTTCAGCCGCGGCGCCCGCCGTCTCACTCAAGACAAGCACACCCGTACCATCTGGCCGAGAAGCCACGTATTCCTTTGCGACCAAATTCATCCCATCACGTAGCGGCGTCACTAACGCTACGTCTGCAAGCTGGTAGAGCGCGATGAGCTCTGAAAACGGGACGGCTCGATAGAGGTACCAGATGGGCGTCCAGCCAGTCTGACTGAACTTGCCATTAAGCCTTCCAATCATCTCGTCGACCTGGCTTTTGATAAGCTGATACTCCGGGACATGGGTCCGAGAAGGCACCAGAAGAGAAACAAGCGTGACCCGCTCGTGCCACTCCTCATGTTCCATCAAGAATTTTTCATAAGCATTCAAGCGATGGAGAATGCCCTTCGTAAAATCCAATCGATCGACAGAAAGGACAACTTTCTGCCCCTCTGTTTTCTGCTTGAGGTCTCTGAGCTCTGTCTGGACAGCTTCATCTTCAATGGCGGATGAGAAACGGTCCACATTGACACCCAGTGGGAATGTGTCGATTTTGACGGCACGATCGCCCACGGTGACTTGCCCGAATTCTTGTTCCAACCCAAGAAGGCGCATTAAACTGCTGATGAAGTGGCGCGCATAGCCGAACGTATGAAAACCCACCAAATCCGCCCCCAGCAATCCTTCCAGAATCTCCTCACGCCATGGGAGAGCTCGGAAGATTTCATAAGAGGGAAACGGGATATGTAGGAAGAATCCAATCGGGGCATCCGGTAGCACCTCACGCAGCATTGCCGGTAGGAGCATGAGGTGATAGTCATGCACCCAGATGAGATCTCCGGGCCGCGTAATGCGCACGATTTCATCACAGAACTTCTGATTGACATCGTGATAGGCTTCCCATTCACTCTGATCGTAATGTGCATACTGCGGGAAATAATGGAACATCGGCCAGATGCTCCCATTGCTAAACCCGTTGTAGAAAAGGTTAAATTCCTCCTCATCAATAAACAACGGGACGCACTTGAAATCCTCCCAGAGTTTCGCCGAAATTTCGGACTCAGACCGCTCGTCCTCCACGTTCAATCCCGGTGTTCCAAACCAGATCATATCCAGCCGCTCTCGCAGCACATCGATCGCCGTAGTCAGGCCACCCACACTTTGTTGGTATTGGAGCTCGCCTTCAACATCCTCGACCCGCACTGGCAGCCGATTCGAGACGACGATCAACCTTCTTCCTTTTTCTTCACCCATATGGTTCTGTTCCTAATCTACATCTTGAAGCGGATGATACTTTCTCATTCACCGGCAAGATTTGAACGAAGGGCGAGGTCCTGGCTCCCTTCAACAAATGTGAATGCACCACAGTTCGGCCATAGTGCGCCATGGTTTGCGCATACGGCGTGACCGCTCCGGTTGCGATCAAGAATTATCCCGGAGTCCTGATCCTGCTTAGTTGATTTCGACCCAGGGATTGACCCGTCGGATTTTTTCAATAATGATCTCTTTTTCCTTTGGATCCTTCGCCTGCTCCAGCCTGAGTTTGAGTTCCGTCATCTTTTTATGACGTCGCTGCCGACGCTTCCGATCGCGGTCTTTCTGAGTTAAGGGCATTCGACAATATTCCTCCGTGTATGGATTTGGTACCTTCATCACCACATCGCACACTTGCGTGTGTTTCTTGAAGGAGTGTAGTCATTATACACAACCGATAAAAACCAACACACCTTTCCTATTCATTTCAGGCAATTTCTTATGTCAATTTCCATCCCTTTTTCAGGAATCCTGCTTCAGGCTGCATGAGCGCATGTAAAACGTCGGGTAAAAGAGGGGAAGCGTCGAAAAAGCATTAAGATTCTTCTAATCTCTTTAAGCTATGATTGAACAGGATTTGTAGATCGGTCCTCGAAATCGGTTATGAGATATTTATTCATTCCCCTTATCGAATTCGCCAAGCCTGATATTCTAGCCGATCAACCCATGACAAATGATTGATGCATCGAACTATTGCTCGATGCGAATGCTGCGCAGTTGGAGGATAAGTGACACATATGAAACCTAAGCAAAACACATTGGATCAAGTGGAAAATCTTCCGCTTGACCTCTCGGATGAAGAGCAACTGGCGCTTGCACAGCTCATTGAACTGAGCAAGGAGCAAGGCTCGCTTTCCTATGAAGATATCATGACCCAGGTTCCCGAGGCGGAGGAAATGCTCCCGGTCATCGATTCGCTATTCGATGCACTTCAGGTCGCCGGAATCGAGATCACTGAAAACGGGAAAGTCCCAACAGAACTCGAAAAAATCGCCAGTAAAGTCGAAACTTCAGACTCCGAAGATTCTGCCTCACTCGAAGCGAATCCCGAAAACAGCGCCCTGGAAGCCATTGACGCGGGAGATTCTGTGGGGCTATATCTCAGCCAGGTGGGTCTTGTCCCACTTCTCACGCGCTCTGAAGAAGTTGAGCTCGCCAAACGAATCGAACGGGGACGAGTGTGCCGCGATGAGCTCGCACACGGCCCGGTCTCTGAAAAGAAACGTAAAGAACTTGAAACTTACATCGAAGATGGCATGGCTGCTCGTGAACATCTCATCATGGCAAACTCGAGGTTGGTCATCAGCGTGGCGAAGAAATACAACAATCGCGGTGTGCCTCTGCTCGATCTCATCCAAGAAGGGCATGTTGGATTGATGCGTGCGGTGAAGAAGTTCGATTATCGTCGTGGTCATAAATTTTCAACATATGCCACCTGGTGGATCCGTCAGGCCATCACCAGACTCATCGCCGATCATGGCCGCACGATCCGAGTGCCAGTCCATATGGGAGATCGCATCAACCGTATGCTCCGGAGCCGTCACCAGCTCATGCAGGAGCTGGGAAGAGAACCTAATGAAGTTGAACTCGCGGCCCATCTCGAAACCACACCAAAATCTGTGGAAGATATGCTGCGTGTAGCACAGCGTCCAATATCCCTGGAGAAACCTACGGATTATGACAGCGACAGCGTCATGGCAGATTTCATCGAGGACGAAGAATCCCCTGCCCCCGAAGAACTCACACAGCAGGAACTCCTTGGAGAACGTGTTCAAGAACTGCTTGAAACGCTGCCCCCTCGAGAAGCATTGGTGGTTCGCCTCAGGTACGGCTTACCTACGGGAGAAGTACACACATTGAAGCAGATCGGGTTGAAGCTCGGCATCACGCGGGAACGGGTGCGGCAGATCGAAAATCAGGCGCTGCGGAGATTGCGTCATCCATCTCTCCAGAGCGAATTGATCGATTACGTGCGTGCCTGATTTTATCGTTAGATAGATTAGCATCCCGGATACTCCACGTATCCGGGATATTTTTTAACTTCACTCAACGCGATCGTTTGAGCTGCTTAGCCTCCGCCTGGATGCGTGACCAGGCAGTTTCTACATCTTCGACTTCCTCATGAGTCTCAGGAAATTCGCCATAGCGCACACGCACATAGGAGTCTGTGATAAGCGCGAGTTCCGTTTGCAGCGAAGGGAAATGCCCTTCAAGGACAGGCAAGAATTCTCGGGGCGTGCATGATGGATGCCGCGGAAACCCCAGATCTTCGCTCAGGTTCATCAGTTTCCCATAGATGCGACGGATGCGAAATGCAGCCAGCATCCTAGACCCCGGGCGCAATCTCGACAAACCCGCTGCGATCTGCTCCGCTCGGATTTTGAAGGCATCCCGCAGGGCAGACCCCAGGGAGCCGATGCTTGAGACATCATCCGGGTGGAGCGCGCTGGGTAGTTTTCTTCTAGCAGACATACGACGCAAGCCCGTGAGGACAAACGCGATGATGACTAGAAAAACTCCGAGAATTAGTATTCCGCCGAGTACGGTGTTTAAATCATCGATCCATGCGGGTCGGACGGTTTCTTCGGCGAGTGATTCGATTAATCCTTCTACATCCGCCGGACGGATCTCAGCTTCCTCGGAAAGGCCTAATCCCTGGATGAATAGTGCAAACTTTTCCAGCAGGGCGGTGAGCGGGGGAAGAAGCAGAAGGATTATGGGCCACATGATGAGCATAAAGACATAGGCGAGGAGGGACACCAATCCGGTAAATAGTACGGCCACCACCCCGGCCAAAACATTTCCCGCAAAACCTGCGATCACTCCAATGATTAGAGTAGTTCCAACCGCCATTGCAGCGATGCCAAACAACCAACGACGATCAAACGGGACGCCAACACCACCCCGCAAGTGACTTATTGCCGAAAGTCTGGCCCCGCTCATCGCAAGTAAGCTGAAAACAAAAAAGAGGGCCACCTCGAAGATTGGAAGTTGGTAATTCAATCTCATGCTGATTACGCCGGCGATGAGGAAAACAAGGATACCTAAACGAAAATCTCGCTGAACCGCCCGTGGGCCTACCGGATGACGAGCTAGGTTCATACCTCTTCTCCAGAGCAACACAACCATGGCAAGAGTTATGACTAAGGGCGTGGCGAGGTATGAGAAATCGGAGAAGTTGAGCGTGTCCTCTGCCCTAAGCACAGAACCATTTATGGATCGGATAATGAGCCAGATGCCAAGAAACACAGCCACGACCAATATTGCGAAGAGCGTCACTTGTGGGATAGGTGGATCTAACCGCAGGAATTCCATAACTCGCGTTGCCAGGTATGCAGCCATGATCATGCTTCCGAAAAGGAGCGGGATTCCGATCGTGGCGTTGTCCTCAACCAGGAGTTTGTAAATCAGTGACACCCAGCTTACATTCATAACCATCACGGCGATGATGGTCACAAGCTGCCATAAGCTCCAACTGGCGATATTCAGCCGTTGAGGGACCTTCGAAGAGGTTATGTCCTCATACAAGGATGCGGAGATCTTGTCGTTTTTCACTATTTCATTTCAGATGATACTTCGACAAAGGGTCGA
>JBGUDT010000086.1:0-9683 GCA_041821665.1 Anaerolineales bacterium
AATGCTGGATTCACTCGGGATGAGTATGGACAACCAGCCGAGCTTGTTCATCGATTGGATCGTTGGTGCTATCGGTGCCGAGGCTAAAAAACAGAAAATCGCTGAGCAACATAAACCATGGCCCGACCCCCTTCCGAATCTCCTCTCGATGTCGGAAACCGTAGACGCCAGTTATATGGAAGGATACAAACCTGGCGATGAGGTCGTGATCAACCCTGAAGTTGCTAGGTGGATGAAGTACACACGTGGCGCACCGCCCTGGAAACCAGTTGATTGGGCGGGCCCACAGACGCTTGAAGCCTGCATGGGGATCGTCGATAACCCCTATGAGGCTTCGCAGAAGGTAATGAAAATCGATTTGACCGATGACCCTCTCATCGTGTTTGGAGCTGCCGGGCGAGGAAAAACAACCTTTCTAAGGTCATTGATCCTCTCGCTTGCAGCCACACACTCCCCTTCAGATCTTCACATCCAGGTGCTCGATTTCGGGCGTGGGGGGATGAAGGCGCTTCGCCATCTTCCGCATATCGGTGGTATCGTCGATGCCAATGAAGAAGAGCGTGTGGAACGTCTGATGCGGATGGTCCGTTATACAATCGATGACCGCCAAAATCGGTTGCAAGAGTATGACTCTTTAGAGGAATATAATCTCGCCAACCCCGATCGTGCTTTTCCGAAAATGCTTGTGGTTATCGATAATATCGGTGAATTCAAGGAAACCTTCTCCGAGTACCTGCTAGAGCTGATTGGCCTTATTCGTGAGGGTCGCTCCTTCGGCGTGTACTTCGCTGTATCCGCACCTCTCCTGGGTGATGTGCCCGGTAAGTTGTACAACATTCTCGGTCAAAGACTCACCTTCACTCAGGTCGATTCGTTTGATTACACCACCATCCTGGGACGAGGCTGGACGAATATCAACGACGAACCTGGTCGAGGTTTGAAGCTCGAACTGAGCAAGGGTCGCCCTCGTCCGTTAGAGTTCCACACGGCAGTCCCGGGGGGTAATGCAGAAGGGGATATATATCGCGATGTAGCCCAACGTATGCAGAAAGCCTGGGCGACGCTAGTGGAAGCAACTCCCGCGCTAGATGCGAAACGTGCAAAACCAATCGAGGTACTGGCAGAAGGAATCGACCTGCAAAATGTGATGGTGCCGTTTGGCAAGGGTCCAATTCCAAAAGCTGTCGCCGTGGGTGTCAACGACCTTGATCGAGAGCCAACGAAGTTTGAGTTGGAAGCAAAAGGACCGCATTGGCTGGTAGTCGGACCACCGATGACTGGGAAAACGACGACAATACGGTCACTCATCCTCGCCCTTGCACATGCGTATTCACCGGATCAGGTTGCGCTCATTCTCGTGGATCCATCGGATGCTGGGCGTCAGTTCTTTAACTATGGGAGCGGGGAAGGACACTTACTGTCCAACCTGCCCCATGTATTGGCAACTGTTTCCAATGATGCTGAGATGGATGAAGTTGTCAAGCGGCTCCATGCTGAGTTTACCGAGCCAATAAAGGAAGTCTTAAAAACTCAATCCAATGGTTATGCTCCACAGGATAACACGAAGCGCTCTATCATTATGATCTTTGATCATTATGATGATGTCGATGAATTAAATGGGAAGGGTCTGGGAACGCTGGCGCTAAGTGAGATTGGTAAAGGTGAGAATCTTCACTTCGTGATCGGGGGCAGTCAGGACATCATGCGAAATAGCTCCGATAAGCTGCGGAAGAGGGCTGAATCTTGTCGCTATACACTCGTCCTCCAGGATGCAGAGGCGCTTAGATATATGGGTGTGCGTGACAGATTTGCGATTAAGAAAGAACTTCCACCCGGGCGAGGTTTTATGGTCAAAGCTGTGCAAGCTTCCCTTACACAAATCTGCCTACCCGTTCTAGATGGGATCGATGGAACGTCACCCGATGAGCAACTCGGGGAGTTGATAAGTGGGATCCAGAAAAAAAACCGCAAATCAGCCCAATGGAGTTATCAGGCGAAGGACTTGAGCATACTTGACACGGCGATTCGTGCCACAACGGAACCCTCGGACGCCGGATCGTCCTATGCAGCTCCTGCCACATCTGCAGAACCGAGTGCTGCCATGGCAGATTTAGAGAAACTATTGGCTGAGCAAGCGGCGATGAAATCCAAGACCACCGGAAGCAAAGGAACCACTGCTAAGAAGAAAACGGCCACGAAAGCCAGTTCAAGTAAGAGCTCAAGTGCAAAACCGGCAGCTAAATCAAAATCTTCATCAGCTGCCCGAAAAACAGGCACTGCAGCGAAGAAAACGACGACAAAAAAGTAAAAGCAGATATTTCGATGTTAGTTTATCCTGGTCGGAGGAAAGAGAATCCGAGATAGCGCCGAAAACACAGGTACTATTTTAACCTAGCACCCGATTGGTCATAATCAGGTACATGGTGAACGGCTACGAAATCGTTGGCAGCAGAATAATGTTGAGAGGGCAAGCGAAACCTATATCCGTCTAGATCGTATGAACCCAGAAAAAAGGCAGGATAATGGACAGACTTACGCTCACAGTTGACATCAAGCCCAATAAGATTGGACCGAAGGAAATCAATGTACGTAGCAGCCTGATGGTCGCCAATCTAATTGCCGAGATCCAGGATAAATTCAATCTAGATGGCATCCTCCAGGTGCATCCCAAGGGAGATCGCAATCCGTTGGAGTTGGAGATTTCGTTGGACCAGACTGGTGTCCCTGACGGGGTCACCCTCATTTGTGAGCGTATTGTCGAGGACACTGGCACCCAAGATGCGATTCTTCGAGGTGTGCGTGAGCCAATCGAGGGACAGTTTAAGCGGGTTTATCTCCTCGAATCTGTATCACTCACAGAGTACGACCTAGCGTGGCAACCTGCCATCATAGGACGGAGAGATCACCGTAATCCATCCAATAACAGGTTGTTGGCGGCAGATCTAGAAGGAATTGAAGATTTGCCCACGGTATCTCGGCATCATGCATGTATTACATCACGCGGTGGCAAATTTCATATTGAGCAAATTCAGCCCCGGAATCCTACATTTATGGATGGGAAAAGGTTAGAGGCCGGCACTAAGTATCCTCTTCCAGCAGGATCCGTCATAAAATTGGGTGGTATCTCTCTCACATTCAACATTATCAGCTAACATAAGCTGATTAAATTCTAGTAGGACGCTTTTGCTCTAAGACGAGTTATCCAACATCTCGTCCCAATTCCGCGCATCCTCGTCGCTTAGTAGATGAGTTCTGTCATCCGCATTACCGGAGAGTTGTACATCATCATCTCCGGACATATAGTTAAAGCGTAGTTTGACGCCCTTTTGCGCCAGGTTACCGAGCACGATCTCATCACCTTCAGCGAGATCTACCGCGACCTCGGGTTTGATTTGTCTACCATTGAGTCGTGTCCCTGAGCTTGAGTTTTTATCGATCAATCTGAAGACATTATCGTCATCCAGGACGATGATGCAGTGAACCCGGCTTACTGAGCTATCCTCATCCGTATAAAATGAAATATCGGTCTTGGATGGATCACGTCCCAGGGTTGTTCGAAGCGTGGTTATCTTGAAGACTTCATCTTGTAAGCCACTGGAACCCTCAAGTAGAACGAGCGTGGCCAGCGATAATCCCTGCACATCATCGCCCATCATAGTTGGTTGGAGCTCAACTGCATCTGCCGCCCCACCCGGTTGAGAGGCAGAGCTCCTGCGGATCAAGAAAACTACCCCTACGATTACGACCAGAATTACTAGTCCTCCAAGGCATACGGTGAACGCGCTTAGTGAGGCGATTAAGGGCGTGACCTTGATACCAGAAGATTCATCCGGAAGGATCACTTCAACATTGGCTGTTGTTTGAGCATTGGCTTCCATCCCAAGCTCGTCCTGAATCCGAACATCCAATGTGACACTAAGCAGTCCTCCGGTAGTAATGTCAGTAAGATCCCACTGAAATTCAAATTCCGTTTGATCAGGTTCTGCCTGGATCGTGTCTTCCAAATTCCCATTGACGTACAATTCGGCCGTTTCGATTTGGCGAGGGAATCCATCAACCCAATTTACCTGTGCAACGACCGGGACGCGGGATGTGTCAAAAATTGGTTGTGAGGCATCAGTCTCCTCCTGAGCTTCGCGACGGATGGTGCTGTTGGCAATTGGCTGAGTGATGCTCACGGTTGGGAGTTGTAACGTGATGTCATAACTGCCATAGACCCCCTCGTCCGGGCGCACCGGAGAGTTGATCGTGAGCTCGTGATGCTCTGTCCCAGCGATCGGGCTGCGATAGGAGACATCATAATAGGTTCGCTGAGAATCGATGGCCTGGTATATGGATGTTATCTGACCAAGAAAGTTGCTTCTATTCAGCCCGGCATACTGGCCGTAACTGCCATTCGCGAGAACTTCAAGCGCGTCTTTTCTGTATTGATTGGTGTCAGTTTGCAATACATGGATAGAGATATTCTCTTCCCGAGCTTGATCGGCAGTGTTTTGGGCGGAGGTCGGGGCGACGGTAGCGCTTGGGTCTTCAATATATCGAGTGATAAAAATGACAGCGGCTGTCTCGCTGCCGGGGATTGGCACAAGTTCACCCATTTCTTGAATTGCATCTTCGACACCGAGTAAGCCTTTGGTATTACCAGAACTTCTGTCGAAATTGAAGTTGGCCGCCCATGTTGTCAGTTCGCTTCCAGTTTGTGTGGCAGGTAATAGTGTTACAGTTTGATCGCTGTTGATATTTTGCCGACCAAGGACCATGACAGAGTCCTGTCCGTCTACAAAATAGCCACCGCTCACGAGGGTGCTGATCACCTGTCGGATATTGCTCAACTGAAATTGCCTATAGTTAGAAATTCGGCCCAGGTCGATCATAAATATATAGTTGATGGGTCCATCCGATTTCGGCGTCACCAAGACATCTCCCGCTTGTTGCCCGTTTTCATAAACCGAGAGCACATTGGGAGCATCTAATCCGCTTACAACCTTGTTCTCAAGATCGACGGCCCGTAATTTGAACTGCACCAGAGGGTATGAGCTGGAGTCAACATCGCTGACGAAAAAAGTGGCTCCAGTTTGTGCAGCGGCTCCACCGATTCCCAGGATCGCCAGGAGGAGAAGAGTTACACAGATAGTTCGAATGGGTTTGACCTTCATCATAAAATCCGAGCCTCCATCAATTTGATAGATCTGCCTGAAAATCCGCAACAAATTCACCTATACTCGCTTCGGAACAGGGTCGCAATCCAAAATCTGTCGTTTCCGAATCGACTTGGATGGCCATCCAGGCTACATCACCTGAACCATAGATCGATAGCCTTCGTCCATCTGTAATTTCCCCCGAATCTACGCGCACTACAACTAAACCGCCTCGCGAGTTACTTTCAATGGCGCTTAATAAGGATTTGACTTCGGCTTCTTTCAATGGGAATGAAGCCAGCAGTTCCTCTGCGTCTGGATATTTGCCCTTGTGAACGTACTGCACGATCTTTTCGAATGTCGTTTGATCGACTCTTAGCTCAGCTGTGCCATTATCCGGACTCAACTGCATCAATGCGTAGATGCGACCGAACATTTCCCCCTGTTCTGGGAGTAATCCGAGTCGGTAATTCTTCTCATCTTGGACCGCGAGTTCCACCGTGCTACCCTCTCCCAGATAATGAAATACGAGCCGGGTTTGGTCCTTCTCTGCAGTGTGGGTGGTGGCGATCATAAAATCAGGGGAAGCGATGATTGACACAGTTTCCAGGAGCATGGCATCCAACTCGAATTCATCAGGTTGATCTGGAATTGGGATGATCCAGCCATGTGTTTCGAGCTCCTGACGACCCTTCTTGAAGGTTTTTCCTCTTACCGAGGCGTTTTGGGGGAATAGCGATGGATCATCGAGGCCGATTACCTCGTTGCAATTCAACGTGGCTAGTAGAAAAGCAAATTCAAATCTTGTCAATTCCACACCGTTCATGGCCTCTACCTCATTTAATTACTACGCCCAACGCGATTGAGTGATTGGCTTAGTCTATTTATCCCGCCCACCTGACCTCCCATCGAGAGTTGACCTTGCGTGCTCGAGCTGGTGGAACCTCCAATCGCCTGGCGCCAAAATGAGATTCCCGCGCTTTGACCTGTCGCCGGATCAGAGGGAGATCCAGATCCAGAACCTAGATAATCATATCCAGGTCCGATCTGGTGATAGTTGTGCAGATACCCTGCTGCGTCATGTGATATTTGGTGATATCCAACTGCCGTATCAGCGCCCGCGAAGGCCCAGTTTCCAGGACCTATCAGACCGCCCGAAGGGTTGAGCATGGCTCCAAAGGTTGGATCGATCCCGAACGCGTCGCCTACCACGCTTCCATAGCGCATCTGGGTCATGGAACCCATGTGGTTTGAATTTCCCCCACCCCCGCCCGATGGAGGTGTTTCCGGAGTTGCAGCATCACGCTGTTCCATGACTTCTTGAAACTTCTCGAATTCGACCTGGATTTCTGCAGCTGGGCGCCCTCGCAAATTGATGATAATGATAATGAGTTTATTGGCCTTGGCACCAGAAGGATTCGCCAACAATCCCCTCATCGCATTACCCAATTCGGCCCCAGCGCCTTGGAATTGGAGACCGATCAGCCCTTGGAGTTTACTTTGAGTAAAGAGACTACTGGGATCACGAACAAGCAGCTGGTTCGCTTGCTGCCAGGATGCGCCACCAGCAACGCCACTTCCACCTGTGCCCCCTACAGCTCCAACACCAGCTATCACACCTATGGCACCCGCAACTCCGCCCTCTCCGAAAAGCTGAAGGAGGTTTGCGAGCTCTTCATCTGTGTCATGCATAACCTGAATAATCCCTTGAGTTACACGATCTCCCATGCCCAGAACTGCAGAAAGACGTTTAAGCGCTGGGAGAATCTCGTCGTCCATCTCCTGGTAGAACACATTCGCCCCTTGACCAACCCAATCTCCACTTCGCAAAACTTCAACCTGGCTTGCAACTCTTTGATTGAGCGAACCTATCCCTTCGCTCTGCCTAGAAAATCTCTTTGAGATTTGGTTCATTGAATCGTACTCAATCCGGATGCGAGGTGCTGCCATATAAATTCTCCTTGCCTATTCGATTGTTCGCAGTACTACACAATTGTTTCTCAAGTGAACCTGACCTTTCAGTCCTCTATGATCAACTGAAAACTCACCTTCACCTTTGGTCCCAGGCTTATGACGGATCCATCCTTTAACAATGTGGGTTTCCCTTTTTCAAGTGCTTCCCCATCGACAAACGTGCCGTATGTGCTGTTTTCATCCTTCACGTAATATCCCCCTTTGGCAAAGGATAGCACAAGGTGGTTTCCAGATACACCACTAGAACTATCGACTGGGAGAACGGCGTCATTGTCCTTTTTGCGCCCGATTGTAAATGGTGTGTCTCTCATTTCAGCCGTGAATTCTAGTTCTTTTGGTTGAAGCATAATAATCATGGCAGCCGGTTGATCATCAGGGGCATCGTCGACTGGTCTTTCCGGGCTGACAGGGGGGATCGGTGGAGCTTTAGGTGGCTGTCTGACATAAGCTGCCTCCTGATCAGCATCCATAGCGATGTCATCTTTCGGCCTAGGCGGAGGTGAGGGCCGCGGGGCTGGCGACACGGGTCGCCGTTCCTTTTGTGGAAAAATTAAATCAACATCACTAGATTTCTCAGATTTTTTTGGCAAGACCATCCAAATAATCGCCAGGATGCCTATCAGCGACAGGCAACAGATCCCGGTCACCGCTGTGATTGCAAACGGAGAGGTGCTAACCCAATTCGGGAAGGTTTGAAAGATGCCAGGACGCTTGTAGATAAGTTCCATGGCAGGGGTTTCGGCCAAGACTGTATCATTTCCATCCAACGCTTGAACAATGACCAGATAGTTTCCAGAGCGAATATCTTCAGCCGGGATCAGGATTGGGTCTCCCAATGGTATCGTCACTTCTGAGCTTGGAATCTTTGCCCGGGTTTCTCCATCTCCAAACCAGGCTTTATATTTCACCACTCCGCTAATATTTTGGGCTGCCACTGTGACCACGAATTCATCCTGTTCCGGAGATGGTGTTTGAATATCGGCAACTGTCAGGTTTGCAGCGGGTGGTTGATATTCAA
The DNA here is from genome assembly GCA_041821665.1 of Anaerolineales bacterium. Classification (GTDB taxonomy): domain Bacteria; phylum Chloroflexota; class Anaerolineae; order Anaerolineales; family E44-bin32; genus E44-bin32. Next base: position 8,131 of record JBGUDT010000086.1, read on the forward strand.
ATTCGGCACTATCCTCTGAAAGGATTTGACCACCCGAATCCATTGCGCTGACCATGAGCGTGTACTTTGATCCAGGGATCAAACTGGAAGTGGGGACAGTGTTGACGTCTGAAAATGTGATTAAAGATTGTGAAACGACGGATTGCCCCGTTTCAATGCTGGTGACGCTGACGTTCAGCTGGCGGATCTTTTCTCGTTGCCGGATATTCAGGTTAAAGAGGATTCCTTCAGCCACAGATTGAACCAACCCTTTGATCTCAATCTCAGCCGGAGGGACGTAATCCTGGGAGGAATTGAAGATGAATTCCGGGGATGTGATGGATGTATTATCTGAGAGATTCACTGTGAGGGTCGCAGCAACCTCTCCAGCAGATGGATAAACTGTCGCTTTTGCCGTCCATTGATTCATCAACAAGCCAATGACATTCGATAATCCGAATGAGAGGGCGCTTTCGTCGCGGAGCTCAGCGACTCCACCGGTCGGTCCCGCCAGTGAATCCAATTCATCCTTCGTGATGCTATAACCTTGCAATCCTACTGGATAAATCTGAACCTGATTCTGTTGTGCAAAATCGACTACCTCTTGGGCGGTGCGTCGGGCGCAATCGTCCGCACTTGCTGTGAACAAGATCACTGCCTTCCTACCTGGCGCGCCACCGAGCTTGTTGACGGCTTCGTAGAGCCCGTCATTCATGCATGAATTGCCCGAGCCACTCGCTGCGAGGTTGCGAATTGCCGTTGTGGCCGCCTCTGTATCCTGGTTGAAATCCATGGCGGTTGGGGCGTCATTGGCAAAACTCAAGACTGCGATATTTGAATTATCTGGAATGGCTTCGACCGAGGTGGCAAGAATATTTTTGACATTCTTGAAGGTTGGTCCAGTGGAAAAACCGCCAAGCGTCTTGCTGGTATCGATCAGGTATATAACCGTCCAGGGCTCTTCCAGTTCCTGAATAACAGCTGTGTATGACTCTCCCTGAATGTCGTACGTAGCATCCACTATCTCGAACGCCATCAGCACCTGGTCCTCGCCGTCGAGCAGCGAAAACGAACTCTTGAGAGAGAGACCTAACGCACCACCGGAGGTCGTGACTTGCTGCGGAGGTGATGTCTCATGGAGATGGACCTTCGGTTGACCAGTTGATTGAGCGTTGGCGACGTGGGAAAAAATCAAGATGGAGATGAAGATGACTGCCTGAAGTGTTGAAATTATTCGTTTTTGCATATTATCTTCTCGGAATCCGTGGACCGAGGAAAGACCGATCCAAAATACAAGGCTACGATTATTCAGTATATTATATGCATATTACGAAAGCTAGTTTGACCTGTGTCCCATTCAGGGCGAGGAACGAGTTTTTCTCAGAACTTCGATCCCAGTGAGGTAATGTGGTGAGATTATTAGACCAACCGGCATAGGGGCTGTATCATCACAAAAACTGGAAAGAAGATATCCTGCAGGGAGTTTTCGCAGGGGTGGTGGCTGATACCTCTTCTGGCTGAGATATGGGAAAAAGTTAGGTAGCCGCATGTTAAGCGACAATTTGTGAAGTCTC
>JBGUDT010000087.1:0-9622 GCA_041821665.1 Anaerolineales bacterium
GTTAACTTCGCCTGAGGGGATCGGTCGGATGAAATAAAAATGATCCTGAGGCTGAATTGACCACGGCGCTGGGTAAGGTGGGGGACGCCAACCTAAATCAGGCGGGGGTTCTGATGTCGGAAATGTGATCGGGCGCGGCACAACGGGAAGCGGTCCTTGCTGGAAAGATCCTCCCTCAGCGCTCTCTTCCTCAGAGAGTGCGGAAACAGGCGCTACGTCCTTGGGCGTGCTTACGGGGATAATTTCTTCAGTTTGCGGCAGACTTTCGGCGCTTCCACAGGCTGACAGCGAGAAAAACAAGAGAAGGAGGAGGGGAGCCAGCCGCGCCAACTTTCCGAACGCATTGACTCCTTCCATTAAATTATCCAACCCGCCCATCATCGTGGGCAACTGCAACTGCGAAGCCGGTGATTCGTCTGTGTTTCGTAACTGACGCCTTTCTTGTTCCATAAAACCTCAAACAGCGCCTTTGTATACCTTCTTGGCCTGCCAGTGTCATCTTTGCAAGATCGATGCCACGTTCTTTTGAAAAAGCATCCCGAGCATACCAGAAGAAAACAAGACTTGTCATTGGTACTTCCATCCACCACACCAACACCGCGCCGTATTCCCAGCATGCTGCACTGCCCTCAAAAATTACCGGAAGATCATCACAGTTTATTAAGTTGAAATCTCCCGTGCCTTGACCCTCTATATTTGGACTGATATTATCTCGCCGATTATGGCATCTCAAGAATCACAAAGTGACCTTACAGAAGTAGATCCACAAGACGTTCGTGATCAATCACGAGACGAAGGGGTACGCCGCGTTTCCAGAAAGGTTATCGGAGTAATTTCAGTTGTGGTAATCGCCATCGTGATAGCCACTTTGTTATTTGTCATAAACTCCAGCACCGCGATCCTCGCCGTCGGCGAATCCACTCCACCCCTCAATGAAGAGCAAACCGAGTCTGTCCAGGCAGATCAGATTTTTCTCGAGATGGAAGATTTGCCGGCCTATTCGATGAAAACGAGCGCAACAAGCATCCGCCGGCAATCCGACCTGCATACCGAGCTCCCCAATCGCCCCCGTTTGGCTGTGATCAAGTACCTGGTCCAGGAAGGTGATAGCCTGTTCGAGATTGCAGAGACGTTTGCGCTGAAGCCGGAAACGGTTTTATGGGGCAACTGGATTACCCTCGATCAAGACCCTCATACGCTGAAACCAGGTCAAGAATTAGACATTCCTCCCGTAGATGGAGTCCTGCACGCCTGGTCTGAGGGCGAAAGCCTGGATGCTGTTGCAGATTTTTTCTATGTGGACACGGAAGACATTATCGATTGGCCCGGAAACCATATCGAACCCAACATCGATCGCGCCACACCCCCTCTTGAAGAAGGTGCTTTGCTCATGATCCCGGACGGGCGCAGAGATCTCCCCAGTTGGCAGATGGTGAGCATCACGCGATCGAATCCCGCTGCAGCCAGTATCCTCGGTCCTGGATCTTGTGGCTCTATCTACAGTGGTCCGGTCGGCGCAGGGGTCTTCGAGTGGCCTACGTCATCCACGTGGCTCTCCGGCTACCCCTATATCCCCGGTATTCATGAAGCCACTGATATCGGCGGCAGTATCGGTAACGCAATCTACGCTGCGGATACCGGCGTCATCGTCTATGCAGGGTGGAACAACTACGGCTATGGGAACGTGATCGTCATCGATCATGGAAATGGCTGGCAAACCCTTTATGCACATCTTAACAGCATCTACTTCGGGTGTGGTCAGGCGGTATTTCAAGGCAACAAAATTGGCTCGATGGGTGTGAGTGGAAATTCGTCTGGCCCCCATCTCCACTTCGAGATGCGCAGCGATATCTGGGGTCGGGTCAATCCAGGCAATTATCTGCCTTGATAGGTTTTTCTTCCATTTACCAACGGAATCAAGAATGCCCCCAACTTTCAAGGACGGGGGCATTTCTCTTATATCTTCGTCACGGACTTACAAGATTTATGTATCCGTAAAGCGAATTCGAGGCTTTGTTGGTTTTGTCCTGATCTCTTCCGCTTTTCCAAGCATATTCATCGCAAAACGGATGGTTGATGGAACAAAAAGAAGGAGGATGAGTATCCCAAGCGCAGCGAAAAACACCGACCAGCTTGCGGGCCCTGACACCTCAGGCACCAAACCACCCGGATTGTAATCAGCCGCTCCCGAGGCGATATCTACATCAGAGAGCGAGACACTTAAATTACGTGTGAGACCATCTCGCAGATCACCCGGCGAGGTGTACGTGATCATGTATTCGCTCTGCAGCGTGCGTGCATATCGCTTGTAGAGATCCATGAGCTGCTCGCTATCATTCGCATATGCGAATTCTCCTCCTGCCTGAGCCGCGAGTGTTTGCAGTGCGGGAACATCAATGCCAGAAGTCGTCGCAACCAGGTGCGAAGGATCGCCAAGACCCACCGTAGATATCGAAAGGCCGGCCGGTCCAATGCCCGAGACGATATCCGTCAACCCGACCTGGCTCCGGTTGTCCATGCCATCGGTGAGCACGATGATAGCTTTTCGCCCGGGCAACGTCTCCAGAATGACGACACCTTCGATAAGGGCGTCATACATTGCGGTATCGCTCCCCGCTACAAGACCGTCGATGCTGGCGACGATCACATCTTGGTTGTTCGTGAGTGGCTGTACGTAGTCGATCTCCGTGTTGAACGCGAGAAGTCCGACCTCATCTCCATAGCGCATCTGCTGCACAAACACTTTGGCAGCGGATTTGGCTGTGTCCAATTTTCCCACCTTGTTCATGCTGCCGCTCACATCTACGATTAGTAGTGTTTTAAAAAGCTCCACCTGACCCAACCCCTCGATCTGATCTGCTTCGATCAGCGTCCCATCTTCTTCAAGGCGTAGGCGAGCAGGATCGATTCCGAGCGGTTCGCCATTCGAGTCAGTCACCGATAGATATACGGTCACCAGCGGGAATTGCGAGGTGTCTACTTGTGTGATGTGCATGTCAGGGCTGGAACCATCTTCACCCTGGGCGAAGGCCATCCGATTTGGGCTCAATATCAGGTAGCTTATTAAAACCACCAGCCATAACCCCGTCTTTACCTTCTTCATTTCCTCACCTCCGCTCGTGGTATGCAAGCGTAGTGTTTCCCATCCGGATCCGGTTGCCATCTAAAAGGCGTGCTTTTTGAATTTGACGACCCTCCACAAACGTGCCTTCGAGGCTGATGTCCTTCAAGCTTAAGAATGTATCCGCGCCGATCATCATGGCATGCTGTGGAGATATATCTGGATCAGGGATGACGATTTCCGACTTGAGAGGATTACTCCCAATCACCGCCGTGGGCCCCTTCGCGGATAAAAACTTATCGAGGATGAATGTTGTCCCCTTCAACTTTCCATCCAGGACCTCAAGCCAGACACGCGAGAGGAGCACGACGATGAGGGCTATCATCGCCCCGATCATGGCGCCCATAAGGACCAAGCCTATGGCTTTGCCGGAAACTAGATCCTCGCCCACGGGACTCGTAAGCTCAAGCAGTAGGCCTCCAAGAAACCCGCCGAGTGCCCCGCCCAAGGCGCCCTTCCACATTTGTGCTCCACCAGTGACGCCTTCCACCAAACCGATGAAGAGTCCGAAGAAAGCCCAGCCCAATGCTCTGGGAATTGCGCCACCACCGAGAGCACCGAAAAGGATCTCCCCCAACGGTAATGCAAGGGCACCGGCAAGCAGGCCCAGCGCTCCGCCAACTAGACCCGACCGCAGTGCTTTGACTGGATTGCGCGTGACAATGCCCTCCGCACTTCCAATAGGAAATCCGATGCAGAACCCAATTGCGGCTCCCACGACGACATCGCTCAGGTACAGATTCCCGCTGAACGAGAGGCCAAGCAGATTGCTAATTTGCCAACCCAACAGGCCACCTATGGCGCCAAAAATGGCATAGTAATAGACCCTCAACCGTCTACTCATGCTCTACTCCTCTAACCGTTCGTATGATTCGTCCATCGTCAGATTGCGCCAATGGACGACGCTCGAATCTTCGTTCTCACCCAGTTCGTAGAAACCAAAGTAACGATGGGCATCCAGCGTCATATCATCCTGGCGGATGAAAAAACCACCCACCGCACTGTGCGGTTCGATTACAAGTGCAACCTGCCATGCTTCCGGGAAGAAATGACGGTGGAGCCATACATCATAATTGGACAGGAACACACCCATGCGAGGGTGGGTATGAAACCATCCAACGAGTTGTTTCTCAGGGAAACGCTCTTCCATCTCATCGTTCATAGACACAAGACTATCCTGAGTGAACGTCAGAAAAGCGCTTCCCTGTCTCGTATGACGCGCGGGCAGTACACCATCGATGAGGATAAAGGAGTTGCCGCTTTCCTCGTCCTCGTGCCACTCCCCGACAAGCCCGCCACCGACTTCACGCTCAAGATCCGTCCCAGCATGAGCACAGAATCGGATAAAGGATTCTGGTGTGATAAACACAGAAACGGAAGCCTTGACATCCTCCTCGAACGGAGAGACCCACCGACGGGCACCCGTAAGGGGTATCCGCGATCTCAATGGCGTCGTATCCGTCGGCGGTAGAAGACGGACGTTCGCTTCCATCTCCCCGTTCGGGTTGGACATCGCGTGGCTCGGCTGGATCTTCATCCCGCGGTAACATCCGCAGTGATCATCAAACGATCTTCCGCTGGAACAGCAGCAGATGCGAGTGTCTCGTCCTCTTGTAGTTCCCTGCCGAGAGCTTTGCTGTCTAATCGATAGCTCATCGGTCTTCCGTCGGGCCCCACTGTTGGAAGCTCGAGCGATGTTACCAACTCCGGCAACAGCTCTTTGATGGGTACATCCACCGGCATCTCGGCTGTGCGCGACCCTCCTGCGGGTAAAACTAATGTTACGGATAGTTCCGTTGCTTCTGTTACTGCTGATTCTGTTGCTTCTGTCATCACTATGACCTCCTCATCGGTCGTTGACTCACGGGATCTTCTCCCGCTATGGTTGCGAGGGGATTATTTCAATTTCACCCTCGGCTTCTTGATTTTCACGGACCATTTCTTGCCCCCATCTTTCCCGGATGATTTCTCACTTTGGAGCCGGACGCGCTCGGGTCTTAATAACTCACGATTGTCCACCGGAAAAGCATTTGGTTTTTTCTTGCGGTATTCTCGACACCATTTTGCCGCCTCTGGATCCCAGGGAAAAGGTGGCTTGGTGGGGTCATCATGGAAATTTTTATACTGCAGCATTTCTCCCATCATGATCACAAGTCTGTCCAGAGACCGTGCGGCGGTCCACCATGCCGCATCGATGCAAACGCTCCCGTTGATATGATTGATGTTCGGGTGCCAGATGGGTGTGAGCCACTTTAATCCAGGCCAGCGCTGTGGATACTGGCTGTGGAGATAGATCTCTACTTGATGATGTTCCCCAAAATTCGGTGCGCCTTTTGCATTCACGCTGATGATGCTTTTACATCGGTACGTCACGATATAGCGTTCCGGCGGAGTTCCGGGCTGCAGAGACATCGCTTCGAAACTGATGAGTGATGTGCGCGCCTCTGTATCCCGCATTCGTTCATAATCGCCCCGCAGTCTCCGAACTCGAGGACTGTCCTCCACCGATACGCCGCCTGCGGTGATATCGGCAGTAAGAATGAGACGATCTTCAAGAGGTACCCCCGCAGATTCAAGCGTCTCGTCATCTTGGAGCTCTCTGCCCAGCGCCTTGCTGTCGAGCCGATAATCCATTGGACGGCCATCTGGCCCCACAGTCGGGAGTTCCAGCAGCGCCACGAGCTCGGGGAGCAGTTCCCCAATAGGCACATCAGAAGGGACTTCTGCCGTGCGTGCGCCTCCACTTGGTAAAACAATCGTCACAGTCTGATCAGGCATACCTCATCCTCTCTCTGGAGCCTCTAATTATTGGTGGTGGGGAACCTGGCAGCTGCCCGTTACGGCCCAGCAATCTGCGTGATGCAGCGTGTGGCAGATCGAGCACATATTGACTCCTTTTGGATCTAAGGGGTCAACGAGATCAAGGCAGTAGGGACAGCGATGTTCCACCGCGGCTGCGAGCCTCACCTTGGACCGCACCCTTCTGCGGATAAAATTTCGACGTTGCGGGCGTGCGGTCGGTCGCACAGGCAACGATGGTGTAATCCGAGCGGAATGCGGACGAATGCGCCTGCGCCATGTGCGGACGTCACCCTGTGCTGCATCCACTAAAACCGGATTAGAGGCGACCGAGCGATTTGCCGAAACCAGAACGGTGTTGTCATCGGAAGCGCTCGGTGTGTCGCTGCGAGACCAGGCTCGCACAGACAGCCAAGCGACGAAACCGCCGAGGGCGACCTGGGCAAGACCGTACCAATCCGGTCTTTCACGAGCTATAGCATTGAAATCGAGTCCGATTTTGGCATGGCTCAACCAGCCAATGAACGCCAGCCCGAAGCACACTCCCACCATAGCAACAAGCCAGCGGGTGAAATAACTGTGCTCATGCAGCGTCCATCGAGACATAAACCCGGCCACCAGTCCGATCCCGGCTGCCGATACGGGCACGAGAAAGGCTGGAAGGATGCCCCGGTTGAGCACATAGATGGCTGCGAAGCCTACCGCAGCGGTCAGAACAGCGCTCAAGGTGACGATAAGACCACCATAGAGCGGATTTCGATGTGGGGAAATCCCTGTTGACATGTGTGCCTCGACCTGGCTGGCCATAGAATCCTCAGTCATGCAGTCGGATCCGTCTGCTGCCTGCACCCGAGAGAGAAATTTCAGGCGCAGGGGTTTCGGGTCCTAGACGGATCCTCGGCATCTCCGCCGACCCCCTCATTGAGGGGATGACAAAATGCTGAAAATGAAGCGCTTCGTTGAGATCACCAGATAGTTCATAAAATCCATATTCCTGGCTGTTATGTGCTCGGATGATGTGGAGCGGTGGTATACCAATACTCTGCAATGAGCGATCGAGAAATGACTCATCCCCGGAAATGGTATGGGTCATATTAACCTGCCGGACCAAACCACAGACAGGGCAGTGAGCCGCATCGAAGGGAACTTCTGAAATTGGTCGCAGTACTTCGTCCACCGAGCCGCACTTGCTGCACTCCAATGAGAGTACGATTTCCTGATCGAGCTCGATCACAGCTTCGGCTCCAAGATCCACACGAACGAGCTGCAAAAATTCCTCCAGCGTCGTGCTCCCGGCTCTATTCGAGAGTTCAACAATTTCCCCGTAGCGCCAATGACTTTCACATTCATCATCTGGCACGTAGCCGGTCGTGTGCATCTGGTTCGTCATGCCGTTGAAATGGGTGACCTTTCCCGCTTCAACAGGGAGGTCGTGTATGATCTTCAGCGCCTCTTGTGACTGCATAGCGCCGATGATGGACGCAATGGTAGGCGTGGTCGGTACCTTACCCAGCAGGATATTGGCCCTCGCAAGCAGCGGGCACGAATAGCGCAATGACATTTCCCGCCTGGCCTGCTCCGTTAACGTACACTCATAGCACGCGCCCTCCCCGGGGATAAATACGCGCACGAGACCCAATAGTTCTTGAATGGCGCCATCGACCCACGATTTACCAAGCCAATAACAATACCGGTTGACCGCCAATCGCGCCTCTCGATTATCCAGGCATCCAACTACGGCATCCATTCTGCGAAAAATTCCGAGGCCCACTTGCGTGCGCACGTCCGCATTCAAGTACTGTACCTTCACGTCCGGGTTCAATTCGCGAATCCGAGCCGCAGCGATTTCCGCTTTTGGCCTGCCATTGTCGCGCTCGCGGAAAAGCACCGAGCGAGAGAGGTTGGCCGCCTCGATGTCATCAAAGTCCAGGATAAATAGATGACCCACACCCATCAAGGCGAGATTCTTAGCAACTTCATTACCCAGGGCGCCCGCCCCGACAATCATCACCTTGGCGTCCTGCACTTTCTCCCGCTCCCACCAGGAGATGAAATCGAAAGTTGCCAGACGATCCTCTTTCAGGTTGGGGACGCGCAATGGTTTTTCGACGCTGACACGCAGCGCCTTGGGTCCATCAGGAGCTTCCGGTGGACCGCCGTTTGATTTTTTCCCATCTTCCGGCTGAATCCTGGTACGGGGTTTCCGGCTGGCTCCCGGTGTGCGATGCCCCACAGCAAGCTCTGTCATCTGGGCGATGTTCCGCCGATCGATCGGGCGAACAAAGGACCCGACTCCGGGTTTAACCTCAATGATGTGGTTCTCCGCGAGAATCTTCAACCCTTCACGCAACGTGGCGCGGCTGACATCGAGCTGGGTCATCAAATCCCGCTCAGATGGTAGCTTTTCCCCCTCGTTGAACTGACCATCGAGGATGGAAGCCGCCAGGCGGCCAGCTACAATTTGGGCCTTCGTGACATGTTTTACAGGATGTATTTTCATCTATTCCTTCCGGTATGGTGGTCAGACCACGAAACCACTGGTATCATAAGTGCGAATCAATGATCGGTCAACCTGATTATGGTACTACCCATGATTGTGGGGGTTGTTTAAGGGACGTTTTGGATGAGGCTCGATCGGTTTTGCTCTTTGCAAGGCCGTATTCAGGGGATTTTTAATATGGATGATCTTCGCCCCGAATGCATAAATTTTCAGGTCTGCGAAGGAGCTCTTTCCTAATCTCACTCTTAAGTAATCCACCTAGAATCTTTACGTACGAATAGTGAAACATGACGTCTACCGATCGTGCCATGACCGGAACTCTCTATTTCACTATGTGCAATTTTCAAACGTCAGATCTACGTGGGAAGAACCATCCCCAACCAACCATCAATACACAACTTGTGTACTGGAGAGCTTATGATGTCTAAATCAACAGATCATCGAACGCTTGTTGCAACAATCCTTCTGGCGACGAGCTTCGCGTTGAGCGCATGCGGCTGGGCTGCACCGCCTTCTCAAGAAGTAATTATGAGGAACGAGCCTGAGACAATTATTGTCGAAGATATCGGCGAGATATTCTCAGATGTGTACGAGCGCGTAAACCCAGCCGTTGTAAATATCCAGGTCAGGCAGAGTTTCTCCCCTGGCGATGAGGCTGTTCCAGAAGTACCCGACCATCCCGAAATCCCGGAGGAGCCGTTCCGCTTCGGTCAGGGATCGGGTTTCGTGATCGATGAACTCGGTCACATTGTGACGAATTTCCATGTGGTTGACCAGGCAGATCGCATCATGGTTATTTTTTCTCAAGGGTTCAGCTCGGACGCCGAAGTTGTGGGAACCGATCCGGATAGCGATCTGGCGGTCATCAGAGTGGTCGAACTCCCCGAAGGGATCATCCCTCTGGCCCTAGCCAACTCTAAGACACTGCGAGTCGGGCAGACTGTATTGGCAATTGGAAACCCCTTTGGTTTGCAAGGGACGATGACCACGGGCATCGTGAGCGCGCTCGGACGAACGCTCCCATCACAAGCCCGAACGGCCGGCGGCGCAAACTTCAGTATTCCGAGTGTGATTCAGACCGATGCCGCCATAAATCCAGGTAATTCGGGTGGTCCACTATTAAATATCGCTGGCGAGGTAATCGGCGTGAACACCGCCATCGAATCATCCGACCGGCAGTTCAGCGGGGTGGGCTTTGCGGT
>JBGUDT010000088.1:0-9488 GCA_041821665.1 Anaerolineales bacterium
GTTAATATACGAACATGGGATCCGTTCGTATCTGAACTTGGCTCCAACATAGTCATGATGCGAGGATGAGTTTGGAAGCATCATTCCTAATGTGCCAAATGGATGCCTTGCTTGTAGGTGCAGTGAATTGTAGAATTGACGCGTAATTAATAAAATGAACGATATCAATAAACTCTGATTCGGTGGAGCTATATGGATTATTTCAAACGATTATTTAAAGGGAAGGAACAAGTCCCTCCTGATCAGGCGTCTACAGCGCCCTTAGATCCCATGACTCTCTCCGAATTTGTCGTAGACGATATAAAGCCACATATTACGACGGGAACATTCCAGTCGATAGGCGAGGAACGGGAGAGCAATGACGATTCGCTCCTGGTTTTGAGTGGCACGGCGGTGTCCAGCGATGGTCTGCCGGACTTCGCTCTTCTCTGTGTCGCCGACGGTTTGGGGGGCTATGAAAATGGTGCGAAGGCCAGTGCGATTTCTGTGCGCAGTATCGCGGGTAGCCTCACACAAGGAGCCATCCTGGATTTACTCGCACCGGAGCCTGTTCGCCCTAGTGATTCGTTAGACGACATGGTCAAACTCGCTGTAGAGCGAGCAAATCGGGAAGTGCGAGCTAAAGCGGAGGGGGGAGCGACGACTTTAACAATTGCGTTCGTAGTTGGTAGTGAAGCTACCATTGGGCATGTGGGGGACACACGGGCGTATCGAATTGATGCTAGGGGGATGCACCAATTAACAAAAGACCATTCGCTTGTACAACAGCTTATTGATACCGGCACAATCAGCGAAGACGAGGCCGAAGTTCATCCTCAACGGAATGTCCTCTGGAACGCTATAGGGAAGGCAATTGATGTGAAGGTCGATGTAGCAACCCACGTGTTTCCACCTGGCAGCTATCTGTTGATCTGCTCGGACGGTCTCTGGGGCGAAGTGCCCGAAGAACGTATTTTAAAGATTGTGCATGAGTTGGAAATCCCTCAACTGGTTTCTGAGGCACTTGTGGCAGAAGCGAACAAAGCAGGTGGACCTGATAATGTCACTGTGGTCGCGGCGAAATTCCCAGAAGTTCCAGACGGATTTGAATAGACTTACATTGGTTGACTGGTGCGTGTTCGCCCCTTTTTTTATCCTTAGGCTCGGGCACAAGTACAGGAAGTCTGTATGCACGTGCCCTTTTGGTTGAATTTCTGGATGAGGATGGCTGATCGATAACCATTGCTAATATGACGATCCGCCGGATGGTTTCCTACATCCAGCGGATCCAATTCATTCGGGGTACCTATCGCTCGTGAAGGGGGGAGACACGGAAACGATGGGTTGGTTCCCCTGAGATGAGCCCAATACCTCACATCACACAAAGAAATACTCATCCTCCCCAAATAATACACTAATTAGGTCCGAAATACATTAATAGATCCTGAAGATCTCAGGGTTTATTCGTATCCTTCCCTTGATTTTTGAAAAGCTGCTCCCACTCTTGGATTTCATCCGCATTGACTGGCTCAACGGGTTTTTCTTCCTCGGGCTCCAGCACTTCAGAGGTTGGAGAAGTGAGGGACTGTGCAAAGGCTGAGCTGCTCATAAGCCGAGCTCGTGCGTATCGCGCTTCTGCTTGGATCTCGCGATCGTCTGAGACAATTGTCCAATTAGGAGCTTCTCGGCCGAGGCTTTGAATGTGCTCAATGATGGCGTCGTCTGCAGTTCTCGGGGATAGGACGAAGTGAACGGTTAAATTCAGTGAATGACTGCGTTGCTCCATTCCCGGGAAGCCAGAATCGAAATACACGGTCACTTTACGGTGGGATCGATTGCAGTAGGCTTTCAATCGCCTGATGAGTTTTGCCTCATCATCAGGATCCGATAATTCGATACCAGGAATCTGTGGAATGAGGTTGTGGCCGTCGATAATAATGGGCAAGTTTTTCCCCTACCTTGATTCGCCGATTGTACGAGTGTAAATATACCCAACCCATACTGTTTCTGAGAGTAGAACCTACGCCGTGTAATCCATCTCGATTGTTAACTCATGTCCAGCCGCACGAACAAAGTGTGAGATCCGAGTTTATTATTCAGACTGCGGTCAATTCCCTTTCATGAGAAGCTGTGCTATCATGCGCGCTCATGGGAAGCGTTAGAAGAGGCAGCTGGAAAGCTTATCTCCCCTATCTGGGTCTGAATGTAATTGTATCCGCAATCACGGTATTGCTGGTGCTCGCCATCTGGAATGGGAGCAGCAGCTCCTCCAAAGATACTCCTACTCCTACGGTTGATGTGGTATCTCAGGTGGATGAGTATATCCCCACCGAGACGCCTACAAAAATTCCTTCACCAACCCCGGTGACTTATATCGTTCGTGGTGGAGATACGATGTTGGGAATAGCGACAGAATTTGGCGTGTCAATTGATGCCTTGATGATCGCCAACCGTCTACAAGATCCCAATTCCTTAACTGCAGGACAGCTGCTGGTTATTCCAATCGGTGAAGATATCCTCCTTGAAGAAGAGGGTGTTAGCCAGGCAACAAACACGCCTCGTTCGACAGAAGAACCCGAAAATGTTGAACCTTCTCAGCAGGCTGTCATAATCAATGGGGTCGAGACTGCGGGAGTCGTTGAAGGTGAATCAGTCCGTTTGTTGAACCAAGGCGGCGAAGTGTCAATGGCAGGTTGGGTCCTGGAAGATGAAGACGGTCACAGGTTCCTTTTCCCAGCATTTACTTTTTACAGCACAGGTGCTGTAGACGTTCACACTCGAGCTGGGACCAACACATCGATTGATTTGTATTGGGGGTTGGATGAGGCCATCTGGAACACAGGTGTGACGATTATCCTGCGAGATGCCACAGGTGGGGTGGTATCAACTTTCACCATCCCGTAATTCTTTCGTATCCCACTTGAATGAAAAACTGTTGACCTTAATCGAACGATCACCCATTCCAATCTCGTGATTCCATTTCAAATGTGTCAGAAGATGAGGGTGAAAAATCTGGCTGATGGGCATGTATAAGATAGACATGATCCACAGCAATTTGGTTTTGCACTCTCATCTACTAGAATGATTTGATTAACTTAATGCGTGGTTGAACGTTCGATGGAAAATATAAAACCGGCCAAACGGCCGGTTTTCTGGTTTCCATTCTCTTAGCTGTTTAAGTGTTTGATTCCTCTGATTCTGGTTCTTCGGGTTCGTCATCTTCTTCACCTTGCAGACCAGATCGGAATTCTCGAATTCCTCGGCCGAGTTCTCCTCCAATCCGAGTTAATCGGCCGACCCCGAAGAGCAGGACGACGATGACAAGGATGATGATTAGCTCGGTTGTTCCCAGACCACCCATCGCGTTACTCCTTCGCTAAGCTTTTCACCTCATGATTATAGCATCACGTGCGTTTCAAAGGCAGGCGAGTCCTGGATCGAGCCCATGTGCAACCTCGATATTGCATCAGGGTCTTTTTGATTCTGCATCTACTTGGCTTTTTCAACATCGGCTTTCATATTGCTCCATACTGGTGGTTGTTATCAATTACAATTCTGACAACAAGCGATTAACTCTGGGAGTGTGATTGAAATTTCTTAAAGGCATCCATTTCTATCCTATCGCAATTGCTGCTTTCCCAATCCTGGCCTTACTCGCAAGCAACATCCGAGAAGTAGAGCTTGAGGTTGGCGCTCGACCATTGCTGCTCTCGATTACCTCCGCTGTGCTCCTGGTCTTCATTCTTCGTATGGTGCTTGGTGAGTGGCAGAAGGCATCTCTGCTTGTCACTTTTTTCTTCCTACTCTTTTTTTCATATGGCCACATATACGAAAGCTTACAGGGGGCGCCAATCCTTGGGTTTGACCTTGGACGCCACCGTTATCTTGTCGTGATTTATGGTTTGTTGATGGTCTTGGGCGGCTACGGGATTATAAAGATGGCCGGTGGAGGTCGGGAAGTTAACTGGGCGCTGAACGTAATAGGACTCATCCTGGTGGTTTTCCCGCTATTTCAGATCGCAAATCACTTGCAGGTCGAGCGTGTGAGCGAAGGAGTTAGTGAAGCGAACGCCGAATTTCCGATTCTTGAGTTTGAGGGTGACGAGTTGCCCGATATCTATTACATCATTCTCGATGCTTACCTTCGGAAGGATGCCCTCCTCGATGAAAGGGAGTTCGACAACTCGCCATTCCTTCAGGAATTGGGAGGCCTTGGTTTTCAAGTCATGGAGTGCAGCCGAAGCAATTACAGCTTCACGCAAGCATCACTGACATCTTCCTTAAATATGGCTTACCTAACTGATCTGGCCCCACGTCTCGAAAGTATTGGACTGGCTTCGAATGATTATTGGCTATTGCTGAAGCAAAACCTTGTTCGCGAGCAACTCGAGCGTATCGGATACCAAACGGTGGCTTTTGACACCGGATATGACTGGAGTCAGCTCGATGATGCGGATTATTATTTTGAGCGGAGCATCAGCCCGATCACTTCAAATGTAGCAAATCAATTCGAGAGATTGCTGTTTAGAACTACGGCAGGCGTGGTGTTGACTGACTTACAATTTAAGCTCATGTATGAACAATTTAAAGACACCAATCTTCCTTATCGCGCCCACGTGGATCGCCAGCTTTTTCTTCTGGATCAACTGCCCAAGACCCCATCGATCGAAAGACCGACTTTTAGTTTTGTGCATATATTGATCCCACATGTTCCATATGTATTTGGTCCGAGTGGCGAGATCTTGACAGATCCAGGCTACTTCAGTGGTGGGAGAGCGCAACCTGTCAACGAAGAATATCGGAATAAAGGTTACACTGGTCAGATTGAGTTCATCAATGCTAGGATGTTAGATATTCTGGAAATTTTGATTGAAGAATCGGATGTCCCTCCGATCGTTGTGCTGCAGGCGGATACGGGTGCTGGAAGGGGATCCGAGTTTAAAATACTGAATGCGTATTACCTTCCTGATGATGGGCATGATTTCCTTTACCCGACGATATCCCCTGTAAACACTTTTCGTTTGATCTTTGATACATATTTTGGAACGTCTCTAGGGCTACTTCCCGATTACAGTATTGGAGGGGGCGGCACGGGTGATCTGGTCTTGGAGAACTCCGAAGCATGCCTGCAGCTTGGCGAAAGTACTAAGTGACGTGGTTCATTAAGAAGCTCGGGATACTTCAAGATGGGTGCGAGATAACAACGCTCTTGCGTCATGTTTTCCCGTCTGATACACTCGCTCAATCTAACATTGAAGGATCAACGCGAGCATCTCCCCCTCCTCTATCACGAGGTTAGTTTAGCGAATGGCGATCACCTATTGGAGTAGAAGGAAGGGCACGAGGGAGTCATGGTGAATGCCCTTTACCGAAAATGGCGGCCGACGAATTGGGATGAGGTGGTCGGTCAAGACCACATCATTCAGACTCTTCAAAACGCTGTAAAAGGGGACCGAATTGTCCATGCTTATTTGTTCGCGGGTCCTCGTGGCACAGGCAAAACGACAACAGCAAGACTAATGGCGAAGGCAGTTAACTGCCTTGACGAAGATGCCTCCACCCGCCCGTGTAATGCATGCAGTCACTGTCTTTCCCTTAATGAAGGCAGCTTCCTGGATTTAATTGAGATCGATGCTGCTTCAAATACGAGCGTGGAAGATGTACGCAGTTTGCGTGAGAAGATAAATTTTGCTCCCAATGAGGGCAGGTTTAAGGTTTACATCATTGATGAAGTCCATATGCTCTCCACGGCAGCATTCAACGCGCTCCTAAAAACGCTCGAAGAACCTCCTGATCACGCCATCTTCATTCTTGCCACAACCGAGGTACACAAAGTTCCAGCCACGGTACTCTCGCGTTGTCAGAGGCATGAATTCCGTAGAATCCCGGTATCAATTATTACGGATTTCCTCCAAGAGAAAGTTAAACAGGAGCAGATTGCGATAGAGGGAGATGTGCTGGAACTCATCGCGCGTCAGGCAACTGGAAGTTTGCGAGATGCGATTTCCCTCCTCGACCAGTTGGTCTCTACTGGTGAGATGGTCACAATCGCCCGCGCCCAGGAGATCTTGGGCACAGCGACGAGTGAGGCGGTCATCGAGGTCATGCAGGCATGGGTGCAGAACGACGCAGGAAGAGGGCTCACGGGAATCAATAAAGCCCTGGATGGGGGAACGGATCCGCGCCAATTTGCACGTCAAATTGTGGACTATTTGCGTGGTTTATTGCTCGTCCGGATGGGGAATGGCGCACTGGTCGAGTCGTCTGAAGAAGTAAGGGAAATGATGGCAGCACAAGCGACTAGCGTGTCACTCGAACGACTTCTTCATGGCATACATGGATTCAATCTTGCCGCTGGTTTGCGCGGGATTTCATGGCAATCTTCGCTCCCTTTGGAATTGGCGTTCGTGGAAACGCTTGCTGTTGAGTCGGGAGAGATACAAAATCCCTCACCTGCTTCGCGGCCCACGAGCGAGGCTGATATCAATAACCCGATCAGCAAGACGGAAAAGAAGCCCGAGGTTAGTGCAGAACCAAAACCCGTAATTCTCATTGATCCCTCAAGTGACATCTCCTTCGATCTAATCCTCGACCGCTGGCGAGACATTCTTCAGTCGGCACGACGTCACGATCCGCGCGCACAGGCACTGTTGAACTCCTGCCGACCTCTGGGATTAGATGCCGACACGCTCGTCATCGGTTTTGGCAGTGACTTGCTCCGCGAGAAAATGGAGAAGGGTCATAACATATCAGTGGCGAGGGACGCATTACGTGAAATTCTCGGGAAGGAGATTTCTCTGCGATGTGTCCTATCTGATTTATGGGCGGATGGATTGGAGAACGAAAGCCAACCGGCGCCTATGAAAGATGGCGGGATGGTCTCAACAGCAGTACGTGATCTCGGAGCACAAGTCGTTGATGTCGAACAATTGCCACCGGATGCATAAAGCGGGTTTGATAGGTTTGTAAAGCTTAGATCTGGTCCCCAAACCGTCCACGATTTCCAATTCAACATTGCTGTCCTCACCCAAGGTTATACTTATAGGAAGGAATACAACGCTCCGGGTTTCAATGTAGATTTCTAGAGAGGTGATATGGCAAAAAGCAAGAAGCCAAAAAATATGCAAGCAGGGATGATGGACCAACTACGACGCATGCAAGAAGATATT
Source organism: Anaerolineales bacterium (assembly GCA_041821665.1). Taxonomy (GTDB): domain Bacteria; phylum Chloroflexota; class Anaerolineae; order Anaerolineales; family E44-bin32; genus E44-bin32. The sequence continues at coordinate 7,149 of JBGUDT010000088.1, forward strand.
GTGAAAGCCCAATCCGAGCTCGAGCATGAGACTGTTGAGGCAAGCGCTGGAGGAGGCGCGGTGCGGGTAGTGATGACAGGCACACAAGTATGTCAGAGTGTTACCATCGATCCTCAGCTATTTGATGATGGAGACCCAGAAATGCTGGGAGATCTGCTCATGGTTGCGGTGAATCAAGCTATTCATGATTCACAATCCCTGGCGGCGAAAAAATTAGATCCGATGAGTGGTGGATTGAGTGCGTTGGGGCTCGGATGATAAATGCCGTTCCCGAGCCGCTGGAAAGGCTCATTGAGGCATTTGCCCGCCTGCCTGGGATTGGTCCAAAAACTGCTTCCCGATTGACTTACTATCTGCTGCGAGCTCCGGAATTCGAAAGTAAGGAACTTGCTCGTGCGTTGGGTGATGTGAGGGAAGCCACTGCACTATGCACCCAATGCTATTCCTTCACATCAATAGACCATAATCCGTGCCCGATCTGCTCGGCAGAAGGACGGAGTGGGCGATCCATCTGCGTGGTCGAGGAGCCTCTGGACGTAATTGCGATTGAGAAGACAGGATTATTCAAAGGGCATTATCATGTGCTTCATGGCGCAATTTCACCCGTGGAAGGCATCAGTCCAGACGATCTTCGTATTGATGAACTGCTCACGCGTCTTGAAAAGAACGAGGTGGATGAGCTTATCCTGGCCACCAACCCAACCCTGGAGGGTGAAGCTACTGCGATGTATATAAAACAGAAACTAGAGGGGAAACAAATACGGAGCACACGATTAGCAAGAGGATTACCCTCCGGAGGCGATCTGGAATACGCTGATTCATCGACTCTTTCTCAAGCCATGAAAGGCAGATCCGAGTATTAGGTTTTTTACTGGATTTGAGGCCGCGGGGCTAGGAAGGGAGAGGATTGTAGTGGATATCAGAAAAATCACAGCGTTCCTTCTTGTTACCTTGATGATCATCACCACAGGGTGCGCATCACTAACCGAGCCTCAAGGAACTGCGACCGATGGCGCCGCCTCACCTGATGAGGAAGTGCTTCCGACGAGCACAATTGGAGAACCCACCAATACTCCGACACCGACCGATGTGCCGGCGCCCACACCGTCACCGCTTCCATCTGCCACAAGTCCTCCACCAACACCCATGCTCTCTTCACTTGGTGCGGACCTGTTGTGTCGTTTCGGACCAGGCGAAGAATATGCGCAAAGTGGGACTTTCTTGATGGATGATACAGCTCCAGTGAAGGGGAGGGACGAGGATCAAACCTGGTTTGTCGTCGAGCATCCTCGCATGCCTGGACGATATTGTTGGTTGACTGCCGACGATACGCGCGTGGACGGGGATATCAATGCCATCCCAGTCTCGCCGCCGCCTGAGAACATCGTAATTGGCGTGAGTGCGCGTCTTGAACCACCTGTCATCAAGCTAAGCAGCTGCTCGTTCCCGGTGACATTCGACGCGTTTTTTACGATTGAAGTATCTGGTCCCGTCTCTGTCACTTATCGCAAGGTGTCTAATGAGGGCACCTCCGGCTGGAAGACTAAATCTTTCTCGACTGGTGGGGCCAAATCATTTAGTGAGATATTTAAAGTCGATTCAGATGGAACTTATTTTTACCGCGTCGAAGTCAGCTCTCCGAACGTTATCCAGGGCGAGACAACTGGGCAGGTGATTTGCCCTTGATTCCGCTGTAAGGTGAAGGAAAAATATTCGTTACCCTTGACATGACCAAGCATGTGAATATAATAAAGACATCTCATCGATGGGTCTCGCCCAGATAAGTGGGAAGACCAGAACAATTGAATGACGTCAAGGGCGTCAGAGACCGGGGTCAGAAGATCCGTTTGGTCTGCCTGCCTAGCCGATGTTGGAAAGACGAACATCGGCGTTTTATGCCTAGTGCCCTTGACAGTGAGATGACCGGGTGTTAGCATTGCGCCCGCTCGGCAACCTGGACCTTAACAACTGAATAGTGATAGGAAGCACCAGAAAACCTTGAGTCCGGTCGTAAATGGATCTAACCCACATCTTCGGATGTGGAAAAAACTCTATGGAGAGTTTGATCCTGGCTCAGGATGAACGCTGGCGGCGTGCCTAATACATGCAAGTCGAACGAGGCCCTTTGTATTCGTATGAAGGTGTCCTAGTGGCGAACGGGTGAGTAACGCGTTGGTGACCTGCCCCGAAGAGGGGGATAACAGCTCGAAAGGGCTGCTAATACCCCATGTGGTCGTACAGGTTAGAGGCTGAACGACTAAAGGAGTAATCCACTTCGGGAGGGGCCTGCGTCCCATCAGCTAGTTGGTAAGGTAACGGCCTACCAAGGCGAAGACGGGT
>JBGUDT010000089.1:0-9318 GCA_041821665.1 Anaerolineales bacterium
CTATTGGGAAGACATTACACACGATTCGCTGGTGAGTCTTATTTCTCGTATGTACTTGCAGCAGAGTTTCAATTGAGGGGTGTCATACATTTTCATTTCTTAGCTGATAGGCCGTTGAACTTTAAACTTATACATACGCTTTGGAACGAATGGGCTGGATTTGCATTCACAGAGATTATTAAAAATTCAGAAGGGGCAGTTTGGTACGTGGCGAAATACATTGTCAAGGGAACAAAACTCGAAATCCATCGATCAAAATGGAATGCGCAGCCAATTGTACGACCATTCTGGTGGGACATGCTTGAGCAGGAATCGATGAAAGATATGGATAGTCCGAGTATTGGGAAGGGCGATCCTGGGGAAGCAGTGGCGTAAGCCTGCGGGACCCCAGGATGGCCACCCAAGGTCGGCGGGACTCTCGAGGCTTTGGGAATCGAATATTCTAGCTAAGAAGTAAAGCCCACCGAGGCATATTACTTGACGGCCGAGGTGGGTCTATTAATAAAATAATGGAGTAGAAGTTGGACGAGTATCAAATGAATGTTAAAGAGGCAATTGAAGAGTTCCTCTTATGCAAAATGGCGGAGGGTCTAAAGGACTCTACCATAACCTGGTACAAGGTTAGATTTATGAGATTTGATAAGAAATTTGGTGATTGGCCATTAGAAAGACTAAATATAAATGACTTGAGGAAATATATAGTAGACATTAGATCGGAAAATGTCTCGGATGATTACAAGTTTGCTCTGGTTCGAGTAGTAAGAACATTATTGAAATGGTGCAATGAAGATACTGATTATAGAAACGATATGTACAAGAAAATAAAACCTCATCCAAGAAGTAAAAAAGCCCCGAAAGGTGTAGATCCTAGGGATGTCCAGAGGCTTCTTGACTCATGTGACGAGAGCGTTTCGAGTATTAGAGATTTTTCTATAATCCTCTTCTTATACGATACAGGATGTAGGGCAGCAGGATTATGTAATCTTACGCTTAGAGAATTGGATCTAGATCATAGGAGAGCATTGATATTTGAAAAAGGGGACAAGACGAGAGTGGTTTTATTTCGAGAGGAAACAGCAAATGCATTAGCGAGGTGGTTCAGAGTTAGGAAGTGGAGAGACAATCCATTCGTCTTTCATTCTCTTCAAGAGGATGTTCCATTAAATCCGACATCACTAAGACACATGCTAAATCGGAGGGGCAAGAGAGCTGATGTGAAAGGTAAAGTTAATCCTCATGCTTTCCGACATGGGTTTGCTCGAGAGTATATTCTTAATGGAGGCGACTTGGCTTCAGCCTCAGAAATAATGGGTCACAGCTCTCTAGCGGTTACCAAAGATTTCTACGCGATGTTTTCAATTGAAGAACTTCGAGAGAAGCACGATGAATTTAGCCCATTAGGAAATTTAGAAATTGTAGCATCATAGAATGATACAGGGCACTCAGGCCCAAGGTCATGATAACCGTTCATATAGAAAGCAAAAACCCCGCCAGGTATGCGGGATTTCGTGATTCTGAGACAGTGCGCCGTGCAGGGATCGAACCTGCGACCTTGGGCTTAAAAGGCCCCTGCTCTGCCAATTGAGCTAACGGCGCATCAGGATGATTTTATCATCTGGATGGAACGAGCGTCAACGGCTGTGGGCAAAAGCTTGGGTGATGAAGCGGCTTTTCTTAGTCCCGGATATGAGCATCGATCCGTCCAGTGAAATGAATGCGAGACACATGAAGGATGCTGAGGAAGACGTGGACTCCAACGTTGTTCTTGGTCGAGACAAGGGTGTTTCGTGGCCCGGAATTCTCCAGGGGCATACTAATGGAGATTCAAGGTAATCCATAAACACTGATTGTACTTTACATAAATACACGTCTTTGCGCATAAAAAACCCTCATCCGGGAAATCTCGGGCTATAATCATCAGTAATGTCTGCTCACCTGTACCTCTCTCCACATCTCGATGATGCCGTCTTCTCCTGTGGAGGATTGATGGCGTTGCAGGATGCGCGCGGTGATCCCATCTCCGTGCTGACACTCTTCGCCGGCGATCCTCCCGATTTTCGCATCTCGTCGTTCGCAGCTGAACTGCACGCCCGTTGGGGTCAGGCGGGACCACCCATCGCCATTCGCAGGGCGGAAGACAGAGTTGCATGTGGGAGGCTGGGTTCATCGGTGGTGCACTTATCCTTCCCGGATTCGATTTATCGACTTGGCCCGGGGGGCGAAATCCTCTACGGGAACACTGAATCCCTGTTCGGCCCTCTTCAGGAGGAGGATAAAGGTCTTGTCGATGTCCTCGTGCATGCGCTCCAGGAACTGCAGCTTTCGGCTGCAAATATTTACTGTCCTGGAGGGTTGGGGGGGCATGTGGACCATCGCCTGACGAGGATGGCCGCAGAGCGTTTGGGGCATAGCTTGATCTATTATCTTGATTTTCCTTATGCGAATAGGGAAAAGGTTTGGCCGGAAGATTTGGGTAAACCTCCGGGCGGAGAAAAAGTTATCCCACTCACACCTGAGGCTCTTGAGACCTGGGGGCATGCGTCCTCGGAATACCGCACACAATTGTCCACTTTCTGGGAAAGTGAAGACGAGCTCTACGATGAAATAAGAGAGTTTCACGATGCATCAGGCGGGGTCCGATTAATATTCCCCCTCGAGACGAATACCCGCCCAGACTAGCGATATTTCGAAATCTCCAAACCTATTAACGATCGATCGAAGCGGAGCGGATTTAGGTCACGGCTATTTGTATTGGGTGGTAAAGGGTCGACGTAAGGTGCGAAAAACGTCCTACTGGACAGCGCCTATAAGATGTGCTATCATGCCGTCGTTGAGTGTGGCTGAGAGGAATCTCTCAGTTTTTTTTCATCTATGTCTGGTAAGCATAACAAATTCAGAAGTTAGTTAAGGGTTGAAATGGAGAACAACGGCGTATACCTCACTCCTGAGGGAAAAATCAATCTAGAAGAAGAACTCGAGCATCTGCGTGAAGTGCGTAGAAAAGAAGTCGCTGACCGTCTTCATGAAGCGATGGAAGACGGTGAGTTGATTGAGAATGCAGAGTACGAGGCCGCGAAGAATGAACAGGCCTTTGTCGAAGGCCGTATTCTCGAGATCGAACGTATGCTTGCCCAGGCGATCATCATCGAACCGGACGAAGATGCTGAGCATGTCGTCATCGGTTCTACGGTGGTGATCAAAGAAGGCGCCAAGAAGTCAGAGACGTATACCATCGTCGGAGCCGCAGAAGCTGACCCGAAGGAAGGCTTAATTTCAAACGAAAGCCCTCTGGGCCGAGCGCTCCTCGATAAGAAGGTGGGCCAGCGTGTCGATGTACAGGCACCCGCTGGGGAGCTCCGCTTCAAGGTTATTAAAATAAAATAACGTCATCAGAATTGTGGAGCGCCCCATGTGTGCTGTGTGCCACTCGGGGCGCTTTTCGTGTACACTTGCGACGGGTGGATTTGACACGCTGCGCACTGTCGGATCCTGAACGAGAGGAAACAGGTGGGTATGGAAGAACAGTCAGAACTCGAACGCATCCGCATGGAGAAGTTAGAGGCGTACCGTGATCGTGGGATGGAAGCATTTCCTGCGCGTGTGGAGCGAACGCATACGACACTCGGTGCAGTTCAGGCATTTGAGTCCGGTGAGGATGAAACCGAGATCACCGCCGTCATCGTCGGTAGGATCCGCTCGATTCGTGAGATGGGCAAGGTAATCTTTTCGCATGTCGAAGATGGGATGGGTCAGCTTCAATTGTTCCTGCGGAAAGACGACATTGGCGGGGAGAGCTTCAACATCTTCCGCGAGCAGTTCGACCTGGGGGATTTTATTGAGGCCAAGGGTGTCATGTTCCGCACTCGAACAGGCGAGGTGACCCTCAAGGTGGGAGAATTCCGGATGCTCGCCAAGGCGCTCATGTCGCTCCCGGCTTCGAAAACTGAAGAGGTGGATGGAGAACGGGTCGTGCATAGCGCCTTCGCGGATCCCGAGGCACGTTATCGGCAGCGTTATGCCGACCTTGCTGTGAACCCGGAGGTGCGGGAAGTCTTTCGGACCAGAGCACGCATCATTCGGGCGCTGCGCGGATTTTTCGATGAGCGCGGGTTTGTTGAAGTCGAGACACCCATACTCCAGCCTGTGTACGGCGGTGCGGCAGCAAAGCCGTTCACCACCCACCACAACCAATTGCACCAGGACCTCTTCTTGCGGATCTCGTTCGAGCTATATCTGAAGAGGTTGATCGTGGGTGGATTCGAAGGTGTGTATGAGATTGGACGTGACTTCCGTAACGAGGGCGTTTCTTTCAAACACAACCCGGAATTCACACAGCTCGAGTTTTACCAGGCATATGCGGATTATCACACCGTGATGGACCTCACCGAGGAGATGATTGCCCACACAGCGCAGGAAGTCCTGGGAACTTTGGAGCTTGAATACAAGGAAAATCACATTGATCTCACGCCGCCCTGGAAGCGAATTGAACTGCGGCAGGCGTTGATCGATATGTCGGGCATCGACATTGGGGAACACCTCGACGCGGAGTCATTGCGGAAAGCGATGAAGAAGGCGGGGTTCGAACCTTCGGCATCGGCGACGCGCGGCAAGCTTATCGACTGGCTGATCGGAAGCAAACTCGAGCCCGATCTCATCCAACCGACGATCTTATTCGATTATCCGCGTGACATCTCGCCCCTGGCGAAAAGTAAACCGGATGATCCCGCGACGGTCGAACGCTTCGAAGCTTTTATCGGGGGGATGGAAATCTGCAACGCCTTCACAGAATTGAACGACCCGCTTGACCAGGAACAGCGCTTCCTTGAGATGGGTCGAGAATACGATGCCGACGATGAGGAACGCCACCCGATGGATGAAGATTACCTCCGGGCGCTGCGGTATGGCATGCCTCCGACCGGTGGCTTCGGGATGGGTGTGGATCGACTGACGATGTTATTAACAAATCGAACTTCAATTCGAGAGGTGATCCTCTTCCCCCATCTGCGCAGCAAAGAGTAACCTGAGCGATCAATCAGGGATCTGAGGTACCTACGAAGGAAATATCTTAGCGTCACCCCTCATACTTAACAATTCCAGTGTCAGTGAAAATATCCGCAATGAATATTCAATCCAGAGAATCTGATGGAGGAGGCTCCCAGCCTTTTGATTTTTTATACACCGCACGGGCTGAAGAAAAATAGACCCACAGTCGGGATCGTTTGGCGTGGATCTCCCCTTGTGCGATGGCCTGGCGCATCGATTCAGCATCTTCGAATGTCGGGCAGGTGATGGTCGTGCGTCCGATCTCGCCGGTTGTGTGTGCGTCCGAGCCGGCTGTTTCCAGTAGATTATGACGAGCGGCGAAGTCCTTTGCCATGCGGTTCGGTCCATGAGTGAGTATGCGGGAATTGAATACCTCAATGGCATCAATTAAGTGCGAGATCTCCTCTAAACGCTCCTCCTCCCAGTGGTTCGAACGCTCTTGATCAAAGGGATGGGGGACACTAATGAAGGCCTTTTGATCACGCAGGGCTTTAATGGCCTCCATGGAAGAGAGATTCTTTGGGATCGATTCCTTTATAAAATAGCCTATGAGCTCCCCCTCCGTTGTCTTGACTTCCTCACCTACGATAATTCTGTCCGGCGCAAGACTTGCCAGCTCGATAGCCCCTTCAATGGAATTGTGATCCGTGATGGCGATCCTATCAATCCCATTTCGATCGATCGTTTTCAGAATTTGCTGCGGCAGCATGAGGCTGTCTATGGAATGATAGGTGTGACAGTGGAGTTCAACTCGGATCATCTTCAGACACCGTTGAATATTGGATTGGGTTAAGGGTAGATTTATATAGACTCGAGATCACGGACCCCATGAGGGATTTATCCATCATCCTTTCCCATTAGGACAGCCCCAGATCTCTTTCATTATTTTTTCCAAATAAAGCAAGGTAGTTAGCGTTATTTGCGCTTGTGGAGAGCGCTCAACCCTCCAACGACGAGGAGCGTCAGAAGTGCAACAGCCGCCGTGGCCTGGATGACGGTCTTCGGCTCCATACCTGGCATGACCACCTCGCCATCCCCATACGACTTGAAGAGCTTTCCCCAATCAGTTTGAAGCGCACTCTCGACTCGCTTGCGACCGATAAAGGGGTACCAGAATACATTGTGGTAGAAATTACTGGCAAAATACGACCAGGGCACGAGCGGACCCTGCAAAAGCACTTTTTCAAGAGGCTTGAGCGGTCCGTGATAGATGGCTTTCTGTCCTCGGCTGGCGAAGGTGTCCTCCTGCTTGAAATTCCAGGGTTGTTCACCTTCAATGTCGTATCCCACGATCTGGATCTGGGATGGGTCACCCACACCCATGTCGAGCTCGTGCGCCCTTCGTATGAAGCGAATGCCCATGGGATCAAACCCTTGCAGCTTGGCGGAGACGGCATCGATCGCCACTTGATCTGCGGAAGCAAGCAGGATGTCTTTTTCATGCCAGCGCATGGCGCGAGGGCCAGGTCCGTCTCCGGCAAAAGTTCCGTCCATAACGGCAAATAGCCCGGGGTGAATATCCTGCTGGATCATGAGCAGGTCGACGAGCGTGTCGTGGATCACCGAGTGTGTCCAATGCCGGTTCCGGTGGAGCAATCCACCAAAGGCATTCTTCATCGCACCCGTGATGGTGGTGAAGACGTGGGTCTTGATGGTAGGGAGTTGGATGATGTTGATCCCGACCAAGGATTTTGGGATGAGCACGCCATCGGGGTACACCTTGTCAAGGACGAGGAAAGGACGATTCTTTGGCACGTATTCAAACCACTCGAAATCTTCCTCATAAAGATAGATACAGGGAATGTTGTACTCGTCTGTGACGAAGCGGTGCTTATTGTTGAATTCGCCCACACGTGTGTCAACCACGACTGTGTCGTTATGGATCCCGACCAGGTCTTCATATCCAGCCGATTGAAGCCCCTGGATAACACCCTCGATCTGCCATGGTGTGGAGGAACAAGCTGGATACCAGGTCTGCCAGGAGATGTTTATCTTCAGCCCAGTCTTATTTTCTTTGGGTAGCACCTCTTCGAACTTCGCCAGGCGCATTACTTCCTGGACGTCATCGAGGACGGTGTCAGGTGTGGTTTTTACAACGGCAACAGTGCCCACTCCGGGGAAATCGCTCATCATCACTCCTTGATCTGGATGAGGACATTCTAACGTACTCCAAGGGACTGGAAAAGATCGACTTGGGAACTATATAGGCGACCGAGGTACTCCGGGAAGGTGAGCGAGCGAGATTCGGACGATGGAGTCCTTGGCCGGGGCGGAAATCTTCTAAAGGTCATGCTACAATACCAGAGATATGAACCCAGAACCGGAGTTCGACTTCCTCCCTGAGGATGAACGCATCGAAGCCCTACGAGCACCCATCTCCCGCAGAGAGGTGAGGAATCAGATATACGTTCCACTCATCGTCGGACTCCTCTTCATCGCCATCGTCATCATCGCGTTGGTGACTGCCGGATTTGGTACAACGAGCGCCTGGGCGGATGTCTCGCTGATTCTCATGATCATCCCGATTTTCATACTCAGTCTGATTATTCTGGCGGCATTCCTTGCACTTACTGTAGGCGTGGTTCAGCTGCGAAGTATCATCGTGGCTCCTCTCCGGCAGGTGTATCAATATATCGTACAATTCGGGAGTGGCGTTGACAGAGCCAGCGACACGATGACAAAACCATGGATCTCTCTGCATGCCATCCTGGCTGCTGTGGAAGCTTTCTTCTCCGGTCTCACCAAGTTCTTTAGTTCCTTCAAGGATGAAGATTATGGATGAATCAAATACGTGGAAAGCAAAAACTCTACTCATCGGTACCCTGGCTGGCGCGCTTTCAGGTTTGGGAATGGCGTTTCTGATCGTGAATCGAGCGGAGGAGAATGAATCTCAGGTCAAAATCGGTGCGGGCGAAGGTATTCAACTTGGTCTCGGCATTCTCGGGCTGCTTCGCCTCGTAAGTCAGTTCAACGATGGTGATAAAAAATTAGAGGATTGATCACGTACCACCTCGATAAACCCACCATGAGCGTATAGAACGATCACACGTCTGTGCCCCTGCAGACGTGTTCTTTTTATTGGTGAGCGTCGATGGAACCAGGATATGAAGCGCCTCCAAGTTTTCTTACAGGTTGACGACAAATGGGCTGTTGATGATCAGGTTGATGCGAGCTCACCAAGTTTATTACCGAGATTGACAGGAATGAGGGTAGTGAGATGGATGGATTGGGATTAGTTTGTCTCGGCCTTCTTGCCCTGCTTCTGTCATCCTACGCGTTATTGCGCTTTATCCGGTCTCGCTCCGCCGTCCCTATCCCATCATTCTTGACGACGCTGATCGATCATCCACTAAGGCGTCGCTTCCTTCAGCCGCCGGAGGAGACATCCAGGCGGCATGGAATTCAACCAGGAATGCGTGTGCTCGAGGTGGGTCCAGGACGAGGGACGTATTCGATCGCAGCTGCAAGGGCTGCTGGGGAGAATGGTCAGGTCGTCGCCATCGATATCGAACCCCGACTGGTCAATCAGCTTACGCGCAGAGCATTCGAAGAGGGTGTGACCAACCTGGAAGTCCAGGTGGGGGATGCAAGCAATCTCAACTTCGAAGATGAAGAATTCGACCTGGTTTTCATGATCGCCGTCTTAGGAGAAATCCCGCATCCAGATCGTGCGCTTCGGGAATTTCATCGGGTGCTTCGTTGGGGTGGAATTCTGGCGATAAGCGAGCTTCTACCCGATCCGGATTATGTGCCTGCCGAAGATCTCATTGAGTTGGTGACGACGAATGGTTTTCGAGTGAGTGAGAAAGTTGGTAATCGTTTCTATTACACGTTGTTGAGCGAGAAGATTTGAGGAAGGGATTTACATCCCCCGATCGCCCCCTCAATCGGTTTACACTCCCCTACCACCCCCTACGAATGGATATCGATGCAAGCCACGTGTGCCCGTCTTTTAGAGCCGGGCACTTTTTAGATTTTCGTGAATTGCTCTTTGAATGAAGCTTCCGTAGAAATTAGAGTAAGTATTGATCTCAAGAATTCCATATTGCAGGGGGTGTGGGGGCGGGCTTACGCACCCACAGTCCCCCAGTGGGGGACTATAGGGGGGTAAATAAATAAATACTGACCTGTGTACGCGATGACGTTGATCACGAGAATTCAATGATGAGGTCTTCGCTCCACGTACTATTGGCGGATCGTGGGGCTAATACGCCCACTGTCCCCCCGTTGGGGGGGACAATAGGGGGAAATTAATCAATCCTCGAACGGGATCTC
>JBGUDT010000090.1:0-8814 GCA_041821665.1 Anaerolineales bacterium
GGACTGGTCCAAGCATATCGAAACCGTCACCGGAGAGAAACTTAACCCCCGGTATTTTGTCGAGTCGATCGCCTAGCGGATTTATGCCTTAGTGTTAAATATCGATTTTGGTGAAGTTTAACCTGTGTGATATTTGAATCCTTCGAGTTCCACCAACTAGCAAAAAAAGACCGTCCTTATCCCTGAGAAAGTTGAAACACCCAACTATATAATACTTGCCCTCCTCTTCTGTCTTACAACAGAAATCCGATATACACTTGAAGCACATCGTCATTCTCAACGTTTGAATCGCACAACTACCAGAGGGAGAGGTTCATATGACAGCCGTGATACAGCGTGCCTATGATGGAATCACAGATCAGGAATACAAGCGGCGGATCCGCGCCTGGACGATGTATGACTGGGCAAACTCGGCCTTCGCAACGACGATCCTCGCCGCCGTGCTGCCGATCTATTACAGTCAGGTGGCTGGAGCGACCCTCGCCAACCCATCCATTGCGACCTCGTACTGGTCCATCGGACTCAGCCTAAGCCTCTTCATCACTGCCATCATCGCGCCAATCCTGGGTACGATCTCCGATGTCATGCGAGGGAAGAAGAAATTCCTGTCTTTCTTCGTAGGGGTTGGCGTGATCGGGACTGGTTTGCTCGTACTCGTCCAGACTGGCGACTGGCTTCTCGCTTCAATACTTTTCATCGTCGGTCGAGTTGGTTTTACTGCTGCGAACGTCTTCTACGACGCGCTTCTCCCACACATTGCCAGGGAGGAAGATCGGGATCGTGTTTCCACACGTGGTTACGCCATGGGCTATTTAGGTGGAGGTATCCTCCTGGCGATCAACGTGGCAATGATCCAGTTCTTGCCAGGAACCTGGGGACCCCGGATTGCATTCCTCAGCGTGGCCGTGTGGTGGGCCGTCTTTTCGATCCCAATTTTTAGACGGGTTCCCGAACCTCCCGCTGCTTCAGTTAAGCCCACCGAGGGCAAGAATGTCATCAGTATCAGTTTTAAACGATTGTGGGCGACTCTTAAGGACATCCGTCAATACCGCGAACTGTTTACATTCCTCATCGCATTTCTTATCTACAACGATGGCATCGGAACCATCATCGGCGTGGCTGCAATCTATGGTGCCGAGCTGGGTTTTGGCAGCCTCGAGCTCGTACTCGCACTCCTGCTGGTGCAGTTCGTTGGCATTCCTTTCAGTTTGATCTTCGGGCGTCTTCCAAGCGCCGATGACCCCAAACGCCATCTCTACCTTGCGTTCATCGTCATAAACATCTTCATGCTTCCTTTTGTCGGGTTCATGGGGGCACGATTTCTTCCAGAAGATATGACCAGCAATCTGGGCGTCATTCTCGGATTGATCATCGTCGTTGAGGCGATTTGTGCTCTGCTCGCATTCCTTCTAGGTCGGCCCTTTTTCTCTGGATTAGCCGATACCATGGATACCAAACGGAGCATCATTCTCGCGTTGGTGATGTACGTCGTGATTGCGGTTTGGGGATTCATCCTCGGATCCGTAATCGAGTTCTGGTTCCTCGCCTGGATGGTCGCCGTCGTACAGGGGGGCAGTCAGGCGCTCAGCCGCAGCTTGTACGCAAAAATGTCGCCCGCATCGAAAAGTGGTGAGTTCTTTGGTCTCTTCGGGATCATGGAAAAATTCTCGGCGATCCTGGGTCCCTTGATCTTCGCTCTGGCCATTGCCGTATTCGGGAGCAGCCGCCCTGCAGTTCTGAGCATCGTTGTATTCTTTATTGTGGGGGGCTATATCCTCACAAAAGTAAACGTCGATGAAGGCCAGCGGGTGGCCAGAGAAGAAGACGTACTTATGCTGAGCTCACAAACTTAGCACAATCACTGGTCGTACTATTCACCGATGAGGACACAGCGGCGGAGGCACTTCGCCGCTGTTTTTATATCTCACCTTACAACAACGGGTTCTTCGCGTGGTTTTCCATACCTGGTTCTAAAGACGCCCGCAACGCCGACCAACACCAGGGCCGCCCCAGCGACGGTCGTGATCGTGATCGATTCTCCGAGGATCAGGGCTCCCAGGATGACAGCAATCACCGGGTTGACATAGGCCACCGTCATAGCAATGCTCATCGGAAGGAGCTGGAGAACTTTCACGTAAGAAGTGAATGCGATGATCGAGCCGAAGATCAACAGGTATGCCCACGCAAGCAAGGCTTCCCGGCTCGGATCAGGTGAAGGCTCATTCGTGACAAAAATAAGCACCGCAAATCCGACGGCTGCAAAAAGCTGTTGGTAGGCCGAACTTGTTACGGGTTCTAAGGAAACCGGTCGTCTATTTTGCAGGATCGATCCCAGCGCCCAGCATGCTGGTGAAATAAGCAGTGCCAGGATGGATAATGCATCTGCACTGGTTCCGGTCTGCAAAGTTGGTGTTGAAATCAACGCAATCCCAAAGAAACCGATTCCTAGGGAGAATGCAAGCATCAGGGATGGAAGCTTTCGGTCAAGAATCGACTCGAACAAGGTGGTCCAGAGCGGAACTGTGGCCACGAGCAAAGCAGCGATCGATGAATCGACACGCTGCTCCGACCAGGACACCAGACCGTTTCCCGCAGTCCACAGCAATAAACCTGAAGCGGCAAGCACCAGGAACTCACTCCGGTTAATACGTACCTTTTTCTTTCGAAGCAGGGACCATCCAAATAACACCATCCCGGCCAGAACAAGCCGACCAAAACCTAACGTAAACGGGGGGATACCAGCTCCGGGTCGTACGGCGACCCGGATCGCCAGATATGTGCTGCCCCAGACAACATACACAATCAAGAGGTTCAGAATACCAGGGGTATTTATTCGTCTCTTATCGGAGACCTCACCTTGCGTTTTTGCTACGTTCTCTGACATTATTTCGAAGCCTTAAGATAAATTTACTTATCTAACGGATCATCCATTCAGTTCCGTTCTTATTTTGTGAAACACTGCATCTAGCATATCAACGGTCAAACGGCCAGTTTGAGTATTCTGCCTGCTGGGATGATAGCATGCCACCAGGCTCGGTAGTGGCTGTGGGAATGGGGACCATTCGCCGTGTGAGAATTTCAATCGTGGCGCCCGATATCCCCTACTCGCCAGGGTTTTCTGATACTCCTGAAATGCAAGATGTCCCAGCGCGAGGACCACCTCGACTCTGTCTAAGAGGGCGATCTCGTCAAGAAGATATTGACGGCAATTTGTCAGCTCCTCTGGGACGGGTCGATTATTTGGAGGTGCACAGCGAGCTACCGCGGTGAGATAGGCGTCCTTAAATTGGAGGCCATCATCACGTGACACAGATTCGGGTTGATTGGCGAAACCAGTCTTCCACATAGCCCGGGTTAATGTGTCCCCAGAACTATCGCCCGTAAACATACGACCGGTCCTGTTAGAGCCATGCGCCCCAGGTGCCAGACCGATAATGAGTAATCGTGCACGAGAATCGCCGAACCCCGGGACTGGCTTCCCCCAATAATCCCACGTCATGAATGCGCGCCGTTTTTCTCTGGCAACCTGCTCCCGCCAGTCCACAAGACGAGGACAGCGCCGGCACGAAACGATCTCCTGATGAAGGTTTTCCCAACTACTCATCGTTCTCCAAATTTCGTAGACCCGCGTCCGAACCCTTTATCATGACCAAGCGCCCTCCAGCGTTAAAAGCGCCTCTTTCGTCTTGATCCCTCGTCTCCCAGAATACCCGCCCAGAGATCCATCCGAGGCGATCACGCGATGACATGGGACAACGATGGGCACAGGATTGCTCCCCAGCGCCTGACCCACCGCCCGCGCCGCACGTGGTTTCCCGATCCTTCTCGCCAGGTCACCATAGGTAACGACTTCTCCACGTGGCACTTCAGACACTTCATTCAGCACCGTTTGTTGAAAAGGAGTCATGCCACTGAGATCCACTGGAAGCTGGAATGCCTTTCGTTCCCCCCTGAGATATTCTCCAACTTGTTGGGTCGCCTCCTCAAGTTTCCCAGGAGCGTACACGATCCTCCGCTGCTCTATGCGGGCACGAAATTCGTCCTCAGTATCTACAAACTGGAGGCTCACCAGACCATGATCGGTCATACCGACGAATAATTTTCCTACGCGTTGATCTTCCAGGTAGCTGTAATATACGATGCCCTCTTCGGCATCATCCAGACGTCGGTCCAGATTCTCGAGCGCCGCAGAGATTTGTGAGTCACTCGGACCTGTTTGATACATCAAGTCAATCATTTCGAGAATTTTACCTGGCTTTTGCTCATCGTCGGAATCTCCGAGCCATGCTGCGAGTCCCGCGTCATTGGTTGCGTTCTGTTCCATATCTACGCTCATAATTCTCCACCAATCTCCAATTGATCATGGTTGAACATCTTTCTGATCTTTCTCAATCCCTGGTACACGTTAGCTCGGGCCGATCTCTCGTCTCCCCCGATGATGGTTGCGATTTCATGGTAGGACAGCGCCTGGTACTTTCGTAAAATCAACGCACTTTTCTGTTTCTCGGGTAAGGCATCCACCGCCCTGGCAATCTGCTCCAAAGCAATGCGCTGTTCAACTACATCGTCCAAGGATGATGCGTTATCCACGTCCAGATTTTCTTGAAAATCCGTCTGGCGCCGGTTCTTTTTTAACGATGTGAGACCCGAATTGGTCGCAATTTTATAGAGCCATGCACGGTAATTGGAATCAGGTCGGAGCCGATGGTAAGCTTGAAAAGCTTTCAGAAAGGTGTCCTGGAGACAATCTTCGGCATCCTCGACGGATCCATCGAAAAGCCTCCATAGATACACGTAGATCTCCCTACCGTAGGTCTCAACCAGATGCTCAAATTCAGGGTGTATTAGTGGCCCGTTCAATGCAGATTGTTTCATCAATTAATATAACCACGAAACCTTGGATTTGTGAAAAATGAATTCAAAGGCTCAGGCACACTCAGTGATTTCCCACAAATGGAAATGGACCCTTCTCGGGTCCATTTAGATGATGCGGCTGCGGACATTATCACTGATTCATCTCCCACACGATGCGCAAGCCATCCAGTGTGAGCCAGGGGGCAAGGATTTCCAGGACATCCGTCTCTTTGGCGATGACTTCAGCCAATCCGCCGGTCCCAATGACATTCATGCCCGACCCCAGTTCAGTCCGAAATCGAGCCACCATACCCTCCACCAAGGCGACGTAACCAAACAACAAGCCGGATTGAATTGCATGAACAGTGTTGCTTCCGATCACACTGGGTGGCCGATTTAGATCGACACGGGGCAGTTTTGCTGTTCGTTGAAATAACGCATCGGCTGCAATTCCAATTCCGGGCGAAATCGCGCCTCCAAGGTATTCACCGTCCGCAGATATGGCATCAAACGTCGTCGCTGTCCCAAAGTCAACCACACATGCGGGACCGCCGTAGAGCTCGAGCACGGCTACTGCATCGACCACCCTATCCGCACCAAGCGCGTGCTTGGGATCCTCATAGCGTATCTTCAAACCCGTCTTGACACCGGCATCGACCACGAATGGCTCTATGTCAAGGTAGGATTTACTGGCATGTAAAAACCGGCTGGTCAGCGGCGGCACGACAGAAGCCAGGGCGGCATGTGCCACCTCCTTACTCGAGAAGCCTGCCTGCTCGATCAAACCCAGCATTTGCAGACCGTATTCGTCAGGCATGCGATCGTGATCCGTCGCCAGACGCCAGGCTCGCAGCATCACCTTCTCTCGATACAGTCCCAGTGTGATATTGGTGTTTCCAATGTCTATCGTAAGGAGCATGGGTCGCTCTCCAATCTTCTGTGGGTGCGTTTTTATTAGATTACGCTGTCCAGGATGCCCTTCCAAGGATGATGTTGTCGATCAGGCGTGTATCCCCGAAGAAGACGGCCATCGACAGCAAAGCGTTGGAAATCTTTCCGTGGAGTTCTTCAAGCGTCTCTGGATCAGCAACGGAAACATATTGAGTTCGGGCAAGCGGCTCGGACGCGAGCACCTCGAGCATGTGCGCTCGCAGGCTCTCTGCCTCTCGCTCACCGGCATCATAATCATCAGATGCTGAGGAAAGCGCTCGGTGAAGAATCCCGGCCGCCAACCGCTCCTCGGATGATAGGTAGCTGTTCCGACTCGACAGCGCTAATCCGTCGGATTCTCGTACCGTCGGACAAATAACAAGCTTCAGCGGATAACGCAGGTCTTCCGCCATGCGATGGATCACGACGGCTTGCTGGGCATCTTTTTGTCCAAAGTAGGCTCGATGAGGCTGGAAGGCATTGAATAATTTAGCAACGACTGTAGTAACCCCACGAAAATGGCCCGGACGACGTGCTCCTTCGAGAGGATGCGTGAGATCTTCGACCTCCACCCACGTAGGCGCCCCTGGAGGATAGAGTTCCTCTACAGTAGGCGCCCATAGGAGGTCGACACCCTCACTCTCAAGGCGTGCGATATCAGCATCCAGATCGCGTGGGTAGTCGTCTAAATCCTCGTCCGGACCAAATTGGGTTGGATTGACGAAGATACTCACACCCATGCTGGCACATTCCCCCCTTGCTCTGCGAACCAACGACAGATGCCCTTCATGGAGGAAACCCATCGTGGGCACGAGCCCCAAGGGCGCGGCAAATGTGTTTCTCGATTCACACAGATCCTCAAATGTCGTGACAATCTGCATTATGCCTCCAACCCTCGCCCTTCTCCTTTTGCTCGAACCAGCTGCCATAGTGTCCATGATATCGGCACAGGAACACCCAGTCGTTCGCCTTCCTTCCAGATTGCACCCGAGATGGCATCGATCTCTGTGGGTGCGCCTCTCCGGATGTCCTGCAGCATTGATGAGATATTTGCGGCTGTCGATTTGGCGACCTCATCAATCGCACGTGCCGGGTTCGTGAAGGGCAATCCGATGTCAAGCGCCCCAGCGACGTTGGCGGCTTCCTGTGCGGCTGCATGCATCAGCGCGGTCGCCGCCTGCGATTTAATGAGTTCACCGTTCGGGACTTCCAAGAGCGCGGTCAACGGGTTGATCCCCGCATTAATGGTGAGTTTTCCCCAGACGAGTTCTTCCACGTTTTCAGTGACGTCAACCTTGATCCCTGCTTGTGTGAATAGCTCTACCCATCTATCGATTTTTGGATGATGGGCAATGTGCGTGAGACCTTCACCCCCGGCACGGACGCTGCCAGGCGCCTCGAGCGTAGCGCCCATGGTGGTGACACCTTGTGTGACCCGGTCATAACCCAGCAGATCGCCGAGTAACTCGAAATTTCCCAATCCATTCTGAAGTGTGAGAGCAAGACCTTCCTCCGGGAGGAACGAGGCCACCTGTCTTGCGGCTCGTTCCGTTTGCCATGATTTGACCAGAATGAGCACCTTGGAGACCCCCTCACATTCCGAGGGATCTGACGTTGTGTGTACATGAACGGGCGCCCCAGGTCCATCGGGAGACATCAGCCGAACGCCCGACTCCCTTATGACCTCCAATCCCTCCTGCCATGTTCCAAGCATGGTGATGGCTGTGTGGGGCGCGAGGCGGGCGGCGTACAGACACGCCAGTGCCCCGGTCCCAACGATCACGGTGCGGTTTCGATCGTTCATTAGATAAAATCGATTACGAATTCTTCAATACACACGTGAACGAAGATCATCGCCGTCCTCTGTGTTCAAATTTACAAGCGAGTTGCTCAGTGGCCTCCAAGCCCTTCAAGCACATCATCCCAGACCTCATCCGACATTTCGAACGAGTGCTCTTCTGTCGGGAATTCCCCACGGTCGACCTCCTGCTTGTATGTGATAAACGCACGATGCATCTCCTCATGCAGATTTGCATACTGTTTTACAAAACGAGGAGTAAATCGATCGAAGGCTCCAAGCAAATCGTGCGTCACGAGCACTTGCCCATCACAACCGACGCCGGCGCCGATACCGATCGTCGGGATTTGAAGACGGGATGACACGAGTTCGGCCAGTCTTGCCGGAATCGCCTCAAGCACGATGGAAAAGCATCCCGCCTCTTCAAGAGCGCTGGCATCTTCGATCAACTTTCGTGCCGCCAATGCAGTCCTTCCTTGCGCACGGAACCCGCCGAGTTGATGCACGGATTGAGGCGTGAGACCCAGATGTCCCATCACAGGAATGCCAGCCCCCACGATGGCTTCGATAGCAGGAAGTCTCTCTCGTCCACCTTCGAGCTTCACCGTATCCATTCCGGCCTCTTGGAGCAGGCGACCAGCGTTGCGGACGGCATCTTCAACCGAAATCTGATAAGACAGAAAGGGCATATCACCGATCGTGAGGGCGCATCGTACGGCGCGCGCCACGGCTTTACAGTGGTGGACCATGTCATCCATCGTTACGGGAAGGGTGTTCTCATAGCCCAACACCACCATGCCCAGAGAATCTCCAACAAGGATGGAATCAATCCCTGCGGCATCCATCACGGTGGCTGTACCGAAGTCATAGGCGGTCAGCATCGTGATGCGTTCGCCGTGGTCCTTCTTCGATTGGAATGTGGTGGTCGTGATTTTCTTGCAGCCAGGTGCAGAATCTGTAGGGGACATGGCTATCTCCTCCTTGGAGTGAGATGCCCTTGGGCCCGGAAAAAGAACCGAGCGGAGGGGTCAATGTGTCGAACGAACGCGTCGTCTTGGTCCTAATTCGATCCAAGCGACCATCGTGATTATAGCAGAGATCGGTTGTGTGCTAGAAATTTAGAAGAAAAGGTAGCAGCGTAGCCGCCATCGGCCAATGATTAACAATATGCGATGCCGGTCGATATCTTCGAATGTGCCTCCCTAGATGAGCGTGTTTACATGATCCGAGGC
>JBGUDT010000091.1:0-8730 GCA_041821665.1 Anaerolineales bacterium
GTTGCTGCCTGGTTCAACGTGGTCAAATGGGACGCCGTATCCTACAACTTCACCATGATGAAAGTCGAAGCAGGCGTAGATCATGTGGCCGATTGGGCGGATGATCAGTGGGGCAAGCTCCAGAAGGGCTGGAAAGATCTGTTTGATTAAGCCCTTCCCAGTTTGACTGGGAAGAACCTGTTTTCACCAGAAACATTATGTAGGGGCACGATGCATCGTGCCCCTACGTCTATATTTCCAAACAAAATGCAGGCAATACAGAACCGCCAACAATAATATGGAACTCCTTTCAGGGATGATCATATTGTTGGAAAGAACGCCCACATACCGTAAACTATCTTCAAGTTGTCTTCATCGAGGAGGCGTAGCATGTCCCTGTCATCGCTAAAGTGGAGCCGGAAAACCTTAGGTCCTGATCTTATGTCTGGTCTTACGGTCGCCCTGGTGAGCATCCCGGAAGGCATGGCGTATGCCATGGTCGCCGGTGTGAATCCGGTATACGGTCTTTATACCGGGATGGTGACCACGATCGTAGCCTCACTGACAGGCAGCACATCTCTATTGGTGGTGACGCTTACGAATGCATTAGCTCTTGTCACAGCAGATGCCATCGCAGGGCTCGAAGGACCGGTCGACATCACGACTGTGTTCGCGTTGACCTTCCTTGTAGGTCTGATCATGTTCCTGCTCGGTGCGCTCAAGTTGGGGAGCGTCATTCGCTTCGTGTCCAAGGAGGTTATGGCTGGCTTCGTATTTGCGACGGCTCTATTGATCGTGTTGGGACAGTATGGAGACCTGGTTGGGTATGAGTCAACACTGGAGGGAGCCAATAAGCTATTCAAGGCGGTCGATATTACGCTCAATATCAGCAATTGGGATATATACACAGCCATCGTCGGGTTCAGCTCGATCGTGCTCTTATTCGGGATGAAGCGCATACGAGCGATTGAAAAATGGGCCGATATCCTCCTCATCGTGCTTTCTTCCCTCTTTGTCGCGATCGTGGGTTGGGCGACCGTGGAGCTTGTGGGCGACATTGCCGATGTGCCTCAAGGTTTGAGTGCTCTCCCGAAACCGACACTCCCGGATTTTAGCATGCTGCCTGTATTGATCGCCCCAGCAATCGCCGCCGCGGTCGTGGGGCTTGCGGAAAGTTCAGGCGTGGGTTCAGCATACTCCAATCCCGATGGGACTAAATCGAATATGTCTCGGGATTTCACATCGCAGGGTCTTGGCAACCTGGTCGGGTCCTTCTTCCAGGCACTCCCGGCAGGGGGTTCGCTGTCCCGCACTGGCGTGAACGCAGGCGGCGGTGCCATGTCCAGGTGGTCGGGTGTATATGCAGGTTTGATGCTCGCCGTTGTGATCGTGGTCGCCGGAGGGGCTACAGAGTACATCCCGATGTCAGGCCTGGCAGCTCTGCTAATCGTGATCGGTATCGAAGCCATGGAGAAGGAAGGTCGTGTGCTCGGGAGGGCACGGCGATTGTCGATGGCGAATTCCGGGGTAGCGCTGATTGTCATCATCATCGCTGTTTTTGAGGATCTCACCGTAGCCATCTTTGCAGGAGTCATCCTGTCTCTACTTGCCTACACGTTCAGGGCGGCAGGTGCTGCCCGGGTGGTGCAGTTGGTGCAATCCGAGGATGACAAGATCGAAGAACGTCCCGCGGCTACCGAGTTGGAACCCAACAAGCCGGTTGTATTTGAGTTGATTGGTGAAGTATATTTCGCCTCGGTATACTCTTTCGATGAGATGGCACCACCTCCTGATTCGGGAGGCAATACCGTCGTCATCATGCGGTTGCGAGGTCGTCACTTCTACAGTCTTACATGGATCGAGTGGTTCGAAGATTACAACAAGAAGCTCGAAGCACATGGGAACAAGCTCATGCTCGAAGGCGTGGATGAAGAGCTGATGAGCGTGCTCAAGGCCAGTGGATTGTTGGAAGAAATCGGTGAAGAGTATGTATTTGAAGACCACCCCAAGCGAGGAGAGGCACTTGACGCAGCGCGGGAAAAGGCCTGGGAGTGGATCCGATCGACGAAACCGGCAAGAACAGAAGAGTAATATTGATAATATTACTTCACCAGTGTTTAGGCGAGCGAGTGTGTGAACATCGTAATATGAGGAGTTTGTGATGAAGCAGAAAATGATGAAGTTGCTTTCGTTGTCCATCTTCCTGGTGGTGTTTCTGACAGGTTGTACATCGGCGGAGACCGGAGAAGAACCAGCTGCCGGGAACCCTGCCTTTGTGGATCATGTCACGATTGAGATGCAGGCAGAGCACCACTACGTTAAAGTCGAGGGTAATTACCCGGACTCCTGCACACGGGTCAGCGATGTTGGTCAGGAGGTTGAAGGTTCGACGTTTAAGATTTCTCTCCTTGTGGACCGACCGGAAGACCTCGTGTGTGCCCAAATGATGAGCCCCTTCAATGTGAACATTCTATTAGAAGTTGGGGGTCTGATGCCGGGTGAGTACACGGTCGATGTGAATGGGGTGGTGGGGTCATTTACTCTGGGGCCATGACATACCTGTGCTAAAATTGAGTGCTAGTTAATAAGGCAATATGGCACGAAGGCACAGAGTAAAAAGACTATTCATTGACGCGCTTGAAAGGAGCAGGACATGCCAAGAGGAAGAAGAGGAGCACGTGGAGCTGGTCGAATGTCAGTCCGGAGGATGCAGCGCATGATGCATCGCAGGCGTCGCCGCCGCCGAAGGAGAAGAATCCTTCTCGTCGGCGGCATGATCGCTGTGGGAGCGTATGCGCTTACTAAGAGCCAGACAGAACAGGTCGAAGAACATACGGGTAAACAGGCCGAAGAGCTTACGGATGAAGAGCTCGATCAGGCGATGAAGCAGCTGGGGATCGAACCTGAGGAGATGACCGACGAGCAAAGGACTCAGGCTGATGCAGCCGACGACGAGCCAGATGATTACCTCGAAGAGCTCGAACGTCTTTCCGAGCTGAACAAGCAGGGCGTCATCACGGATGAGGAATTCGAGGCAAAGAAGAAGGAATTGCTAAATCTGTAAGTCTTGACACTCGATTAGGTTAAATCATGGCGTAGCTTCTCTGGAGAACATCGCACTTTCTCGATTGGAGCTACGCCATGTATTGGGAAGAGGAACGATGGATACGTATGATCTCATCGATTATGCGGACATGATCGCTGATCGTGTACGCATGGATGCATATGCTCTGGCGTTGAAAGCCGTTGTCAAGCCCGAATCCGTAGTCCTGGACATCGGCACAGGTCCAGGTATCCACGCACTCCTCGCCGCAAAGTTTGGTGCTCGGAAGGTATATGCGATCGAAGTGAATGACGCAATTCATCTGGCCAGGCATGTTGCTCAAGTCAATGGTTTCGGGGATCGAATCCATTTTATTCAGGACTTATCCACACGAGTGACTTTACCAGAACGCGCCGACGTTATCGTCTCAGATATCCGTGGTTCTCTACCCATGTATGGGCACCACATCCCCACGATCATCGATGCGCGCACGCGGCATCTAAGGGAGGGGGGCACATTGATCCCGCATCGAGATGTGCTCTATGCGGCACTTGTGGACTCACCCCGGGCATACCGCGGGGTCATCCGAGCCTGGGATCGCCCTTATGCACTCTCGATGGAGCCCATCAAAAAAATTGTCTTGAACACATGGAGTGATCAAGTTCCCTATGAAATTCGTGAAAGGCATCTGCTCACCGAACCACAAAAATGGGCGACCTGGGATTACCTCACCGTTGATGATCCAAATGTAGGGAGCTCCAGCATCGTGCAGGAAGCGACACGTGATGGGACCGCTTTTGGATGGCTGGTATGGTTCGACACGGATCTCACTGCGGAGGTCGGTTTCTCGAATGGACCAGATGTAGACCGGATCTCGGAAGTGTACGGTCGAGGTTTCTTTCCGCTGATGGAACCGGTTTCTGTGCAGGAAGGCGACATCATCAACCTCTCCATTCATGCAGGTCTCGATGGAGACGAATATGGGTGGCGGTGGCATACGTGCATTCTCGAAGGGGACGACAAGGATGCTATCAAGGCAGACTACGATCAGTCAACGACAATCGCGAAGATGAGTGAAGATAAACTGATCTTGCCATACATCTCGCTTGAGAAACCCGGAATTGGCACAGATGGCGAAATCGCACTTTACATCCTTCAAAGGATGGATGGTCAAACCTCGATTGACAGCATAGGCCACCAGGTTAATGAAGCATTTTCGTCCCGCTTTTCAGATCGACAAGAGGCTATTTTCTTTGTACACCAGATTGCCAAGCAGTATAAGACATAACCGATATCCCGAATCTGCTATTTATCTACCTCTCTTAGCCACGATCCCAATGTTTAATGTATCTATTGAGAATCAGCATCCAGCAATCATTGAAATGCCCCCATTCCCCTTGATGACCAATGATCATAAAATCAATGAGGATTGAGCCTGGACGTTCGTTGCTTCTTAGGGACGGACGACTAGAATCAATGTGTAGACTTTATTAAGCATAGTTGCATATATTTTTCGATCAGCTGAGGAGGCTGGCCATGGTGAATAAGCCGATCGTTTTGACAGTAATGATCCTGCTCGCAATAGCAGCTTTCTTCGTGGCCTCGTGCAGTACTCCCGCGTACCTAGAGGTTTTTGCGCCGGACACCCCTCCCACAGAAACACTTGCAGGCACGGATGCAGTTAGTGAAGCTGAATCCGGAGGTGATGAGCAAGCCCCCGAGTCCGGGGAGGAGGTCATCGAGGCGGTGGCGAGCCGAACTCCCGTACCCACATCAACTCCTGGGGCCATCGAGATTGTCGTCGATAATTTCACTGAAAATGTGGGCATTGAAGATATCATTTTCCTGGGTTTGTCTTCCGCCGATTGGATCAACCTGGTCATCTCGGTCCTGCTTGCACTGGTCCTTTATAGGGTCGGGATGTGGCTCATCCGAACTTTCCTGCGGAGGGTGGTCGCTCGCACGCCAACAGAATTCGATGATCGCTTCCTTGAGGAAACGGACCAGCAAATCCGGTGGCTCATCATCGTATTTGTCATTGAGAAGTCCCTGCTGCGCCTGCAGTTTCTCAGTGTGGATTTCAAATCGACAATCAAGGACACTACCTTCATCCTCTATCTTCTTATCTTCGCCGTCATGAGTTGGAAATTGGTCAACTTCGGCCTTGAGCACCTCGAGGATAGACTGTCGCAACGGATGGATACAAGCCAGGTTAATACACTGATGCAATTAGTCGGTATGTTGGTGAAATTTGTCGTCGTATTTATTTACTTTACCATCCTTCTGGATCACTTCGGGATCAGCATTACGGCACTTGCGGCAGTTATCGGTATTGGTGGTCTGGCGCTATCCCTGGCTGCACAGGACACGATCGCAGACTTTATCAGCGGCATCATCATCCTGCTGGATCAGCCATTCAGGATTGGGGATCGAATCGAAGTGGACGCGATCAAGACATGGGGGGACGTGACAGAGATTGGACTACGTACGACGAAGATCCGCACCCGTGACAATAGACTCGTGATGATCCCGAATTCAACGATCGGCAACAGTCCTGTAGTGAACTATACATTTCCGGATCCAAGGTATCGTATTCAAATTGAGGTGGGCATTGGCTATGGGCAGGATATCGACGAAATCCGCCGGGTGATAAAGGAGGCTGTGGGTAATATCAATGGCGTACTGAAGGACAAACCCGTGGATGCGTTGTTCCTGGAGTTTGGTGAAACGAACATGATTTTTCGTATCCGGTGGTGGATTGATTCCTATGTCGATACGCGCAGAATGTTTGATACGGTTAACCAGGCACTCTATACGGCTTTGGAGGGCGCTGGGGTCGAAATGCCATTCACGACCTACGATGTGAATATAAAATTTGACGGTGGGAACGCTGAGCGGATGGCGGATACGTTCAATCCCGATAAGAAGAAATAATTTTGTAAACAATATTGGAATTGGTGCGTATCTTCCTTAGATTGATGGTGTTTACGGAAGTGCAATTCGACTAAAATCAATATTCAAATATAAAGGAGTTAGAAAATGGAAAAGAAACGACCTGTTGGTGTGACGCTGCTGGCGATCCTGGCTGGATTTGCCGCGTTAGTGTCCATCATCTATACGCTGCAGATGTTGCACTTATGGCCGGTCAGCGGCCCGTTCGGACAGTTTAAGTTCTTTACCTTTAACCTGTTCGGCGCAATCATGTGGGGCCTGATGGCCGCAATCTGGATCTGGGTTGCCCGTTTGCTTTGGGCCGTGGACATCCAGGGCTGGCTCTTCGTCGTCGTCCTGGCGACGTTGAATATCACCCTTTCTCTATTCTCGGTCATCGGTGGGACACCCTGGGAGGCGGTCTCGGTATCGCTCTTCCTGAACACGCTCATCCTGATCTACAGCCTGTTGCCAGGAACGAAAGCAGCTTTCGGCACCGAAGAGATGCAGGCGCAGTAGGTCGCGCCTTATCCATCGAAAGTGAAAAGAGAAGACGCCCTCGGGGCGTCTTTTTTTATTTCGATTTATCGGATAAGTTATCATTCAACATAAGAACGATCCTAAGCTTGCAAGCATCGGTCATTAACCGAATAAGAACACTGGTAAGAAAGGATGTTGAAGAATGTATGATACAGAACCTGTTGAGACACTCAGATATCACCACGAAATGCTTATGGACAAGGTGCGTGTGGAGTCCTACCAGCAAGCTATCCTGAGCGTGGTTCGCAAGGGAGATGTAGTACTCGACCTCGGTTGTGGGACCGGAATCCTCTCCTTGTTCGCTTGCCAGGCAGGTGCAAAGCGTGTGTATGCTGTCGAAGCAGAGCCCGTCATCGAGATCGCAAAGAGGGTCGTCGATGACAACGGGTACCAGGACCGAGTTGTGTTTATGAACGATTGGTCTACGTATGTTGATCTTCCCGAGAAGGTGGACGTCATCCTGACCGAGACGATTGGAAATATTGGGTTCGAGGAAGGCCTGCTGGGATGGGTGTGGGATGCAAGAAAGAGATTCCTCAAAGTCGGGGGGAGAATTATCCCGCAGAAAGTTGAAATGTACATGGCGCCGGTGAACTATGACCCTGAACGAGACCGGACTCGGGCCTGGGGAGCAGATACCTATGGACTTGATTTTTGCTCGGTGAAGGATATTGCAGACAACCAGGTTTTCCCGATTCGCTTGGACGCGAAGGACGTGCTTGGAGATCCTTCACCCTTCGTCGTGGTGGACCTGCGAGACGAGCTATTAGCTCGCTATGAAGCCACAAAGGTTCTTGAAATCAAGGAGGAAGGAAAACTGCATGGGATGGCGGGATGGTTTCGAGCAAGCCTTACAGAGGATATCACCCTCACGAGTGTGCCCCCGAACAATGTGCCAAGCTGGTGGCAGGTCTTCTTCCCATTGGGCGACCTGATCCCTGTAAAGCCAGGGGATCAAATCAAGGTGAACATAGGTCTGGATCGAGATGGGGGCTCCTGGTCATGGAAGGTAAAGCTCGGTACAAAATCGGGGGGGATGAAAGCCGAGGATGGTTGGGATTTCGAACATCAAACTTCTTCTGGTGAGATCCTACCGTCGAGAGCTGAGACTGATTTCATGCTCAGGCCAGAGTTGGATCTGGAATCGCAACTAGACTTATACATCCTACAATCCATGGATGGGGAGCGTACGATTGGGCAAATTGCGCTTGAGGCTATGGAGCGCTTCCCGGGAACTTTCCGAAACCTTGAGACAGCACGTGAGCATGTTTACTCGTTCTACGAGGATTACGGTCGTCCCTCTCATGTATAGCATGTCAACCTCCCGCAGGTTGTCGACCTGCGGGAGGTTAGGTTCGAGAACTAATTGAGAATCGCGGGGACAGGGAGGGCATACTCTAAGACTATCTCGTCATCACCCTCAGAACCGATGAGCACCGGAATGTTGAACAGAACCGGCTCGTAGAAACACAGGCTTTCTTTGTCGTTTTCACAATAGTACAGGCTCAACTCTGCCGTGAGGGTGTCGGCTCCCGGGCCGAAACCAACCTCGAACGACAGAGGAAATTCGGCGCCGGTCAGATCGATCGATTGCTCAACGAAAGTTGTGAGTCCATCCTGGCTCTCCAAGAATAACAAAGAAGGCGCATCTTCATTGAGCTTAAATCCCTCGGGAAAGACGATGTCGAGCTTTATGTTGCCTGGGCCTTCCTGGATGTCCATCGTATCTAGCGTGATGGAAGTCCCGAAGAAATCATCCTCGCCATTCCGAGCGAATTTTTCAACTCCATTCAGCACTAGTGTTGTGGTCTCGCTTGTCGCCAGATCAAGCACGCGTATGGCGTGATTGTTCGTATCCGCGATGTAGAGTTTGCCATCAGCGGCGTCAAGCCCACCTGGCTCGTAGAAGAGTGGATCATCTCCATCGCGCCAACCGTCGTCACCGCCGGCAAGTGTTGAAATTTCCATCGTCTCCGGATCGACAACCTTGATCTTGTCGTTGTAGGTATCGGCGATGTACAGACTCCCATCGAGGAAGGCGGTGCCCAATGGATGCTGCAACCTGGCCTCCTGTCCGACACCATCCACGTCCCCGAAGTCGAAGAGACTCTCCCCACTCCCTACGAGGGTGTGAACTCCTTCGGCATCCACCCAGCGGATAGAACTCGCTTCCGAATCAGCGAAGTACAGACGCCCTGATGGATCCAACGCCAACCCACTGGGTTGAGCGAGTTCGG
>JBGUDT010000092.1:0-8475 GCA_041821665.1 Anaerolineales bacterium
GGGGCTTTGCCTATCTCCAATAGAGTCTCAGTCAGGGCCCCTCCTCTAAGTAGATTCAGAAGCTCTGACGTGATGAGCCGAGATCAATGTCGTCTGAATGAACCCACCTACGGGGACATACCTATTGCCCTTGTGCCTTCGTGCCCATTTGTCTTCTTGCCTTGTATCCTTATCCCAGATCCCTAATCCCTTTTCCCCTTTGTGCCTTATTGCCTATCAAGGGAAGGACCGAAAACAATCCATGCCATATCTACCCAATCAACTTACTCATCCCCCCGTTCCGCGCGGTACTCATCCCACAAAGCCAGCGCTGGTTTTGGCGTGCCGTCGAACTCACGCAACCCAACGGTGGCGAACATCCCCAGTGTCTCCACATCATCGTCCCCCTGCCCCTGGTCCAACATGATCTCACGGTAGGAATCGAGGTTGAAATCGTTGAGGATCAGGTAAACCCAGAAGCTCAGCCGATCACCGAGTTGATCATGGATAGCCTCGAGGTAACCAGCTTGACGTTCAGGATCGCCGGGCACGTCACCTACTGGTCTCGAAGCCCACCCCCCCTCGGCGACCGCCAGCGCCTTATCCGTCCGGTCGAGCAGCGGTGTGTAGTAATCCTCCGGTATCGTCTCATCAGGAAAGACAAAATAGGGATAGGAGGAAATCACCCAGATATCGAGGCGAGGCTCGAAAGCTTCCACCTGATCCCAGTTCGTCTCGTAAGCCGGACGACCTTCAGCCGCGGGTGGGAACATGTTGTTGAGATCATCCCACTGGAAGGTGACGAACACCTGTGTCTCCGGCGATTCGGCCTTAACGAGATCGTATACATCTCGGTAAAGGCTCATGTAGTTTTCGACATCGTCTGGATGTGCATCGAGGTAGGTATTGATCTCTGAAGCAAGACCCAGATAGCGAGGCTGAAATTCACGCACGATCCACAATGTGAAGTTGGAAAACGCGGCACGCACATCGGGATTGCCGAAGCTTTCCTCCCAGAACAAGGGCACTCCCATGAACTCGCGCCGATTCAGCCCATTAAGCGGATCGACAACGAAGATCCAATCAAGACCATTCTGGCTGGCGAGCGTGATTTGATTACGCAGATCCGTACGCTCCTGTGATTCCCCCTCGACGCCATCCCTGAAATCGCTCCAGGGGACGTTGGGTTGCACGAGGATGAAATCGCCATGCTCGCCCATGTCTGCGAAATGTTGAAGCACGCTCTCGATGGTCGCCTCGGGTGGGCTGGGAAAAAAGCCGTAAGCGGTGCGATCTAGATCGAGCAGTGACTGGGGTCTTTCCTCTGGAAATAGTGGGGATTGAACTGGATGTATTGGCTCAACAGAGCCTTCCCCACAAGCAAAAGTCGTAAGGATCAACGATAACAGGACAATGAGAATGGTACGGTTCATGATGTTCTCCCATAGTTTATGATGCGCGTGATTCGCGCATGATCCTATTACCCTATACAACACGACGCGGCGGGAAGTTGCACAGCACGCAGGCTCCAGTCGTATAAAACCGACCCCCTGTGCATATCGAACCCCATAGTCAAAATCTACTCCAATCCAATAGCCTCACAAATTCCCTCTTGACTTCGCTATTTTCCATGCTAAGGTATTCACTAATATCTAATGAATAACTTACTTGTCCTACTTGCTCTAATTATTAGCAGCCTTCTCATCCTTATTCTTGATGAGAAGCAGCAGCTGGTTGGAGTGGTGGCGCAGTAAGAGTCCGTTTTGTAGAAGCAGACACCTCCCAACCGGGAGGTGTTTTTCGTTTCAGGAGGATTCAACAACAAGATGATGTCCTTACCACCGAACCTAGACTTCTCGAGTGCGCTTATTATCCTGGTCCTTTTGGGCCTACTAATTAATAGCTGGCATCGCCCGTCGATGGAGCGCATCCCAATCTGGTCTAGGAGAAGGAAATTGGACTGAGTAAAAACCAGAATTGAGGGAAAAGAAAGAGCCGCTTCAATCGAAAAGGGCAGCTCTTTTCTTATTTTTTCAGCCCGACACAAAGTTATTCACCACATATGGAGGGAAAAGATGAAGACCAATAAAACGCCCCAAGCAATGCACGAACAAGATTTCGATGCAACCGGCGGAAACCTAGGTCCCTGGGCTAATGCATGGCACCCATCCTGGGGAGAGAACGAGCCTGACGCAAAGATGGGGACCAGTGAGGATGCCCAGGAGTTCTCACCCGATGACGAGGATTCGAGGGATACAAACTCACCTTCGTCATGATAGCAAGCCGCAACTGGCCCCGAGTTCAGACGATCTCGTGTCAGAACGCTGCAGAGGGAAAACGATGATGACCGACCAACAACGTGATTCTCACGGTGACAGCTTCTCGTCAAACGATTCTGAACACCACCAAATGACCGATCGGCTTTACGAGGAGCGTTCGCTCATGGCAGTGTACGGAGAAAACGTAGAGCCTAACCAATATTATTTGGGAACCCGACCCCAGGATGTCGAACCCACAAGTGCGCTCATGCGTCGGTACCACAGGTAGGGTATGCGGTCAGATCAAATCAAGCGAGGTTATCAGCGCGCACCACACCGGGCATTGCTCAAAGCCACGGGTGTCAGCGACGACGATATGTCGAAACCATTCATCGCTGTTGTGAATTCGTATGTCGACATCGTGCCCGGGCACGTTCACCTGCAGGGGTTCGCCAAAGCCGTCAAGGAGACACTTCGTTCAACCGGGGCGGTGCCCTTTGAGTTCAACACTATTGCGGTCGATGACGGGATCGCCATGGGGCATGCCGGTATGAAATACTCCCTGCCCAGCCGGGAGTTGATCGCTGACAGCATCGAAACAATGATCTCTGCACACTGCTTCGATGGCATGATCTGCCTCACCAACTGCGACAAGATCGTCCCGGGCATGCTCATGGCAGCAATGCGTCTTGATATCCCGACCATTTTTGTCAGCGGTGGCCCCATGCCCGCCGGTAAGACTCCAGATGGGCGCACGGTCGACTTGATCAGCGTCTTCGAAGGGGTTGGCGCGTACCAAGCTGGCAAGATCGACGATGCTGAGCTGAAAGTGCTGGAGGACTATGGCTGCCCGTCTTGCGGTTCTTGCAGCGGACTCTTTACCGCCAACAGCATGAACTGCCTGTTGGAGGTCATTGGTATGGCGCTCCCGTTCAACGGCACGGCGTTGGCTGAGACACATGAGCGTAACGAGCTAGCTGCCCGAGCAGCCGCCAAGCTCATCGACTTAGTCGAGACCAACCTGACCCCACGCAAGATTGTTACAGTCGAAGCGATCGATGATGCCTTTGCTTTGGATATGGCCATGGGTGGCAGCACGAATACCATTCTGCACACCCTGGCAATTGCACACGAAGCCGGAATCCCCTACGCACTGGAGCGCATAAACAAAATCGCCGACCGCGTCCCACACATTTGCAAGATCAGTCCCGCCTCCCACTGGCACATGGAGGATCTCCATGCTGCGGGCGGGGTCCCAGCTATTTTAAGAGAGCTCTCCCTGGATGGAAATACGCTCCATCTCGATCGTCCGACCGTTAGCGGTTATTCGCTTGGTGCGGCTCTAGATGGCGCGATGATCCATAACACAGAGGTCATCCGCCCTCGGAGCGATCCCTACTCGTCAACCGGCGGTCTTGCAATATTATTCGGAAACCTGGCGCCAGAAGGCGCCGTGGTGAAGACCGGCGCGGTCGCTCCCTCAATGTGGAAGCACACGGGTCCGGCACGAATTTATGAAGGACATGATCTCGCCATGCAGGGAATCCTCAACGCCGAGGTTCAGCCAGGAGACGTGATTGTGATCCGCTACGAAGGCCCTGCCGGAGGACCGGGGATGCAGGAGATGCTCGCACCCACGGGCGCATTGATGGGCATGGGGCTGGGCGAACAAGTCGCCCTTATTACGGACGGGCGTTTTTCGGGCGGAACACGCGGCGCGTGCATCGGTCATATCAGCCCGGAGGCGGCTGCGCGTGGACCGATCGCCGCGCTGGAACCCGAGGATATTATCGAGATCGATCTGGATACCCGCCGCTTGGACGTCCGTCTCACTGACGACGAGATTGAATCACGCATAACCCAACTACCACCCTTCCAACCCACTATCGACAGCAAGTGGTTGCGGCGATACGCCCGCAGCGTTACCAGCGCTTCTACTGGCGCGGTACTCAAGGATTGAAGGACTTATCAGTTTATCGAATGCAATTCCTAAGGAGGACGCGATGAAAAAAACAGGCGCACAAATTATATGGGAGGTGCTTACCCGGGAAGGAACGGAACTCGTGTTCGGGTATCCAGGCGGAGCGACGCTTCCAATATATGACGCCATGCTTGACTACTCGGTACGACACGTACTGGTCCGCCACGAACAAGGCGCCGCTCACATGGCCGACGGCTTTGCCCGCGCCTCGGGGAAGGTTGGCGTCGCCATGGCGACCTCCGGTCCAGGAGCCACAAATCTGGTCACAGGCATTGCCACCGCCATGATGGACTCATCCCCCATCGTCTGCATTACGGGTCAGGTTAACTCATCCGCCATCGGTAGCGATGCATTCCAGGAAACCGACGTAACCGGCGTAACCCTGCCGATCACAAAGCACAATTACTTGGTCACTCAGACCGAGGAAATTGCCCCTGTCCTCAGGGAAGCATTCTATATCGCCCGCTCCGGCAGACCGGGACCAGTCCTGATCGATATCGCTAAAGATGCCCAGATTGGTACTGCCGAGTTCTCCGGAGATGATGATGTTGTACAGCTGCCAGGGTACCAGCCCCGCCTTACCGTCCATCCAGAAGATTTAGAGATAGCCGCAGAACTCATCAGTGCCGCTGAAAAACCGATTATCCTGGCTGGGCATGGTGTCTTGATGTCCGGCGCGATGGGAGCGCTGCTTGATTTCGTCGGGAAGACCGAGATCCCCGTCGCACTTACACTGCTGGGGCTCGGTGGCATCCCTGCAAGCCATCCACTCAACCTGGGTATGATGGGAATGCATGGCGAAGCCTGGGTGAACACCGCCATCCAGGAGGCAGACCTGCTTCTCGCCTTCGGGATGCGCTTCGACGACCGTGTGACCGGAAACCTCGCCACTTATGCACCTGGAGCCAAGGTCATCCATGTGGATATTGATCCTTCTGAAATCAACAAGGTTGTGAATGTGGATGTCGGCATCATCTCCGATCTGCATGAGGCGATCGAAGCGCTGACGGCTCGTGTGCCGGAGATGACGCACACCGGTTGGGTGGATCACATCAACGAATTGAAGGGCGATTCTGCAGTGCGTGACATCCAGAGCCTGCCAGACAACGGACGGCTTTTCGCTGCCCATGTGATCAACGATCTCTGGCAGCTCACTGAAGGTCGGGCGACGATCGTCACAGACGTC
Organism: Anaerolineales bacterium; assembly: GCA_041821665.1. Classification (GTDB taxonomy): domain Bacteria; phylum Chloroflexota; class Anaerolineae; order Anaerolineales; family E44-bin32; genus E44-bin32. Next base: position 5,405 of record JBGUDT010000092.1, read on the forward strand.
GGTCAGCATCAGATGTGGCAAGCGCAGTATTACAAGCACGATTATCCCTACAAGCTGATTACCTCCGGCGGTTTGGGTACTATGGGCTTCGGCCTGCCGGCGGCTATTGGAGCATGGTTTGCGAACCCTGATGCCGAGGTCTGGGCGATCGTCGGTGATGGCGGTTTCCAGATGACTGCTCCTGAGCTCTCCACCTGCCTCCAGGAGGAGGCAAAGATTAACGTTGCTGTGATTAACAACGGTTACCTAGGCATGGTTCGACAATGGCAAGAATTCTTCTATCAGGGCCGCTATGCCGCCACGCCAATGGCCAGTCCCGATTTCGTCAAGCTCGCCGAGGCACACGGCCTGACTGGACGACAGGTGGTTGAGCGAAATCAGATCGCGGATACATACCGCTGGGCGCAGGACCAACCAGGCACGGTGGTAATCGACTTCCGTGTTGAGAAGGAAGATAGCGTATTTCCAATGGTGCCTTCTGGGGCAGATTTACACGAGATGATCCGCCGACCCGTACCTACCCGTGAGCTCGATTGATATCGTTCGATTGGAGTGAAACTGATGAATAACAATGGAAATAGACCTTCGCCCAACGGCCGTCACACCTTTGTGGTGCTCGTTGAAGATAAGCCGGGCGTCCTGAACCGGGTCGCTTCCTTATTCCGTCGGAGAGGTTTTAACATCGAATCTCTCACCGTCGGTCACAGTGAAGAGCCGGAGGTCTCACGGATGACGATCGTGATGCAGGCCGACGATGTAACCGCCCAACGGGTAACAGCAAACCTGTACAAATTAGTTAACGTCGTACGGGTGGACGATGTGACGGAAGACCCCTCAGTCATGCGAGATCTTGCATTGATCAAGGTACGGGCAGATTCAACATCGCGTGCAGAGGTACTTCAGCTCTGTGATGTTTTCCGCGCCCGCGCTGTTGATGTGACTCCAGAAGCTCTGATCGTCGAGATCACGGGCACGGAGGACAAGATTGAAGGCCTTTTAGACGTGCTCAGACCATTCGGCATCCTCGAGATGGCACGCACGGGACGCATTGCAATGGTCCGTGGCAGCGACCTCGAGAGGGTCGAAATGACACCCATCAGGTAATAGCCAGGATGTAATTCTGATGGCGATGAATAAATCGAAATCAAGACGGAGAGTTAACATGGCGACGTTGTTTTACGACGATGATGCAGATCTAGAGATTGTCCGATCTAAAAAAGTGGCTGTGATCGGTTATGGGTCACAGGGGCACGCTCACGCCCTGAACCTTACAGACAATGACGTCCGTGTCCGTGTTGGGCTTCGCCCGGAGAGCAAGAGCCACGAAAAGGTTGAGGCCGCCGGTCTGGAGGTCAGCGAAATTCCCGCTGCCGCTGAATGGGCGGATGTAGTCATGCTCCTTATCCCCGACACCGATCAACCTGCGGTCTACGAGGCTCACATCGCACCCCACCTCCAGACTGGGAAGACGCTCATGTTTGGCCATGGATTTAATATCCGCTACCAGACGATCGTACCTCCTATCGAGGTTGATGTGAGCATGGTCGCACCGAAGGCTCCTGGACATCGTGTACGAGAACTTTTCGTGGAGGGCGAGGGCACCCCTGCCCTGCTCGCTGTAGAGCAAAACCCCAGCGGTGAGGCCCTCCAGAACGCCCTGTCCTACGCCAAGGCGCTTGGTGCGACGAAGGCAGGCGTGATCCTGACGACCTTCGCCGAGGAGACGGAAACAGATTTGTTTGGTGAACAAACCGTGCTCTGTGGCGGTGTGAGCGCTCTCGTCGAGGCGGCATTCGAGACGCTGGTTAAAGCCGGCTACCAGCCGGAGGTTGCTTATTTTGAGTGCATGCACGAGCTCAAACTCATCGTTGACCTGATGTATCGGGGCGGCTTGAATTACATGCGCTATTCCGTGAGTGATACAGCAGAACACGGTGATTACACCGGCGGCGCCCGTATCGTCACCGAAGACACCCTTGGGGAAATGAAGCAGATGCTGACTGAAATCCAAGACGGAACCTACGCTCAGAAGTGGATTGATGAAAACGAGGACGGGCGCCCCTGGTTCAATGAAGAACGCCAACGGCAGCAGGAACATCCGATTGAGAAGGTGGGCGCAGAGCTACGGGAGATGATGCCCTTCCTCGATCCGATCACGATCAAACCAGGAGACTAAGAGTCGATGCATGTGAATAACCTGAGAGAACCCAACTACGTGCGTATATTTGATACCACGTTGCGCGACGGAGAGCAGTCCCCAGGTGCGACAATGACCTCAGCCGAGAAACTTGAAGTCGCCCGAGCTCTCGCACGACTGGGCGTCGACGTCATCGAAGCCGGTTTCCCCGCCGCTTCTCAGGATGAACACGATGCCGTCCAACGGATCGCTGAAACGGTGGGGAATCCCGAAACAACAGAGGATACTAGCATCCTGCAGCCACCCATCATTTGCGGCTTGGCTCGCACTACAAGAGGGGATATCGAGACAGCCTGGAATGCCATACGGTCCGCCGCCCGGCCTCGATTGCACACCTTTCTGGCAACTTCCGAGATCCACATGCAGCATAAGTTACGCATGAATCGAGAGCAAGTCGTCGAACGAGTGAGGGATATGGTCGCTCTTGCACGCTCACTTTGTGAAGACGTGGAGTTCAGCCCTGAAGATGGCACGCGCAGCGAACCGGATTTTCTATACCACGTACTCGACGAAGCCATCCGCGCCGGCGCTACCACGCTGAACATCCCCGACACAGTCGGTTATGCCACACCGGAAGAATTCGGGACACTCATCGCCGGGATCATTGAAAACGTTCCGGGAATTGAGGATGTGATCGTCTCGGTGCATTGCCACGACGACCTCGGACTCGCAACCGCCAACACGCTAGCAGGGATCCACGCAGGGGCGCGTCAAGCGGAGGTCACAATCAACGGCATCGGCGAACGGGCTGGCAATACGTCGCTCGAAGAGGTCGTGATGGCGATGCATACACGGCAGCCGGTCTTCGGTTTGACGACGGGGATCGACACGGTTCAACTCTCGCGCACAAGTAAACTCGTCAGCAACTACACCG
>JBGUDT010000093.1:0-8462 GCA_041821665.1 Anaerolineales bacterium
GAAGGAGAATGGTGGTCGACTCTTTCTTGCAGAAGTCAGCGAAAGTGTGCGCTTGCAGCTGGATAAGACTGGTGCGATCGAGACAATCGGAGCGGAGAATGTTCTCGCAGTAGGAGAGAGAATGATGGCTTCTCTTCAGTCGGCTTATGACACAGCACAAGCCTGGCTGATGGAGACGGAATCTCCTGATACTGGCGGATAACTACCTCTACATTTCATAATCCAAACCTAATGGGTGGGCCTTCGTGCCCGCACTTACTCCAGAATTACGAGGGCTGCCACGAAGGGCGGCCCATACGCGTGAATGACCAACCTGTAGGGGCGGACCCGTGTGTCCGCCCGTTTTCGGACCGGCACATGGGCCGGTCCCTACAACTGCAATCTCAATCGCGCCCGACACCAAGGAAATCCTGATCGCACGGTTGGAATCAATGATCAAAATGACGATTGCGTCTAAGAATTCACTCGAATACGAACATCCAGCGCGTCGGCGCCATGCCCCGCTGGATACACGCGCAGGGGGTTAATCTCCAGTTCGGCAATCTCGGGGAGATCCTGCCCCAATTGCCCTATCCGAAGAATCGCTTCGACGACCGCCTCCCGATCCGACGCTGGGGCGCCACGAAGACCTCCCAAACGCACCCCCGCCCATGTCCGATCAAGCATCGCTTCCGCCTCACGTCGATTCACTGGTGCGAGCTCAAAGGCGACGTCCTTCATTTCCTCGACCTCGATCCCGCCGGAACCGAACATGATCAGCGGCCCAAATTGGGGGTCGCGCACCATGCCAACGATGACCTCGATCCCTTCGCCAGCCATACGCTGTACGATGATCCCATCCAGATTGTCCAGCGAAGCGATCTTCTCGAAATGGGAGGACATGGCATTGTAGTTCTCGCGAAGCGCTGCTTCATCCTCGATATGGGTCACGACACCTCCCAGATCGCTTTTATGTGGATAATCGGGCGACTCGATCTTGAGCGCGACCGGAAACCCGATTTTCTCCCCCAAACTGACGGCCTCTTCCCGCGATCTTGCAAGGTTCTGTTCGGGATAATCGATACCATATGCCCCCACCACCTCGGCGGCGTACCGTGATCCAATGAAACCTTCCCTACCAACGCGCGCCCCATCCAATGTCTGGCGAACGCGTTCAAAATCTGGCTTGTAGCGTTCGATGGGTTGATCCAAGGGTTCGAGACTCATTTGAGAGCGAACCCACAACACTCGCAAAACCGATGCAGCACGCTCGGGGAAACGATAGTCAGGGATGTGTGTGCCCCGAAATAAGGTCGCAGCATGAGCAATCAACTCTTCACCCATGAGCGCCACGACGACGGGCTTTTGCGTCGATTGGATGACGGGAATGATCGCGCCAGCTACATCTGCTGCCGTACTGACAGGGGGTGGCGGCAGGATGACCATGACGCCATCGACGCCGTCATCCCGAAGCAATGCACGCAGGCAATCTGCATACTCCCGTGGCCCCGCACCGGCAAGCATATCCACTGGATTTTTTAGACTCGCGGCCTCGGGCAGCAGAGCTTCGAGCTTCCCAGTTGTTTCATCAGAGAATTGGGCAAGCTGAAGATCATTGGCGACGAGCGAATCGGTCGCAATCGCGCCAGGCCCTCCTGCGTTGGTCAGCACAGCCATACGCGGGCCGGAAGGCAGCGGGCACCAGGCAAGCGCCCTGGCCCAGTCAAACATCTCCTCACTGTGTCGGGCCCGGATCACCCCGGCTTTTTTGAACGCCGCATCATAGGCCGCATCCTCACCAGCGAGTGCACCGGTGTGCGATGCGACCGCAGCCCGTCCAGCCTGGGATTTTCCAACCTTGATCGCCACCACAGGTTTTTCTCGGGTCACTCGACGAGCTCGTTCGATAAATTTCGGTCCATCCCCCACGCCTTCCATATACATGGCGACGACGCGCGTATTGGGATCGGCGGCAGTGGGTGGAAGTAAATCCGCCTCGTTTAAGTCCATTTGGTTCCCCAGGCTTACGAGGCGCGATAGTCCAAAACCTTGCCCTCTGGCCCAATCGATCACAGCCTCACAGATTGCACCAGAATGTGAGAGGAAAGCGATATCGCCCTCAATCGGTCCTGGCAGCGGGAGGAAACTTGTATCAATTGGTAGATGTGTATCCAGAAATCCAATGCAGTTGGGGCCAAGCACTCGGATCCCATACGTTTGCGCGATGACCAGGCACTTCTCCTCCAGAGCCAAACCATCCGGTCCGGTTTCACGAAATCCGCCTGAGCCTATGATTACGTACTTCACACCCCGCGTGCCACATTCCTCAAGCACCTGAGGAACCGAAGGCGCCGGGATCATGATCACCGCAAGATCCAGGGGGTCCGGCACACTGGCGATATCCGGGTACATCGGTGAATCAAAGAGCTCCCCACCACCAGGGTTGACAAAGTAGAGTTGACCCGGGTAGCCAGATACGATCAAGTTTCTCGCAACACTGTAGCCGAGCTTTGTCGGGTTTCTCGAAGCACCGATAACGGCAACTCCGCGAGGTGCAAACAGGTGTTCCAAGTTCGAGTCTTTATTCTTCATTAAATTAAGCCTCGGGTGTGCAGAGCAATCATAGCAGAACTTCATGGATCAAAAACATCACGAATGCCATGTTAATCAGCCATGATATAATGCCACCATTGTACCGATTAGGTACTTTTGGAGTCTCGTGCATGGTCGAAGTCGTAATCGACAGTATACGCGTCAGCCTGATGTCCCAACAACGGATCGTCATCCTCAAGGAGACAGGATCCGATCGCTTCCTGCCGATCTGGATTGGACCCTACGAAGCGGAAGCTATCACGCTCATCCTCCAGGAAGTCGAAGTCGCCAGGCCGCTGACCCACGATCTCCTTCGTAACGTCCTCAAGGAACTTGGTGCCGAGGTCCAACAGGTGAATATCACCGAACTCAGAGATGATGTGTTCTATGCCCAGATCGTCATCCAGGTAAACGGCACGGAGATGGAGATCGATTCACGACCCTCAGACGCCCTTGCTCTGGCCGTCCGTGTGCATGTACCTGTCTTCGTTGCTGAAGCCGTAATGGAGGAGGCATCTTCAGAGCCGGAAGATGAGATGGAAGGCGATGAAATTCCGGATGGTCCTCCTGACGAAAGGCTGGAAGTATTCAAGGACTTCGTTGATACTCTTGATCTCGAAGATCTCGATAAGGACGAGAAAGATTCTGAAAGCTGAAGCCATCGGGCGAATCGTCACGTGTCTTAAAACAACTATTGGCCAAGCGGTACCCATGGTCAATTTTTCTTAAAATAGGGTATTCTCTAATAGGATAGTCATGAGCGATTCATCTAACACCCCCCCTCCTCTTAAGGATGGTCGTACAGATCAGGAGCTCCCTCATGATCGCCAGGCTGAGGAAGCTGTCCTCGGCGCTGTACTCGTAAATCCAGAGGTCTACTACGACGTCGCCCACTTCCTCTCTGGTGACGACTTCTTCCTCCATCGTAATCGATGGGTCTGGGAGGCTTTCTCATCTCTTCATGAGCAGCGGATCCCGGTGGATATCCTCACGGTATCCGAAGAACTCGAGCGGCAGTCAAGATTAGACGAGGTAGGTGGACCAGCCTACCTGACCACGTTGATCAACAACGTACCTTCCTCCTTGCATGCAGCTGCGTACGCGCATGTTGTTGAAGAGACAGCGACTCGCCGACGGCTGCTCATGGCTGCCAATCAAATTGCGCGACTTGCGTATCAAAGCGGGACACCGATCGAAGATGTCGTCAACGACGCCGAAAAGTCCATATTCGGGGTCAGCGAACGCAGGCTAACGCATCAACTGCAGCCCATCCAACAAATTTTGAGTGAATACTATGACCGCATCGACTACCTCGCCCGACACCAGGATGAGACTATTGGCGTCCCCACAGGCTTCATCGATCTCGATCGGCTGCTGGGAGGGTTGCAGTCCAGCGACCTGCTCATCATCGCCGGTCGACCCGGTCAGGGAAAATCTGGTTTCTGTTTATCAGTGGCGAAGAATGCCAGCCAGCTCCATAAGAAACACGTGGCGTTGTTCTCATTGGAGATGTCGAACGAGCAGCTGGTGCAGCGCCTCGTCGCGCAAGAGACCGGGATTGATTCTCAGCGTCTGCGTCTGGCGAACCTCGAGGATGACGAATGGCCTTTGTTCACACAATCGGTTAGCGTACTCAGCGATACCCAGATCTACCTCGATGACACGCCAGCCATCACCCCGCTTCAGCTTCGTACCAAGTGCCGTCGACTGCACATGGAAATCGGTCTTGATTTAATCATCGTCGACTACCTGCAGCTCATGACAGGAGACAGACGTATTGACAATCGTGTCCAGGAGGTCTCCTACATCTCTCGAAATTTAAAAGCCCTGGCGCGCGAGATCAACGTGCCGGTCCTTGCCGCCGCTCAGCTCTCCCGCGCGGTCGAATCGCGTCGGCCTCCACGCCCCATACTCTCCGATCTGCGCGAATCGGGGAGCCTTGAGCAAGACGCTGATGTGGTCTTGTTCATCTACCGCCCAGATCAATATGAGGACGATACGACCAAGCAGAACATCGCCGAGATCATCGTCTCGAAGCACCGCAACGGACCGGTGGGGAGCATCGAGCTCGTCTTCCGCCAGAAGCTGGCTAAATTTGAGAATGCGGCCTCGCCCATGTCGAGCTATAACCAACCAGTCGAGCTTTCACCAACCGAATGAACCACATAAAAAGATTGAAGTGAGCCTCACATGAGACAAGGGTTTTCGGGTTTCACCGATGAGGATATGAACCTCACCCCCCTCCCGAACGAATTTTTCACCGAGCTTCTCCCGATGATCGATCACCTCGGTGAACTTCAGATCACGCTGTACGTATTCTGGGCGTTAGATCAAAAGGAGGGAAACTTCCGCTACTTGAGTTATCAAGAAATCGCAGAGGATGATCAACTCCTCAAGTTCCTGCATACTCCTGGGCTCTCACCCGAAGACGCACTTCAGGATGCTCTCGAGCGTGCTGTCTCTCGGGGGACGCTGCTGAGAGTTTCCCTTTCAGAAGGGGAGGAAGATGAGGCCTATTATTTCTTGAATACTCCGAGTGGACACGCCGCGGTTGCGAGTATTGAGGCAGGTCGTTGGTCCCCCAGCGGAGAAGTAGATGCACCCATAAGGCTCTCAAATGAAAGGCCAAATATCTTCAACCTGTATGAGCAAAACATCGGACCGCTCACACCGCTGATCGCTGACAGTTTGCGTGATGCTGAGCTGGAATATCCGCCAGATTGGATTGAGGAAGCCTTCCGCATCGCGGTCGAAAACAACGTCCGAAAATGGCGCTATGTGGATGCGGTTTTGGAAGACTGGAAAAGGCGTGGAAAAGATTCACAAGATGATCGGAGCAACTCGGAAAAATCCCGCCGGCGTTATATCCAGGGAGAATTTTCCGATCATCTGGACACATAACAGGTTACGCGTAACAGGTTACGATGGAAGAATCGACCCAACACATTTTTGGAGATCCAAACTGCCCTCATTGTGGTGGGATTGGCTATTTGAGGCAGGATCTCCCCATCGACCATCCCGAATTCGGTCGGCTGCAGGTATGCATTTGCCGACAGGGGAATATTCGCGCGCAGGCGCGGGATCGACTCTTCAGCCTCAGTCATCTCGAGGAACTTGAGCATCTCACTTTTGAAAACTTCAAACCAGACGGACGCGTGGGTCTTGGTCAACAGCAGAAGAATTCGCTGCAGCGCGCCCATAATCTAGCTCGGGCTTTTTCAGAAACGCTCGATGGCTGGCTCTTGATCCAGGGAAAATACGGCTGTGGAAAAACGCACCTTGCTGCTGCGATTGCTAACGATTGTGTCGCTCGAGGGGTTCCAACATTGTTCCTCACCGTGCCAGATTTACTTGATTCGCTCCGCTTTGCGTACAGCGATGATGAAGTGACTTTCGAGGAACGGTTTGATCAGATACGTGATGCCCAATTGCTTGTATTGGATGATTTCGGTACGCAAAATGCGACGGATTGGGCTCGAGAGAAGCTGTTCCAATTGCTCAACTACCGCTACATCAACAAGCTACCTCTAGTGGTAACCACCAACCTGTCCATAGATCAAATTGAAGGTAGGATGCGCTCACGTCTCTCTGATCCCGATCAGGTAGCGCATGTCCAAATCTCTGCCCCGGATTACCGACGGCCCGTGGATGACACTGGTCCATACGAACTCTCGACCCTGCATCTGCACCATCAGCAAACATTCGGGAATTTCAATCTTCGGAAAGGCGAGAAGCTTCCGGCGAGCGATGTAAAAACACTCGAGGAGGCATTTCAAGCTGCGAAGGGGTATGCTGATGAGCCGGTAGGTTGGCTGACAATCCTTGGACCCTTCGGCTGCGGAAAGACCCATATAGCAGCCGCTATTGCGAATTACCAGGACAGTCAGGGCTTCCCCGTGATGTTCGTCGTCGTCCCGGATATGCTCGATCACCTGCGGGCGACATTCAATCCCGACAGCCCTATCTCCTACGATCGACGTTTCGAGGAAATCCGTTCAGCGCCGCTCCTCATTCTAGATGATCTCGGCTCCCAGGCGATGAAACCCTGGGTTCGGGAGAAGCTCTATCAGCTCTTCAACCACCGCTATCAGGCGAACCTACCCACCGTGATCACCTCGGCAGAGACGTTAGATGAAATCGATCCTCGCCTTCGATCCCGCATGCTCGATCGCCGTATGAGTCTGATCAAACCCATCACGGTGCCTTCGTATCGTGGAAAAGGGGGTAAGAGTCGATCCAAGCGTTGACCCCTCAAGACGGCGCGTGTTAGAATGGCGCCGATGCCCCCATCGTCTAGGGGACCAGGACGTAGCCCTTTCAAGGCTAAGACCGGGGTTCGAATCCCCGTGGGGGCACTTAGAAGAAAAGCGAACCGCTCGTTATTCGGAGCGGTTCATGTGTTTACGCTAACGATCGAGATTCGAGGCATACTTAGCGATACCATCTCCAGCGTTCCGAAATCCCGGTGCTCTCCGATCCGATCTCATCGATCATATCACTTCGTGTATAAGGGATCACATGTGATGATCCCGTATCTCCCTCCACCGAAACTTGCACAGCATGGGCGGCCACGCGCCATCGGTAAATCCCCAATTCCTCATCATACCCTTCGCAGGTGACAAGCGTAATCCATGGGTACTCCTCGTGTCTGATCACAGAGGGATCATTGGGTGGGACAAGATCCACCTCCCTGATCTCATAGATATAGCGCTCACCCCAACCATTTACGATCACGCGATCGCCATAAGCCAGTTCCTTAAGATGAGCAAAAGGACCTTCTAAACCATTTGGGAGGACCACATGCCCGGTGATGACGCTGTTGCCTGCCCAGGTTGGAAACGCGGTTCCATCCAGGTAACCGGCTTTATCCCACAACCAGGTCACATCCCAACCGTTTTCCACAAGCGGGACACCCACGATGGCGGTTTCAACATCCAAATCAGGAATCTCCAGCCAGAGCTCTCCCAAATCGAGGTACGAGAAATTAGCTGGCTGCGAGGGAATATCGGTTTCTTGATCAGGTGCGAATCCCGTCTCAGGGAGATCCTGGTCATCGGGGGTCACGATATTTATAAAGACCTCGTCGAAATTATTGTCGGGATCAGCATCATCCGATGTCGTCGTCAGCCTCACTTCATTTCTACCACCTGGTGGAGTTCCCTGCGCGTTGACGACAGTGGATATTATGACGGTCCAAGAATCCGTTGGTTCCACTGTCCCAAAGTTGATCGTAATTGTATTCCCAGCAATCGATGGGACGGGTATTGGCGGAGATGGGCCGGGTCCTGTCCAAGATACGACCACCGGTGAAATGATGTCCAGGAAACTCGGGATCACATCTTCGATCTCAACATTCTCAGCAAGGGTGTCACCGGTGTTGAATACTAATAATGTAAAGGTAACCGTATCGCCGACCTGAGCTTGTGATGGGTCACCGGCTTTGGTTACCCCTGGATCGATGATGGTAGGTGCCGTCACCGTCACCGTCTCCGTGGCAGTCTCCGTGTCGGTGCTCCCATCGTCGTCCGTCACCACCGCCGTCACAATGTCGGTGATCGTGTCCCCCGCATTGCCCGCCACCGCTCCCGTAAACGTGCAGCTGTAGGTCACCCCGGTCGCAATCGTCCCGCCCGTGGCACAGGTCCCATCCCCGTTCAGGTCCCCATAAATGTCGTCCGTCAGCGTCGTCAGCGTCACGTCCTCAAACGAGGTGTTCTCCACCGTCACCGTGTAGTCCACGTTCCCGCCCGGCTCCGACACACTCGTCGGATCCGCCGTCTTCGTCACCACAATCGTCGGCAACACATCCGTGATCGTCACCGTCTCCGTGGCAGTCTCCGTGTCGGTGCTCCCATCGTCGTCCGTCACCACCGCCGTCACAATGTCGGTGA
>JBGUDT010000094.1:0-8227 GCA_041821665.1 Anaerolineales bacterium
ACAACTCCCTTGGCCAACTCCTTGGCTCACAGAACGACATGGAAGGCAACCTCGGAAGACGAAAACGTGTTCGAGGGTCGTGATCGCGCAACGGGCGAACTCAAGTGGACCGGCACCCGTGTCGACCTTATCTTCGGTTCGAATCCCCAACTCCGGGCCTTGGCGGAAGTCTACGGATGTGAAGACTCCCAGGAGAAGTTCCTGCACGACTTCGTTTCGGTGTGGAACGTGGTAATGAACCTTGATCGCTTCGATCTCGCCTGACCGTAGCATCACCGTCTGTGAGGGTATTTGAACTTTAATGTAATAACGAGATGGCTTTTTGACAAAGCAGATTCAACTCGCAAGCGCATCAAGGACTTTTGACGATTATGTTTCGACTTGGTCCAATAAGGGTTTTGAAAGCACTTGCTACCGCTACGCACTATATATAGAAAGGGTTAAACCTAGAGTTTCGAAGCTTGCCGGGCTCTAAGTGATCGAAAATCGAAAAACCACCCTTGGAAACCCAGCCTGACGGTCCAAGGACCCTGTTCCTGGATTCCATCTCATAACCTGAAGGTCCTCAGTTCGAATCTGAGCCCCGCTACCTGAGAGAAAGCGTCCGAAAGGGCGCTTTTTTCTTTAATCACGGGGTGTTTTGGTAGGCGAGTAAATGACTTTGGAGAAAGTAGTCTATGGGTTAGATTCTTCAGGGTTTTACAGATTCTCGCATATTGGGGGAGTGGTAGGGAATTTATTTAGGATTCGAACAAAGAACATCTGTATCCTGGGTTTCCCACGCTTCGCTCTGGACTGGCGAATCCGAAAAGCTTCCCCTTAGGAATGGAATTCAGAACAAGTAAACGGTTAGATCAATTTGAGTGATGTGAATCTAATTCGAATCCAGTGTTGCACTTCGTTCTTGAATCCAGGTATATTTTGACTTGCAGATAATTCAATCTTACGGATCCATATATGAAGCTAAGCTGGGAACCAATCACACTGGACTTAATAACCCCCTTTAAGATAGCTCATGGGGTAAGCGAACGACGCCATAATGTGCTCGTGCACTTGGATGAAGGCATCGGGGAAGGAGCTGGCGTTCCGTATCTTGGAGAATCGCAGAAGGGGATAATAGATTATCTTCGCTCAGCATCGGAGCAATTCAGTGACGATCCAATACAGATCGAGAATATTCTCGAAACCTTACCTCTCGGGTCATCTTCCGGAAGAGCAGCATTGGACATCGCCCTGCACGATCTCTGGAGTATGCGCCAGGGGATCCCGTTATATGAACTTTTGGATTTAAAATCACAACAGATGCCTTCAACATCCCTAACAATTTCTATGGACGACCCCGAAAAAATGGCGCAGAGTGCCAGGCGAAGTGGGTGGCCAATCATAAAGATCAAATTGGGTAGTTCAGATGATGAAGCCATAGTTCGATCCATCCGCGAGAGTACTGATGCGGCTCTTCGAGTGGATGCCAACGCGGGCTGGACACGCGAGCAAGCTGCTGAGTTGATTCCCCGTTTGGTGGAGTACGACCTGGAGCTGGTGGAGCAGCCATTGCCCGTCGGTGATATCGAGGGCTTACGCCGGTTGCGCGCTCGCAACCCGGGGGTGAAAATTTTCGCCGATGAGAATATCCGGACTCCCCAAGATGTAATCGACCACGTCGATGCAGTTGATGGCGTGGTCATTAAGTTAATGAAAAGCGGTGGGATCAAACCAGCCATGCAGATGATTGAAATAGCACGATCTTTCGACATGCAGGTGATGCTGAGCTGTATGGTCGAGAGTTCCGTTGGCGTGACAGCCGCAGCTCATTTGGCTTCATTGTGTGACTATGTTGACCTCGACGGTCCATTGTTAATTAAGAATGATCCCTATCACGGGGTAACCTATCAAGGTGCACAATTGGTCTTACCTGAAGGGCCCGGTTTGGGTGTTGTAGAGCGTAAAAAGAATCAATAATCTCCCGGTTCGAAGCCGCTGAATTCCTCAACCAGGTGATGAGTTTATAATGCGGCATCAATCCCATTCACTTGACAAGCGCCACGTACAACGAAAGGAATATGTATGGCTCACACGCTCGTAACCCAGCTCCGTTTTGCTCGCAGTGAATTTGTCCGTTGTTTGGAGGGTGTCTCTGATGAAGACGCTCGCCATCGCATCATGCCCATGAACTGTATCAGTTGGATGGTCGGTCATATGGCAGCCCAGGAACAATACTATTTTGTGTTTTTCCCCCAGGGAAAAGTTCTTCACCCTCAACTGAATAAATTGGTTGGTTTCGGCCAGCCCGCAACCACGCCTCCGCTGGCTGATATGTGGCAGGTCTGGCACGACATCACCGCAGCTGCTGACACATTCCTGGATACGCTGACGACTGAGCAATTGCTGGTGCATCTGGAGCAGGACATCAAGGCGTTTGAGGATTCTCTATTTGGCACGGCCACAAAACAGATGCTGGCGCAAAACAGCGTCCGCTCAGGAGAAAACGTCGGCACCAGGATGCAACGTACCACCTATCATTACTTTTTTCACACGGGCGAAGCACATGCCGTTCGTCAGCAGCTTGGACATCCAGATTTGCCGTATTTCGTAGGAGATATGCCTGATTTTGATGGAGATGAGAATTGATTGGACGAGTCTGGAATGGATGGAGGACTCATCAGAATGCTGCTGCTCAATCATCATCTTGAGTACAAATACGTATTCACTTAACTCTCCGGAATATCATGCATGGAGTCGAAAGAAGAGAAGCTCGCTGGGATCCGAGCAGTCAGAAATCACGAAACCACCCACGGAACACCAACCTGACGATCTAAAAAAGTATTACTCGATCAAGGTTCCGAAAACGGCAATGTCCACCACGCCGGTATTGCCGCCTGTCGTATCGACTAGGTCGAACCGTAATGTCTGTGCTTCAAAAGCTAATTCAAATTCAAAGGGCTGGCTGGTGTTCGGCACGTCAAAAGGACCAACAACCTCGCCATTATCGGTCGTCACAGTAAAGGCCAGAGTGATGGCGCTGCCATCCGGCATCGCTCGACTATGGAAGGAAACAGTATCAACACGAGCAGGCTGAGCCAACTTGATCTCAATCCAGGCGTCATCCCCGTCTCCGGCGCTGGACCACTCAGTATTGGGGTTATCGTCGAACGCGCTCTTCGCGCCCCAGCGCTCATCGGGAGCAGCGCCTCCAAAGGCGCTGCTGTACTCGGTGATTTCCGCACCCTGTAGAGGAGAGGCCAGATTTTCGGTAGGAGCATCATCCAGCGGGGGAGCGGTAAAGGTCATTACCTCAGAAAGGTAAATGTTCCCATCATCGTCCACACCCTGTACTCGAAAGTAGTAGGTGGTTTCGGGTTCCAACCCGGAGAGCAGGGGGTTGTGGTCAGAGTGTGTTCCGCCGGCCATATCTTGATCAAGGGTTAGAGAACCGAATTCAGGTGTGGTCCCATAAACGACCGTACAGGCTACCGGAACCGTCGTATGGATTGGGAGGGTGGCGCTACCATCGCTGGCGAAATTCGCTACTTCAAGCGGTCCTTCGATGATTTCGTCCACTGAACGGAATGTGATCCCTTCCGTCAAGGCCGTCCCCCCTGAATTGGAACACGCGGTCAGAAGGACGATGAAAATGATAAGAGGGAGCCAGACAGATTTTCGCATGAATAGATTCTCCATTTAAATTTGACCCAATGATTATGTATTAAGCTTGGTGAGCAATCCAGACACTGTGAAGAGCACGGTAGTTATTACGATTTCAGTTATCCTTGTTCATTCACCATCAACACGATTCGCCCTTTTACAGCGGCTTCCTCGATTAGCTCATGCGCCTGTGTGGCGTCTTCCAGGTTCATACGCCGCTCGATGGATGGTTTGATCTTACCATCTGCGAGTAGATCGAAGAGCGCGGACAGGTCTTCCTTGAACCATTCAGGATTCTTTTTTCGCAGACCGCCGATCGAGTAGAAGGATGCATTGCGTCCATTGGGCAGGATATTCCACAGCGCAACTTTGGTATATTCTATTGGAACGTTGCCGCCTCTGCCCATGGCTTGATTGTAGAAACCATAAGCGACCAGCGTGCCGCCTTTTGTCAACGAATCGAACGAACGCTTAAAATTCTCGCCGCCGATGGCGTCAAAGACCCCGTTCATACCATCTCCATCGAGCGCCTGGACGCGCTCGAGAAAATCTTCGTTCTTGTAGTCTATCGGTATTCCGCCCAGGCTCTTTACCAACTCATGCTTGGGTTCGGAGGCCGTGCCGTACATCTCGAGATCGAGCAAATTACCCAATTCAAGCAATCCTGTTCCGACCGCCCCGCCTGCGCCGTGCACCAGAATCTTCTGCCCGCGTTGCACTTTGGCGATACGGTGCAGCATTTGATACGCGGTGACGTACGACAATACCATACTGACCGCTTCGGCAGGATCCAGGGCCGCGGGGACAGGGACGAGCGAATCCGCCGGACGGAGCATGTACTCCGTGTAGGCTCCGAAAACGGTGAGGTCGGCGACCATCTGGCCGGCTTCGAGACCGGTCACCCCCGCGCCTAGCTTGTCCACCAGGCCAACCATGTCATAGCCGGGTGAAAGCGGCGGCGTCTCCTTGAAGCCGTAGTATGTTCCTTTCCGCACCATCGTATCGGTAAAAGTCGCGCTGGCCGCCAGCACTTTGACGCGGACTTCACCCGCCCCCGGTTCGGGCAAGGTGTCTTCCTCGACGACGTGTAAAACTTCGGGACCGCCGAATTCGTTCAGAATCACTTTCTTGTAGCTCATTTTTTTCTCCTTTTGTAAATATTGGGGATTAGGGAATTGTGATTTGGGATAAGGAATCAGGGCGATCTGTTATTAGTAGGGTTGAATCCATCTCGATATTGGAATACTTTGGTCATAGTTATTTGGGCGCGCGATTTATGTTCGCGCATACTCCTTCAATGATGTACGGTAGCGCAGAAAATAGTTCCATCCCAAGATAGTCAATCCGCTCAACATAAAGAGGTAGCGCAGCAAATCAAACGCTGTGTGGGGAAAGGTATAGACCAGCACGCCGATAGGGAGATAACCGAACCACAGGCTGAACTTGAGCAGTTTTTCCATGAATGTATCGCCGGGCAGCACGAAGGCGAAGAGGAAAAATCCCAGATAGCTGCTGTGGAATTTGAGCTGGCTCCAGATCATGCGATCCTGGAGATCGCTCAGAGCGATGGGGAGCCCGTGTAGTGCAGTGGTCAGCTGGGTCAGGATGTCGTGATTTTCGAGTAAGTCCAGGTATGCCGTAATCAACACTGCGACCAACCCAACTGTGACGAGTAGCCTGTTCTTCTCATCCCACACAGCCATAGCCAGGAACACAAAAGCAGCTGTGTAAAAGACCAGAAAGAGATTGTCGAGGGTCAAAATCATCCGAAGGGGCATTTCTGCAACCAGGATATCCTGTGTGTAAGTTTCAATATCGGATACCAACTCGAAATTCTGGGCTGTGACGCCCTGATAAAAGATGGAAACTGCCAGCATCCCTGCGAGCATCATGGCTGCGGCGATTGCAGTGATAGCGATGTATTTATAGATATGTGTTTTCGTCATCCTTGCTCCTGATAATAAACATGTACTTGGCATCTGGAATGCATCTGGAATCCGCTTACTCCATCACCATCCTCGCTGCTGTTGTTTGGATCTCAGTATCAAAAAGCACTTTGGCATCATCGTTCCCTGGATCAGGGGTAAAGTGCCCAAACAACTCCAGCGAAACCAACCCGTGGATCTGCGCCCAGCTTGCCAGGGCGAGATGAATGACTCCCGGTGGTCCAGCATAGTCGAGTTGGTCTACCCAAGGCTGTAACAATGCCAACAACGCGGGGGAAGGTTCGCTGAGGCGGAGGGCACCGTCTTGATAAGCCCCTTCCAACACCTGGATCAGGACTAACATGCTCTCAGCGGCTGCGGGCCCCGTGATCTCCACGGGGGCGTGGTAGCCGGGGATGGGGGTGCCAAATATCAGGCCGTACTGCTCGGGATGGGCAAGCGCCCAATTTCGGTACGCGTTAGCCGACACGATGATGTTCGCAGCGTGATCTTCGTGTTTTGTATCCCTGGCTTCGGCCAGGGCCGCGGCTAATGAGTGGTAGGCATCCACGATTAGCGCGGTGACGAGGTCATCGCGGCTGGGGAAATAGTTATAGATCGCCGGGGCGGTGATGCTCAACTCGCGCGCAATCGCTCGCAACGAGAGTGCCGCCGCGCCCTGTTCGGCGATCTGTTCTCTAGCCACTTCCTTGATGGCGGCCTGTAAATCAGGGTGTTGCTGATTTCGTTTTGGACGTGCCATTTTCGCCTCCATTACTAAACACCGTAAATATACAGCGTTTAGTAATGCTTGTCAATAGAGGATTTCAGGAGGTTCAACAGGGAAGCCGCCTTCACGGAACAGAAATACACCGTCGAAGGCGATTTCTCACTGTTGATGAAGATGAACGAGTTGTTTCGTGCTGCTTGAAAGGAATTGTGTATAGATGAAACACGAGAGAGGAACTCCCTTAGACCATGTTCCCCTGTGGCTTAAACTGACCCTGCACTTCTGTAAGAGCTATCGGATACGTTCTTGGTGATCTAATCATCAGTGCGAGGCAGCGCCAACCAGGCATCCCACACGGCAAGAGAAGGACGCCCCACCCCCTCGCCATCCAGAAAACCGGCATCGTGCCACATCTTATAGAATTCAACTCTCTTTTACGTTTGCAGATTACATTATGTGAGAAAGAAAAGCAGGTATCTATTTAGTAAAACTTATCTCAACGATTTCACCCTGATACGAAATGTCGCCTTCCCAGCGGATCCCTTCTGAATCGTTATGAACCGTGACATGGTAGCTTGAAGTCAAAGGGGCAGCAGGAGCAAATTCAATTTCTACAACCCAGGAGCCTGATGTAAAAGTTCTCTCTGTTGCATCGGCATCAGTGTGTGTAAAGCCCTGGTCAATCCACTCACCAAAGGAGGGGAGGGTGTAGGTATCCATAATATATTCCAAAATAGCGTCACGAGCTTGTTCTTCGCCGAGTATCGTCGCCGGGGGAATTACGATACTTTCTGTAATGTCTCCATCAATACTCAACGCGCCTTCCCAATAAAACCCATTTACGATAAAAGATGCTTCTTCAATTGTATACATTGAAGGGCTGGGTGCCGCGGCGGGCGCTGACATTACGATCGTCAATGGACCTGAAACATAGCGAATCGTTGAAGAGCCAACAGCATCATCAGGAGTAATATTCTGCTCAATCCAGGGTTCTGTTTGCTCAACGCCGTATTGGTTGTAAAAATATTCAGCGATAAAATCACGCGCTTCAGAAAAATCAAGGATCCGAACAGCATCTTCTTCAAATACGTCAGGATTATCCCCGGGTGAACATTCAGCAGAAAAGAATAGGAATTCATCACAGGATGAGTTGTCAGGGAATCGACAAATTCCGATATTGGTTCCTTCTTCTAGATTAAAACCCTGCGTTTTACAGTATGTGAATTCTTGACCGCAGCGTCCTGAGAGAAAATCCCACTGAGCACATCGCGTCCCGTCGGGAAAGATGCAGTCAGCATCTCCACCACTGTTGAGAATGACATTCTCCATAGAATATCCCAGACCCTCACAATATACTGCTGAAGGATTTGCCATACCTGCAATGTGTTCATCCGGCTCTTCTTGATTGTTTAGAACGGGGTTAATGCTAGAACACGCTGAAATGAAGAGAATCGTGATTATTGGTATTATTAAAGCCTTTAGAATAATAGATTTACTCATCTTGACCTCCACTACAATCATATGTGAAATGTGTTATTTTTCACAACTGTCACGCTTTTGGTATGGTTTTTGTTCCCCTAAAATGGATTGTGTGTCCGAATCTGATCGCTTTCGCTGTAGACGATATCCCCCACGGGAGCTTACTTACTCGTCAAAAAATCTTGCTTGTCCTTCCAACCCGGTCAGTTGCCCTTGTCATTTGACTTTTAGACGTACTGGGTCTCATTATTGACAGAAAAAATTTAGCATGATGTATTTAAATTGATCGTTCATTTAATAGAGCAAAGGGCAGAATTACTGATTCGATGGCCAAGAAGACGATTGTTGCGAAGAATTCGATTGATAAGCGCACTGCTATATTAAAGGCGACCCTGGATCTCATCTCGGAGCGCGGCTTTGACAACCCGGACGATCCGTTACTACGATGAGA
>JBGUDT010000095.1:0-8155 GCA_041821665.1 Anaerolineales bacterium
AGGACAACTTAGCGGTTCCTTTTTTCCTTAGATGTGCATATCAACCGGAAGGCGTAATAAGTCCATTCTTTCGTCGAATATTGATACAATTCTTTTTATCTGGTTTCAAAGAAGCTTACCGCCGCGAGATGTCTCGGCGATGGAGATGTGAATGAGCAACACCCTGCTCTACCTCATCACAGTCATAATCTGGGGATCCACCTGGTTGGTCATCACATTCCAGCTTGGGAGCGTTCCGCCGGAATTATCGGTGGCATACAGGTTTGCGCTCGCATCACTGATCCTCTTTGTATACATAGCAGCAAGACGCTTACCAGCACGATTTTCCCTCAAGCAGCATGCATTTTTCGCGCTCCAGGGATTATTCCTTTTTTCGTTGAATTACATCCTCGTGTACCTGGCCGAGAGCACCCTCACCAGTGGTCTTGTCGCTATCGTATTCTCAACAATCATCGTGTTCAACGTTGTATTCGGCACGCTGTTTCTGCGAAATCCAGTTCGTCTAAGAGTCATTCTGGGGGGGACGATCGGGCTGCTTGGTCTTGGATTGGTCTTCTGGCCCGAACTGACAACATTGGACTTATCCAGTGAACGGGCTGTCGGTCTTTTACTCGCTTTTCTGGCGACGATTTCCGCGTCTTTAGGCAATATCATCTCTGCTCGGAACCAACGTAGCGAGCTTCCAGTTGTACAGACAAATGCCTACGGAATGGCCTATGGCGCAATGATCATGTTTGTCCTCGCATTGCTGCGCGGCGCTCCCCTCACATTCGATCCCTCTAGCGAGTACATATTCTCATTGTTGTATCTGGCCTTATTTGGCTCTGTCATTGCATTTGGGACTTATCTAACGTTGCTAGGCAAGATCGGACCAGATCGTGCCGCGTATGTGACAGTAGCTTTTCCCATCATCGCCCTGGCGTTATCCACCATCTTTGAAGGACTCACCTGGACATTGCTGCAGATTGGTGGAGTGTTGTTGGTTATCGCAGGGAATGTCATTGTCTTACGCAGGCGTGGCGGAAGGGAACTGCGACGTCAGAGAAGCGAAGAAACCCGGATGCAAACCGAAAGCTGAGAAAATGATTTTCTGGATCGCCCTCGTCCATTTCTTTCCCTAACTAGAAAGACCAATCCCGATCGATGTCGGAACACACCAACACTCGAGCACTCCTCCTGGATAAAGAAACGCAAACCTCAAAATCCACTTCTTCCTGATCGCGATTGTTATTACACTTCGGAATATAGATCCACCAACCACTTGTGAATGGGTAGCATAACCCGCGCATGTTCAAAACAGGTATCCAAAAAGGTGTTGCTGGTAATCACATCGGCTCCGATTTTTGGGCTCGATGCATAGAGCGTGTTGTGGAGGAGCAGGTACTTTCGCGGATGATCATCAGGATATCCCCTGGGTGTGCGCTTATAATGATCTCCTCCGATGGCGTAGTCCCCTGAACTTACAACCTTCTTGATGGATTTTTCGAGGTCTGCTCCCGATCTCTCATCCACAACAGAGTCCCGGTAGGATGCAAGATGTTCTTTTGAAAATCCATGCACACCTACGTGCATCCCGGCTTCGCTGCCATCGATCCAGATGAAGATTCCCGGGTTATCCTTTGCCTTCCCTTTTCCTTCCCAGAATCTCAAACGCATATAGGTGTGATAAGGGGACTTATCTTTACTGAAGCGCACATCTCGATAAATCCTCATAATTGAGCCGCTGCCATTCGTCCGGGTGTCATAGTTGAATCCGTTCGAGAGTGATTGCAACTTCTCGCCAAATGACACCACAAACCTTACAGACGGCTCAAGTACAGCTTGCTCATATTGAGGCTTGTGATCCTGGAACCACGTTCTGTCATTATTCTGAGCCAGGTCCTTTAGAAAGGACAACGCCTCACGTGGGAATCCCTCAAATTCGTTCATACCACTCATCCCTCCACCTCCCTTAGTGTATTTGAAACTCTCTTCTGGAAATGATTTTGTGCTTCACGCTTTCTTTAATTGGCGTCACTTAAAATTTTTCTCGACCGAAAGAAGGCTCTAATTCTTTCGCCACCTCCGTGCCAGATCGATGTTCATACTCGTGGGCGCGATGGCTCGCAGCTTCTCTGCGACGGAACCCTCGAAAAGAAGATCGACACCCTCACCGCGGATACCCACGCGCACAATGGAGTTTGGATCCAAATCCTTCAAACGCTCCCTTACCTCCTCCAGCATTGCTTCCTCGCTCCCCCCATCTACCATGATCGTATTCATTGGACGGGTGGCTAGCTCTTTCCAGTGAATTTGTATCAAATTCTCGGAGGCTTTGGGAGAAAGTTCCAGGATGCAGTAGTACTTCGCCTCGTTCCGCTCCGCAAATGAGGTTCGCTCGATCGAGCCGGGGTAGACCACTGGCGATCGGAGCCGGGCTCCATCCATTGTCCTCCGGAGGACCTGCCCCCTGTGGATATGACCCGAACATACCGCATCAAAAAAAGCAGGAATATCTCTTCCCCGGATGATGTCCTTACCTCGGCGAAAGACGAAATTGGAAGGCCCCACCGTCGCTCCTTCCACAGTCTGATGCATGCAAAGCAGGGAAATATCTGTGGATACCTGATCATGTCCAGTAGCGTTCAAGAGCGCAGGAAAGCTCTCCCGTATAGACCTCGTAAACGGAAATCCAGATAAGCCGAGATTTAATCCGTCTATTTTAAACGTGAAAGTCGTAGGCTGATGAAAGATGTGGATGCCAGGATGAGCTGTCCACAGATGCAGAGGTATCTTGCCCCTCTCGTGATTACCCGGGACGATCACAACGGGAATACCCTTCTCAGCGAGATCAATAAGTGGTGTAAACGCCCGTTCGATGACGACCGCGGGAATCCGACTACGGAAGAACACATCCCCCCCATGGACGACCAGATCGATGGATTCACTTTTCGCCTGAGATAGGACATGGTTGTAGTTTTCAAAAAAATCTTCCCCACGCCTTCGACGCGATATTCTGGGGTTGTCCGGGAGATCAAAACCAAGATGGGTATCCGCGAGGAAGAGGATTTTCACAGCATACCTGCCCAATTCAAACGAGAGCCTTAATGACCAGATGTGGATTTATAACTTAAACTGCCTATGGAAAACCTGCTTCTATTTGTCACTCGTGACGGGGATATCTGCAGTCCTAGATTCACGGAGGTTCTTGTCTGCATGCTCAACCAATTCGTAGGTCGAATATCCATCGAGCCTCGCCATGAGTTTTGGGAGAGTCTTTTCGAAACTATTTCTTTCTTGACGGAGAAAATCAAAGCGCACAGGAAATCGAGCTTCGAGTGAATGGAGAAAATCGTGCGAGAATCGCTCGGGTGCTAGTGCGGCTGCGGCGATTGGGATGAGCTCAGCAGTTCGCTGCATGATCGATCGGACAGCTGAAGGGATCGGGATTTTCCTGAATCCATCTCGCTCGAATATCCTCTTTCGATATTGGAACAATCTCAAAGCTTGATCATCGAGGTTGTTCCTCGTGGCAGTTTGAGAAAAAACAGTTTCGATGCCTGCATTTGCGTCCGAGCTGACATCCAGGAGATCATCCTGGAATTGCAGAAATGATCCGTACCCGAACAAAAAATCGGCTTGGTGTTGATCGACGGCTTCCGAGACCATACAGCCGTTCACAACTACGGACACGCCTCCTTTTTCTATACTGATGCCGAGTGTGTCCTGACCATCCTTCGATCCTTCACCAAATTGAAGCTCCAAGCTTCTTTTTTGAGCATCGTGGATGGCCTGCAACCCGGCGCGGATAAGCTTCTCATGATCACGATCGTAGGAACTCAAAACGCTATCAACAAGTGAGAAGACTACCTGTTCGTGATCATTAATTACCGCGAGTTGACCTCCATTAATAATTTGCTCGAGCCTATGGTTAAAGACACGTTTCTCATCTTCCCGAATCCCTGGATCGTCCAAGAGATTATCTGTGTATGGGTATAGCAAGCTATATGCGGTCATCGCGTTTGTGAGAAGGATGGATTTCTGAAAGATCAACTGCACCAGGTTCATAACCCAGATATTCGGCAGCGCCTGAAGGATGTACCTTCTTTCGATCTCCTCATCGATTTGGACCGAATTGCGGACGAAGGACAAGCCCGTATCGATGAATCCGAGTTCATCTAATGTATCGATTTGGGAATCGTCCAAATCAAATAGCTGTTGGAAATACAACCTGAGCAAGGGGGCTGAGCGTCTGACGAAATCGATAAATTTCTTCTCAGATCCCCTTGAACGCTTGAGTTCGCCGTAAAAGGAGTTGAGCATCTCTCTTGTATTATGCTCACGCTCAATCTGCTCGTCAGGCGAATACAAACGGCTCGAGGGAGGGATTTCAACCGGACAGTCCCACCAAATATTCACATACTTGGTTGTGAGATCTGAGATGAGGTCTACCATATTTTCTGGGGATACGAGTTCGTTCGAATTTGCCCCAGGGCGAGAATTGTTCATTGGCTCCCTTTATTTACCGAGGCGGCACTCACTGGAAAATTTTGAATTCTATCTTTCAATTTTCGCAATCGAATAGGTGACGCCGGATCCAACCAGACTTTCAGGACGGAGCTAGACTGCAGTTCAATCGGAGATGTCGGTGCTTGCCCCGTCAGATCATTCTATTTCCGTTCGACCGATCGATTTTTAGGATTGGTTGAGTGATAACATCGAACATTCTCAACGATGCAATTGCGTCCTCTAAGCAACTTGATGTAAACAAACCATCAACCCATTGATCAATGTCCCAATCCACACATTGCCTTATCCCTCATTCAATTCATCATCAACACATCGGTGATCCGCGCAGCGAACTCTGCACTCGGGGGATCCCCGGTAACAATTTCGATTTTATCAGGCGCATCCACACCCAGATCCAGATCAACCGCTCGTGCGATTTGATCGAGTTCAAAGATGGGGCCTTTCGCCACTTCGGGCGTCGTTCCAAAATACCGCAGGATAGCAACCCCCACGGCGTCGATCGCTATACGGTCGACACCTGCCAGAATAACGCCAGGATGTACCTTTGTGCCTGTGGCAGGTCCACCATCGACAAATGCCTCCACCCCATCCATCAACACCAGATCCGGCACATAGACTGCATTGATTTCGGCAATCATACGCCGCTGATGAGATGATCCATGGAGCTCATTCATGTAGTTGTAGCCATTCCCTGGTACATGTTTTGCCACCATCCCCACGGAATTTTTCAAGGAAAGCGTAAAATGACCTCCATAGCGGTGTGTCTTCAAGCAACATGTTTGCACGATGCTATCCGCATCAAGCAAAGGACGAGCGAAGCTAAATCCTTCCGTCCAGTGAGAATTATCAGGTGAGAAATTGACCCAATCATTAGCACCAAGCTGATCGAAGACCACGGTATCAAACCCATATTCTTCCCCCATCTGGATGATGCCCTTTTGCTGCATGACAGCATAAGTATTACCCATCCCGCTACGATCACCCACCGTGATACGATCAGCGCCCTGGTCGTATAAACTTTCAATCAAAGTCTGAAGTGTAGTATTGTGCGTTGACCCCGGAGCAGGATCAGAACTGTTAAAATTCGGTTTTACGAAGACGCTCCTATCGGGGAAGGGATTGTATTCCAGGAGATCAATGGCACGACGCACTCCTTCCGCGCGGTCATCAGTTTTAACTAAAACAACTCGGTTTACGGGCGGCACAACTGGGGGCTGTGATGAAGCAGTCGGCGATGCATCTAATGGAGGTGCTGTCGGATTGTTCTCTATTGGCACGTCTGTTGGTGTTGCCTTCGGAAGTTCGCCCATGTCCGAACGCCTCAATAGGGATGCACAACCTCCTAATGCCGCAGCCCCCACGACTGCACCGGCATAACACCCCGCCGTCTTAAGGAAATCTCTCCGTCTCATCATCACTCCTTTGAGTTAATATTACCTTCACTACTTCGTACGGTCCACCTGTGTTCAGTCATAGGCCGGACAATTAGCGGACTTGGTCACCTTACTCGCTCTGACATAAACTGTGCGATGTAACAGTTTGGCGTCTATAATCCCTTAGCTTATGAATATACAATTTTTCGATCAGTACCAAGATGAGGTATACGCCTGGCGCGAGGTTATGGATACCAATTTGCGAGCTAAAAACAGCTGGCTTGCACTGTATGGCTTGACCTGGCTTGAAGAAGGAGTCAATCGACTCGGGAGTGATCCGAAGAATGACATCCTGCTGCCGGAAGATTCCGCTCCAGCCTTCATGGGAACTATTGAACACTCTCCTGGAAAGACCACCTTCTCTTCAGAAGCCGAATCCACGATCACCCTCAATGGAGAGCCCTTTCAACAGAGCCTCCTCACCCCGGACTCATCGGAAGATCCGAGTTATCTAGAGATTGGTTCGTTGAGGATGGTCGTCATCGAACGCGGCGGACTCACAGGGTTGAGAATCTGGGATAACAACCGCATTGAGCGTCGTACCTTCCCGGGCAGAAGTTGGTTCCCTGTGGACTCGGAATTCCAGGTTCAAGCCGAATTTAAGGAACACGCCGCGGGGAGGACCATCGTAATCCCCAACATCCTGGGAGAGCAGGAGGAGGTTCAAAGCCTCGGAACAGTCACTTTCCCCTTCCGCGAATTTGAGGGGCAGCTAGAAGCCATGGAAGCCGCGGACAATAGGTTGTTTATCATCTTTAAAGATTCAACTTGTGGCGCGATAACCTATCCTGCGGGACGGTTCCTGGTCAGTGAAGAGATTATGGGCAGTACGGTCACACTTGATTTCAATCGCTCTTATAATCCCCCTTGTGCATTCACCGCTTTCGCGACATGCCCGCTCCCACCCGAGGAAAACCATCTAGACTTTCCCGTCGAAGCAGGTGAAAAGTACATACCATTCGGGCCAATGCACAGCTGAGGGAAGCGGCCTCAGTGTCTCCCACCGTGCAAATGAAACATCAGCAGCAAGATTCAACGATGTTCCAGCTGTCCAATTACTTCCCGACCAGGAAGTTCTCTCGTCCATCGATGGTTGGCCTAGGGGCCAGCCAGGGAGATTCGGTCCGACTCCTGAACGTTGAACAATTTAAAGGTGTATTGAGTAATTTAATCAAGAGGGATTATGATGCGAAAATTATTCATTCCAAGTATGGCTCTTCTTCTCCTGGTTGCCGGTTGCCAAATTCTTTCTGTTTCAGAACAGGACTTAGATTCAGATGATTCAAGGAGTGAGGCCTCGAGCGCAGAAAATCCATTCGACATCGACTGGGATGATCGCACCATCTTTCAAACAAACCTCATCCCCTCGGAACAAAACATACTTTCAAATTCAGAGGGGATGAGCGAGTACCACATCGATGTTGACATCGCTGACGATTTAAATTCGCTCACCGGACATTTGGAGGTCCGATACACGAACAACGAGGAAACCTCATTGGAGGAGCTCTATCTCCGCCTGTTTCCGAACCTCATGACGGGAGAGTCATCGATCTCGAACTTAACGCTCGATGATGAACACGTGGAAACCTCATCAGAACTTTTCGATAGCGCCGTCCGTACCCCATTATTGGCGCCATTGGATCCAGGTGAAAGCGTTATTTTAGAGATGGATTTTGAAACCATCATCCCTGAGGAAATGGGTGGGAACTATGGCCTGTTCGGCCATTTTGAAGATCTTCTTGTCCTGCAAGAGTTTTTCCCGCTCATCCCCGTATTTGATGATGAGGGTTGGAATGTAGAGGTCCCCCCGCCACACGGTGATGTAACCTACCTCGATCCAAGCTATTTCATCGTCCAGGTGAATGCACCTGAAGAATTAACCATCATCGCTTCTGGGGTTGAGATCGACAAGGTCATCAATGATGATCACCAATCCCTAACATATGCCGCCGGTCCAGCTCGAGATTTCTATATTGCTGCAAGCGAGAAATTCGAGATTCAGAGTGAGGAGGTTGGGGGCACGAAGATCAACAGCTATGCCTTTCCAGGACAAGAAGAAGGAGCATCGCTCGCGCTGGAGTTTGGCATCAACGCGCTAAAGAGCTTCAATGAACGTTTTGGACCTTACCCATACACCGAGCTCGATGTTGTAAGCACAAGTATGCAAGCACTCGGCATGGAATATCCTGGAGTCATTGCGATATCGGACAAAC
>JBGUDT010000096.1:0-7832 GCA_041821665.1 Anaerolineales bacterium
ATGGCTTGCACGCCTCGAAATGATTCTGTCATCTTCTTCCCTCACCCGTAAAACAGTATTGGCCTGATGAATTCTTGCATACAGGATTCTATCAGGTGGGATGACGTAGGGGCTCTGAATCTTACTGGGGTAGTGCTGAGTTCCCGAACATAATTGAACTGATTTGGGCCAACCAACCCACACGATCTCCTAACGACTTGCCCCCAGATATTAATTACACTTGCGGTCCGTTTCCTGGGTCAACCCAGGGATGTGATTGTTTGTTGTGCAGCTCTGAAGTGCTGCCCTCGATTCACTAGCCGTGGGCTTGGTTGAGTCGTAACCATACGAGCCGAAATCACCGTCAAAAAGCTCGTATTATTACCTATTATGATTGCGAGGTAATTCCAATCCTCATGACTTCAATGTACATGAGCTCTATTCAAGATCACGGGCACACCTGAAACCCTGGAAGCTATCTGCGTTGGTAGGACCAACTCCAAAACGTGAAGTACCTCGAACTCCGTCGGCTGAATAATGCCATGACCCTCCACGCCGAACTCGCTCTGTTCCCGAATCTGGTCCTTTGGGATTGCGGGATTCGGATCGACTGAAGTAATCGGCATCATACCAATCTTGTGCCCATTCCCACACGTTACCGACGAGATCGAACGCCCCACTCCAACTGGCACCTCCAGGATAGCTCCCCACGGGAGATGTTTGGATATGACCATCATCCGAAGATCCAGCTGCCCAGTCATATTCACAATTCGCATCGCAAAAGTTGACCATATCCCCATCGAATATATCTCCCCATGGGAATCTGAGACTGTCCGGCCCACGTGTTGCCAGTTCCAGTTCTGCTTCCGTGGGGAGGCGTGCGTCGACCCATTCACAGTATTCAGCTGCCTGAAACCAATCCACATACACAACAGGGTGACTGTCGTAGGCAATATCACCGAAGAAAGTGTCTCCGCTAGGAGGATCACAAAAACCTGCCTCTACACACTTTCGGTACTGGGTATTCGAAACCTCAAATGCATCAATCCAGTATGGATCGAGCATGACTGAGTGAGCTGGCTGTTCATTTTGCCACCATCGACGTTCGCATGGTCCATAAACTTCTCCATAGTACTCCTCGCAAAGGTCGATGGCGTAGGAGAGGTCGCCATTTGTGCTTCCCATTCTGAACCCACCACCGGGAACATACATCATAACCATACTGTCTGGTTCTCGATCGCGAGAGTCACCAAGCTCTAAGCCCGTAGGAGTAGGTTCATCCGTGGCTGTTGGACTTGGCCCATTGGTAGGAGTTTCAGTAGGCAGAGGCGACATGGGCATTAACGTTGTAGTAGGATGTTGGAACGGTGTGTCAACTGGAGGAGATTTCTGACAGCTGAACATCGTCAGCAAGAGAAACAAACTCAGAATTTGCGTCATGGTAGATTTCATAAATGGAATAGCTGAGGTGTTGGACCTTAGGCGACGGATGTCCGAACATTCATGCATGAGAGGTGATATTGAGTATTGTGCTGATCACAAACAATACTGCATACACGAACCATAAGGGTTTAGAGAGATTGCCAAGCGGAAACCAGTAGAACATCATCGTGGAGAGATACAGCAAAACGTAGGGGATAAATGCGGGCCAATAGACCGGGGAGCGCCACGCTACCGGACGTGCCACGTCGACAATGTACCCCAATATAGCCCAGGCAGTGTAGAGGAAACCTCCAAGCCAGAAATACCAACTCTTCCCATTCATCAAGAGCAATACGCTGATGATGAGGGCGGGGACCGCGAGCGCATACACGATCCAACCCACTTGCATGGCCGTCTCGAACATCCATTTCCGCAATGCGAAGAAGATCAATAGCACGATCTGGATGAAGAAGGCCGTAACCACAAATAGATTATCAAATCGATCTAAACCGGACATGTGGATCCTTTGAGGGTAGGGCACTCATAATATCTTCGTACATCATCGATGCACAGGGATGATGCTTGGTTGGTACCGACCATGAGATAGCCATCAGAGTGTCATATGGCCGTTTTCCCGTTGGTTCCAGGTAATACTGGTTATTTCCAGGCTTGATCTCTTCGGGCTTAGGACAGATATTTCGTATACATCAGGAATCCAATACCTACAAACACGAGCAACGCAAGCCCACCCACGAGGACGAGCTTCAACCTGCGCTTATCAGGCGGCAACTCGGACCATTTCGGCTCATCTTTCCACTTACTCCGATTGAGCAAGCCGATGGCTATGAAAACCATGCTCATGATAAAAAAAGCGTAGTTTTCGGAGGCGATTCCCAGAGGTAGAAAGATTATGCCCATGGTAAAAAACGTCCGATAATCCGGTTCCACGCCCTCTTTTCTGTTCCTGTAGAACACGATCAATCCAACCAGCAACCCAACGGTGAGCAGACCGATCGTGATGGCAATCCAGGGAATATTACTCATTCTTCCTTCCTCACTTTCCTGGACATAAGAATATATGGAATCAGCGGTTTCATCGCCATTCTTCCGGCGAGGACTCCACCTGGTCTATGGGCTAGCAAGTAAAGATGACGCATTTGCGTGATATTCCTAGTAATGGGGACCTTGGCCACAATCGAAACAGCCAAACGGCATTGATCGATTCTGTGCTGAATTATGCGCTGCTGTGAATTTCGACCAACCCATCTTGATGAGAAATTAGGAGCTGCGTCGCAAGTGCGCGACGATCAGCTACTCGTCCATGACGGGGGATTGCACCTGGCTATGATGTCGCAGTGCAAACCACGCAACTAATGCCGTCACCAACCCTGAAACGATCAAACCTACTGAGAAGATAATTGAAGCCGCACCGGAACGAAAAGTCACCGATCCAAGGATCTCGGGAACATGCCTCAAGGTATCGGCCAGTGCTAGCAGGAGACCGATGGTGATCAAGCCCCGGTAACTGGCTCGGCTTCCTCGGGCCGCTAGCGCAATCAACCCCGTTAGCGCGGCAAAGAACGCCAATGCCAGAAATTGCGTGGGTGGGTTGGACAAATTAAATTCTGCAGGAACACCGTATAGGAAGTCATCAATCAGATGAGCGGCACCAAACCCGGCAAAGATCGATGAAACTACGACCACGCGATTGCTCCAACATCTATCGGTAGCTGCTGGCTTGCGCATATGGCACCTCTCTTGCGAACGGTCCTCGCGTGGGAACGCAGGATATTGGGGGTGACTCGTCATATAAGGTCAAGCACCCGTTCAAAAACACGGGTGCCATTAGTTAATCCGGGGGTATGACCAGCTGCCAGTCAACCTGATAAAGATGAGATGCTGCCACACCAAGGAGCCCTTCGACATCACTCATGGTAAACTCCGCGACTTGGTTTCCTCAATCCTCGCTTGAGTTAAATCCCGTCTATGAACTACGAGATGCCTCATCGCGCCTAAGTTCAGAATGACAACGTATCAAAAACCACAATGCCTAATAATCCTGATTCTGCTTTTTTTCTTTCTTTTGTTTCCGTTTTTCTTTTATCGTAAGCTTTGGCTTTTTCTTTGTTTCGCGTCCGCCCTTATCTTTTTTCCCTTTGTCGGCCATATTAACCCATCCTCACATAACAATGATCGTTGGCGCCTCAACCATCATCATAGCACTTTATAAGCCCTAAGGTTAGGAGCTTCGCATATAGCTACGGGGTTGGAACACTATTTTCGACTTGCGATGTTGGCTTCGACGACCTGCTCGAGAATTTCCAGCGGGACGCTTCCGCTTTTCAGCACGAGCGAGTGAAACTCCCTGAGGTCAAACGCCCCCCCGAGTTCGTCGGCGGCATAGTCTCTCAGTTCAAGATTTTTCAACATGCCGGCATAGTACGCAGCCGTCCATGCCACGTATCGTGCAGTCTCATTTAAGTACGAAGTTTTTAACTGCGCGTATATAATAATTTTTACCATGTGCAGAGAGGGTGGCCTCGGCACAAGATCCCGGTTTCAAGGAGGCATGAATATGCAGCACCATGAATCCCATATCTCCGGTTTTGATAATCTCCAACTCTACTATCAATCCTGGACGCCTGAACAAACCCGACGCGGGAATGTGCTCGTCGTGCATGGTCATGGTGACCACAGCGGTCGGTACCTCAACGTCGTAAATCAATTGGTGCCCGCTGGTTATACCGTGCAGGCCTACGACCTCCGAGGTCATGGCCGCTCCGAGGGAGAACGTGGATTCCTGATGGCGTGGGAGGAATTCCGCCTGGACATGGATGCGGTCGTAAATCATGTCCGGGGAGATTCCGCCGCGGCACCATTGTTCTTGTATGGTCACAGTCTTGGGGGATTGATCGCTCTTGACTATCTACTGCATTTTCCAGACACTGCCCGTGGCTTGGTCACTTCTGCCCCGCTTGTTGGAACCCCGGGTATTTCACCCGTCGTTATCACAGTAGCCCGGATCCTCTCTCGTATCGCTCCACGAACTATGCTCCATACAGGTACAGATGCAGCTGGAATCTCGCGAGATCCAGCTGCGGTTCAGGCTTATATCGACGACCCACTGGTGCATGATTGGGGGAGCGCTCGTTTTGGTGGAGAGACACTCTCCCGCGGAAAATTGGTTCAGGAACATGCCCCAGAACTCAAACTTCCCGTTCTCGTGCTCCAGGGAGGTGATGATCGCATCGCCTTACCGGAAAATTCACACAGGTTATTTAATTCAGCTGGATCGGAAGATAAGACCTACCGTGAATATCCCGGGGGTTATCACGAACCGCACAACGACATCGACCATGAAGTCGTGTTATCCGAGGTGGTGGACTGGCTGAATGGGCATATCTAGCTACCAATTGCTCAGGCGATCATATCGAAGGGGAAATAGACCATTGGTGATTCGCCCCGAGTCAGGTCGGTAAAATGCATAAGTGTTTTGTCGTATGCGGCAGTCCGGGCTCTGGCAAATCAACCTACGCTGAGCATTTAGCTTCTGTACATCATGCGACGCTATTGGACATTGATCCTGTCACAGAGCGACTCGTTCGACTCGCGCTGGCACAGGCGGGACAGGACGTGGATGACCGTGATTCCGAATACTTCAAATCAACTTTTCGTGAGCCTATTTACGAGACACTCTTTGATGTTGCTCGGGGAAATTTAACCATTCAAGACGTGGTCCTCGTTGGCCCCTTTACCAAGGAACTTCGAGATCCTCTATGGCCTTCATCGCTCTCAAAATCACTTGGGGCTGCCGTAGAAATCCATTTCGTACAGTGTCCGCCTGAGCTTCGAAAGCACAGACTTGTGAGTCGGGGAAATGCTCGTGACTTAGCAAAATTGAAGGACTGGGAAGACTATATCCGGTATTATGGGTCCGAAAGTCCGCCTGTGTTCGAGCATGTCCTGGTGGATGGCTCCGGGTTGGAGGAAGCATGACAAGCGAAATAAATTGACCCTATTTGCTCGTGCGAATTTGGCACGTACTCCTTGGACGATCTAGCTTACCCTGTGGGAATGACTTAAATCGCTGGATCTCTCAGCATCATCCACACGTGCACTCCCTGTATCGGGGTATCCCCATCCCAGATGACCTTAAACCCACGCTGCTTATAGAAAGCCACGTTTGGTTCGGTCACCGCTTCAAGATAGCAGGGGACTCCCTCGTTGTCAGCTTGTGCCATCACTGGCTCAATCAATCTGCCCCCAATTCCCTTCCCTTGATGGTCAGGCGACACACCGAGCGCCCATAGATACCAGTGGGGTTCATGGACGAGGCGCTTATGCTCGACATCGACGAAGTCCATCGCGTGCATGATGTGCGTGCGTTCTTCCGCGCTGAACTTCATAATAGCTCGATAAAGGGCAAATCCTGTGAGTATTTGCCCGATGAAGGTCACCTCTGTGTTCCCAGGTGACAGCCAGCTCGCCACACCCTTCACCTCTGGCGTGGTATAGACTTCACCATACTTCTGGCTGTATTGCAGGAGGCCGCTCCACATGGCGCTGTAGGCCTTCTCCCGACGTTCAGGTACAGGAAAGATCGCCTTATACATCGGATCGTCCATAAAGGCATCCGTGAGCACCTTCGCGGCAAGATCATTCTGCTCAGGCATAAGCCGTACGACTTGTTCTGCTGAGTTGCTTGACATCGGTGCATACTCCTTCATTTACCACTGAGAATAAATTTGTGATTTATATAGGACCAAATATCTTCAATCTCGAGGGGGAATTCAAAATTGCTAAAGTTTACGCTCGCCGGATATTACTCGCACAAGCGTATAGAACGGTCTTGATTTGAAATGGGGTCAGCTCGGGGTGTTTCGCGATGATGCGAGCGACCAATCCTGCCATGTGTGGCGCAGCAAAGCTGTTCCCTGTGATGACGCTCGTTCCTTTGTCCAGCCACGCCACTTCGATATCGATCCCGGGTGCGCCGAATTCAACGGGCGGGGATGGGTTGTAGTAGTAGGTGGTTGGATCCTGACCCTCATGTGCAGCAACAGATATTACGGAGGAATAGAGGGATGGGAAGCTAGGCAGGGGTAGATTGTTCGCTGCTGCGACGAGGATTGCACTTTGAAAGTAGGCTTCATCCGCCAACTTGTGGAAGATCCCGAAGTATTGGCCATGGGATGTGCTCAAACTAAGGTTGATCACTTCAAACCCGTTCTCAATTGCCCAACGTAGACCCTCAGCAAACTGCAGCGCCTTCCCGGTAAGATCCAATCCCAGCACGCGAACGCTGCATATTTCCGCCTGTGGGGCAATAGCATGCACGATGCCAGCACAGGCCGTGCCGTGGCCAAAAAGATCACGCGGGGGATCATCATCTTCGACCTGATACTTATTCTCGATTTCTCCATCAGGTACGACTGCGACGCCCTTGGTTACACTGCCCTCCAATAATGGATGTTCCGGGTCAATGCCACTATCAATCACCGCGACCTTCACCCCTTCCCCTTCACTATCCCCCCAGGCCCACTCGCGAGTGATGGATGCCAGAGGTCCCAATGTCCTGATTTCACGGATAGCGTCAGCTTCAAATTGAGATGACCACGCCGGACGATCACCCATCTAAACTCTTAACCTCCATCCCTAAATCTCCCAAGACCTCAAGAGTAGAGATACAATTTTCTCGTCGAGATATATTTATCAAATGCAGCGAGGATGTCCAAGCATGCCAGTTTTTCATCTTCCCCAGCCATGCTTAGCTTGTTGATACAATCCGCAATCTGATAGAGATGTTTGGTTTCGGAATCCTTCTCGTCAATTTCATCAAGGACAGCGAAGATTTGATCAAATTTGGATTGAGGGTCCAAAATCAGTAATTCTTTGAGACCCGTCATCATCGCAGTGCTCAATCTTTCATACTGTTGGGATTGGTAGATCGCAATCGCCGCCTGACGGGCAAATATCCCCAATAGCTCCATGTCCTGCATCCCGAATGAGGGTTCGTCGATCTTGTCCAAAACCTCCATCACACCAATTGTTCGGTCATTCCACATTAATGGCGTTGCAAGAATCGATCGCGGTACATAGCCCGTACTTTTAGCAAATTCCTTATTAAACCGGGGATCCTCCTGCACATTGGAAATCGCGAGGGGTTGTCCCGTCATAACAACATATCCGGCCAACCCGGTATCAAGAGGGATGCGCTTTCCGACGAGCCCCTCATTTCCTTCTCCAGCTGCCACCCTAAAAACCAGGGACTGATCAGCTTCGTCGACGAGGGCCATGGATGCAGCGGCCGCCCCGAATAAAGTTGCAGCGGCATCCACGATGCTCTGGAGGAGCTCCTGATTTGTGTTTGGAAGAATGGCACTTCCTGTGATTTCTATCGTTTGGATGAGCTGCCCCAGTTGATCACGGAG
>JBGUDT010000097.1:0-7720 GCA_041821665.1 Anaerolineales bacterium
CTACCTAAAAGGACACCTAGCTCATCTTCGATGCATAGGTGTCCTTTTTTTTCACCTGGCTGAAATCTTATTTTTCAGCTACGGCGTGTTTTGCAAGACTTGAATGAGGGTAGCAGCTGCAATCGCTCCGAGAATTAGCAAAACAATTGCGGTAAGAATCAATATAAGCCAGAGTCGACCTGGGATTTTACGTCGTTCAGCTGGTGGGGAAGAGTAGAGCTTTTTCAAATCCTTGGAGAACTCGGTCACATTGTTATATCGGCCGGTATACGCCACTGCACGTTCCAATATCCCCGTCACCCCAGATTGTTGAAGCTCCGGTCTTCCAACAGAAAGAGGGTTCCGAATCTGGATAACGTCCTCGCGGAGCTGCTCATCCCGGCGAATGATATTCCGGAAAGCAGGGCGACCTGCAAGCATTTCAAAAAAAATCATACCCAGCGAGTACACATCCGCGGCGAGTGAGTGCGTACCGTTCTGAGAATGGACTAAGAGCTCGGGAGCTGTATACGCTGGTTCACAGAGCTTCGACCAATCATAGACGTTGTTGCTTTCACTCACATCCAGAATAAACCCGAGATCCAGGAGCATGGGACGTAAATAGCCTTGATCATCCGTGTCTACCAGAATAATTTCTGGAGTAATGGAAAGGTGGCACTTCTTTCTTCTCACCATCGGGCGCAATGCACCGCTGATCGTTGTGACCAACCATGCTGCCTGTGTATGCCAGATCTGAGGTGTTTCCAGCAACATTTCGCTTAGCATTTTTCCACTAGCATATTTATATACTGCGAAAACCCTGGGTTCACCTCGGTAGGAAATCTCACCATAGGGTTGTTTGGATCTGGATGGGTAGGGAGACAACGGAATTGGATATAGCGACCTTGACTTCGGGAGGAATGAACGTAAAAACGCGCCAAACCCCGATGGTGCGGGAGTTAAAGAACGGAGAGCAATGGTCTCTTGTCTCAAGCGATCTGCATTGTCGTCCCCAGGATGAGCAACCTTCAGCAATACCTCTTCTTCACCTCGAAGCGCTTCATAAAGGGCAGCAGTTCTCCAAACGTGCACCAGCTTGGTTACCTTCAGACTACCGATATACTCACCGTAACCAAGCAAGGCATAGGCGTTCTCGGCAGGACAATCTTTGTCCTGGCACCAAAGGTTGCCATCAAATGTCTCTCGTTCACAACGTTCGCAGTATCGGTACATATTGCATGACCCTTCTCGTCAGCCCTATTCGTCTCCGAAGCCGGAGATCATGGTTGGGCTGATGGAATTCTGATGTCATTTAGACAAAACGCTATACTTACGGCACGAAGAATTACCAGTTGACCTCTATGTATGTTTGCTATGATAATCAGTATAGGCATCATTGTAGACGTATGCGTTTATAAATGTCAAACATTTTTAGTGTCTTGAATATTTTCAACAGAATTTTAAGAATAGGACGGGAGAAGGATTACTATGCCAGTTGAATATATTGATCGGCCCCCTCGCATTCAACCAGAGCTGCCAGTTGACGAAATCGAGCTTCCGCCACCACCTGAGAAACCGGATGCCAGTCAAGATCTCGCAACGGTCATGCTTCCTTTAATTTCTATCATGGGTTTTGCCCTCGTAGCTGGTTCGAGGAATCCCCTTTTCATGATTCCCATGGGGCTTACGGTGGTGGTTTCGATCATCGTCGCAATCATGAAAACTCGTCAGCAAGGAAAAGAATACGAAGAACAGAAACAAGCCTATGAGGAATTGTTGGCCGAGAAACGCCAGGAAATGACTCGATCCCAAAATGCACAGCGGATCTTCTATCATCAGAATTACCCCGATGTGGAGAC
Source organism: Anaerolineales bacterium (assembly GCA_041821665.1). Taxonomy (GTDB): domain Bacteria; phylum Chloroflexota; class Anaerolineae; order Anaerolineales; family E44-bin32; genus E44-bin32. Next base: position 1,839 of record JBGUDT010000097.1, read on the forward strand.
ACTGTACGAGATCGCATCACGGAAGGAAAAGAGTCGTTTTGGGTCCAGGCTATGGGAGCGGCGCACCACAGATGTTGACTTCGGTGAAATCCGGCTAGGGATTGGAACTCGACCGTCCACAGTTTTGTACAAGATGGATGAGAAGAACGATCCAGGTGATGATGATCAGCCCAGGAAGGACGCTGTTAAGCTTGCGAAAGACTCCGAATTCGTCACCGATGTTCCTATCACGATACCCCTGCGCCCTTACTTCAAAGATCAAAACGAGAACAACGAAGATATAGATACGGATAAGAGAGAGAAAACCCCGGGTTCAAAGGATATCGCCGCCCGACAATCGATCGGAATATTCGGTGCAAATCCGACGAACACAGCCGACTTTGCCAGAGCCATAGTCGCACATTTCGTCACATTCCATTCCGGAATCGATGTACGTCTGCATGTGATCGGTTATCCCAAAGCGGAAGAGAACTGGAGCTGGACAGAGTGGCTTCCGCACTGCAATCCACGCGACGTAGGAATAGGAGAGACCTACGAATCGGAACGACCTGAAAAACTTGATCAGCTGTGTTTCTCATCCGATAAATACGAAGTGACAGAATTCTGGAACCGATTGAAGCGTGAATTGGATCAACGTCAACTTCGCCTGCAAGAGTCGGAGGAAGATCCCCTGAAAGATGCAATGGTCAGTCTACCCCTACACCTCGTGGTGGTGGATTTGCTCGGGGAAATGCCGGAGAATTCCCCTCTCGCAGATGTGGCTTCCGAGATGCTCGTCGACACGATCAATACAAATGGACCACAGCTTGGTGCGGCGATCTTAATTCTTGCAAACGAGCCTTCCAAGATACCAAGCGATTGCCAGGCGATGATTGAGGTCGCATCAGTCGGTCCAAAGGTTGTATTCAGATATGCCGAAGTAGGTGTGAATACACCACGCTATCTGGGCGATGCCGATCTCGCAACCGCCACTGACGCAAGGCAAATGCTTGCAGCACAGATCCGACGACTGGATCTTCGACGTCCCTTTGGATCCGATCTTCCACACCTGGTAGATGTCCTTCAGATGCAATCGATCATTGAAGAACGCAGAATTGAGACTGTGGACAAACTATCCATAGCCGAGAATTGGAAACGAAGCATCCTTCCAGAAAATTCTGAGTGGCTGAGCGCCCCTTATGGCATGACCAGCATGCGCGATGTTCGCAACCTGGTCTTCTCAGCCAAGGAAGGTGGCGACGGCGTCCATGGCATGATCGCGGGCACTACGGGCTCGGGAAAATCAGAACTCCTGCTCACACTTCTCGCAACTATGGCTGTCAAATATGATCCGCGCATCGTCAACTTTGTCCTGGTCGATTTTAAAGGCGGGGCGGCGTTTGAGCCTTTCCGTGAACTTCCTCACTGCGTGGACATTCTCACCAACCTTGAGGCGAACGCCGTAGAGCGAATGTTTGTAGCCATCCAAGCGGTCATGGCCGAACGCAGCCATGTTCTGGCAAAAAGCGGTGCGAAGGATATCGTGGAATATCGTGAAAAAGTTATACCGCGGTTAAGACCAGATGACCCCCTTCCCCACACCTTTCCACACTTGTTCATCATCGTGGATGAGTTTGCAGAGATGATCTCTGCAAACCCGGAATATAAAAACCAATTCGAGAGCGTCACTAGGCTCGGGCGGGCGTTCGGTGTCACACTGATTCTCTCCACTCAGCGACCGGCGGGTGTAGTGACCGATCAGATGCGGGCAAATATGAAGTTCCGAATTTGCCTGCGAGTCGAAACCACTGAGGATAGTAAAGAGCTTCTCTCTCGCCCAGATGCTGCCTTCCTCCCCAATATGGGCGGGCGTGGATATCTCCAGGTTGGGAATGATATTTTGGTGCCCACTCAGGTCGCGCGTGTGGCAGGAGATTACAGTGACGACCGAACGGTAGTTTTGCGTGATGTGATATGGCTGGATGATGAAAAGATTCCTGGTGAAAGTGTTGGGGAAGATCAGCCGTTGTATTCCGATCTGGAAATCGCGGAGGCATTACAGATGGGACCCGGCGAACTCCCCACGACCATGTTGGATTGGATTGTCGGGATCACAGCAATCCGGGCGAAACGTGATGGTGTACCCGTCCAGAGGAAACCATGGCCCGACCCACTACCCAAAGACCTATCACTCACAGATCCCATCGATGCTCGTTATTTGAACACCGAGCGTGAAATCTCAAAAGATTTATCGATCGTCATTAATGAGCCACTTAGTGAATGGCTGGCAAATGCTGAAGAGAAGCCAATCTGGCCAAAAATTGACTGGAAAACCATATCACCAATGGTGGCTACGATAGGTGTCGTCGATAATCCACACTTAGCGGAACAACGTCTACTCGAGTTGCAACCGGATGAAGGTCCGATCGTGCTTTTCGGAGCAGCTGGACGAGGGAAAACAACCTTCTTGAAATCACTCATGCTCTCACTGGCAGCCGACCGCACGCCTAATGAGCTGCATATGTTTGCGCTCGACTTTGGACGCATGGGGTTGAAATCCATTAAGGACGTCCCACATCTGGGGGCAGCCATCGACGCTTCCGAAAACACGCGCGTAGATCAACTAATACGCATGGTGCGAAATTTTGTCAAGGAAAGACAGGAAATCCTCGAGAAGTACAACTCGTTAGAGGATTACAACAGTAAGAATCCCAAAAATATTTTCCCAGAGATCGTCATTGTCATCGATAACTTTGCCGAGTTTCAAGACAGTTACGATTATCTGATCCAGGATCTTATTACGCTTATTCGAGATGGTCGAGCGTTTGGGATTCACTTCGTGATCACGGCAGGTTCAACTCGTGAGATCCCGGGCAAGCTCTACAACCTCCTTACCCAACGCCTCACGCTGACGCAGGCAGATTCAATGGCCTACTCAGAAATAGCGGGACGAGGGGCGCGCAACTTTGATAACTTCCCCGGTCGAGGATTGATGGGGTTGGTGGTTGATGACGAGCGGCTCCCGGTCGAATTCCATGTAGGTATACCTGGAGAACCGGATGCGTTGACCGACATGGATGTGGTCGACGGCTACCAGGCCATCGCTCAGAGGATGGAACGTGTCTGGTTCGCCATGGGGGGCACACGGCCCGCCGCGGAGCTGCCACGATCGTTTGACTTTTTACAGATGTACAGTTTGCTCGAAGATCAAGACTACAAACAAATTGGTGATCTCCCAATTGCTCAAAAGTGGAAGCACAGCATGAAAGCAGAGAACCAGGAGTGGCTGCGGGCACCGATCGGTCTTGTCAGCAGCAAGGCTGTTCGTACCATGGTGTTCTCCGCCAAGGCAGGTGGAGATGGCGTGCATGGCATGGTCGCTGGGACGACTGGTTCGGGTAAGTCTGAGCTGTTGCTCACCTTAATCGGTTCTATGGCTGTTGAATACGATCCGCGTATCGTTAACTTCGTATTGGTCGATTTCAAGGGCGGTGCGGCATTTGAACCCTTCAAGAAATTGCCACATTGCGTGGATATTGCGACAAACCTGCAAGGAAATGCGGTTGAGCGAATCTTTATCGCCATAAAAGCCGAACTTGATCGCCGAGCGAAATTACTGGCGGATGGCCGGGTGAGCGATCTGGTTGATTACAGGAAGAAAGTGATACCCAACTTAAAACCAGGGGACAAACTTCCAGACACCTTCCCCCATCTTTTCATCATCGTCGATGAGTTCGCCGAGATGATCGCAGAAAACCCGGAGTATAAGGCGCAGTTCGAAAGCATCACACGGCTCGGTCGTGCCTTTGGCGCAACTTTGATCCTGGCGACCCAACGACCGGCCGGTATGGTCACGGACCAGATGCGTGCCAATATGAAGTTCCGCATCTGCTTACGCGTGGAAACCCCGGAAGACAGCAAGGAACTTCTCGGTCGAGCCGATGCAGCCAGGCTCCCAGCACTTGGCGGCAGAGGCTATATTCAGATCGGTGGAGGACAATTGGCTGAGCTACAAGCCGCCTGGGCAGGTCCTGATTACACAGACACACCTCCGGATCCGACCTACCCAACGGAAGAGATCGTAAAGGCATTAGACCTGCCAGAAGACAGTAAACCCGGTTTGTTGATCGATTGGCTGGTGGGAGCGCTCGCAGCCGAAGCGGAGCGGCAAGATATTCCTACGCAGCGGAAACCGTGGCCTGATCCGCTTCCCGAGATCCTTCCTTTAAATGAGCGTATTGACGCCGAGTATCTCAAGAGCGGACGTACCACGAAGGCTAATACTATTCTCATCAACCCGGATGTCGATGCATGGATTAAAAACACAAAGAATGAATCTCTCTGGAAACCATGGGATTGGAATGCCCCACTCCCGCTGCAACCCGAGTTCGGATTAGTGGATAATCCTTTCGATGCCGAGCAGCAGCTTCTATCCATCGATATCACCAGCGACCCACTCGCCGTTTTTGGAAGTGCGGGTAGAGGTAAGACGACTTTCTTGAAGTCGCTTCTGCTCAGCGTAGCAGCAACTCACTCACCAGCGGAGCTGAATATCTTCATGCTTGACTTTGGTCGCGGAGGCCTCAAGGGGATATCTAAGCTTCCACATGTTGGCGCCTCGATTGATGCATCCCAACCCGAGCGTGTGGAGCAATTGTTCCGCATGCTGCAGGGTCAAATGAAGGACAGGCAGGAACGGCTAGCTGCTTTTGCCTCCATCGAAGATTATAACGCCGGTAAAGTCGATGATCCTGAAAACATGTTTCCCTCGATCATCGTTGTCATCGATAATTTTGCGGAATTCATGGAGAGCTATGAGTATCTTGCCCCCGACCTCATGACCATGGTGCGCGATGGACGTTCGATGGGTATCTATTACATCGTCGCATCAGGGTCACCGAACGATCTGAGGGGGAAAATGTATAACTTATTCGGGCAGCGGGTCACCTTCACTATGGCTGACCCAATGGCTTATCTCGATATTGTGGGACGTGGCGCATTAAGCCTGGCGAATCTTCCCGGACGGGGCTTAATTAACATCGACGGCCAACCATTGGAGTTTCATGTGGCCATGCCGATCGAGGAAAGTCAGAAAGACCCCTACATGTTCCTTTCCGAAAGAATGGAAAAGGTCTGGCTCGACCAGGGCGGCAAACGACCTGCAGCCGAGCTCCCCCGCTCAATTACCATGCTCGACATGTACTCCATACTGTTGGGGAAGCGCGTGGATGTTATCGGTGACATTCCAATCGCTGAAAATTGGAAGAACAGCATGAAGCCAGAAAATCAGGAGTGGCTGCGAGCCCCCCTCGGTCTGATCAGCAGCCGAGAAGTGCGCGATATGGTGTTCTCGGCTAAAGCAGATGGCGATGGCGTCCACGGCGTAATCGCCGGCACCACCGGTTCCGGTAAATCCGAGCTTCTGCTGACTCTCATTGCAGCGATGGCTGTACGTTATGATCCTCGCATCGTCAACTTCGTGCTGGTGGACTTTAAGGGTGGTGCGGCGTTTGAACCGTTCAAGCACTTACCGCATGTGGTGGATATTGCTACGAATTTGCAAGGAAATGCTGTCGAGCGGATTTTTATCGCCATGAAAGCCGAATTAGATCGGCGCGCCAAGCTGCTTGCAGATGGAAGGGTGGGAGACCTGGTTGACTATCGCAAGAAAGTAATCCCTAAGCTCAAGAAGGGGGATAAGCTGCCAGATACGTTCCCACACCTCTTCATCATCGTAGACGAATTTGCCGAGATGATCATGCAGAACCCGGAATACAAAGCCCAATTCGAAAGCATCACCCGCCTTGGTCGCGCCTTCGGAGCGACGCTTATACTAGCAACTCAGCGACCAGCAGGAATGGTCACAGACCAGATGAGAGCTAATATGAAATTCCGGATTTGCC
>JBGUDT010000098.1:0-7609 GCA_041821665.1 Anaerolineales bacterium
GGGAAGTGAGTGGTCCCACGCCGCTGATACAACGGAGGAGCTTGGTCTCCGGGTAGCTTTCGCTGCAAAGATCTTCGTTCTTTCGGTCATAGGATTTGATCTGCTGGGTGAGGGAAGCGATGGCGTCGATGATAGGCGCCAGAGCAGGTCGAAGGGGCTCTGGGATGTCAGAGGCGACTTTATGAGCGAAGCTGTCTGCTGTGCAAGATGGCAGACGTGATCCAGAGGCTTTGACGATGTCGCGGGCATGGTTGATGAGTAAGGTGCGGCAACGGACGATGGCATCCCGCGATCGCAGCACAGCCAGGTCAGCTTGAGCCTGGGGCGACCGATGGTGGATGGGGGAGAGCAGCTCAGGATCGAGGCGAGCCAGGCGAGCGAGGATCTCAGCATCAGCGCGATCTCCCTTGCGGGGGTTGTGATAGATCGCTCTTAGTTTGCGGGCGTTGGCGACCAGAGCGTCATGTCCCAGCTCCGTAAGCAAATGACTTGCCCAGCGGGAATGTGAACCGACCTCCATGGCAACTCGGCAGGGAGGGAGCAAAGAGAATCGCTGGTGGAAGGATGATTTGGAAGTGGGCAGGCGAGTTTCTTCGATCAAATCACCATCCTCGTTCAGTATTGCGATGTAGGAGAACTTGTCTCCCAGGTCCAGTCCTACGAAATACATGCTATTCTTGTTCATGGGTCGGTATCTCCTTTTCTGGCAGCTACGAAAGTAGACTGCGTCTAATTGGTGAGCCCATAATAAGGCATCACGTGATGGAGGTACCGGCCTTCTCATTCCAATCTCGCTGGAGCGGACCCCGCGCGAGGCGCGAAATGAGTTGGTGTAGTTTGGCGGGACCGCTCAGCTCGAAGCTGTTAGCCGGCACGGAGGGCTTTATTGTTCACGTTCAGGTGTACGCGTAGGTTGATTACGAAACTTCAGGCTCCAATTGTGACTGATCCACCGGAGCCAACAACTAGTCTTGGAGATTGGTACGGTAACGTATTATTCTCTGGTCACCACCGTTTCCTGATGTTTGTTAGCGAGCGGTCTTTATTGCCAGTGCTTATGCCGTTTCGTGAGAGAAATCGATTACTTCCAAACTTTCGAGCGAGACTTGTTGAACTTCTCTTGACTTTGAGTATCCCGGAGAAAGATGTTACCAAAGAGCTTTCTGAGATGGCTGAGGTAGTTATAGCTAGAACCGCCAATCGAAGTCTATTGGGCACTATGAACGATTTCACTCGAAACGTAAAAGCGTACTTGCAGATGCATGATGATATCAGCTTGCTGGATCTTGAGCTTAGGTTAGCTGGTACACCTTGTGGACCAAATGTGTATCGTTATCCGAACGAACTAGCGATCAAGATTCTTGTGGGTTCCGACCGTTAGTGAGAGTTTGTGCCGGCTAACCATTCGCTGCAGCCGACCCCGCGGATGGCGCGATTTGCAGGTGAATGGGCTGGACGGGAAATGGCGAAAAGCAAGCCAAGGTACGAGCGGGTCGGCTGAGCTCAAGACCGTTAGCTCAAAGCCGTTAAGCAAACTTATCAGCCAATGAAATGGAGGATCGAGTGACTGCGCAATCCAAAGCGGGCAAGAACATCCAGCAGTTCTTCGTTATACTTGCGCTTCTTGCAGGGCTCGTGAACTTCATACTACAGGACTGGTGTGGCCTGGCAATAACGATACTTGCATCGGCTGCTATCCTCGCAATTTATCGCCTATGCAAGTGGTTCGGTGGTCGTTGGGATCGCAAAGCAGCCGCCCTATTCAAGGGTTTGATTCAGTCAGATTTTTTAGATTGGCAGCAAAACCTGATAGAGTTTCTTTACCCAGATTTGGAGATCGTATCGCTCTATGGCAAGAAATATCCTGCCGCAATTTTCCGATCAGAGTCCCCACTACATTATCCGTTCAGCGGGCTTGTTGAGCTCAAATCCCTCGACCTTCCAGAAGTTCAGTTCGATCGCAAGCAAACCCAATACCTGAAGATCCTTAGGGGTTTCTTGCGCTCACCAAAAAAATCTGATAGTCCCGTGATAGATATTGCATGTCCTCAGAGTAGTATAAATGCAATATGAGACTGTCAAATACTCTTGCCACAACGCGGATAATTCTTGCATCGTATGCAGCAATTCTTATCCTTAGCGGCTTAACGGCCATCCCCCTCAGGATTGAACTCTCTTTGCTGAATTCTCTTATTGGTGAAGGTACGGTTATTGATTCGATCCTTCCGACACTTTCGGCGTGGATCTCGCTTGTGAATGAAGCAATTCAATATATATCTAACCAGTATCCGTTCCTCGCGTATGGATATGATTGGATGGCTTTTGGTCATTTTGTGATCGCCATAGCGTTTATTGGGGCTGCGATTGATCCCGTGAGAAGGATTTGGGTAATTGAGTTCGGAATTATCGCGTGTGTTCTTGTAATCCCTTATTCGTTCCTCATGGGGTATCTCCGTGAAATCCCGATCTATTGGAGCCTTATCGATTCATTATTCGGTATCTTTGGGATGATCCCCTTAATTTTCGCAAGGGCCCTGGTTCTCAGACATGGGACAGATGAACATAATATTTCAGTCCAAACAGCGAGCGAACTCGATACACCCAAAAGTTAAAATTGTGGGCTCATTAACGCTTAGATTTCTTTTCTGAGGACGGTTAAATGGGCTGGGGCGCGAATGCCATAATCGCTTTTCTTGTTTTTGGAGTGATGCTCTTAGGGGCGGGCATTATTGCGTTGATAATAGCCACGCTCACCTTTCTTTTGGCCAGAAGGGCGCTTAAGACCAAATCCCCAAAACCAGGACAATTAAGCCTTCTGATCGCATTTGTAGTCGGGGCTTTCTCCTGTGCTGTTGTATATCGCTTAGCCTGGATCATTCCAATGTGGTCGATTACTCATCCACCCCCTCCGACGATAGAAGATGTTACAGGGGTCTGGGTTCCAAATGAGTGGCCGATAGAGTGGATGCATGAACATGAATATGTGATCGAGAATATTAAAATTGAATTCTTTGACGACCACTCATTTATTATGAAGGAGATCCCCAGCATCTGGATCACAGAGTTTGTTGAGACCGATGACGAATCCTTCTCTGGCAGAGGTACCTGGGAAATGGTTCGATCACTTGACGACTGGTACATTCCTCTATCCTTCGAAGATTCATCTCGTGATCAAGAACCGCTGATCTACCAGGCACCATGGCTTCCCACACTTGAGCTGATATATTTTCAGGTTCCTGGTGAGGAAAACCAGGCATCTTTTATGAAGTGTGGGCTCATCAAAACGAGAATGCATGATAGGGCTCTTGATCCATATCGTGACGTGATTCAGAATATCGATCGGGAGGGGTTGGGATTTAGCCCCATCTCAGACGATGCCTGGGTTGAAATACAACCGATTTATGGGCCTTATATATATATAGACATTTATGGCGATACATCGCGAACAATCACACTAACGGAAAAAGGGGATGATTATGAGTGGCTCTCCGAACAGGAAATTTCATATGGCCCGAACCAGAGGCCAGAAGATGGTGGTATGTCGCAAGAGCGTATCGTCGTTGAATTCCAAACCGAGGAGCTAAACGGCGTTCCTGTAAACCAAACGAGTGTACTGTATTCCGGCAACGATCCTCGGATCAACAGCCTTGGACCTCTCTGGCTCCGCCTTCATGACGTCAAGCCATATCTTGATGAGTGGAAGACCTGGAGGGCGACGCAACCACCCCGCCCAATTGACCTATGTCCATAAGTCGTCCGAGGTTGTCATGGAATTTGAAACAACAATCCCGTTATTCTTTCTAACTCTCTGTTGTGCGATCCTGATACCCATTCTCGGAGATGGAGCATTGGTAGCCTTACGATTTTGGCAACACGACTTTCAGCTTTCGAGATCCAAATTCTTCACAATCGTGGCAGTTGCACTGCTTTGGTAGGGAAAAAGTTACTCCAGCAAGATCTGCAGGATGGTATCCTCATCAAACGGATTGGTTCCCTCTTCGAGTTTTCGAATCCACTCGAACCTTATCGGCGCCTCAACTTCATAGCTGTGTGGATCGTTCTCCTTCAGGTATTCAAGATAGGCACCTATTTCTGAAATTCCTTCGTCCACATCCCCGAGCATAGCGAGAGTCACGCCCCGGCTTTCAGAGTAGATTCCGGAAGTATTGAGCGACAAGGCCAGGTCACAGTAGGGCAGTGCCTCTTCCGGACGCCCATCGAGACTGTGATACCAGCACAAGGCATGCGAGGAGGAGGGGGAATCAGGGTTGATGCTCATGGCCTCTTCTAGGAGTTCGATGGGCCCGTCGAGGGACGATGGATCAAGGTAGACGAGCGTAATGGCCAGATTATGAATTGCAGCATCAAACACAGGTGCGATTTCAACTGCCCGTTCGAAATCAACCCTGGCCCGTTCGAGGTCGCCAGGATCTCTGCGATCGAGATAGGCGCTCCCTCGATTGTTGAAGGCGGATGCCAAATTAGGCTTTGACGACAGCGCTTCTGAATAATTGGAGATAACGGCATCGATATCAGGAGAGGTGCTTTGACTCTCGATTAAGCCCAAGAAGAAATATACCAATCCTGCATTTGACTTTTCCTCGGTGGACTCATTGATGGCCAACCGGAATAACTCTTGAGCATTTTCTGGATCCCCTGATAAATAAGATGCCTGGCCGAGAATGAACAACACTTCCCATCTGATCTCCTGAGGAAGCTCTGAATTTATAACCGTACTTAACTCCTCGGCTGAGGAAACGAACCACTCTTTGTCCTGTGCCTCCTCGCCTGTCCCAGAATCTGGTACGGATGCGTGGGCGATGACGCGACCACTATCGTACTCTCCCCAGATGACCAACGTGGCGTCAAGTTCCCGCCCGCGTGACTGAGCGCTAGGTTCACTTGCAATCAGATCTGGCAGTTTCTCGAGCCTGACATCTTCCATGCCAGCGCTTTCGAACTCAGTGCGGACAGCATCTACTAATCGACCGGCAATGTTGTATCCAACCAGGTCGCTACCGAAGTTTGTAAATTCAGAGACCAAAATGAGGGTTTCCCCCCCGGATGCACGCTGAGGTTCGGTTGTGAACAAGCGTGAAAGAATGTTGGACCGCACAAGAAGCACCGCGACTACAAGCACAGAGAGCGCAATGAGACTCAATACTAGGGCGGACTTCTGCCAAGTAGTTTTAGACGTCTTCCCTCTTTGTGCTTCTTCAACATCATGCTCGATGGATGCATCCTGTGCTGCTTCAGGGCCTGACCATGATTCTTCCGGTGCGAACCCCGCAGAAAGCAACAGGGTATCCATCTCGTCTGGGGACAGCTGGAGTATTTTGGCAAGCCGCAAAACATCGTCCTTGTCCCTCGGTCCACGAGATTGGCCCTCTCGCCACCTGAAAACGGTCTGTCTGCTTACGCCCAATCTGCGAGCAAGCTCAGAATCGGATATCCCGGTTCTTTCTGTGTAGGAGGAGAGTTGTTCGCTGAAGGATTTCATGGTTCACGCATCGATCTCGGATGTGTTGCACACAATGTTACAACTCTGGTTCTTGTAGTGTACATGGAATCCGCAAAGATGAATGTAGGAATAAACGAACGGTCACAAGGAGGTAAACATGTACACAAAACGGAAGGTCATTGTCAAGATGCTGGGAATGTTCATTCTGGCACTGATCCTGGGCGCTTGTGGAGGAGCCCAGGACGCATCAAGAGCATACAGTCGGGGAATGATCAATAGAGGCGCCATTGTTCCCGCAGAGAATATCCGGGTGCACGAATACTTGAATTACTATGAGCAACGCTTCCCTATCCCCGACGGCGACCCCGTGGGTCTTGATCTGCGATTGGGCAACGCTACAATCCCCCCAACGGGAGGGGAGGTCTGGCTGCAGATTGGCATTCAAGCACGTGAGGCCGAAGATCATATTCGTACACCCCTCAACCTGGCGCTCGTCTTGGACGCGAGTGGCTCCATGGATGCGCCGGACAAAATGCCCTACCTCAAACAGTCATTGCTGGTGTTCTTGCAGACTCTTGAACCCGAGGACATCGTCTCAATCGTGGCATACGACACGGATGCCCAATTAGTATATCCAGCCAGTTTTGTCGGTGACAAATTGTGGATCGAGGAAGTCGTCCACCGCATTCGACCAGGGGCAATGACGAACCTTCACGCTGGCATGATGCTTGGGTTTGACCAGGTTGACAGGAACTTTGATATTAGGAGAAACAATCGCGTCCTACTCCTTACAGATGGTATTGCGAACGTAGGCGAGGTTGATCCCAGACAAATAGCAGAGGATGCCCTTTTCTATAACGAGAAAGGGATCTATCTCTCAACGATCGGGCTTGGATTAGATATGAATGACACTCTGCTGAGCACCCTGGCCCAACAAGGAAACGGCGCCTATCACTTTGTAGATTCGGCTCAAGAGATGGACAAGGTGTTTCGTAAAGAAGCGGATGGATTGGTGGAGCGTGTTGCCAATGACGTTCGCATCCAGATCAAACCCTCTCCCATGTTCGACCTTGTTGAGATGACCGGGTATGAGGGGGTCCCCCCCTGCGAAGGCGTAGAGATCCATATGCAACCGATGGGCGCAGGGGACAGCCAGGTATTGATGGCAAAATTCATCGGTTCGGATGGATTGTTTGGGGCAGAAGATGTGGCGGAGGTGACCCTGGTTTATGAAGACGCCTTTGGACAACGCACCCAGCAAATTGGCCAAAGCGCTCAGGTAATGGTTGCAAACCAGGCCGTCTATAAGCCTGTCTCGGATGCTGAAGTCCAACGCAATGTTACGATTGTTCGATCTGCTCAGGCGCTCCAATACATTGACCAGCTTTATCTGGGCGGTGAATATCTAGCTGCCTGGCAACTGGCACAGGATATGGAACTCGAGCTCCGTAATGTGGCCAGGAACACCGGAGATCAACAGATGATCGACGACGCAGATCTTTTCAATCGTTACCAGCTTACTCTAGCAAATGCGCTGGGGTACGATCCCGAGTTCAGGGGCTATGATCCCACGAGGTCACCTGGATACGATGGACAACCTCAGCGCTGGGATCCAGACGAATTACCATCGATTGACCTGGACCGCTGAGCGGATTAGGTTCGTGTTTCGAAAATGGCGCCAGGCTAGCAATCGACCTGGCGCCGCTTCATTTAAGTGGATATCCAAGTAGTTCTTCTCGGTGCCGGAAGAGGTAGTTGAATGTTGGGCGTGTTGCAACAATCAGGCTCCTATATTATAGAATATAGGACACTGAAAATTCCCTGGACACCCCTCTTGAAATGCCCGGTTGTGGCTAATACAGGAGCGGAACTTGGGGAAATTCAGTTTCCGCTGGTGCTCATTATCGGAAACACTCTCTTTGCACTTGCAGGGGATTAATTACGGACATTTTCCCTGCGGGTTGATGAAGTCCTGTCATCTTCGTACCGACCCTAATCTAATAATCATTAGGTTAGTGCAAATTATATTAGTGTCCCCCTGTGGGGACACTGCTTCTTCGTGGATGAAATCACTGGTTTTCTTGTTGTGAACGAGGTACGTGAGGCGTTGAGCGTGACCGAGAGGTGAAGGGGTGCGTGAGCGACTAC
>JBGUDT010000099.1:0-7341 GCA_041821665.1 Anaerolineales bacterium
CAACAGCTTCTTCTGCATATTCAACAACTAGGCTCAATTTACCCGAACATGTCACTGCGCCAAGCACCAGGTTGACATTCGACAACGGTACTGCGCCGCCAGGCTGCATGATCAAACGATCTAACTCAAGCGCACCGTACGTCTTCGGGAAATCCAGACGCCCGAGATTGGTGGTAGCAGTCCCCCAATGTTTCGTCTCTAGCGATTCGATATTATCTCGCTGTAAAAGCCTTAAGACCACATCCTCTTTCTTGCTGAAGGCGGATAACTTTTCATATCTGGTTGAATCCGAAGGGACAAGCCCGCCCAGTTTTTTGAAATTCATCGCCTCGAAAATCGTCGGTTCGAGATAAAGCCAATTGAGGATGTCACCAAACAGATTCTTGTTGGTGAACTTCTGCTGAATTTTTTTATGGAACTTTCTCGCATTTTCCCAGAAGCTTCTCTTGTGGTTGTATTTGAATTTCAGCTCAACAGCCCCGGCATAGTAACCCATCCCTTCGCCCACGGGGTTCGGAAGCCGATCCCGTAAGCTGACACCAACCGCGAGCGCTGCATGATAGGGTTTCTCTCCTTCCACGAAGCTTTGTGCACCGGCATAGGCGACAGTCAGGGCAGAATTCACCGTGACATTCTCATTTCTGCACCGAGCGATCAAAGCAGAAGTCTCCGCCTCTGATAATTCGATGGAGAAGAATTTGTGGTTGTAGTGATCCCAGTAGGTTTGGGTCAAGATTTTGTAATCTTCATGATCGAAGAATACACTTTCTTCAGCCCATTTCTGATTCATCCGATTGATGACAGTCTTAACTAAACCGGATTGAGAAACATCATCAGGGAGATTCTCGAAGTCAATTGCTGGTGGGACGGGTAACACTTCAACCTCACGCGCTGGGTTGCCAAGATGCACCATCAAGTCTCGGGCAAGATAAGCCAAAGACATCCCATCGCAAATGATGTGGTGGCAGAGGATGATCAATTCGGATACATCGAGGGATTGGACCAGGATAAAGCGAATGGCTGGATGGGTTTCGAATTCAAACGGAATCTTGGATGCTTCGGCATGGATATCGATCCAATCGTTCGCAGATTTTCGAGGGACGATCTCGATGGGAATTCCTTGGATTCCTTCGGAGGTAAACCATTGAGTATGATCCTTATCGTCTTTTATCCGAACGCTGAGGAGGGTATGCCGTTGTTGGGCTTTATCAACTGCGTTCTTCAGCATTTCTTCGGTAACATTTCCTTTTATTCGGGCGACCATGGTCACAATTGCATAGGGCGAACGTGTAAAAAATCGCTCTGCTGAAGTGGCTTTCCTTTCATAAATCATGACTTCTTGATTGTCTAACATCTCTTTCTAACCTCCCAAATCTTGTTGTTGGACTTATGTTTCTTTCTTGACTGAACCGCCCTCGATCCAGAGTACAGAAATTATCGGTAAACCTAGAGAGTAGAGGCGGCGCAGTAAACCATGCAGAGCCGCCTGGTCGAACTCACCGGCAAGGATGGTGACAGGTGGATCATGACCATCGTTTTCGAAAGAAACCTTCAACCCTACGGCCCAGTCGGTCTGGCTCACGTCCATCTTCCCGGGCACCTTGATCTGGTAGGTGGCCAGGCGATCCAGGGTTAGCTTTTGTTTGACTTCATTTGTCATTATGGATTGCCTCTTTCACCTGAAGGATAGCCGCAATGTGGTATTAGTGTCATACCCCAAAGGGGTTATTCAGAGGGTTATTTTCAGGTATGGAGCATTGTGTCGTCGAGGAAGAAACTTGGCGGGCTCACTTAGAGCCCGCCGGATCCAGTAATCAATACGTAATCATTATTTTGTTGAACTAATATCTATCATTTGACCACACGTATTCTGATTGCTGAAACTACTTTCCTGTAGAGCGAAATGATGATATTGCTCACCAGGAAGGCTGTTAGCGTCAGCGTTAGATACTTCAACAACGAGGGCATGGTGATGTTGAGCAAGAGCATTGCGATCGCCCCCAGCACGATCACATGGATGATGTACACGCCATATGAATTCTTGTTCAGCTCGCTCCAAACCGTCCCGGTTTTATCTACATACCGCCTGAAGGTTTCAACCATCAGGTACATGAGGCAGACTAACGAAAGGCTAAAGCTAAGCCAATACAATAGCAAGTCGATCCCTGCAGAGAAAATAAAGTTTCCGGGGTTGAGCAGGGGAGCAAGTCTGAGAATAAGATAGGCCGTGATCGGGACCCAAGCTGTAATTGCTGTGAATATGTAAAGCTTCTTGCTGGTGGGTTTTTCATCGAAAGTCCTTCGACGAAAAGCCAATGCACCAAGCAAGAAGACCATGAAGTAAATCAGCAGCCTTTCGTTTTGAAAATCGACAATGGGGGTCTTCGTCCAGCCCGACAGAGCGAAAACATCCATGAAGAATCCGTAGATGATGGTGATCACGGAAGTGATCAATACGGCCAGTTTGAAGGAAATGTTTACCTTGATATTTATTTTAGCCAGCAGGAAATACACGATGTTGAAGAAGAACAGAATAGGAAGGAACCACAACCAGTTCATGCCGGTGAGACTGTTGCCGGTAAAGTGGAAATAAGTTGTCCAGTCCGCCTGTGGCAGATTCCGGGAAGATAAGAAGATAACGTTGTAAAGTGGAATCATCGTTAACACTGCGACAAACCAGGGGAGGATGAGCCGTATGAACCGGGATTTGAGAAAGGCCCACCCTTGCTTGTTTTCCACAGCTCGAGGTGTAAGAAATCCTGCAACAAAGAACAGAGTCGCGATAACAAAGATATCCAGTATGATGAAACTCAGAATCCCCGATAGATCGTTGGTGGCCGGGTCGAGCACGATCCACGAAATATAAGCGCCGATGCCGCTACTTTCATAAACAATTCCAGCATGGAGTAAAACCACAAGAAAAATCATGAACGTTCTCAGGTTGTCTATCCAGAAAATCCTCTTTCCGTTGCCTGTGTTTACTGCTTCAGCATTCATATCGATCTCCTTATAATCTCTGTGTTCGATGTTTCCTCGAATTGGTCACTAACTTGCTAGGATGAAGAAATTACTTCTATTATTCGCTTGAGACCTTCGTTGACGTATTCTTCGGAAAGACCGTAGCTGATCCTGAGATGGTGATCCAGCCCGAAGTGATCTCCGGGCACGACGTAGGTATCTTGTTCATCAATCAGGCGCCTCACAATTTCGGAAGAGTTGGCATCTCGATGATAGCGTATGAACGCAATGGCGGCGGCATCGGGAGGCGTTAGGCTAATTAGATCGTCGTGTTGAAGGCACCATCGCTCGAAGTTACCATACCCCCTTCGGAGGTGGGCACGTGTTCGTGCAATGATCTTGTCGCGGATATCCGGAGATAATGCATAGGCAGCCAGTTTGTTCCCAAGCATAGTAGCGCTGATGGTGACATAGTCTTGACGGGCCCATATTTCATCCGCCGTTTCCTTAGGAGCCACCGCCCAACCTACCCGCAACCCAGGCAGAGCATACGCCTTGGAGAGGCTTCCTATAGCAATTGCCTTCTCATAGTCCCCCCAAATTGACCGCGTAACTTCATTAGTATGATGCTCAGCGCCCGCATAAACCTCATCTGCGAGTATCCATGCCCCTACCCTGTCGGCGGCCCTGATGACCGCTTCTCGCTCTTCAGCCGTCATGATGTGCCCGGTCGGATTGTTGGGATTGCATACAGCGATTAAGGCAGTCTTATCACCAACCACCTTATTCAACTCATCGATGTCCACGCCCCAGCCTATTTCCTCCTTTAAAGAAAACGTTTTTACCTTTAGCTGGTAATTCCTGGCCAGACCGTAGATCTGCATATAGTTGGGCAGCATAACGACAATCTCGTCGCCTGGATCCATCAGGGTGAGGATGGAAGTGAAGTTCGCCTGTGCGGCGCCTGTAGTGACCACCACATTGTCGCGGGAGGAGCCCTCGTAGAGGGCCGCAATCTGGTCGCGTAATTCTATAGACCCATTTGTTTGGGGGTAGTTAAGCGATGCAGAAAGAAGGTCCTCGATGAATTGAGGATCACCGTCAGCTAGTTCTTCAACCGTCATAGGGTGAACCCCACTCTCAGATAAATTGTATTTGACCTGGTATTCCCAGATAGACATCTCTCTTTCAAGCATGAAGGGGTAGAAATCTTTTTTCATTTGTCGATTCCTTTCGTGTATCTTGGTGGAGTATTAAGTCTCGATACTTAACCCAAGATCATTTTCCAAAGCTCTTCTATAAGCAAATCGGGCAATCTGAGTGTCCTGGACGCCCACTCCAGTAAGGTCACAAACGGTAATTTGGTCATTATTAGTTCGGCCGGTCTTCATCTCGGAGGTGAGCTCTCCGAGCTCGACGACCTCATCTTCGGGAGGTAGAGAGCCTGCTTCGCGAGCATGATGCAGCTCGCCCAAGCGGAAAGCTTGGGTTTTGCGATCGCATACCACCAGGTCGACGTGTTCAAATACATCGGAGAAAAGTTCTTGCTTGTGCTCGGCATCTGATCCCATGGCGGTGATATGGAGGCCGGGGTGGAGCCAGGCCGTCTCAAGATACGGATCCTGTGAAGGCGTGGACGTGATCACAACTTCAGCCTCCCGGACTACGACTTCAGGAGTGTCTGCCTTGATAACATCAATCCCAAGCTCGACCGTCATCTCGGATACATATTTGTCAACTTCATCGGGCTCGATGCCGTATACAAACAGACGCTTGAATTCTCGTACAAGCCTAAGCCCCCGAACTTGATAGCGAGCCTGCATTCCTGATCCAATTACGCCGACAATTTCGATCTTCTCCCGAGCCAGATGCTTGGCTGCAATGGCGCCCGCAATGCCAGTTCGCAAATCTGTAAGATAACCGTTATCCAGCAATACAGCGATCGGCCTACCTGTTTGAGCGCTAATCAAGACCATCATGCCACTTCCGGTGGGCAGGCCCAATGATTGATTCTCGAAAAACCCCGCTGCTATCTTGATCGCAAAGCTGTCCTGCCCCTGAATAAAGGCCGTCTTTACATCCACTTCTCCATGATTTTCGGGTACTTCCACGCGCAGTATTGGGGGCAAGAATACTCTTCCGCGGGAAAGCTCTGAAAACCCCTTCGCCACCTCGGACAGAGATTCTTCATCCATGAACACACAACTCCGGAGGTCGGTCTCAGTAAAGACCGTGATCTTCATATTCACACTCTCCTATGAATCTGCTGTATCCGGCTAGTCGACAACAGATGTATGAGCATTCATTCCGGAACCTAAATCAGGTGCGTAAGTTTTGGGCGAGATCAATTAATGTTGGCAGGCTGGCATTTCCCCCGCTGGCTACTATGACGACATGTTTACCAAGATGCCTCACCTTCTTTGCCATGAGTGCCGCAATCCCAACTGCCCCGCCGCCTTCAAGTACCTGGTGATGTTGTTCCAGTGTGAGAACCATTCCCACTGCGATCTCATCTTCAGACACAAGCACGGTTTCGTCCACATACTTCTTAACCAGGTTTATCGTATAGTGATTTTCGTTCCCTAAGCCCCCAACCAAAGCATCTGCGAGGGATGGCTGCTCATCGACCTCCACGATTCGACCGGCCTTAAGACTCTCGACCATGGCAGGACCATGTTCCATGCTGACGCCAACGACATGGATCGATGGCCTGATGGTTTTCAACGCAAGGGCAATTCCGCTCATCAACCCTCCGCCAGAAAGCGGCACCACAACTGTATCGATTTCAGGATAATCTTCGATGATCTCAAGCCCAATGGTTCCCTGGCCAGCGATGATGGCGGGGTCATCAAATGGGTGGATCATTGTAAGATTGAGATCGCTCATTTTTTGGTCTGCGACGGCGGCAGCCTCATCGTAGGTATCACCTTCCATCAGAACCTCAGCGCCCATATTGCGAATCGCCGCGACTTTATGCTCGGTCGTTGCACTTGAAAGACTTACGTAGGCAGGGATACCAAGTTCACGAGCAACATAGGAAACTGCGAGACCATGGTTACCTGATGAAACGGTGATCACGCCTTTTGCCAGGGTTCCAGGCTCCAGGCTCTTTATCTTGTTGGTGGCACCGCGAAGTTTAAAGGATCCGGTTTTTTGAAGATTTTCGAGTTTCAAATAGGTTTCCGAGCCGGTCAGTTTCGAAAGGGGTTGGGACTCAACCAAAGGTGTGCGGAAAACCATGCAGTGGATCCGTCTTCTGGCGAGATAGATATCTGCGAGTGATGGTTCTTGGCTGTGCAATACGGTATCCTTTCTTGAGGTCCCGGGTCACACTCGTTGAGCACCCACTTCAAGCCCCGGTATACGCAGCGCCTTCTTCTGAGTTGACAGTCATGAGATCGGCATCAAGAATATCGGCAAGAATTTGTCGCCAGATCATACTCTTTGCTCCACCGCCCGTAACCCTGACCTGATTGATCCCGGATAGTCCTGATCCCTTCATAAGCTCAAAACTATCCCTGAGTCCAAAGGCGACACCTTCAAGTACAGATCGCGTCATAAACGGCAGAGTATGCAGGCTGTAAGACCCACAAATGCGCCACGAGCCAACGGATCCGGATACGGTGTCCGTTCACCTGTCAGATAAGGGAGGAAGATGAGACCATTACTCCCGGGAGGCACCTCTCCAGCATCTGCCACCAAAGCATCGAAATCCTGACCTTGGCTGAACGTGTCCCGATGCCAACATAAGCTCCCTGCGGCTGCTAGCATCACCCCCATCAGATGCCACTTTCCGGGGACTGCATGGCAAAACGCATGCAGGCGGCCTTCCAGTTCGATAAAGGGTTGATCCGTCGAAGCAAAAATCACACCGGATGTCCCCAAACTGAGAGAGATTATTCCCTCCTCAATCGCGCCTGTGCCGACAGCGGCTGCCGCTTGATCACCACCGCCCCCATATACGGGTGTCCCTTCGAGTAATCCAGTCATCTCGGCTGCAGATGTTGAAACCTGGCCGGTTAGATCGGTTCCTTCGAAAGTTGGCGGCAGGAAGTTCGGATCGATCTCCAATGCTTTCAGAACTTCGGATGACCAAGAACGCTCCCGGACATCAAATAACAGCGTTCCAGCCCCGCCCGCCCGGTCGAGGGCATAGTCCTCGGTGAGGTGAAGCCGTACATTATCCTTCGGAAGAAGAATTTGGCAAGTCTTCTTGTAGAGTTCTGGTTCTTCCTGTTGGACCCAAAGTATTTTCGGAGCGGTAAATCCCGT
Organism: Anaerolineales bacterium; assembly: GCA_041821665.1. GTDB lineage: Bacteria > Chloroflexota > Anaerolineae > Anaerolineales > E44-bin32 > E44-bin32. Next base: position 7,231 of record JBGUDT010000099.1, read on the forward strand.
TAAGGCATCGTTGCCCGTAATTCGGATGAGGCGATCTCTCCCTAGCCTTTCTCGGATCTCGTCACATTGTGCACCAGTTCGCTGATCGTTCCATAGTATTGCCGGGCGGAT
>JBGUDT010000100.1:0-7133 GCA_041821665.1 Anaerolineales bacterium
GCCCATGCCCCAGTAGATCGCCGCGCTCTCAGCACTTGAATACAATCTCGCAGCATCACGGATCAGATCGGCAGGGACTGCGCTGATCTCTTCAGCCCACTCAGGGGTATGTTCGGTTATGGAAGCAGCATAGATTTCGAAGTCATCAACTCGACGCTCGATAAAATCGGCGTCATAGAGGTTCTCCTGGATAATGGTCTGTGCTATGGCCTCGAATACGGCGACGTCCGTGCCGGGGATCTGCCTGAGCCAATGCGTCGCAAACTGTGTCATCTCGATCTGGCGTGGATCGACGACGATGAGTTTAGCGCCGTGATGGACGATGGCTTCCCGCAGGAAGGTGCTGATCACGGGATGCGTTTCGGTCGTATTCGAGCCCACAATCATGAAAACTTCAAGGTCCTTCATCTCGGCAATGGAATTCGACATCGCCGAGGAGCCGATGGCGATCTGCAAACCAGCGACCGAAGCCGCATGGCATAGTCGAGCGCAGTGATCGACGTTATTTGTCCCGAGCACCGCCCGTACGAATTTCTGGAATACGTAATTGTCTTCGTTGGTGGCCTTCGCGGAGCAAAACGTCCCTATTGAGTCGCCGCCATATTCCGCCGCGATGGCCGCAAGCTGAGAGGCTGCCATATCAAGCGCTTCATCCCAACTGGCCGGACGAAACCCATCCAGCCCGATCGGTTTTCGTGGTTTCATTCCGAGGTCTTTCCGGATAAGGGGAGTCGTAAGCCTGGAGGGATGATGTACGAAATCCACGCCGTATCTCCCCTTAGAGCACAACCGCCCGTAGTTGGGCGCCACATCGAACGGTGCATCCACACGAAGGATGCGATCGTCCATTATCTGCAAGTCCATCTGGCAGCCGACACCACAATAGGGGCAGGTGGTGCGCACGGTTTTTTCGGGCTTATGCATCCGATCGCTCATCTTTCCCGCGATTCCGGCGCGCCTTTTTCTTCTCCAACCGGATCTGATCGTAGTCCAGTCCCTGTTCGAGGAAAAACTCCGTCTTCCCCTTCAAGGCGTTGCTGGGGCAAACTGCGACGCAATTGCCGCAGAAGACGCAGGTTGTCTCGGGCATGGGTGCATCAAAGAAAGTGGCAATCGTGCTCTGATAACCACGCCCTCCCAGCGAGAGGGCGTAGGTGAATTGGAGATCGTCGCCGCAGGCCTGCACGCAGCGCCAGCACATGATGCATTTTGCGTAATCGCGGACGTAGAAGGGATTGTCGTCCAGAACTTCGTGCGACCGCTTCTCCGCAAGTGGAAAGCGATCGGCCTCGGCGTCGTAAGATTTCATTTGTTCGAGGAGTTCGGGCGTTTCGGAAATATCCACGCTGGCAGCGAGCATTTCGAGGATCGTCCGTCGAGCCCGATGGACACGCTCGCTCTCACTCAAGATCACCATCCCATCGCTAACACGCGTGACGCAAGCTGGTGCCAGCACACGCCATCCCTGAACTTCCACGACGCATTGTCTGCAGATGCCCTGGGGCGTTGTGGCCTCATGGAAGCAGATCACGGGCGCCCTCTTCCCGCGCATCTCGAGCGCCTCGAGCAGGGTGATGCCCTGAGGGACCTCTGCTTCAAGACCATCGATCGTAATCATGACCATCTGCATGGAATCCATCATTTGAACAACTCTGGCCAATGTTCCATGGCACTGAGGACTGCTGAGGCCGCGGTTTGACCCAATCCGCATAAAGATGCATCCGTCATCGTCCAGCCCACATCCTGAAGCCTCTCGAGGTCGCCTGCGATGCTGTCGCCGGTTCTCATTCGGTCGAGAATTTCTGCTTGACGCTGAGTCCCCAATTGACAGGGGTAGCACTTCCCGCAGCTCTCATGGGCGAAGAAATGTCCCAGATCGGCGAGCGTTTGCCGCAGGTTTACGCCATCACTCAAGACGACGACGGCGCCCGAGCCCATCGTCAGCCCCGCAGCCCGGGTGTCCTCCTGTGTGAGAAGCACATCAATGCTTTGAGGCGGGACGAATCTACCGGCGGCGCCGCCCAGGAGCACCGCTTGCAGGTTTGCGCCATCCTTTAATCCACCCGCATTTATATAGATCAGATCCCGAAGCGAAGTGGGTTGCGTGACTTCGTACAGCCCAGGCCGCAGCAAATCCCCCGATAGGCAGAACAACCAGGGACCACTGGAGCCCTCCGACCCATAGCTGCAGTAGGTTTCTACGCCGATCCTGAGGAGCAGGGAGACGTTTGCAAACGTCTCGACATTGTTGATGACGGTGGGTTTTTGGAACAATCCATGTGTTGTAGGGAAGGGAGGCTTCAGGCGTGGCAGCCCCCGTTTGCCTTCGATCGATTCAAATAGCGCCGTCTCTTCCCCACAAATGTATGCGCCTGCACCTGAGCGGACCTCAACATCAAAGTCGAAACCGCCCCCGAGTATGTTCGCGCCCAGGTAACCATGGCTTCTCGCTTCCTCGATGACATCGCGCATTATCTTCTGAGCGCGGGAATATTCACCACGGATATAGATGAAACCTTTTTCCGCGCCGATGGCGAATCCTGCGATGAGCATCCCTTCAAGAATTGCGAAGGGGTCATTTTCAAGCAGCACCCGATCTTTGAATGTGCCCGGTTCAGATTCATCGGCGTTGCAGACAATGTACTTGAGCGTCCCAGGAGCTGCAGCAGCTCCTTCCCATTTGATATCCGTTTTGAAAGCCGCCCCTCCGCGTCCGAGGAGACCAGAGTCTCTAACCTCCCCACAAATCTGTGCTGGTGCCATATCGAGCGCGCGCTGTAGACCCTGAAACCCTTCATATTCGAGATAGTCACCAAGTCTCCGCGGATCGACAACCCCACACCGCCGCGTGATGATACGCTCATCGCCGTATACATGAGAGACCAGGTCATCTGCTTTCTTCAGAGCTCTCTTCGGAGTGATCTGGCCGATGGGGACATCGCCAACCAATGCCGAGGGGGCGTTGTCGCAAAGCCCAAGACACTCCACTTGCTCAACGAAGTAGGCGCCATCCGGGCTGGGGGTGAGGGCCTCAGTCCCTAATTCAGAAAGGAGGTCCTCGAGGACCTTCTCACCCTTCTGCGCCGAGCAGCTCGGGCTGGTACAGATTCGGATGTGGGTATCGCCCGTAGGTAAAGCGTGGAGCATCGAATAGAACTCGATCACGCCCGTGATGTCAGCGAGCGGCACCCGGAGATGTCCCCCGATTTCCCTGGCGGTATCTTCGGAGATGTACCCGAAACGAGATTGCGCCTCGAGGAGCGCAGGCAGAAGCATCGTGCGCCCAGATGGGCCGATACCTTCCAGATATTCTAAGTAAGGTTTATCCAGGGAGTTCACGATGTCTATCCGACTTCTCCTATCAACGAAGGGAGGGTGTGTGATTATATTATATGTGACAGAGCTTATCTTGAATTAGTTCTTATGGTGTATCGGAGGTGGGATCATGATCCATAACTCGGTTATGGTTTTATACCGAAAATACAGACTGACCCATCATCCTCGGTTGCGGGATCCGTCGTGTATTCCGACACGGTGTGTACATCCATGAAGCCCGTGTTGTCGAGTTCATCAAGCTCCTTCTGAACCAAGCAGGAACGCGATCAGGATCGAGAAGATACCTGCCAGGACCGTACGTATGCCAAATCCGATCCAGCTCTTCCCTGAAACACGCCCGAGGAAAACTCCCAGCAAGAAGAGCACTACGAGCGCGACGGTCAAGGATGTGAAATAAACCGTTTGCAGTGAAGGGAACAGTGATGCGAAGAAGAAGGGTATCAAAATAATCACCGCGGTCATGAATGGCGAGATCCCATCGACCAGAGCGACGATGAGCACGGCCAGGCGTGAGGCGCGCCCGATGCGTGTCTTCTTCATCTCGACGAGCGTGACGCGGCTCAATTCATCCATCTCGCGATCGCGCTCGGCAGACTCCGTGAGGTAGGCGCCCCATAATCCTGAGATACCCATGGCAATCGAGGTGGAGAGCCCCGTGCTGATGACGATCCTGGTGTTTCCCACGCCGGCCACGAGGTTGCCCATCACCACACCGATGATGGTTAGCGCGCCGTCGAAGGCGTTCATGGCGAAGTATCTTCGAGCGATCTCGTTGATGCCGACCAGGGCATCGAACTCCCTTAAGCGCTTTAAGGCGGAACGTATCGAATTCATAGGTTATGCTCCAACAACTTAGTCCTGCAGCGTGTCGGCATCATCGATGATCTTGCTGCCAGCGACGACCTCATCGATGGAGTGCACAGCGCCACCTTCGTCGCCGATCAACGCCATTACCTCGGCAACAGGTATGGCTTCACCCTCAATGGTGATTTTCGCATTTTCTACCTTGCGATCCATCTCGTAGATGCTGATGTTCACCGCCGCCACACCCGGCATATCGCTCAACTTTTGCGCCAGGTCGACGATGCTAGGCTCGTAGGGTTTCAGCGTGTCCAGTACCAACCTGCGAACGTTGCCCATTTGATTCCTCCAGAATGTGAGAAGTACGTATTACTGTAATCTATCACGGGAATGGCAACAACTCTCAAAAGAAGGAGCATCCACACTGGGGGGTCACCCTTAGATTTCTTTCTGTGTGAAGTTGTTGAAGGTATTAGGTCTTCCAACTAGGAATTGTATGGGGTTGTGATGTGCCGGATTGTTTAAAGACGAATATGAGCCAGATAAGGTTTTTACATGATTCCGCTTAGTTTTCAGGAGTTATTTTGTCGCGATGATCTCCCTCGCCCAGGCCTCCGCTCGCTCGAGTTCACCTTCAACCAGGGGTCCTTTCATCCCCTTGACCAGAAAACCCTCAGGAGGGATTGCCATTTCTCCGCCTTTCTTCTTGAGAGCATTTCCGATGGGTTTAGCTGCGTAGCCAAAGATACGGACGAAAAATGCAAGTATGGCTGTCTCTTCGATCTCTTCAACCGTGAGGCGGGTGTCAAAGGCCGCTACCTTGATGCCGCTGAGGTCGTTCCGCGGGATTCCTTTCAGAAAGCTGCTCGTGGCTTTCGTTGGATTAAACTGCTGTGTGGGGGAGCCGACGACGAGCACGTCCAGTCCCTCGAACCCTCCCGGCTGAACATCACTGACCCGACGCACCTCAACTTCCCCCTCCGATCCGAGCACCTCCCCTATCGCCCTTGCGACAATCTCCGTATTCCCGAACTCCGAGTCGTACACGACCAATGCTTTCATTAGCGAATGCCTCCAATGTAGATATTGGTTCGATCAAATTTTACATTATCTACCAATTAACAGAACAACAGGGAACGTCCACTGTGTCATGTCTATGTAATTCAATTTGCACCCGGGAATCATCTATCCCCAAAGGTCTAGTTGTGATTTCCCATCTTTTCAGAGAAAATCTTCCCACATCTCGACTTATCATGGCTCTATTTAACTTGACAGGTGTTTTCCTAACCACGGGATGGATGGGAACGTCGTGCTGACGTAGCTTCCTAATTATGGAACCACAAGAAGAAGTTTATACGAAGGACCATAACGCTCTAAAAATCAGAATGGCGATATTGGCGCCATTTCTGATCGCGATCGCTGCCTGGTGGTTGTACACCCAGACGATCGTTCCGCAACCCTACTATGTAAATGCCGACCCCGAGATTCCCTATTTGATGAGCTCCTTATCGGTCTTCAAAGGGGAGCCGTACACTTTTATCGACCACCCTGGAACGCCAATAGAAATCATCGGGTCCGTGATCCTTGGGGCAACGTATCCGTTCGTGGGCAATATCGCTGATTCATTTCCATTGGCGCATGTCCTCCATCCTGAAATCTTTCTCTTCATCGCCCGCACATTACTCGTGCTTACGAGCATGGGAACGATGGTCCTTCTCGTGCGGTACACGGTCCCAGGTGATCACTGGACGGACGGACTCGCCGCAGTTGCTGTCGCCGTCCTGTTTTTTGCGATCCATCCCCGCGGCTTTGACTCTATCGTGCATTGGTCGCACAACTCCTTCAGCTTTCCTTTGGGGACATTATTGGGTCTTGGAATTTACTACCTCGTGGTCTACAAGAAGGGAGGTACCACGGCGCAGATCGTCCTGCTCGGATTTTCATTAGGTGTACTTACGGCCGTACAGCTCTACTTCCTCACCTGGGTCGTTGCCGCCATCGTTTCCATGGGAGCGTATAACCTCTTGTCAGATCGTGGATGGAAGAGGGCATTGGTTTCGGGTGTTCAGATTGGTGTGTCTGCGCTGGGGGGATTTGTCGTCGCGACGCTTCCTATCATCAACCGCTATCCGGAATTCCTCTCATGGATTGTTAGAGTGGGCACCCACCAGGGTCGGCATGGGAGCGGCCCGCCTGGTTTCCTCTCATTAGAGACCGCGGCTGCGAACTTCATTGCCTTGTGGGGGGAGCTGCGCCTACTGTTCATTTTGATTGGTCTTTTGATTGGGGTGGTCGTGGTGATGGCCATCAGGCAGCGCCGATCGATCAAATTCAACGCCAGCTTTTGGGCTGTTGCCCTGGGCATCATCATTCAGATTGGTCTGATGACCACGCTCGTGATCAAGCATCCCGGGGTTATCTATATGCAGGCTGTCGCAGCGGCTCTCCCTCTGTTACTTGCGGTAGTTCTCTCGTTGATGCACTTCTCAGGACCGAAGGGGGAGTCCTTGCAGCGGCTCATTAAATTTAGTCTAAGCGTCGCAGTATTCGCCCTTTTTGCTTTTGCCTTGACACGATCCTTCATCGTCCACGATGCTGAGACCAAGCATGTGGGGTCCGTTGTAGAAGAAATCAACACTTTCTTGGATGACTTCGCTCAGGAACAAGGACTCGATCGATCGTCTCTCACGACATTGGGGATCTATGGCATGCCAACGGAGTGCCTCGCGCTCTGGTATGGAAACCAGTATGCCGCTTATACGTTGGCTGACGAGATTAGTTCGATATGCTCCCGGGAGCTCATCTACGATCTCTGGGAGAATCGGGTCGTTCTAGCAGATGGTTCCTCTGTGCCATTAGATCAATCCAACTGGGATGTTCTGGTTGCCTACGAGGCTGCTCTAATAGACTTCCCAAACCTCGCTGAAGTCGGGGAAGTCGTGTATTCAGAAACTCGACTGGGCACCTTCGGAAGAATCGTGTACGTGCTTCACGAG
>JBGUDT010000101.1:0-6632 GCA_041821665.1 Anaerolineales bacterium
TTATACGGATTTGTGTTGAGCTATCGTCTCAAGACGATCCAGATCTGGCCTTATGACAACCGCATCTACCCGCTGGACGGGGAGTTTATTTATGAGCCATGGCATATTCGCTATGTCGGGGTTGATCTTGCCCAGGAAATGGTGGATGCCGGATACCTGGACCCTCAAAGTTCTGTCCTCCCACAAGATTTCTATCAAATCTGGCCGTAACATCCCACGTTGCAGTTCTGAATTCCAGTCGAAAGAATCCCACAGCCCATCGCATCTAAACTGCAAATAGAATCGTCTTTCTCGAGGCCTGATCTTTGGATATTGGAAGCTCGATATGAATCGCTCATTCAAGTTGTGGATAATCCGGGGCATCAACGTTCGGATGCATATCACGTTTCCGCTCATTCTTGTATGGGCTGCGCTTCAATTCGGGGTAATGGCTCGAGGTGGGATTGGCGGGGCGATCATGGGATTGATTGCGATCCTCATCCTTTTCGTGATCGTCCTTCTCCACGAGCTTGGGCACAGCCTAGCAGCACAGCATTATGATGTCGAGGTCAAGCAGATCGTGCTGCTTCCCATTGGTGGGGTCGCAGAGCTCGCCCGGATCCCGGAGAATCCAAAAGAAGAGTTCGTTATTGCAATAGCGGGTCCGGTCGCAAATGTGTTCATTGCTTTTTTTATGATTTTCCTTGGGCTTTTGGCTGGCTTTGACCTGGGTATATCGAGGACACCGCTTATATTTGCTGGACTTAGCCGCATCAGCGTCGAACGAATCTTCGATTATGTTTTTGTTTCCAACCTCTTTCTTTTAGCATTCAACCTCATCCCTGCCTTCCCCCTCGATGGCGGTCGGATGTTCCGCGCGCTCCTGGCCTCCCGGATGTCCTACGTGCGTGCGACGGTCACCGCGGGTGTGATTGGACAGGGATTGGCACTCCTTCTTGGCGTCTGGGGGCTGCGTAATTTCAATCTAATCTGGATTTTCATTGCAGTTTTTATCTACGTGGGCGCAAGTCATGAACGGAAGAGTGTGCGCATCCGCAGCCGGATGGCGGGGGTGAAAGTTTCGCAGGCATATTCGAAAGGTATCCCTTCTCTTTATGCGAATTCGACCGTGCTTGACGCTCTTGGTGTGACGCGGCAAACATCACACTCCCACTTCTCCCTCAACGAAGGCGATCAGTATGTTGGCCTTATTTCTCGGGAGGACCTTATCGATGCTGTTGAGATGTCTCGATCAGGCGTACCGCTCCGAGAACTCCGGATAAAGGAAAGACCCGCTATCCATCTTCAAGATGATCTTCGTGAAGCGCAGAGCTTGCTGGATGAGTATGACCTCACTGCGCTTCCAGTCATCGAGTCGGGGAAATTCCTGGGCCTGCTCTCGGTAAAAAACATCGAAGAGGCCTTACGTCTTACGACCAAGCCCCCGCATCTACGTCCGCATCCTTCGGATGGCCAAATCAGCTCGTAAATCGCTCGTATTTTGTTCCGAATGCGTTGAATTTCCACCTCCTCCTGTAGGAGATATGGCTCGTTGCGCGGAAACGGCGTTGTGATACACTACTTGGGTACTAAATCGGAGAGACGCTTGATGGAAATAGAACCCAAGCGAGTGGTATGTATCGAAGACGAACCAGAGATGATCGACCTTGTTCGGCTCATCCTTGGACGCAAGGGTTTCAATGTTATTGGAGCAAACGGCGGGGTTGAAGGACTTGAAACGGTAAAACGCGAACAGCCTGATCTTGTCTTGCTCGATCTCATGATGCCCGATATGGACGGGTGGGAGGTCTATCAACAGATGAAAGCGGATGCCGCCCTCCGGGATATCCCGGTGGTGGTCGTGACCGCAAAAGCCCAATCGATAGACAAGGTGCTCGGCTTACACATCGCCAAAGTGGATGACTATATTACGAAGCCCTTTGGTCCCCAGGAGCTGCTGGAGAGCGTCGAAAAAATCCTTGGCACACCGGCGTAGAACGCAATACGATAATGATGAAACGGGCGACAACCGTCGCCCGTTTTTTATGAGAACAACATGAACAATTGGGTCAGCGTTATCAATACGAGTACGGGTGGAGACACGCTTCTTCGAGCTCGTTGGTGTGCATCCTACCTGTGTAGGCTGCGGGGATTGACACTTCGACGCTCGCTGCCAGAGGGGGAGGGATTGATACTGGTAGATCGCCAGGAAACACGCCGGAACGCAGCCATCCACATGCTCGGTGTATTTTTCCCTATTGGTGTTGCCTGGATTACACAAGATCAAGTCGTTGTCGATCTCACCGTAGCAAAACCCTGGCGGTTTTATGTGCCAAAAGGAAGGGCACAATACATCCTGGAGGGTCCACCAAGCATGCTAGAATCCATCACGATTGGAGATAAGTTGGAGTTCGTGGATGTGGAAGCTGCCTAGTCGGGTACTGTTATTGGTCATCATCTTGATGATGTTGTTCTCAATCCCCGTCGCCGCGCAAGGTGATGGACCTGTCTATATCGTGCAGGCCGGGGATACGCTAACGGCGATAGCGACGAGATTTGGGACAAGCGTCGCCGAGATCATGGCGCTAAATGGGATCACCGATGCCTCGCTCCTTTTTGTAGGCATGGAGCTCATCATCCCGGGTTTTGAGGGCTTGTCAGGTGTGCTCACAAATCACGAGGTTGCTCTCGGTGAGAACCTGGAGAGCCTTGCGTATAAATTCAATCTTCCTCCGGAAGTCATCATCCGCCTCAACCGCATCCTCCATCCGGATAAGTTATTCGTTGGTCAGGAAATCGTCTTGATCGAAGGAGGGGGCGAGGGTGAAAACGGCTTAGCGTACCCTGAGCTCTGGATGGCATCCTCTGCAGAGGAGGGACGCCTCTCCATCGCGCTGACCCATGACGTCAACCCATGGTCGATCGATTATGCAAGCGGGCAGCCCAATAGAATGTGGAGTGTCGCTGGTTCTCCATTCCAGAACATGGAAGGGGAGGCAGGGAGTGACTTGTTCCCCGGGATTATCGAGGAAATTACAATTACGCCGTCTACGATCGAACAGGGCAACACCGAGACCATCCATGTTAGAACCAGGACAGCCGCAAATCTCGAAGGCAGGTTAGGGGAGTATGTGCTGGAGTTTTTTCCCAACAGCGAGATAGGCGGCTACAATGCCCTTCAAGGGATTCATGCGCTGGAAGAGCCGGGACTGTACGACCTGGAGATTGTCGTCCGATCTACGGATACCGACGCGATCGTGTCAACCTTTATTCAACCGATTGAGATTTTCGAAGGGGATTATGGTTTTCAGAGGATCAATGGCGTGCCGACCGAGACGATCGATCCCGCAAACACGGTACCCGAGCAGGACCTTGTGGAGGAGCAGCTCGCACCGGTCTCTGAAGAGCGGTTATGGGAAGGCGCTTTTGATTATCCGTCCCAATACTATACGGAGAAGTTTCTCTCGACCTATGGGCTGCGGAGAAGTTATAACAACGACAGCTACTTCTATTATCATACCGGGTTGGATTTCTACGGGTTTGGCATCCCAATTTATGCGCCTGCAGATGGGCGTGTGGCCTTTACCGGATCGCTGATTGTCCGGGGGGATACGACCTACATCGATCATGGCTGGGGGGTATATTCCGGCTATTTCCATCAATCGGAAATTTACGTTGCCGAGGGTGAGATGGTGGAACGCGGACAGATGATCGGAAAGGTCGGAGGATCCGGGCGGGCTACGGGTCCACACCTGCATTGGGAGATCTGGGTAGGAGGGGTTCCCGTTGACCCACTCGATTGGGTTGAGATGGAATTCCCCGTCGTAGGCGCAGATTGAGCGGAACTCCTAGGACCGACTCTTGAAAATAGCCAGAATTTACATCAAAGTGAGGGTTGAGGGTGAGCGTCTAATTGTTTTAAATTATCATTAGTGTGCAATGCTCATACCAAGTACTAAACATCTTCCTCAAATTTTCCCTCGTAGTAGTCCTTCAACACTTGTCTGGCATTGGATTCCTCGTCCTTTGGAACGAGAATATCGACTTGACCGATCTTGCCAACTCCAGCGCCAAGGCCAAGGGCGCTTGCAGCGGCTTCCTGACTCAACATGACGGTGACCCCCTGTGCTTCAAGGAGCCCTTTAAATATTTCGGCCTCAATATTTCCAGAGGTTGTCTCGACAGCAACATATTCAATGCTCATAATCCCTCCACGCTATGTAGTATAATGGCGAAGCAATCCCCCGAGTAGGTCAACAACATAATCTATGGTATCGACTCCCAGCATCTCACTCGACATATATTGGACCAGCTTCGACGCTGGTGATGATGACCTTGATTATATAATCAACCTTCTTCTAGAACGTGAGATCCCCCTGACGACTGAAGAGATGGCGCACGCCATTGTCAAGCACCGACTGGAGCGCCTCGAGCAGGAAGCGGAAGAAACAGAGGCGCCAAATTATCCACTTTATCTTCCAGGTGGAACGTATAAGAAGAAACAGGTACTCAATTTCCCTGTTCTTGGGAATAAAGTAGGTACGATTGTGGGTGTCCGACCCGGAGAAAATCCGGATCTGGGCGAGTTTGACGTGATCAAAGTTAAATTCGAAGGCGAGGGGAATCCACGCGAATTCGCAGCAAATCTCGAGGATCATATTCTCAACAGGCCCCCTGAGCCCGAACTTGAAACAGAAGATGTCGATTCCGCAGATGGGGTGATGGGAAGGTACGGACCTGTGATCGAGGAGCGATTGGAAAGTCGTCTGGAGGAATCAGATGACATTATCCGCATCGCTGGTAATTGGTTCCCTCGTGCACTTGTGGCTGAAATTACGGAAGGTCATCTAAATCTTGCCGAGGCGGTTCTCGATGTGTCCGAAGGAGGACCTCTGCCGACCTCGGATTTGCTCGAACATGTGGAGCTGCCTTCCGACCTTTCTTCGCAGCTAGCAGAATTTTCGTTTAATTACGCGATGCAGGAGGATGATCGCTTCGATGAAGTTGGACCTGCCGGGGAAGTACTCTGGTATTTGAAGCGCCTCGAACCCCCAGAAGTTTTGTATACACCTCCACGCCTGGAATGCAATAAAGTCATGATCGAGCGCAGCTTGCTCACGGATGATCTGCTATCTCTCGAGGACGACCTGCATGATGAGCTGAACCCCCCGCTTGAGTCGGTTGAGCCTGTTCAGGAACTTTCGTTTCCACTTTTGTTTCCGCATTGGCGCGTGGGTGCGCTTCCTCTCTCACCGAGATTGAGCACCATGTTCCCGACTGCATACGAAGCGCCACGGATACGCGTAATCTTTGTGGATGCGCACAGCGGCGACACATTCCCGGGATGGGTCGTCAGGAACCAGGGGTACGTCTTTGGTCTGGAGGACTGGATCAAGCGATACGACGTACCTCCCGGCGGAATAGTCATTGTAAAGGTTGGCGAGAAGGCGGGGGAAATTGTGGTTGAGACGATCGACCGGCGCATGCGAAACGATTGGATTCGAACGATTACGATCGATGAGCAAGACCGGATTGGGTTCACCATGCTTAAGCAGCCTGTGGGGACGGAATATGATGACCTCATGGTCATCGGTTTGATCGACCCTCAAGTTCTGGATGAAGCCTGGCTGCAAGGTAGGCAGCGTAACATGCCGGTGGACCGCATTGTTGCCCATGTATTTCGAGAGTTGGCGAAACTTACACCGCAAAGCGCCGTACATGCCCGTACGTTGTATGCGGCCGTAAATGTGATCCAACGTCATCCACCAGCGGTCATATTCCATGAGTTGGTTTCACGTCCCTATTACGTCCATGTGGGTGATCTCTATTGGCGCTTTGAATCCAGCGCATGGGAATCATCATGACGGAAGAGAATAATTCTAATCCCATGATACGCATACGCCCGACGCTCGAGACGATGTATCATATCGACTACGATTGGTGGGAGAAGGCAGACAGAGATCTCGACATATATTTGCGTAGTCATCTTTGCGCAGAGCATCAAGAAGCCTTTGCACAAATCGATGCCAGCGCCATGGTTGATTCGGTGCATCCGGAGACGGCGGAGGTCGCTCGAGTTGTCGGCATCCAGCACACGCTTATCTCACATTGTGCGCTCCAGCCGGATTACCTCACACCTCAGACCACGTTGGTTAACGCGGTATTCAGGGTCTTCCTGGCGAGCGGGAATACACCACTAACGCCCGTCGAATTAGGAGAGCGGATGGATCGACCGGCGAAGATGATTCTACGCACACTTTCCGGGAGTCGTGTATATAAGGGCATCCGCCCATATATTGACGATTGATAAGAAACCCACTTTAAACTAAAATTGCATCAAGCCCCTGTAGCTCAATGGATAGAGCACCGGACTTCTAATCCGGCGGTTCCGCGTTCGAGTCGCGGCAGGGGCGCCTTCATTTAAGCAAAATCCCCCTTACAAACACCCGATTTTCACTTTTTTCGAGCCTTCTTATTCGCCAGGTTTGTATTTTCTGGTGCAGATTGGTGCAGTTTATCAGTGAAATCTTCATCCCCGGGGAGCTTTACTTTGATCGGAGTGACAAGTTCGTCCATGATTTTGGCCGCTTCGCCCTGCATCTCATGATATAGATGGCCATAAAGGTCCAGCGTAATACTAGGTTTGGCGTGCC
>JBGUDT010000102.1:0-6480 GCA_041821665.1 Anaerolineales bacterium
GCCTGTATCAACCTCCTGCAGTGCGATGACATCGACGCCCTCGCTTTCGATCGTCCTGGCAATGTCTTCGAGCGTCGTATGCCAATCGTCATCATAGCCGTAATGGATGTTATACGTCGCCAACCGGAGACGATCTCCTGGCAAAGGTTCGGTGGGCTGCGGCAGCACGAAGAAGATGCCGAGCATCAAGATGAGCAAAAGAAGACCGGCCAGCGCAGGCCACCCGAGCACCTGCTCGGAGGTCTCCTCCCCTTCACCGACACTCATGAAGACGCTCCAAGCAACCATCAGACTCGCAACCATATAGACGATCCATCCACCCTCGCGCATGAATGGAAGGGTGTAGGCATAGGTGAAGGCAAAAGCGTTGAAGAAATTCAGTAGGAGGAAGAACAGCAACCCCAAACTCACACTCACACCGGGTGAAGCGCCGCTCTTCCATTCCGATTCAACGACCGCCACGAAGGAGAAAACAGCCGCAAACTGAGCCAGCAGTAGCGCGATCGCCGCTCCATAGCCTGAGCCAAAGTATCCGAAGAATACCCCTGCGAGGAGCAAGAAGATCAGCGCCAGGCGCGGGGCTGTTTCGCGGACTCCCATCAGGATCCCACGCCGGACCTGTGGAAACAATGGTAGAGCCGTGATCGCCAGAGCACCTACGACAAATATCCCATAGGGCGCCTCACTCCAGCGAGCCATAGCATTCGGCAGAGCAAGCAAGGATGTCTCCAGGAACAGGAATGCCCCGATGGCTAATCCGCCCCGCACTCCCAGACCCCCGTGCACTTCATCTCGAGACGGCAATCGGAGAACAAGCCAGATTGCAAGACCGATGAGCAGTATCGAAATCGCCACCTGGACCATTAAGAAGTTGGATCGAAGCGAGATGTCCAAAGTATCGCCCCCCGCCCTCAGAAGCTGCTCGATGATGAGAGCCCACAGCATACTTCGCCAAGCCCTTGTCCTATCAAGCGCGATCAGCCCCGCAAACACGGATGCTCCCATCGCGAGCACGACGAGCGATCCCCAGTAGCGGATCTCGGCGTCATTAAAGGAGAGCGCCACACGGGCGAGCACTGCGATCGCCGCGTAGAAGACGAGAGTCCTCCATTTGATTCGCCGGGCGAGCAGCATGGGAGAGAGAAAAGCTAGAATGACGAGAACATTGCTGATGATGAGCCAGGAATCAATCGGACCTTCGAAGATCTGGTCATATATGACTCCGAACATCGTCGAGAAGATCACCCGTAGCGCTTGAAGAAAAAACACGAACCCGGCGATCACAAGGATGTTCAGTCCAATCCGTTGCGCCCTCATCATGCCCTCCAATCGGTCCTGGCCCTAGACAGGTCCTTCGGTCATTGATTGATGCTGACAGACCACATCAACGCATCCAGGACGGTCAGATCGGGTGTAAAGCTTGTGGGGTCTGCATCATTCAATTCGGATTCTATCCCCTGGATATATTCTTCATATCCCGCGATAAAGCCTTCGTAATCGTCACCAATCGCACTCTCACCGTCGGGTGGCAGCATGGGGTGCGAGATAGGCAGCACAGCGGATACCAGAAATTCTCCGTCATCGGTGATGCCCTGATAGGCATAGAAAAGTTCCTGATTGCTGATCGGCCAGGCATCCTGACCGTATCTTGAGATGAACCGAACGCCGGGTCCAGATTGGAAATCGACATACTCGACTTGAGACAAGAAAGCCGGACCAGCGTTCCAAATCGGGATAAAGGGGATCCGCTCTGGAGACGTGGGCTGCTCTGCAAGCAGGACCTCCAGCTCGGCGATCAACTCTCCCGCCAAAGGATTCATGGCTTCATACTCGCTTAAGGGGAAGACCATCACACGCGGGTAATGAAAAGTATCCGAAAGCGGGTAACTCGTAAAGGTTAGCTCAACATGTTCGGGAACAGCCCAGAATTCTGGTTCGGTAAGTGCTGGTACGGTATCCCCTACCATGACAAACCCAGAACCGGGCGGATAGGCGAGGTTAACGTTCCCATAGCTGACATCCGGGAATGAAAGGGGGAAATACGTAGGTGTCACTTCCGGCTCTGGCGTTGCGGTGAGATCGATAAGCTCGATTTCCGCAGGGAATCCCGCGTCCTCAAGCGTCATCCCTTCCGCAAGGCTGAAAATCTCCTCCCAGGGGAGATCTCCACCGGATTGATTCATCTCCTCCGCCAGACCCAGGATCTCCTCCATCGGGATGGGAAGCTGGGACGGCAGCAGATTCACCCCCACGACCGAGATAACGAGACATAGACACATCATCACGAGGGACACACCCGCACATCCAAGCACGCCCCAGAGGCAAGCCTTACCGCACCCCGATCCGCCCGAGGTACTCGTGGTCTCCACTTCCGGTGACGACACCGGTACTGGTTCCTCAACGAGAACTTCCTCTGCCATCACAGTCGCTTCCGCTTCCATCAATGGATCGTCCGCTCGAACCGTCGCCGCAGCCGGTGGCGGCGCGCCGCACTTCACACAACTGGTTGCATCTTCAGGAAATTCAGTTCCACATCGTTCGCATTGCATCATGTTCTCCTTCTAGAGAAATCGATCCGAGCAGGTTTCCGTTCAATATCTGCAATTATCATCTTATAACAAATCTATCTTGTTTTATCTTCTGCATCTATTGAAAAGTAATCAAATTCTGCTTTGAAATTTGTTGTTTCAAGAGGCGTACTCGCCATCATCCCGAGCTGGCCTTTGTCGAATTCACTATCGATCACTGTAGCTACATCTTCGAAATTAATGTAGGCATGGAAGATGTCCCCTGCAATGATCAGGCCCAATTTGTTGTTCTCACCATTCTGGAGGATAGCTGACGAATAAGTTGGCCCCGATAAAGGAATAAACTCGCCCTCGACCCGTTTCCCAATCTCGAAGTACCCATCATCGTCCAACCGGAAATAGTAGAAATTGTTGACATCCTGATATCTGAAGACGATCCCATAGGCGCCCTGCCCTTCACTGGCCCTCACCGCGGAAGTCAAAATGTTGGAATCATCCACCATGAGGTCATCATAGAGCGACCAAGCTGTGAAATACTCCTTAAAGATCTCGATGATGAACTTGGAATCGCCTTGCGTGAGGTTAAAATTTGTTTGCTGTGTCTCGGTCCAATCGTCAGATGCTTCATCGAAGGAATCCGCCACCGATATCCAGGGGAGTACTTGAATGACAAATTCGGCAATTTCCGGACCAGGCCCATACATCATCTGGCCGTCGGTAACTTCAGCATCAAAGTGCAATGTGTCGAGGATGATATGCTCGCCAGCTGGCAGGCCTTCCACGACACCGAAATAACGGGCACAGACAAATCCAATGGATTCGTCTTCGTACAGGGAGTAGGTGAGGTCATATACAGGTATATCCCTTCCATCAAGCACCAACTCGAATCGGACATGAGGGTAGGATTCATCCAGCGTTTCTTTGTCATCTGCGCACCAGGCTGAAGAGATCACCCCCGGTTCACCCTCGATCCACGTCCCTGAATAATAGGCATACCCGGGGAGACTGCTTTCCTTATCCCATTCCGCGGCGCCAGTGAGATGATTCAAGTCTTCATCAGCCGCCTCATCGTACGCCCTAATAACCAACTCGACCTCATCATTCTGGCCAACAGTCTCCTCCACGGGTTGGGTTTCGCTTGTTTCCTCGGACGTATCCACAGGTGTTTCGATTGAAGGTGGGACAAGATCCGGTTCGTTGATGTCTCCCGCGATTTCATCAAATGTAATTTCGGGAGCCATGTCAGTTTCACTCAAAGGTTCATCATACGCGATGAAATTTGTATAGAAGAGGAAAGCACCGATCCCACACACTGCTAGAGCCAGGACTACGCCGCATCCGATAGCTATGGGTTTCCAACTCGATTTTGCATCCTGCGAGGGAATCATGACCGGAGGTGGCGGTGGAGGTACAGGTGGGGGAGTAACAGGAGGAGATACTTGCTGAAGGGGTGCTGGTGGCGGCGCACTAGGCGGCTCCTGCTCCAACATCGTAGGAATGGCATCCTGCTTAAAACACACCTCGAAGGTACTGTCACCAAGTTGGATGATATCGCCATTCTTCAATACCCCTGATGACACCCGTTTCCCATTAATGAAGGTCCCGGAGGCACTATTCAGATCGGTGATGGTCAATCCTGTGACTTGAATTTGTATTGAGGCGTGCGACCTGGAAACCTTGGGGTCCTTGATCTGGATATGACAGACGGATCCTCGACCGAGAAGCGTCTCCTCTTTTTGTAAATCGAGCTTTGCGCCCGACAGCTCGCCTCGCTTGCCTTCCAGCCAAGCATTCTCCTCGACGTTTGTGTCCATGAACATATCTCCTGCACAATTGAATGAGATGACTCTTTACGATTTTCTTGAGATCGGCGAGCACATCATTTTCAGCCCATCACACACAGAGACCCAGCTATCCCCCCGGTCGCCATACGGCATCAAAATCCAGCGCCGGGCTATTGGTGAGTTGACTATATTGGCTGCAAGCCGCGGTCATGATGGCGATGTTGTGGCTCACGCCGTCAGGCCAGGTCTCAAATGCGATCCAACCGCCGTCTGGCGACCAGGCCGGTTCGGACATCGGCTGCACAGAGAGCGTTCCTTCCTGGCATACCAGAATCTCGCGCAAACCCGACTCCGCCACCGGCGCGCCCACCAGGCGCGGGATGGCGCCAACGACTTTTTCAAAAAGGATGGTCGACCCGTCGGGTGACCAATCCGGATGGGCCATGTCTTTCTCATCGCTGCGAATAAAACGAGTTTCAGATCCACCGCTTGAGGGCACGAGCCATATCTCACGCACGCCGCCTCGTGTTGTAAGGAAGGCAATCTGCGTTCCATCCGGTGACCAGGAGGGCTCCCAGTTGTAAGCCAGGTCATGGTTTACGTTTAAGGGCGCACCCCCGCTCAGGTCCATGGTGAAGATTTGCGGACGGGTGGTGCGTAACGAGGTGAAGGCAAGCAGGTCCCCATTCAGCGCCCAGTCGGGGTCGAAGTCCCCGCCCCCCAGGCTGGATGGCAGAGCTTCCGGTTCGGAGGGCTGATCAGCTTCATCGAAGGTAATCAAGAATAGACTCGATCCTTGATACTCCCCCTTGTTCTGCCTGCAGGCGGAGGTGATGACCATGCGCATCCCGTCGGCTGAAAATGTGGGCTGACATGCGCCCTCAGACATATCTGTGAGTTGTCGCTCTTCTCCCGTTTCGATGTCCAGGAGATAGATTTGAGCCACACCGGTTCGATCCGAGGCATAGGCAACCTCGCGGCGAGTCCCTGCCTCAGGTACGGGAGGGAGTGATGATCCATCATCTGTCGCCGTTACCACAGGTAGGGGTTCCGAAGTCACCTCCGGCGCTGCTGGGAGTGGCAGTGTCGCTTCAACTTCCGGGGTTGCCTCCACCGAATCTGGGGACGGGAGCTCGATTACCGCGGTCGGGAGTATCTGCTCTGGTTCGGCTTCTTCCGGGGAGAAGAACCCAACAGCAAAGATCGAAAAAGCGATGCAGAGAGTGATGATGACGAGGACGCCGCAACCGATCCCGATCCACTTCATGGGCAGTTTCTCGATCACCCCATCGGTCGTCTGCACGCCTGCATCGCCGATGATGGGTGGGGGGGGCGACGGAACAGGAGGTGGCAGGGAAGAGGGAGGAGGGTCGACAGCTGCGACCAGGGGCGGCGCAATGATAAACGGATCTTCATCATCCACCATCACCGTCGGCATCGCGTCATCATCCACCATCCCTGTCGGCACAGCATTCTCATCCTGCATCATCGTGGGGACGGCATCTTCATCGGCCATAATTGTCGCCGCCGACTCGATGTCCACGACGTTGTGCGCCTTGAAGGTAGTCTCCCCGATCGTGATGGTGTCGTTGTTCTGCAGCTCGGCTGTGGACACCAGTTCGCCGTTGATCCGTGTACCTCCGGAACTTCCCAGGTCTTCGAGCGTGTAGCGTCCATCTTTGAAGCGGATCACCGCGTGCGCCCGGGAAGCCTTCGGATCGAGCACCTGGATGATGTTTTCCTTGCCTCGACCTATTGTGGTTTCCCCTTCGATCAGGTTGAACTCGCGGCCGACGAATTCGCCGGTGAGACCTTCGAGGTAGGCTTCATCTTGAAACCTCATAGCTGCTCCTCGGTAAAATATGAATTTCGCATAACCCTGGTCCACACCTCATCAATCGTCAACAGAAAAGTGCCTTGATTAAGTCGCCAATTCAACTCGATTCTAAGGATTCGTTCCGTAAGGAGGCGCCCTGAAGCCAAAACAATGTGGATCACAAGCCTCATCCCCAATCGCTCCGCTAAGCACGCCATCTTCGAGCGTTGCTTCCCACACTGTCGTCCCGGCATTCGTAACCGGACAACTCGTCGGAGAGCTGGGACCAGATCCGCAGACACTGACGCATGTCATGCCATCATGAAGGATTTCGAGAGTCGCTGTCCCTCCC
>JBGUDT010000103.1:0-6456 GCA_041821665.1 Anaerolineales bacterium
GTTCGATTATCCTGCATGTCGGTTGCCAAACGGAATCTGTGTCCGATTACGAGACTAATCGGCGCTTTGCCCCTCGCGGGCAAGCAAGAACGCTACTTGCAATCATCGTCCACCAACCCTCAAGCAATAAACAAATCTCTGTACTTCGGTTTGATCTGGACATTGAACGTGTACAAGATGGCCCGGATGCAGAAACGAATGAAATCTCGCGTCGATTCATTCATGACCAGCTTGGATTGCATGGTCATCTCATCGACAAGCTCTTCTTCTGTGCGCCATCTGTTGAAAATCGCAACCGCCAATTCGTAAGGCGTCACCCGTTCAAGTCCTTCCTTTCTGGTCGGAATCCCCATTGATCTAAAAATTTCGGGGAAAGCCTGTAGACATCCTGACAAGAGCGTGTCCACAACCTGTTTTGCCTGGTCCTCGGAAATATGTCCTTCCTCATCCTGTGAAGTTTCTGAGAATAACTCCTTAAGGACTGCAGATGGTTCTCCGTTGAATGTCTCCCCGTTATGCATCGGCAAGCGAACCCCATTTACATCGGTCAGTTCAGCTATCCAGCTGGTGATCAGGTGAGCGGTTGTGTTTCGACGAACAAATCCACTCCAATCCCTTGTCGTCCTGTATTTCGTGGAAAGATACGTCTCTGCAATATGGTCAAACATCACGAAAATTTCTTCTTCCGTGTTGAATTCCTGCAGGAGTCCTGGGGAGTTCGCAAAGGAAGGCAGCATTTGTGTGTAGGCGATACGCTCCAGGTTAGGTGTTACGGAATAGGTCGCTGCAATTATTTCGTTGTTCGGACTTTCGTAGTTGAACACCCGAAGAATTTTAATGATGCTACAACTCTCGAATAGTTGGGCCAAACCTTCCCTGTTGGCAAGCTGCAGGGTGTTGCGGATCGTTTTAGAAGTAGTTGAAGGATTGCCGAGGAAGAGTGTCCATTTGATGGTACTTTCTCCGGGGGTGGCGTTCTCTTCGATGTCTTCCACTTCTGACTGGCCTGCCTCTTGGGCTTGTAGCAAACCTAACCGCTTTCTCTCAAACTGTGCGATAGTTTTCAAGTGTGTCAACAAGGTTTTATTCCGGTATGGGGTCCGCATGGCACGGGCATTCTCGTCATCTAGCGCAGTGATGTCAAACCATCCCCCGGTAAACCCTGATGCATAAAGTTTCTCGTATTCGGTGGAAGTGAAATTGAGCAGAAAGTTTGCACCGAGCCACTTGACCCTGCGATCTTCAGTCTGCCGCGCGTTGAAGGCAAGGATCAAATTGGCCAATTGAAGGACAAACGCATTCCCCTCTGGATTCAGTTCCGATGAAATCATGTAGATTTTTGTGATTCCGTGGTCCACAAGCATTTCAATATCTTCCATTATGGCTGACAGGTCACGATATCTGACCTTCCCACCAGCCACATGAGGTTCTGCGCAGAAGAAACAGGAATGACTACAACCTCGCATGACCTCAACCGGAGCGCCTTCGAATCCCGGTGTCGGGAAGGAGGAATAAAATGCCTTCATCTCATCAATCACTTGGGGTGTGTACTCGATGGAAGCCAAGGGTGGAAAGAATTTGCGCGAATTGGAAATAAGCTGATCTTCCTGGAAGTACATCAGGTTCGCGATGTCCTTATAATTCCCGGCTTGAATATCCTCGAATTTCTCGAAAATTGCATCGGGACCACCAAACACCCCGAGATCTGGACGTACGTAACGCATGATCTCATCTGGCAGTAAAGAAAAACCAAAACCACCCAGGACGATTTTCAATTCCGACACGGATCGGATTGCGGCGATCAATTCCTTGGTTCGCTCGATCGGGAAGTACGCATTTCCACTTCCATCGCGATCGTAATCTGTTGCAACCATCGAGTCCGTGTTCCGCAACGTAATGAAGATCATAGCGGGATCATTTAGCTCAATCAAATTACGGACAGTCTGCTCCCAGCTCTCAAGAGGTATGCCTAGCAGGTCTTTGCAGATCACCTTGATACCCACCCGCCTCGCTACCGCTGGGACCTGGATGAAAGCATAGGGAAACACCGGGAATTTTTCAATATTTGACGCATTGAGAAGAAGTACATTCTGACTACACATATTTACTAACTCTCTGCTTGCCCTTCTGTTCTTAAACACTTCTCGAGGTATTGGTCACCTGTATGTATCTTCAAGATGATGCCATGCTACTTCTCTGACATCGAAGGTATAGATTACTCGCAACCCATAAGTACACGCAACTTACGATGACACCGAAAAGTGCGAAACCGATCATTCCATCAATGTGTGTTAGATATCGGGAAGAATCCGGGGAGGAATCGATGATCCTTCAATCTCTCGGATTGGGTACTTTAAGAACAATTATTCTATGGCGTCCGATTATCCTGCTTATCGGATGCTGATCTATCGGGTATTCGATCATTTAATGATCAGATGCTCTTATGCGCTATCGCTTGAATGTGATCGATCATCATGCTCCCCCCTGGGCGGAATGCCCAAAGCCAGGAGTTCAAGCGTATGGGTCGTGACCATCGTTCTTGCTACTGGCTGAAAGCTGGGCAGTTGACACCACGTGGAAGCAGGACATCGACCAGTAAGAACGAGTAATCCGTTGAACTTAAGGCCGGGCCGGCGAAAGACTTTGTGAACACCAATATTTCAGGCGGAGGAGCCATATAGAAGCTCTCGAGGGGGAGCCCGGGATCGAAGGAGCATCTATGTGAAAGCATCTTCGAATTGGTCGGGCTCATGGCCACAGATAACTCAAATTTACATTCGGCTGATGAAAAGTTTCCCGCTACCCTGTAGTCGACATTGTGAAGGATGTAGTACCAACATTCATTCCCTTGATCCATCGCAGCCAGCTCAACACTTTGAGTACTACTAAGAAATCCTGTAACCTCAATCGTGTTGAGATCCTCATTTGGTGTGAGGAATAAGGGGATATCATCCGCACCTTTTGATTTAAAACCTTTCACTGAGGAGTCATACTCGATTTTGAGCGTCGCAATGCCTTCATCCAACGAAACTTCTTCAGGTTCGAAAACGATCTCTTCCTGAGCGGAATCGCCCCCTTTGTTATTGTACGCAAGCACAGCAGCCGCCGCGAGTGCCAGCAGCATCAAGCCCGTAAGCACGATCGCGGGGACACTGATGGAGCCACCTTTGTTGCTATTATCCATTCCCCCTGCCGACTCAGATGATCCGTCAATCCCACGATCTGGCTCAGCAGCAGGTTTTTTCCCTTGAGAAGATCCACCGTCATTCAGATCGCTCCATTGAGTGTGGTCTGCATCTTGAGATTCCCCATCAGCGCCGCTATATTTATCGACCATTACAAGACTCCTTGAGCGGAATTTTCCCGGTTGGGGGTAGATTACACGAGATTCTAGGTTCGCACATTATAGACATCAATCATGATTCGCGCCTGAGCGATCCCGAAAAAATACATCATCGACGCCCTGGTCCAGGATAGATATGTTTGGATGGGAGATCCCTTCATCTCAAACATGCGAATCTGATATCAAATCAATAGCGTCCGGAAAATTTGTGAAATTAGACCTCACTACGTAAATTCCCTCGCCGGGGGAGTCGCCCATAGAGAAGAATGCCTTATACTCTTTCCATTCATCGTGCCGTTGAATCGTGGAAAAATCTTGACATTGAAAAAGCATCAAATCATTGTAGACGGCCTGGTCGTCGAAGTCGTGCGCAAGCGGATCAAGCACATGCACTTCGCCGTCTATCCTCCGGATGGACGAGTGCGTGTCTCCACGCCGGTTCGCCTGAATGATGACGCCGTGCGGTTAGCGATCCTCTCGAAGCTCCCGTGGATCAAGCGCCATCAAGCCCGCATTGCAAGCCAGAAAAAAGCTCCCGCACTTGCCCACGTCTCAGGCGAAAGCCACGACTACCTTGGTCAGCGCTATCGCTTGAATGTGATCCATCATCAGGCACCTCCACGGATCGAGCTGGGCGACGATCAGTCCCTCGATCTCTATGTGCGCGAAGGCAGCGACAGCGCCCGGCGCGAGCGCGTATTGCTCGAATGGTATCGGGGACAACTTAAAACGCTGATCCCGCCCATCATCGCCCAATGGGAACCTGTACTTGGGGTAGGGGTGTCGGCGTGGGGCGTCAAGCTTATGAAGACCAGATGGGGCAGCTGTAATATCAAAGCCCGTCGGATCTGGCTCAACCTCGAGCTTGCCAAACGGCCAATCAGCAGCCTTGAGTACGTCATTGTGCATGAGATGGTGCACTTTCTCGAGCGGCTGCACAACGATCGTTTCTTTGGCTATATGGATGCGTTCATGCCGGGGTGGCGCCAGGTTCGGGATGCGTTGAACGCAGCACCTATCGAGAAGGACCGTGGATGATGGAAACAAGCGGAGATGAGCGTCCTGGCTGCTTGGGTCAAATTCTTCGAATCTTTCAGTGCTGATTATTTTACGAATCGGATCCAAAGATTCGCATGCATCTGAAAACAAGAATTATCACCCTCATTCTTCATATGTATCCGATTTTGAGACTAATTGGATGCCTGTGTGGAGTGGTAATTCTTTTGATTGTGATATAGAGATGGATCAGCTTGCGGATAATGGATAGAAATCGTCTGGAAGCAGGTTTAAGCTATCGACGACTCTGTCCGCCTGGTGCAATTTCTCTCGTGAGGTGGTTGTTGTCACGGCGACACAATACATGCCAGCCGCTTTAGCTGCCCGAACCCCGTGGACAGCATCCTCGATAACGATGCAATTTTCAGGTGAGATTTTGATACGCCGAGCTGCTTCGAGGAAGACATCGGGGGCAGGTTTTCCCGGTATATTCAGTCCAGAAACCAGTGCAGCAAAATAATCTCGAATCTGGATATCATCAATAATACCCTCAATGTTCGCCATGGGCGCCGAGGAGGCCACTGCTTGCGGCCATCCCCACGTTTGAAATCGATTAAGCCACATCATCACACCGGACATGGGCTCAAATTGCCCCTTCATGCGATCCCGAAAGAGTGCTTCCTTGCGGCCAGCAATGGTCTCGATTATTTTTTCTGTAGCTGGATATCCAAAGATCATGGAGAGTGAATCCGAGTTGTTCATACCAAAAATTGAATCGAAAATATCTCTCGAGAACGGGATCTGATGCTCTTCTAAGGCCTCGGCCCAGGTGGCGAAATGAAGTTCCCGTGTGTCGACGATGACGCCGTCTAAATCCCAGAGTACGCCGAATTTAGGTTTCATAGAATCCAAGATCTCGAGATTGAATCGCCGACAAATCTACTTGTCATATATCGCTCCGTGGATGTATTTGTAGGATTCATACCACTTTGGATTTATCTACACAAGGGAATGGAGACACTTCTATTTGATACAGGGGATCTCGCTTAAGTATAAAGATGAGAAGAGTTCTCCAGGTGGAGAACTCTATCTTGATTCCATCTAAGTGTTTTGCTAATCGGATCCAAAGATTCGCATGCATCCGATTTTCTTGTTTATCGGATACACATCCAATTCGGTGACCGATCAATTTGGGAATAGGAAACTGTCGAGCTTGTACTCATGAAGGCATCTGAACACATGAGAAATCAGAAGCATTACGATGAAAATCTGCCCCAAATATGATAATATTCAACCCATTGTGCTTGACACCAATAGTGTCAGGCGCTAATATTAAAGGAAATGATCAAATCCTTTGCGGATTCCAGCACGGAGAACCTGTTCAAGGGAATACGACCACGCAAGCTTCCTAATGACATTTGGAGGCGAGGCAATCGAAAGCTCCTCATGCTTCACGCTGCAACCGATTTGAGCGAACTTCTCATACCTCCTGGAAATCGCTTGGAGAAACTGAAGGGTGATCGAGATAGCCAGCATAGTATACGAATCAACGATCAATGGAGAGTATGTTTTGAGTGGCGAGAAGGCAATGCTTATCAGGTTGAGATTACAGATTATCACTAGTGAGGCGAGGTCAAATGGGTGAGAGGGTATTAGATCCAATCCATCCCGGCGAAATCCTGCTGGAAGAATTCCTAAGGCCAATGGAAATCTCGCAGTATCGTCTTGCCAAAGACATCAGTGTAGATCCACGCCGGGTGAATGAAATTGTACATGGCCACCGATCAATCAGCGCGGATACAGCGCTCAGGTTTGGCCGATACTTTGGTATGTCTCCACAATTCTGGCTAAATCTACAAGCACATTATGATCTTGAAGTTCTCGAGATTGACATTGGAGAACAAATAAAGAAAGAGGTAAAGGCGCTTGCTTGATCAAGCGCGATAGCTTTACGGACTTTGCTTACCCCAACGTCATTCTGGTGCCCTGAACGATCTCTTGGATGCATTCGAGAGTCCCGATGCGAGGCACGAATATCGGCTGGATTGGTACTGCGGAATGACTTAGCGCTTAGGTTTTCCCTTCTCCTCTACTAACTGAACCCCATATTCCATAAG
>JBGUDT010000104.1:0-5987 GCA_041821665.1 Anaerolineales bacterium
GCTAAGTTGTCCTATCACCATTGGAAAAATTAGAGACGCACCATCGGTGCGTCTCTATGGGGTGACACGATCTGTAGAGACGTTGCATGCAACGTCTCTACCTGTTAATTGTTAAGGGTTGACTACGATCGCGATGGGGGCCTGTTCTCCGTTCACATCAGGATTGTAGTAGTCGTACACACTGCTCGCAGGAGTCTGGGCGACGATGGGAAATTTGGCCTGCAGTCGGTAACTGAAGGATAGGGGATTCCCTTGGCTCAATCCTCCAATGTACACGAGCACCTGTCGACCGGTTAATTCGAAACGCTCCACTGTGGGCAGGCTATAGTCTTCAGGCACATCTTCATAGCGGTTGACGAGTGCGCTTAGATCCTCAGTCTTGACCGAAAACCCGGGTGGAATACCGAGATCGATAAGCGCCCATTCTGCACGCCCTTCTTTATTCAGCTCCACGCTCACATCCACCTGGACCGTATCATCGACATGGAGTTCGGTGCGATCATAATTTACGTTGATCGAAACGAGCTCGCCCTCGCCAATTTCACCCTGGGCAACGGCATCCACCCATGGCAAATAATAGGCGCCGCTGATCTGATACATCAGTTCGCCTTTGCCATCCACATCAATAATGACCTGGTTTTGACCGCCTGGACTGATGTCATCGAAACTGACCAGCTGGACGACGTCGAAGTTTTCCGGATTGATGGAGAGCGTTTGTGATTGACCGCCGTTCAGTGATACCGTCACGGTGGCGTTCACATCCTCCGCACCGACCTTTACGGATTCAAGCATCGCTTTCAGCGCCATCACTGTCGCCTGAGTGCTGTGCCAGGTGCCAAAGCTGTCCTTTTGACGGACAAGATAAGTCAGGGCCGCATTGGCGACCTCGGGGTGCCGGTTTGCACGCAGGAGTGCGAATGCGCCAAGTCCGGTCGTTTCGATGCTCCCGGTTTGACCCTCGGATCCCATGAACGTTGCCACGTCACTCGACCAGAATGCGGCATCTCCGTCATATTGGGCCATGCTGGCAAGCTCGTCGAGGACTCCTTCTGTGAAGCTGGATATTTCTCCGTCTTGGAGGTCCGCGGCGACCAGGGCATTCGCGACGAGCGTGACGACATATGGATCATCCGCCTGGACATAGTGTTCTTTGATGTAGTCCAAACCGGATCCCACACGACCATCATCGTAGTAGCCAGCATCTACAAGGCTCCAGACAATGTAGGCTGTGACCGGAAGGCGATCGTTCTGTAGATTTTGCCACGTGTTCTCGTGCACGAGTCCCTGATCGCTCTCCCATGATCCATCCCCGGTTTGTTGACCCAATAACCATTCCACAGCACGCTCGATGATGGCCCGATCGACATGATATACCTCACTCATGTCGGTGAACTCCTGGAGACCGTATGCGGTGAGCATCCTGTCCGCGGGAGCGTCGCCAAAGAGGCTGAACCCACCTCCGCCCACCTCAAAGGTGGTCAATCGCTGATAACCCAGGTTGATGTAATCTTCGGCCTTGAACTGAACCTCCGGAGCAACCTGCCCAGTAGTTTTTAGATAGTCCAATGCGAGAACATTCGGATAGGTTGTCGAGGAGGTTTGTTCGAAACAGCCATAGGGCATGCGCAAAATGCTGTCAAGACCTTCGACGATTTGGCTGACGACACCAGGATAAATTTTGACATTCAAACGCTGTGTCCCCCGGATCGAACTCGCCGGGATTTCGATAGCCTGTGCAACACCACTTTCCGGAAGTCGATCGGAGATGCTAAACGTTATCTCCTTGCCGTCCGGGTATACCGTAACCTCTTTCTGGATCGCATCGGATTGTTGTGATCCAATAGCGGTAACTTTCAACGCTTTGCGTCCGAACTCTTTTGCCCGAATACGGAAGTAGACGACATCGATATCATTGCCCTCGATCGACATCGTTTTCTCCACATCATCCAGCAGCTCAAACCAGTCCGCATCCTCGATGACGAGACGTACTTCCTGAGGATCGGGCAGGTAGTTGAACACCCCGACGGGCACACTGATCTCGTCATCCTGGGTAAGTGCGAGAGGCAGGTCTAAATCGATGAAGAAATCCTGGAAGACGCGCAAGCCGATGGTTTCTGCACCAAGTCTGCCATCCTGTGTGGATGCGAGTGCGGTAAGACGCCAGGTGGTGATGCTGTCCGCCATCGGAATTTCGAGATTGAGGTTTCCGCTTGGATCGGTGATCGCTTCCGGCGCCCAGAACATTGTCTCGGGGAAAAATTGGCGGAGACGAGGTGGCTGACCATGGGGTCCTGCCGAAGCATCCCCCTCTGCTCCCATCTTCTGAGCCTCATCTATCTCGGCGTTCAGTTCCACTGGTGCGGCTGCTGGCATCTCTTCCATAGCAGCGAAATTACGCATATCTCCTCCCACCATGGGGGCCGCAGCAGCGAATCCTCCACCGAAGCTCATCGCCATGAGGGGGATCAAGAGCCCGACGAAGACCGCCGGAGCGGCGAAGAACGCTGCCAACCCGCGGCCAATCTGTCGGTCTGCTCCAAAGCCTGCAGCACGCAGGACGTAGCCGAGAGGGATGAGGGTGAAGGTAAGCAATCCCACGATGAGCACCCTCTCCGTCGGGTTCAGCCCACTCAGGGTCGTGGTGAAAACGAGCACACCCATGATGGGGATAACGGCGATTGTAAGCAGCATGGCTGCTCCCAAAGCTCCGTCTTTTTTAACGATGGCGATGATCCCGAGAGCGATAAACGCTATGACGCCACCGAGACCGAGTAGAACCAGGAGCCACTCTCCGCCATAGGTGAACTGCTCGAGGAAAAATCCAAGCCGATCTAGTGGCTGGCCGCCCACCCAATCTGGTGTTGGGATGAGGAAGAACAGCAGCGTAAATAGAAGTACGAAGGCTAGCATAATTGTGACTGCCCCAGAGGCTGCCTTATCCTTGATCACGCTGTAGAGCATAAGCCCAGCGATGGTGATCGAGACGAGGATTTCCAGGGCGAACAGCGACCCCGCTACTATATTGAAGAAGGTGGTCTGTCGTTCGCGTGCTTGCTGTACTTTGAGCTCACGGGAATTCAAACTCAAAGTAAATGGATTGATGAAAGCCACCGCATCCGCCATCGATGCCTGTGCTGCGCCCTCGACGGCTTGTTGTAAGTCGGGTTCGATCTGAGTCGGACCGACGAGGTCGGGGATGCTAAAGCCATGGATGTCATATTTTGGCTGCAAAAGTTCTGCTTCGAGCAGGAAGTAGAGCTTGGCAAAACCAGGATCTTGCTCTGCAAGGGCAAATACAGATTCGTCGACGATGGCGATACCAAATGCTGATTGTGCGCCCTCGCCATCCGTGCCGGAAACCTGGAAATCAATATTGGCGATATCGCCCGGCCTGTGGGTTTCCAGATCGGGCGTGATGGTCAGTTCGAGGTCGCTGGGGGAGTCTACGATCACGAGACGCGTGTCTCTGGTGATCCCACCCCAGGATAGAATTTTATAGGCGTGCAGTTCGAGCGTGCCGTAGAGGTCGGGTGAGAGATCCACCGCGACCTGGCCTACGCCCTCCTCAATCTCAACCGTGCGGGTGCTTACGGTCTGGCCTTCACGCACAATGTCCAGGTAGGCGTCCCCCGAGGGGGATGTGGTGAGAATTTCCAGGAACATCGTCTCACCGACTTGGTAGGCAGCTTTTTCCGGGCGCAGGAGGACCGTCTCTTCGGACCACTCACCCTCGAGGTAAACATAGGATTCCGTGACATTGCCCTGCTCATCTCGCGCTACGATTTGCATCTCGAGCCAGTTCGACTCAGGGGTGAAGCGATATTCTGCGAGGCCGAAGGGTCCGGTTTCGAGGGATACTGATTCGCCGAAAATCATCAGCGTGAGCGAGGTTTTTGCAGGCGTGCCATCCGGGTAGGATGTAAGGATGTAGAGGATGTTCTCCACACCGGGTCGGATCATGCCGCTTTCAGGTATCACGTCGACGATGAGAGTGTTTTGAGATACCGGCATCGAGAAGCTGGAGGATTCGGTGTGCTTGGCAAGATCCGTTACGGCGGCTTCAAGATAGAAACGGCCGGTCCCGCCTTCCAGGTCCGAGCCAATGACGTAATCAGGAAGGAAAAACTCAAACTCAAAAGCACCATCCTCGTCGGTCTCACCTTGAATATTGAAGACATCCTGCCGTTCGAAATCAAAAGTAAACCCATCGATCTCAACTTCTCCCCCGGTGACTTTCTTACCGAAGAAGTATTCTGCGTCGATCGATCCAGTGACACGCTCGCCTGGTTTATAAAAACTCCTATCCGTATTCCAGGAGACTTTGAATTTAGGTAATACATAACGCTCGACATTAACTGTCTTCTCTGAGCTCGTGTTCCCCAACTGAGCGGTGATTTTATACGGACCTGTATTGACCTCGGAAGCGAGTTGGAAATCTACGGAGGCGATGCCGTACTCCGATGTCTCTAGCTTCTCCCGATAAACTTTATTTCCCTTGCCATCGGCGATGATGAATTCCAATGTCCCATCATCCGCTGGAACTCGATCAAACGTACTGAGGGCAAGCGCTCTGATGTGGATCATCTGACCAGGTTGGTATAGTGGTTTATCGGTGGTCAGGAGTATCTTGTAGTCTCGTTCGAGCGTGACACTCTGCTCGAGACGGTCCACCCCTTGACTGGAAACGGTTTCTACGATGAGGGTTTGTGATGGATCCAGATCCTCTGGGACATGAAAAATTACATCTGCAGATCCATTTGAATCTGTTTGTCCCAGGAAGAGCTGGACGAGTTCGCCGCCATCCACCGGCTGCATCTGAACCCGAACATCAGCATCCGTGATGGGTTTCTGATCGGCCGTGTTACGGACGAGGACGCGCATCGCGGCGGTGCTGCCGGGAACGTAGCTCGTCTGCCCGAGCACGATGGTTTCCATCGCATTGATCTGATCGGGCAGTCGGGCAAAATAGACCACACCCGCACAAAGAAGCACGGCTCCAAAAAGTGAGAGGACCACCAAGATCAGCAGTGCAATTCGAGATTTCGACATCAGAGGCTCCTTCCAGTCGTACTATTGGATGATACGGTAAAGACGCTGGATGTGACAATGTTGTTCCCCATAAACCTCGCCCTTCTTGACATAATTGTTAGTAAGAGGAGTTAATTTCGTCCATGGCATAGGAGTTGCAATAGTGGATCGTGGGGGCAGGCCAGGTTACTTAGGACTTACGATGTATCGTCCCTCATCGTGAGGTCGTCTACGATAGGTGAGAAACGATCATTCAGGTTGAGAAAATGCCAGAGCAAAAGTATTGCGTGAACAGAGGTTTATGTGAGGAGGCGGCATGACCGAGAAGAGAATTCTTCTTGTTGAGGATGAACAAGGGAACATCGACGTCGTGCAGAATATCCTCGAGCTCATGTTTAATCAGCATACGCTGCTGATCGCCCGGGATGGTCATGAGGCGATCAAGTTGGCATATGAAGAAAAACCTGATCTCATCCTCATGGATCTTGGTATCCCGAAGTTGGATGGTTGGGAAGTGACGCGTTCGTTGAAGAGCAACGAGAATTTTCGGGATACTCCCATTCTGGCGGTTACGGCCCATGCCATGGTAGGCGATCGTGAAAGAGCTTTGAAAGCTGGCTGTGATGACTACTTTACCAAGCCGATCGAGGTTGACGAATTTGTGGATTTCATGCGACCATATCTGAACGCTGCCTGACAAAGGCAAAAGTCAGTGAGGTCGTATGAGAGCCCTAAGAGTATACTGGCACATCCTATCTAGTCTCGGGACAGCACTTCAAGCGGGAAAACAAGCAGATCAGATCTTTCGATATTATGTTTTAGAAACCATGAGGGATCTTGGAGTCTTCGATTTCGTGAAGAAATCAAGAACGTACGGAGAGATCCTACAGAAGTTCGGTTTTACGGACAATGAGTACACCCGAGAAGTTATGGGTACCCTCGTGAATGATCGTCATAAT
>JBGUDT010000105.1:0-5895 GCA_041821665.1 Anaerolineales bacterium
AGCGCGTCGTGTTCATCCTTATCGCCGTGATCATGATCGCCACGCTCGTCCTCAGCCTTATCGGCTGATCTACGTTGTTCCGTCATACATAGGCAAGCAGATACGGTCATCGTGGTCGGACTTTCGCTAGCATGGCAAGACTTCCCGAAGGGGGAACTGGAGCGCGGGAAGATCCCTTCGTTCAAAACACACTTACGTCAAAGGAGCATAACCCATGTCAGAAGAACACCCTCGTTTGATTCAATTTGGTGGGGTAGACAAGACCATCATCGGTCCGGATATCGCCGTGGGCCAAGGTGCCCCAGATTTCATCGCGGTGGGGAATGACTGGGAGGATGTCCAGCCGCTCTCGGATTATGCCGGGGCGGTGCTGGTCATCGCCCCCGTGCTATCACTCGAGACGGACGTTTGTGATCGGGAGATCCGACGGTTCAACGAAGAAGCTGCCGGGTTAGGTGAGGATGTGCAGGTTTTCATCATCAGTTCGGATCTGCCATTTACACAGAAACGTTGGTGCGGGGCCGCAGGCGTCGAACGAGTCACCACACTTTCAGATTCCACCTACGCTGATTTCGGTCCGAAGTATGGGTGCCTGATTAAAGAGATGCGCGTCCTCAGGCGTGCGGTCTTCGTGGTCGGGAAGGACGGGGTCATTACATACAGTGACTACATGCCCGCGCTCGGGGATGAGCCGGACTATGATGCCGTCCTGGAGGCAGTCCGCGCTGCGCTGTGATGACGCGCACGCTGTCTACCCTGAGAGGTAGTAAAGGAAGACACATAGGACCAATGGGGCATCCCACAGCTGTAACATCCCATACATGGATGCGTTAATCCAAGTACAAGTCGCTTCCACACTCAGCGTAACCGCTGAAAGTGGATCGTAGAGCGGTTCAGCACATTTACAGCTTGGGGCTTCAATAGGACCTGGGGTCCATCCTCACCACCCGCTGTTGAGAGGTCCCTGTAAGTTTAGGTCGATACCCCCCATGCTATGCTGTACATGCTTTTGAAATCCGCTCTTGAAGAGAAACCATTCTCTTCCACAAAAACTACGAAAGGAGGAAAATCAAATGTTATTTGCACCTAAGGAGAAGGGACAGGGTCTTGTCGAGTATGCGTTGATCCTTGTTTTGGTCGCGATCGTCGTTATCGTGATCCTCGCTTTGCTTGGCCCCGCCATCGGTAATGTTTTCAGCAATATTATTAACAACATTTAATCCGAACTAGTCCTACTCTCCCTCCAAGACCCAGAGCCCTATATAAATATAGGGCTCTGGGATTTAATCGTGTATTCCGTTCTTTCCCCCCTCAAATCAATTCGATCACCGTATTCCTATCAATCACTCATGAAACTGGGGAATTCTCAATCTAATAAGTGCTTTACGGGCATAAGTAGACCTTTGATAACGCTGGACCATCCTCTCAAGCGGATTCAGGGATACCTCGCTTCATTCATTTCGCTAGAAATCCTTTTTAGCACTTACCTCGGAAAACGTGTGAGCACATTTGCCGGGGTTGGGATGGTGACCCGATCCCCGATGGCAACCTCACCCAGCGCCTTGCCCGCCTTGCTTGAAGCGCCCTGAAACACCGCGATGGATGTCCCGGGTTCGAGCGATTTCAACTCCAGATGCGCTTGTCCGAGCAGATACCCCTCTGAATCCACCGCACAAGAGGTGACAAACCCGATGACTTTCCCACGCTTGTCGACCACAGGATCACCATAGTGTGCCATACGCACACCGCGATCCTCGAAACGGAACCTTGTGACCTTGGCTTCGCGTTCTGCCTCCTGGCGCATGAAAGCCTCCCGACCGATGAACCAAGGTTTGTACACTTTGACATAGGCGGCAAATCCAGCGTCTCCTACACCCAGCGCTCTTTCTCCAGCCATCTCATGCCCGTAGAGGGGCAGACCGGCCTCCGTCCGGAGCGAGTCCCGCGCCCCTAATCCAACGGGCAATAGCCCGAGCGGTTCACCAGCTTCAATCAACTTCTGCCACAACTGCACGCTCTTGTCAGGATGCACGAACATCTCGAAAGCGACCCGCTCGCCCGTGTACCCCGTGCGGCTGACCACAAGATCTATCCCCCCGAATACCCCCTCCATGACTCCCGCCCAGGGTAATTTCGCCAGACGCTCTGCATCGGCATCCTCGCAGCCCAGCGCAAGCAGGATCTCCCTGCTTTTGGGTCCCTGGATGGCAATATCTACGCGCATCTCCTCCCCTGCTTCGGCCGCACGGAGATTCCGCAGTTGGCAGCCCCGGCCAAACGCGGACGACCACGGGCGCGCCTCATCCACACGCACACCTCCGTCACGGACGGCATTGAGCCATGCCCAATCCTTGTCGTCATTCGAGGCGTTCACGACCACTAGATACTTGTCCTCGCTCCGACGGTAGACCATGGCATCGTCAATCACGCCACCCTGCGGATCAAGGAATTGTGTGTAGTGCGATTCGCCGATCTCCAGCGCAGCCACATCATTAGCCACAACGGAATCAAGAAAGGCGCATGCCGAGCCGCCTTCCGCTTGATACACACCCATATGGCTCACGTCGAACAATCCAGCACCTTGACGCGTGGCCAGATGCTCCTCAACCACGGAGGTGTACCAGACCGGCATCTCCCAACCTGCAAAGGGAACCATCTTCGCACCCATAGCTTTATGGGTATCGTAGAGCGCTGTCTGGCGTGTCTCACCTGGCTCCCCCTCATCCCAGGTAAAAGGCGGCAAGGCTTTCCCACCCACCTCCGGCGCCCCTAAAAACCAGGGTTTATCCTCCCCATCTATTGAGACGCCAGTATCACGTAGTTCAGCGATCCCCTCACCCGAGTGGATGACGACGGGTCCGGGTGATTTCCGATAGATATCGGAGGGATCGAAGTTCACATAACCGTCGGATAGATCGCGCAGCCATGCGATGACCCTACCCCCCTGCTCGGTCCCAAGTATTAATTTCCACGTCTCCCCATCCTCGCCGCGTTCCAATTGAACATCGACGAGTTCGCCATCGTCCAGAGCGAGTTTAGTTTCCACCGTTTTTCCAGGTGCGATCTCCCCAGGACGGGAACTTGTGATCCAGCGCAACATGCCTTCAGCATGTTCCCCTTCAAGCTCGATCGAGAAATAGGGCGTCTCGGGAAGCGCATCATCGAGGTAATAGAAATGCGGATACCCGTGGGAGGTCGGTTCAAAATCAATCCCGATGCTTGTTGCCAGCTCCCGGATGTCGAGTTTGGCCTGATTCAACGCTTCGAAATCAA
This sequence comes from Anaerolineales bacterium, assembly GCA_041821665.1. Classification (GTDB taxonomy): domain Bacteria; phylum Chloroflexota; class Anaerolineae; order Anaerolineales; family E44-bin32; genus E44-bin32. The sequence continues at coordinate 3,274 of JBGUDT010000105.1, forward strand.
CCTTGGCTCGCGTTACCCTGCCCTTCTTCCCGGCAAAATCATACGGCGTACAAGACTTCAATACACCGGCGATGATACCTGCCAGCTCAACAGTTTCTTTCTCCTTGAACCCTCGCTGCGTGATCCACGATGTGCCCATCCTGATGCCAGAGGGTCTCAGGGCAGAGCGATCACCCGGGATGGTATTACGGTTCACGACGATCCCCGCGATATCCAGGATGCGTGCGGCTTGATCACCGGAGAGGGTCACTCCGTCCGCGCTCTGGATGGACCTGCAATCAAGATTCATGAGGTGTGTGTCCGTGCCACCAAAGGGAATTCTAAAATCAGCCTCCTCGAGCGCCTTCGTGAAGGCGACACAGTTTTCCACAATTTGCCGCTGAAGCGCTTTGAATTGATCCGTCATCGCCAGTTTGAAGGCAATCGCCTGCCCGGCCATCGTATTGATATGCGGTCCACCTTGTTCTCCCGGGAAGACGGCTCGATCGAGCAGCCTGGCCAAACGAGGGGAGGTGGTGAGGATGGCCGCGCCACGCGGTCCGCAAAGGGATTTGTGCGTCGTAAATGTGATCACATCGGCAAACCCGATCGGAGTGGGGTATACGCCTGCGGCGACCAGTCCGGCAACGTGAGCGATGTCCGCCAGTAAATAGGCGCCGACTGAATCGGCTATTTCGCGGAATTTCCCCCAATCGACTGACCATGGATAGGAGGAGTAGCCTGCGATGATCATCTTCGGTTGATGCGCTTCAGCCAGCGCTCGAACCTGGTCGTAATCGATACGTTCCGTCTCCTCATCGACGTTATAGTGCACGATGTTGTACAGTTTCCCGGACCGATTTACGGGTGAGCCATGCGATAGATGACCGCCATGAAACAGATCCATGCCCATGACAGTGTCTCCAGGAGTCACGAGGGCATGATAGACCGCATTGTTTGCCGGAGCACCAGAGAGCGGCTGAACATTCACATAAATGTCATCCGGGGATACATCTTCCGTCGCGAAAGCCTGTGCGCATCTCCGGCGAGCCAACGCCTCGATCTCATTCGCATATTCCACACCCTTGTAGTAGCGTGGATCCGAATAACGGCGATATTCCGCCAGCCTCGCCTCGTAATCGAGGATGTCTTCCTCCCCCATCGTCCTCATCGCCACAGGCGGGTAGCCCTCCGCGTAGACATTCTGAAACGCTGACGAGAGCGCTTCACGCACAGCCAGTGGGGCAGCGCTCTCAGAGGGGATCAGAATTAACTTGCGAAATTGTCGTTCGGCTTCAATTTGTGTAAGTTCGTGAACATCTGGATCGAGGTCTTCGAGGTTCCCTCGGAAGAGGAAGTCGGACATTGTGGTTGGCTCCCTTATCATGAGCCCTGAGGTGGGCTCAGCTTATGTGATTTGTCTGACAATCGGATTGTATTCCCAAGGTAAAACAGGGTCAAGCAGCGGACGGTTTTAGAGTGCAGTATGCCCTCCAATTTTATCGTGAGAGATCGGCGATCTCCCCACCTTCGTGGACCCAGAGGTTAAAAAGCGCATCCAGGTCACAATCACAAGCCTCTTCTGCCGAAACCTGAAAATCCCTCGTAGTAGCCACATCATATCGAAATTCAACATAGTAGTCATGCATGAACCTAAAGAACACTTCATCACCGAGATGTCTTCTGAGCGCATCGATGAATAAGGCGCCTTTATGGTAGACGATATCGCCGTAATCTTTGCTTGACTCAAACTCACCCACGTCAAGACCGATCGGCCAGGTTGGATGAGCGCCATCTCTCACCGCCGCCCGCAGTTGGCTCAAGAATCCCGTCGAGCGACCGTATCCGAATTCGCGTTCATAGTAGAGCGCCTCCGCATAGGTCGCCAATGCCTCATCCAGCCACGGTTCCCGGATCTGATCACCCCCGATAAGCCCATAAAACCATTGATGGGCAACCTCATGGACTGTGGGTTCGATCATCCAAGGTGTTCCAACCGTCCCGATGTAGACCAGCCCCGGATACTCAATCCCCCCAAACGCTCCCGGGGCATCGACCACATCCAATTCCTTATAAGGGTAGGCACCCACCAATTCATTCAACAATGCCAGTGTGGTGCCGGCGGCATCCGCGACAATGGGTTCATCCAGGACATGCTCTTCAAGAAGCCAGGTGTTTACTTCCACCCCTTGAACTTCACTCGAGAATTCCTTAAATGGCCCCAGTGCAAATGCGACATCACGCATGGGGCCTGTCACGTAGGTCGCTTCTGTGCTCCCACCACGCACGCGCCCATCAACTTCAACACCGGAGGCTGCGAGCGCGAGATCCGACGGATAAGTAAAATGAAGTTGGTAGAACGCAACTTCTGAGTTTGTGGTGTCGCCCCCCGGCGGGGGCGATGTTACCTCCCACTCACCCTCCACCAAGCGGGGAATCAATGGATAGAATGTCGGTGCGATAAGGACACCCTGTGTAGTCCCAAACCTGCGGGGGGAAAACGGGTCGAACGGTTCTGCATTAATGCGGAACGGAACACGAATATCGACGGCATCTCCAGAATCGATCGCATCCGGCAGCTCGATCCGGAGCGCAAGCCCACCCAGTTCTTCGGTAGGTTCCAATTGAACATCATCGACCCAG
>JBGUDT010000106.1:0-3810 GCA_041821665.1 Anaerolineales bacterium
GATAAGCTGGGCGGGGGTGGTGGTAGTCCAATTACTTCCATCGATGATGGGATTTTCGGCATAGGTGCCAGCTTCGACATAAACCGTATTATCGTCTGGAACGTCATTGTGGCTGCTGAGGTAATCGAATGCATCTTGAATAGGCTCGGTCGAGCCATCCGAGCATATGATCGTAGGCTGAGCTGGCCCACAAGCTCCATCCGGACCAAAGTACTGATAGGTGATTGGGCCAATGACGTACCATGGATCGGGTGCGGGCAATAAGCCCAACTGATCTACCGAGGTCGGTGGGTTTGAAATCGCCTCACCTTCGACGTTTTCTGAATCAGTGACTGATGGTTCTTCTCCTGTCCCCTCGTCATCCTGTCCTGGAACTTGTTCGCCTTCTGTCGCTTCCACGAGTGGAGGGGCTGTTTCTCCAGCAGACTCCGAATCTGATGGATCCGGGCTGGCCGTCTCATCGCCCTCTCCATCCTCGCCCGTCGAGTCGACGGGTTCGGGTTCGCCGACCTCCTCAACAGGAGGTGGCTCTGGTGGAGGCTCGCCATCTGCGTAGGCCGCTCCGACGGGGGCCAACAGCACCACCATCAAGGTGAGCAACACCGCCAGATGCATCGATTTCTTTCTATTCCTAAATAAGTCCAACATAATTCCTCCTTACAGAACTAAAAAGTTGGTATCAATAAAAACGAATAAATACTCGAACATCGTGAATAATTACTATACATTGCTCACTGAGGGCTGAACCTATGGCGCAAAGGTACCGTCATCTTAAATGATCATCGAGAGGACCAGGTAAGATAAATATAAAGAGAGAAAAATACCGTGATATCCGAGCGGCGCCGATGTTTAATCGACGGGGCACTCCTTAAGCGCAAATGCTTTCTATGTGCTCAGAAGTATGGAAACGATCAGAGCGGGTGTGATCATCGAGTAAGGAGGGCATCAGTGCTGTAATGCCCCCACTTTCTACGCTCATGACTCCACAATAAGAACTAAATCAAACTCTTCAGGACAAAAACCATCTGTCGGGACAAAGGGGGAGAGGCTATACTTACACGTGTTGGGTATTCTTTGCTTACTCGAACCGTGACTCATTCCCTGTCTCTCAATCTATAAGGGAGTCCATATGCCTGAGCAGTCCGAGGTCTATAAAAATCATGCCCAAGATTATGAGCGATTGATCGCCAAAGAGGATTATCGAGGCAATATCCTTACTGCTATTCAGTCACGGATCGATCTCAATAATTTGGTCATCGCCGATATCGGTGCCGGGACAGGGCGGTTCACGCGGATGCTCAAGCCTTATGCGAAGGATATTCTGGGTTTGGACTTATCTATGCAGATGTTGCGCGTTGCTAAGACGCTTCTCCGTGCGCATTCCCAGAGTGGTTGGTACTTGAGCGCAGCTGATAATCGAAATCTCCCCATCGCAGCCAACGCCGTCGATCTTGCCATTGCCGGGTGGAGTTTCGGTCATGCCACAGTCTGGTACGAAGATATGTGGAAAAAAGAGATCAGTCTCTCAATCATGGAACTGTTGCGCATTGTGCGCCCAGGTGGGACTGCAATGGTTTTCGAAACTCTCGGCTCAGGATCCGATGAACCAGGACCCCCGACCAAGACTCTCGCAGACTATTACACCTATCTTGAACAGGATCTAGGATTTGAGAAAATAATCATCGAAACCGATTATCGATTCTCTTCTCTAGAAGAGGCGGAGGAACTCTCCCGGTTTTTTTTCGGGGACGAACTTGGAGATAAAGTTGTTGAGCGTAACTGGGTGATCCTTCCAGAATGGACGGGGATGTGGTGGTACATAAAATCTTCATGAACAGGATGTTGTCCCAAGGCTCGTAAGCTTTTTATTACCCGGTCTCGATTATTTGGCGACGGAAATCAATCCAAATCCATGGAAGAAAATTCTTTAACGTCCTCGCTCGTTCCCAGGTCTGATCTTGATGGAGGATCCAGGATCGGTCAGTGGCTACTGCCCATTTTCGCGGTCGTCGTCAGCTTCGGTCTGAGCGGACTATTCATCATATTTACCCGTACTTCCCCCTTTGTGGGTTATCGGGAGCTTCTGGCGGCTGGTTTTGGATGTCGAGCACCGGGGAACTGCGCTCTCCTCACGACGCTTCAATTCGCCACGCCGCTGCTGCTCACTGGTCTTAGCGCTGCCGTCGCTTTCCGTGCCGGCGTATTCAGCATTGGACAGGCTGGGCAGATGATCCTTGGGGCGGCGGCGGCGGCATGGGTGAGCGCCAGTTTCGAACTACCCTATATCCTTCATGTCATCTTCGCCCTTGGGGCCGGAATATTCTTTGGGGCCATTTGGGGATGGATCCCCGGCGTGCTAAAAGCGTACCTGAGCGTAAATGAGGTCATCAGCACGCTATTGATGAACCAGCTCTCTATATTCGCGGTAGGTTTCTTCCGGTTCGGCCGGGGGATGGCTCCGCTACGTTTTCCCCCTCTAGCGCGCAACACCAAGCTCAATCTCGGGCTGCTGATAGCCTTCACGACCGCTGTGCTTGTGTATGTCTATTTGCGTCGATATCGCCTTGGTTACGAGCAGCGCATGGCGGGCGATTCACCTCGTTTCGCATTTGCCGGGGGCATTAAGGACCGTCGGGCGATCGTGAGAGCGATGTTCATCAGCGGGGGGATTGCAGGATTGGCCGGCGCGATCGAAGTACTAGGAGTCCATTATCGGTTCACACCTGTCTTCTCTGGTGGAGGTGGTTTTGACGGAATCGCAGTTGCTCTGCTAGGCCTGGCAAACCCGCTCGGAATACCAATTGCTGCCTTTATTCTCGCGGGTTTGCGACTTGGCGCCACAAACGGGCTTCAAATGAAAGCCCAGGTCCCTCGCGAGCTTGGTGGTGCCATCATCGCCATGATGATTATTCTTGTCTCCACGAAGGGTCTTTATGCTGGTATTGTCACGAAAGTAGAAGCCGGGATCATGCGGATCCAACAACGTTGGCGAAAACTGTTACGATGATGAAAGTGAACAGTTCGAGAGGATGCCCAGATGCTCTCAAACGTCATCGTCGTGCCCTAGGAAGCCCCATCGGCCTTCGCAATTTTGGCCATGGCGCTGAGGGCAATGCGGATCACATTTTCCTCGCCGACCCTGAAATCCTTCTCTCCCGCTTCGGGCTTTATCTCATCCGGCGTGCCATCAGAAGCATACAGCGCTCCAGTTCGCCAACCATGGTACATCCCCAAGATGAAGAGCGCATCACTCTCCATCTCAACCGATATGATTCCAGCATCAACTAAACGCTGCCGCGAATCTGGATCGCGTGGACCATAAAACGCGTCCCCGGCAATACCCACACCAACCCTGTGAGGGATCTGCAGCCTCTCAGCAGAGTTCACAATCTGATGCAGAATCTCATAGGTCGGTACTGCTGGAAACATTAGCGGCAGGTATGCATTCGCCGTGCCCCCTGCTCGCACGGTACCACTAGCGACAATGACATCACCAGATTTTTGTCCCTTCTGGAACACACCACAGGACCCCACCCGAATAAACGTATCCGTACCCATGTTAGCTAGTTCTTCAAGTGCGATAGCCACTGTGGGACCGCCCATGCCCGTGCCGCAGGCGGTCATGAATACACCTTCATAAGTACCGGAAAAGACAGCATACCCTCGGCTCTCGGTGACTACATGGCTATCTTCAAAGTGGTCGGCGATCTTCTTCGCACGGGCGTGGTCACCGGGGCAAAAAAGATATCGCGATATTTCCTTCGGATCGCATTGAATGTGAAATTCCATCGTTTCACCTCGTTTCTTTCT
>JBGUDT010000106.1:3909-4617 GCA_041821665.1 Anaerolineales bacterium
TCTTCGAGCCTGGTCGGTTTGCTGGCCGCACCTTCCTGCTGCACGCCGAATGCCCCTGCCGCCGCTCCCATACATACGCTCCTTTCCAAGGACCAGCTTTGAAGGAGCCCATACATCAGCCCTGCCCGGAAAGCATCACCGGCGCCCGTGGCATCAAGTGGCACCACCCTGGGAGGCACGACTGTAAATTCTTGCGAATCAGAATTGATGACATGGATAGGATGTGAGCCATCGGTCGTCACGATCACACCACCACTCACGCTTTGAAGCTCCAATGCATGCTGCCGAATGTCAGCCTCTGGAAATACTTGCCTGATGTAAGCCGCCGAGTTCGTGGCGATACTGGTCATAGGCAGGATGTCATAGTCCGCCCGAACCACGTCGCCCACAACGGTGGCGATCCCTGCATCATACGCAACCCGTGCTGCGGCCAGACGCTCATCACCTCCATAAAGATCCAGTGCAAGAAAATCCGAACTGGCCAGCATTGCTTTTGTGAGCCGCGTTTTTGGCGCCTCGGGATATCCGAAGATCAGGAAGGATCGCTCCCCATCAGGTGTCACCATCACCCGACAGAAAGGGGTTATGACCGCTCCGCTTTGTTCCACATATTCGAGGTTAAGTGCGGGATATTCTTCCAGCCACCGGTGCAGATTCTCCCCATAGGGATCCAGACCGATGTGGTTGCCTGCCAGTGTAACCGGTGTG
>JBGUDT010000106.1:4626-5817 GCA_041821665.1 Anaerolineales bacterium
TATTCTTCCAGCCACCGGTGCAGATTCTCCCCATAGGGATCCAGACCGATGTGGTTGCCTGCCAGTGTAACCGGTGTGCTCCATCGAGCCAGCCAGACAGCCGTGTTCGCCGCCGCACCACCTACGTGGTAGGTCTCACTAGTTGGAAAGGAGGCAACTTCAGGGGAGGGTAAGTGGGGAACGCGGATCAGGTTGTCGACGCCTAACTCGCCGTAGCAAAAGACACCCAAGGTCAATCCGCTCCGGAGGCCTCCTGAGCCGCGATCTCACGCTGTGCGCTCAGACGGAACGAACGGCGAGCCATGTACTCCGATAACACAGTCCTGGCTCCCACAAGAATCAAGGCAATGAGTGTTAGAACATGCGGGATGAATTGAACGAGGCTGGGCGGCACATTCGTCGTCGTTTGAAGACGGATTGCGAATGCATCTGCAAGACCGAAGAACAAACCGGTGAGATATACACCAATAGGGTTATTGAATCCAAAGAGCGCCGCAATAACTGCCGTCCAGCCACGATTATTGCTCATGTTGCGCGTGAAGAGTGTCAGGTGTCCAACTGAAAGATAAGCCCCTGCAATACCGCATAAAACACCGGCGATGACGAGCACAAAGACCTGCACCCGAGCTACGCTGATACCCACTGTCTCGGCCGCGTCTTTAGATTCGCCGACGGCGCGGATGTGTCGGCCAAATTTCGTATAAAAAAGGACAAAAAACAACACCACCGTGACAATCCAGGAAAAATAGATGATCCAATTGTACGAACTGAGAATGTACCCTAATTTGGGGATGTTTTCAATGATGGGGATGCTTACTTCAGGAAGCTGTTCCACGCTTGGATCTGACCACGTTCCCGTATTACCCAAAAATGTCCTCATGAAGAATATCGTCATCTCAGCAATAAAGAGATTCACTGCGATCGCCAGGATGATTAAATTCACGTTGTATCTCAAGTAGAGAAATGCAAAGATCAAGCCAACAAGCCCTCCGGCAATAGCTCCTGCGAGCACACCAAGGTACGTATTTTGAAAATAGAACGCAGCCAGGATACCCACGAAGGAACCAAGGAGCATCTTGCCCTCGAGCGCGAGGTTCAACACACCAGCTCGATTGCATATCGCACCCCCGAGCGCTGCCAGGATGATGGGCGTTCCCAGGCGCATGCCGCTGCGGAAGAGATCGATCGTGA
>JBGUDT010000107.1:0-5774 GCA_041821665.1 Anaerolineales bacterium
CTAGTTCTATACAAGATTTCTAATCCTCACACTCTCTTTTTTACCGTTTTTCCTGGCAGCAGGAAGACTAACGGAATGCCTGCTGCCATGATAACTGCGCTGATTAAGATACCAAGCCCCAGACCATAGATATCCCCCACCCGGCCAAGGATGACGATGACGACAGCTCGGATGACGAAGGCCATCGCCATGAAGATCCCATTCGCGAGCGCCCGGTTCTCGGGGTAACTCTCCTGCACCCATGCCATGATTACGGGCGTCGTGGACAACGCGAAGAATCCAAGAAATGGAAGCACAACGATTTGCTGGAGGCCGCTGGCGAGCAGAAACACCACCGCAAGAAGCGGCGTAGCGATCATGGAAATCAGGAGAATGATGCGGCGCCCAACACGATCACTTATCGAACCGCCAACCAGGACGCCTACGACACCCGCGGCTTCAAGGATGGAAAGTGAGGCACCCGCGATCCAGAGATCCGCACCTTCTGAATTCAGATACGTCGGCAGATAAGTCGTAATCGATGCACTCATAAACGCTCGGGAAAAGAGAATCCCGGCAAGCGGGAGCATGAAGGAGCGCATCGCTCGAAGCGCGTCACGGACAGGTAACCCGAGCTTCGCATTCGGATCCCTACCAGGTATGTCTCTTAATTTAAAGAAGAGGATCAGCGAGGTGACCCAACCTCCCAGCATCAACCAGGGGAGACCCTCCAGAGTGAGGAAGCCAATTGCCGTGACCAGAAGAATGGGGCCTATCGTTCTCCCGAGCTCCCCTCCAACCATCCAGTACCCCATGCCCCGACCGAGCAACGGACCGGAGACGCGCCCGGCCATGACGGGTCCGACGGCATGAAGCCCTGCCGAGCTCATACCCGCTATAAGCAGGAATAGTGCTAGCGCGAGGTAGCTTGGTGCTATACCAAGCAGGCTCATCATGCTTCCCGTGATGGCCGGAGCAAGGATCACAAAATAGCGCATGGTGAACTTGTCCGCCATATAACCGATGACGGGTTGAAGAAGAGAAGGCGCTTGCATGAAGAGTGAGAGTGCCCCCGCTTGAGTTAATGTTAGGGAGAATTTTTCTATGAGTACAGGTAGGAGCGGAGCCAGGAATGCTGTGTAGGTATCATGCACACCATGCCCTGCGGCGATGGTGGCAACTCTGCTGGATTGAAAATCGCCCGAATCATTCAGTGGTGCGGTGATGTCGGGCTCTTCGGGGATGGCGAGTGTTGGGGTTGTTTCGGTCAAAGGATTGTGGCTCCTGGAAACCTGAATTTTACTACTAAAGGCACTTGAATCCCTGACCGAATAAATTTATTAAAGGGCGATACTCATTTCCTGAATTGTTCGATAGAACCTCGTCAACGGTTCACGGGGCGGATGTGGACAGAACCTCGTTCACCCAATCCCCCAGATATTTCAATATGTGCCGTGGTAAAGGTATGGATAACATCAGCGTTGGTGATAAGGTGCTGTGTGATCTCGGATGTCGTGAAATTTGATTCATCCTCCGCAAAGATCAGTGGGAGAAGGATTTGATCGGAAAGAAACTTGTCGAGAGCGCCATCACGCAGTATAAAATTCCGGAATTGATCCACGGCTTCATCTGCTACAGTCTCCGCGGATTTGCCTTTCGCGCCGAGACCAAAATAGCATACGATGCTGCGTTCGAATTCCCCCAACAGCACCAGTGCGGAACCAATACCAGGAGATGGGTTTTGAGCGATAGTTAGCTTAAATAATCCTGCATACTCCGAAAGTCGTGTCGTTGCTCGTTTCGCTTGCCGCTCTGCCACGTGTTCTGGCAAGTTAGATGTGAGAGAAAGACAGCGGATCCTTTCTAATTCACCCCGGTCCATTAGACTCATGCCCCGAAGCACCTCAGAATGCGATATTTCCGCATGGAATTCCCCCCCACCCTTTGGGTAGTAGCCCGCCAAACGTAATTCAAGCTGGATGTGCAGACCCATCTTCCGGAGGTAATGATTCCAATTTGATGAGAGATAATCGAAGCACGGGCTCCAGGGGACGTGTGTGCCCCCATCTATTTGAATAGAAGAAGAGCCACCTGAGAGACTGAGCGGTAGATAGATGCACTGGAACAGCAAGGATGTTGAGCCAGCCGTTCCAATTTTAAAGTGATACTCACCAGCGAGAGTCGTGCCAGGGTTGAATAGGATCCGTTTTGATCCTATCCTGGCGCCTTCCACCTTCGCATGAGATATCTCCGCCGCGGCTTTTACCGCCGCAAGATGTTGGGGTCTTAGCCCCGGCTTCGATCTGCGTGCTCGAATCCTGCGCAGACGGAAAGGTTTCCCGGTGATGAGAGAGAGCGTCAGAGCAGTGCGAAGAATCTGCCCACCACCCTCTCCCTTAGATCCATCAATCTCAATCAAGGAATCACCTTCAACTTAGTAAATCTTGCGATCGGATTGAAAAGATGTCAGTTACTCGTCTTCACTGAGATGACCATGATTTCCATCTCATCCAATTCCAGATCACGACGCCCCCATGCCCCGGCTGTCCCCCCATAAATATGCTCAACCCGCAGTCCAGCGAGCTCGTGCATGAGCACCAGCTCGGATGGGATGAAAGACCTTTCCCTCGTGATAATCGATTTCGGTCCTTCGGGTGTTTCCATCTCCATCGGTCCTGTTTCCACCATCGTCAGGGGGTCGAATTTCCCTGTCTTGAGATCACGAGGTGTGGCCAGTCGGGCTGGACGGAAACCATTAAGAGCGGTGAGTATGAGCTTCCCCCCCGGCTTGAGTGCGGTCTGGATGACTTCCAGGATTCTTATCTCGTGCTTGTAGGGATCATCCTCGCCCCCCAACAACCCGAATGAACCCTCGCAAATACAGATAGCGCCATCAAAAACCGGACCGGCTTCATATTCGATGGCGTCCATACATACCCATTCGATCTGAACTTCCTCTTTTTCTGCTTGTTTCCGCGCCTCCTCAAGCATCTCCCCAGAGATGTCCACCCCCGTCATCCGCATACCTTTCTTCGCGAGTTCGATGGCATGGCGACCTGTACCGCAGCCCAGATCGAGGATGCGTGCCTCCGCTGGAACCATCAATTCATCCAGGATGAACTCCACCTCCCGATCCGTGTTTCCGGTGAATGGGTTGTTCATATACTCCGGGGCATGGTGGCGAAAAAAGGTGATCCACTCGTTTTCGTCGTCCGTCATATCCGTCTCCGTTGAATTCAACTTAAGTCTGGACATCTCGAGCCAATTGAGATCACGCCTATGTGTGGTCGCCCGCGTTCTCTGGAAGGCCGTCTCTCAACTTAGCTGCTCAGATTGTAAAAGAAATGTACGAGCGTTTCGACACCCTTCTTGAGTGTTGGAAGATGGACCTTCTCATTCGGTCCATGCAGATTATCGTCCGGTGATGCAAATCCTGTGAGCAGAGAATCAAAACCCAACACCTCCTGGATCCATCCGACCGCCGGGATGCCTCCACCATCACGGCTGAAGACCGGTTCACCACCCCAGACCGTTATAAACGCATCTTCAAGTGCGCGGACATAGACGGATTCGCGCTCCGTAATCGCCGGTCCGTAGCCACTCACGAGTTCGAGTTCCCAGGTCACCGTCTCTGGTGCGTTCGTCTCGACAAAACGCCGCATCAGTTCAAAGACGTCTTGTGGATTTTGATCGGGGACCAGTCGAATGGAGATATACGCGGTCGCTTCGGAGGGAATGACAAACTGCTCACGCTCTGTGTCAAACTTATTCAAATTGATCGCGGGACGTGCTCCGATACGTTCCTGAACATTGAAACCCTGCTCACCCCATATTGCGGGGGCGCCGCTTCGCTGAATGTAAAAATCATCATCCACTGGGACTCGGGATAGAACTTCTCGCTCTTCATCATTAATATCCCGGACCGTGTCATAGAAACCAGGGATGGCGATCGCCCCATCTTGATCGTGCATTTTCGAGATGAGGTCGCTCAGCGCATGGATGGGGTTGTGGATCACGCCGCCAAACAGCCCTGTGTGAAGCGGAGCCTTCGGGCCTCTCACCCGCAGTTTGAGACCCATATTCCCGCGCAGCCCATAGACAATCGTCGGCGTGTCAGGTGCGACCATACCTGCATCCGAGTTCAAGCAGAAATCAGCCGCCAATCGTTCGCGGTGATCTGAGAGGAATTCTTTGAGGTGACGGGGCGAGTACTCCTCCTCGCCCTCGATCAGAATCTTGAAATTTAGCGGCGACGGTCCCGCACCGCGAACGGCTTCCAGCGCAGCGAGCGAGGCGATAATCTGACCCTTCATATCTGTCGCCCCACGACCATACATATGCTCGCCGCGAACGACGCCTTTGAATGGATCTGATTCCCAAGCATCTCCGGTCGCTACGATGGCGACGTCATAGTGGCCGTAGATCAGGGCCGTCATCGCCTGAGTCCCCCTGCTCAAATCCTCCGCATAGACGACCGAGTTTCCCTTCGTCGGGATCACTTCAACCACAGGAAAGTCCATGTCTTTGAGGCAAGTTGAAAGCCAGTCGGCTGCTCGATCAAGGATCTCAGAATCCCCCGTCTTCCCTGACACCGATGGAATCGAGATCAGCTCACTGAGACGATCCATCCAGTGATCGAATTCTCGGTCGACGATCTGGATTGCTTCTGGTAACTTTGGATGACTCATTTCTATGGTCCCTTCTGCGTATCGCGATTCTCTCTTCAGTCATGTAGAGAGAGTGAAGATATACTCATTGTCGCGTGAACCTTCACGAATCCCAAACAAAAAAGAGCGGGGAAATCCGCTCTTAGATCAGTTTAAAATTCCATTGAACAAGATTAGCAAACGATTTCCATTGTAGAGATATCTTCTAGCGGGACTTTGATAGGCAGGAGGACTTCGAACGTGGTCCCTTTACCGAGTCGACTTTCAAATTGGATCACCCCACCCATCTGTTCAACAAGGTGTTTGGTGATAGCCAACCCCAAACCCGTTCCCTCATTCTTACCTTTTTGGAAAGAAGAATTGAGTTGTCGGTATGCCTTGAATATCGATTCGAATTGGTCCTCTGGTATCCCAGGACCTGTGTCGCTCACTGAGAAACCCCAACGCTCATCTCCAGCGAACTGGATACCTATATCAACCTTACCTTCTTCCGTGAATTTCACAGCATTACCAGAAAGATTCACCAGCACCTGTGTAAGTCGTCCCTCATCGCCAATGACACGTTCAGGTAAATCTGGATCGAGGTGGATTTGATATTCGAGCCCTTTTTCTTCGGCCATAACTTCACAGGAACTCTGGAGAGCCTCGATTAATACCATAACTTTAAAGGGTGCTTCTACAATCTCAAACTCACCTGCTTCAATCTTTGAAATATCCAAGATATCACTGATAACATTTTTAAGATGCCGGGCGCTGTTGAGGACATGCTCGAGAGCGTTCTCCAGCTTCTCATTTAATGGCCCGTACGCTTCCCGCATTGCCAGATCAGTAAACACAATGATTGCGCTCAGTGGCGTTCGCAGTTCATGGCTCGTGCGAGCGGTGAACTGGGTTTTCATTTCACTCGCACGCTCGAGCTCCACGTTGGTTCGTGCCAGTTTGTAAGTCGCGCTGCTCAGTGCCTTCCGAAGCTCACTGGTGGACATACGATTAAGGTACGCGACGAATGCAAAAGCCATAAGGACGAGAATCGTAACCGTTACTTCCGAGACCATTTCTGGCAATGGCACTTGAGGGATCCCCAAGCTCTCCACTGCACGAGCAGCAATATACATCCCGGAGGCAAGC
>JBGUDT010000108.1:0-5582 GCA_041821665.1 Anaerolineales bacterium
GTGCGTAACTCATGGGCCACATCCCCTATCAACTGCCTGCGCATCTCCTCCGTGTGTTGAAGCTTTTCTGCCATTTGATTGAAACTCAAAGCCAGCTGGCCGAGCTCATCGGTCTCTTCACCAATGTTTCCTCCCGGGAGATCGACACGCTCATCATAATGTCCGTCCGCGATGCGTTGACTGGCGTTCATCATGCTGCGGATCGGGGCTACTATCCTTCGGCTTACAAAGATGCTCACGGTAACCGCTGCAATAAACGCCGCAATTGTGGCGAGACGGAGTGATTCGTTGATGGCGACCCGGAAGTTCGCCAACAGGTCCGCTTCCAGATCCGTCACCTCGCCATCTCCAGTCGAATCCTCGGCCGTCATCTGTTCCATCGCGGTCAGGTGTCGATCAAATGCGGATGGGGCGACAAAGATAGCAGCCGAAACCATCACGATGATCAAGACTAAGATCACCACAAGATAGGAGATAAAAATTTTCCACCCAAGGTGACGTCGAATGGACGCTAATAGATTCACAGCAGCTCATCCTCAAACCGATAGCCAGCTCCGCGAACGGTTGTGATGATTTCCTCCGAGCCAAGCTTCTGGCGTATGTGACCCAGGTGTACATCGACGACACGAATTTCGCCGTAATAGTCGTACCCCCACACCTTTTCGAGGATTTGCTCCCGGCTGAGGACGATACCCGGGTTTTCTGCCAGCGCGCGGAGGAGATCGAACTCGATTGCCGTTAATTCCACAAGGTCCTCGTCCATCCATACCTGACGACCTCCCACATCAATTCTGAGATGGCGAAATGCGAGGATGGAAGTATCTGATCGTGTTGTCCCTCCCCGCATTCGACGAAGCGCAGCCTTAATTCTCGCCATGAGTTCGCGCGGGCTGAAAGGCTTCGTGAGGTAATCATCTGCTCCAACCGAGAGGCTAACAATCTTATCAATCTCCTCTGATTTTGCTGTCAACATGATAACGTAGGCATCAGACTCGCGGCGTAGCTCCGTGAGCAGCTCGATGCCGTCCATCTCGGGAAGCATGATATCCAGGACGATGATGTCTGGCTTAAAAACTCGAGCTGCCTTCAAACCCGCACGTCCATCCATAGCCGTCCTGTATTCATAACCTTCGTTTTCAAGATACGCGGTTACAAGATCCAGGATGCTTTGTTCATCATCCACGACGAGAATCTTCGATTTGCTCAACCCATGCTCCTCGGATCAGCGACGTTTAGTGGTGATCCCTCTATATTCTAATCAAAAAAACTGGAGCGGGGTTTTCCCCCGCTCCAAACACAAGATAGATCAGTGATCATCTGTCTCGCTCATTGCGAGTAGATCCCCGTGCCACGTGTGGGGGAAGACCTGCCCTGAAGCCCCGTGGACACTCAACATGCCGACGACTTCTCCATCCCGCAATGTATGGATCGTGTAGTAACCATAGAATAGATCAGCGTGCTCGTCTGCGCTCAGTCCAGACGAGCTGCGATCGAGATACGCTTGCGCCAGTTCGACAGCCTCCTCCGGGCTTACGCTCATTTCACCAATCCCTTCCCACTTTGGGACGTTCCCCATCATCCCGCCGCCATGCATGGAGCTGTATTTCAAGTTCCACATCATATTCGGTCCACGCTCTGGGGAAATTCTCAATGTTTGAGGGTCCACAAGGACCTCCATCGCGCCGATCTCCGTCGTCGACTCCATGATTTGCGCATAAGCGTGGTTATCGAAGATCATAATCTCTCCGACTTCAAGATCTTCGTCATCGCGAAGGTACTCTTCCAAACGTTCTTCGACAACCTCGATTGTAAATTCGTTTCCTACCAGTGAACCTCGGACATCTGAGGGAGATACATATCCTCTCCCCATCATATTCTGCCCGGTCCCCATCCAGCCCGAGGTCATACCCGATACAGGCAGCATGTGAGACGCATTGCTCATCCAGCCAGACACAGGCTGCCAGATCGCGATCCCGATCACAACTCCGAGTATTACAAGCGCCACGACCGCAATCACCGAGACACTCCCAACCAGAATCCACCTAACTGTACTTGACATTTCTAATCCTCCAAATCATCTCTTAATTTCGAGCGTTCCACACTCGATGTCGGTTGAAGGGTAATTTGAAGAGGTGAAGGTGGGGTGAATTTATAATAAAGTTTTTATAAAGAAAGGTTGGGGGTGATCTGCCAGAGCCAACTTCTGGCGAACTATCAAAACGTGATTTTCCTAAGTGGTTTTGTGTCGGTGGAATGGGAAATCTTCTATTCGGTTTTGCTCACTGCGAACTTGTGAGCCGCCACTGAAACTCCCTTTCTTCATCTCCCCAGGAGCTCTTGATAAAATCAAGGATGGACACCGCTTCACTCTCGGTCAACTGATCGCCAAACCCCGGCATCGTTCCCCCGAACACTGGATCACCACCGTTGGCGATAATCTGCAGAAGCAGATCGTCCGGATGATGCCAGGTGTGTCCTGTAGAATCTTGCGGAGGAGCAGGGAAGCTTCCATCAGCTTTGACCTGTTTCCAGTTAGGCTGACCCTCAAGCTCGGCTCCATGACAGACGGCGCAGTACGTCAAATAAAGCTGTTCACCTTTTGCGACTGTATCGGGACTAAGAGTGGGCACAAGGGACACGGGCGTCTCCGGAACAAAAATGGGGTCAAGTGTCGATACCGAGGGTAAGGAGGTCTCTTGAATGACTACCGCTTCTTCAGACGGTAGTGACACACAAGCATTTAATATAAACAGCAACACGATTGGGGTTAGATTTCTCAGGAGTGTCATTTGGGCTGGTCCCTGCAAGAATTACATATTGGAATGAGCGACTACTTTATCCGGGAGAAGAGTCCGCGTCTGACCTCGGGATGGTGAGTTTCTCGATCTCGGCTCCGAGAGCTTCTGCGCTCACTGGTCCGAATCCCCGCCAAATCACTTCGCCATCCGGGCTCAGCAGAATGTAGCTTGGGTGACCAGGTAAACCATAGAACTCGAAGAACCGCTTCCCATCCCCCAAAGCGGCGTTCAGAAACTTAAAATCCACCTGCTCTTCATGCTCTGCCACGAGCCCATCCACGATGGGCGTCATCTGAATTCATTGGGGTCAACCATCTGTATAAAAGTACAAGAAACCCGCTCGGTTTCTAGTAGGGGAATAACCTTCCATTTCCACCCCGGGGGAGGCACACGCTGCTACTAACAAACCTGCAGTAGCCAAAAGGAGGAGTGTTGAGATCAGCCTCATATGGATATCACCTCAATCGATTGACAAGAGAAAGGATAATGCATATCGGTTCCGACGCAGAGAACTCGTTCTCGCTCTCTGTGAAGGACCTCGTCATTCCCTCGATCGAAACATCACGGCGCATTGGGCTCAGGCGCTTGATTTCTATTGGTTTTGACATATTGCTCGGCAACTCGAGGATTGAATTCGTCGAAAGCAAGCATGCGAGCCCAGGAAGTCATCACGACAGGAGCATCAATTGACTGCCGTGGAAATGCAATAACCTTGAAATCCCTTTCCCCATCCATCACGTCCTGTATCTGCGTCTTCAACTCAACACAATCAGCCTCGCTTAAACTTTCGCAGTTGTACCAGAAAATGACATAGCCATGCTCGAGATTATGGACGAGATACCCTTCCGGGAAGGGTCCGATGTCGGCAAGATCCACCTCGTTGTAAAAACCCGCCTCCAGTTCCGCAGCGTAGTGTGGACCCGAGGTTGGCGGATCTGTATTGTAGGGGCCGGGATCCTCACCCTCCTGAACGTGATCCGCGGACATCTCAGGAGCCGCCTCGCCGATCGCTGGTCTGAAGGAAGGCCCAATGATCCCCCAAGCAATTGCCCCTAAACCTACAACGGAAACTCCGATGATGAGATACGTCTTCAGGCGCTCTCGATTGCGGTTAGCACGCCTTTTTTCTTTAATCGTCTGTTTGCTCATTCCACCTCACATGTGAAACCTAATGATGCATATGCCCTTCGTGACTATCTTGCTCACCTGATGCCCCAAGATATTTCTCGGGGTCGTTGTCGAATGCATCCTTACAACTAGAGGCGCAGAAATAATACGTCGCACCCTTGTACTCAGATTTCCATTGAGCGGTTGCTTCGTCAACATCCATACCACAAACAACGTCACGTGCCATCATGTTTCTCCTTTGTGTTTTAGAAGATCTGGCAACCTTTAGATATGCCTGATCAAATTGCCCTTATCTGAATAGAACTTCCATAATTATTAGCCCTAATGCGACTGCTTTGGTCTAATTATATAAAATATTGTAACCCATAATGTCCTCAGGTTAGTAGATTGGAATCAATGTCGAATTATTTGGATGAGAATAGGATGTCAGCAGTAATTTAAGTGGAGCTGATGATTGTATTTTCCTGAACCTGTCTGCACTCGAATAAATCGATTGTCCAGAATTCGGGTTAGAGATCTACATCAGCCCGGGAGAATTTTTCACCTATTGAGCGCGCCATATCCTGAAATGCGTCACCCATGTACGGCAGCACAAGAAACATCAAGCCGAATCCGAACAAGGTCCCCGTGATCAAGCGCATCCACGAATTGAACGACCCAAGCGCATTCCCAGCATAGAATGTTGTCGGGAGACTGTGATTGGTTAATTCAGCGAGCCACGTGTTCGTAGTACGAAAGCCCTGCCCAACGCCTGCTAAGTCGCTGATCATGTGTGTGCCCCCGTCGATCGCCATGGGTATGGCCAGGAGGACAAAAATCCAGATTGAAATAGGTCGCAGTCTCTTTCTGAACAGGAACCAGATCATCGCTGCGATTGGGATGCTTGTATATGCCGACACCATACGGTCCGACCACGCTACCTTATATCCCATGGCGGCGTTTCCGATAAATTGGCGGAGGGCGAGTGGGTTCACAAGATTTGGTTGATCCAGAGGCAATTGATCAAGCGAGTACATGGTTGAGGGACCAAACAGGAAGAACGACCTCTGGGGTAATTGATGGCACTGGAACGAGTACAGCCAATAGATTGCTTGTGCGGGTGCTTCCCAACCCAGTCTCATAAAAACCGGTGCCAGCCATGGCAAGATCACCCAGACAAGCGTCACGAATAAAAAGCCCATAAACCAGTAACGGGCAACTCGGTAGATGACCCGATTTATATTAATCGCAGCTGAACTGCGCTCGGTTGGAGAAGAAACAGATTCCATGTACTTGCCCCTTGCATCTCATCAATGCTGGAAAGATATCACACTTCAGGAATAAATAAGAGGTGTTTTGTCGGATTAAGACCATGATCAAGTATTCTTTATTGCTGAAGAGGGGTTGGTCACAAAAGACTTATGTGTGTGGAACCGCGAGGTCTCCGGCTCAAGGTACTTAACAGGTCGCTAATATTACTCAAGTGACGGGTCGCACGGATCTGAGACTTGTTTACTAGAGTGGGCGCGAATGGACTCGAACCATCGACCTCACGGTTCAGAGCCGTGGTGACAAAATTAAACGGTAAGAGCCTCACGAGTGTGTGAGTTCACAGCCCTTTGACCGTTTTTCGTGGGGAACCGTGAGGTCTCCGGTTGATATGAACCATACGCAGTC
>JBGUDT010000109.1:0-5548 GCA_041821665.1 Anaerolineales bacterium
ATTTGTGATCCTGCTACGATCAGCAAGGCCGTCCCGAGAAATACGAGAATTGATAGTCGGATCGTCTTCATAGCTAACTCCGAGGGTTTGATGCGGTCTTCGCCCTCACAGATTTTACAGGAAAGTACAGGTCCGCACCTCGCTCCACACCTGGATTACTCTCGTGTTATGAGGAGATTCTCCCCATCGGCCATAGATGCCTCACTTTACTGATTTAGAAACGTGTTCCAGGCGTAGTAGCTCGTTTCGGTCTGCAGTCGGATGACGAGCTGGGGGTCATCAGCGTATTTGTTTGGGATCTTATACGTCCCTGTGAAAGTTCCTGAACCCGAATCAGTTGTTTCTACATACTCACCATCCACGCCTTCATTTCCGGGGACGCCGATGAATACATCAACATCGGTGTCCGGAGGAAAATTTCGAGCCGTGGCGGTGACGCTCACTCCTGCGTCAACCGAGTCTATCGTGACTGATGAATCCACAGTTGAAGGCGCTCCCCCTTCCGGGGTAGAGGTATCTTCACCACGACAAGCGCCCAAGAAAAAAGCGAACAATATGATCGTGACCAGTAGAGTTTTTCTCATGCGAGCCTCCATTGATTAAGGATGATAGTTTGCACCTTTACGTAAAATGAATACTTCTAATTGTTATTCGAGTACCCGTTCTTTACTTGAGCTACATCTCATGTTCAATTAAGTAAACCCCCTGAGATTTGGCATCAGGGGGTTATTGTTGATATCCGAAAGCCTTACTTCACATCGATGATCACCCAGAACTGGCAAAAGTCGGTGGTACTATCTGAAATCTGCCAGGTCTCACTGTATTGCCCTGCCGAACCGGGTGCAGTCATCTCAACCGTTGCTGGATAGGTTTCACCGAAAGCAACATCGCTCGTGAGAGGGTAGCTATCTACACTGGACATCCGGCTTCCACCAGAAGTACCCACAAAGACCAGGAAGGAATTGGCCGCGTCCCAGGTTTGCGATCCTGTGTTCTGAACGTTCCATGTGGTTTTGAAAGCTGTCCCAGCAGAGATACTGGTTCCATCTGTCGGAGTTTGGGAGATCAAGACACAGTTCGTCACTCCAGCTGAAGGGGTTATCGCAGCGGGTGGCTGTGGTGGATCTACTACCGGTACATTTTCTGTGTTACTCGTGACGACATAAGCTGCGGCCACCCAAGCTCGTTCGTTGCCTGAAATTTCTTTCGGCACCTTGACCTGCCACCATTGACCATCGGCGCTCTTCCCAGTGACCTCAGCTGTAGCTCCAGGAGCGGCGACACCGAGGACTGGGTAGTTTAAACCTGGTCCTAGCCTAACATTGAGGTAAGTTGTGGACTTTGCCTGTGGAGCCCCTTCAGGGGGAACCGGAACTTCAATGGGATCCTTCTCAGGAGGTGCTTGAATAATGGGCATGTCACTCGGCAGATTCTTTGTCTCGACATGGGTTGCTTCTACCCAACCATGCCCGGTACCCACGACAGATGGGTCTAATCGAACGGCATACCAAACCAGATCCTCACTTACGCCAAGCACTAGCCCGGTATCACCAGGATTTGCAATACCATAGGCTGGGTACTCGATGCCTGGTCCAGTGCGCACATAGGTGTAATCCTTCGCAGTTGCTTGGGGATCGTCGGGTCCAGGAGGCGTAAAATCGACCGTCGGAGGAACCGGTGGTGTGGGGATGGTCGGAAGAGCATCGGCATTTGTAACCGTTGCATATTCGGCATCAACCCAGCCACCCGTCGCCGAGAGTGGGACGTTGATCACATAGGATGAACCATCCTCACTGATGCCACCGAGCTGCGCTTGTTCACCCCCGGGTAGCACGAAGAGGACTGGATAATTTGTTCCTGGTCCACCTCGGACATACACATTGACCGAAGCGGTCAGGGTGGGTTCCCCGGGCACAGGTGTGGGGAGGATGGGAACCGCACCTAGATTAGCAGGAGTTGGTTCACTGGGAACTTCCGGCACGCTCGTGGGCTCGGGTGTTGGGTCCGAGCCGCATGCAGTGAGGAATATCGTCCCGATGAGGAACAGCAACCCAAGTTTCGAAATTAAAGTAACGTAATGTCCCTTTCTCTTCATAATGTTGTCGTACTCCTTTCTCCTTAAGTGTATGCTTTACATCAACTGCCATCATTCTATGCAAAACAGTTTCCTTAATCAATTAATTTGGATTTTATTTCTGCTCCTTGAATCTCTTTTCGGCAACCTTGATTGCATTCTATGTAGATTCACCGAGGATCTCCGATGCACGGAAGATAGTGTCTTCGGGGATATCAATGAATGTTCCGGTGACTCTCAATGGCTCCATCACCTGCGGGTTGATGCCCGATAGAATCAGGGACCTCCCGTTTGTCCTTGGCTCCCATAACGCTCAAGGATAGTGACAAACGTGCTGCCGATCTGCAGCACTCCACGAATTCGTAAAATGACGACTGCATTGTGCATCGGATTGTGGATATCGGATGGGATTATATGGACACAATGCTTTATCCGTCCCTTCGAATTAATAGATCAATATCAAAGTGTTCAAGCCTATATAGCTTTGGAAAGTTTCTTGAGATCCCCCTCGTCGATGCTGAGCTTCGTATCATGGATGAAGGCTGGATTGGGCATGTCGATGTTCTCTTTCTCGGCCGCTTCCTGGATGGCGGTCATGACTCGATGCGTCACTGCCCTCTTCTCCCCATAGTTCTTGATCCACCAGCGTACCCGGAACGTCATCGTCGATTCGCCGTATTCTGTGAAAAGCACATCGACATTCTTATCCTTCATCACACCATCGACATTCTTAACCGTGTCCATAAGGACCTTGACCACTTTCCCGATGTCCATATCCCCCCCGATCCCCATATCCTGTTGGAGACGGTAGCTCGTATCGGGTCGGGAGTAGTTGATGATGGTGTTGTCGACGATGTTCCCGTTGGGGACGATGACCTCCCTATTATCACGGGTGACGCATGTCGTACTGCGGTAGCCAATGCTAACCACATCTGCCCAGGCGTCGATCGCTGACACCTCGATACGATCACCCACGACAAAGGGTTGCGTGATCATGATCATAAATCCGGAGATGATATTCGTAATCGTGTCTTTAAGCGCGAGTGCAAGCGCAAACCCGGTGAGCCCGAGCGTTGCCATGATGGCCAATACGCTTACACCAAAGTGACCTAACAGGAAGACAACAGCAAGAAAACCCACGACGATCTGGCTCACACGCTTAATGAGCGGTCGGAGCTGTTCGAACATGCCGTCCCGGTCTTCATTCCCAGCATGATCAAAATACCAATCGGTTGAAAAGTCGATCAAATGCCATAAGATGTTCATGAAGACGTACCAATAAAACAAGAAGAAGATGTTTTGAAGTACGTCTCTCAATGAATCCCCGATGAAATCCAATCGCAGTACAGCAATTTCCAAACCGAGAGCGGTAATGAAGCTGCCGATCCCGGGTGCGATTAATACGATGAGCTTATCGACGAACTCCGAGGGACTGCGTTTCGCGAGCCTTTGAAAGATAGAAACGATCAACCTTCCACCAAATAGGTAGAAAAAGAAGAAGATCAAGGCTGAGATGCCCAGGTTGATCAGGTCGCTTGGAGCGATACTAGACCCACTTTCGGATCCAGTCGCTGTGGTCGTATTTGTGGGTAACGCTTCAACCGTCGCTGTTACCACCGGCGTACTTATCGAGGTGGATGATGCTTCGATGGTTGGTGTCGGATCCGCCTCCTGGGCGTATGCATTTGACCCGAATACAAACAAGGCCAGGAGAACGCTGCTGACAAGAAATAAACCAGCCGTCATCCTGTATTTCATGGGGCAAATCCTTGCATCATGAAGCTGTTCGAGATGTCTGTCCTATGGCAATTGAGCTTACGTCCCATGCTCTTCTCACTCGCCTTATATCGTGATCAATTCGAAGGGACATCTGAGCCCTCATCCTCAGAGCCGTCCCCCCCACCCATCAGCATCGCCAACCCACGTGTTTCTTCGAAAGACTCCAGGAAGATCTCCTTGACGACCATCGTCAGGGGGACTGCCAGGAGCGCGCCGATGGGACCCAGGATCCAGGCCCAGAAAATGAGCGACACAACAATCACCAGTGGGGATAGATTAAGCCCTTTGCCCATCAGTTTCGGCTGCAGAAAATTCTGGACCGAACCATTGATAAGGACAAATCCAACGAGCACGATCAACGCTTTCGTGATCCCAAATTCTGCCAGGGCCAGGAAGAATGGCGGGATGAGCGCCAGCCAAAAACCGACGGAGGGGATGTAGCCCAGCAAAAAAGCCAGGAGCCCCCATAAAACGGCAAAGTCTACTCCAAGTATGAGTAGAAAGATCGTATCCACGACACCCACAGCGAAGTTAATCTGAGTTGTGATCGTCACATAATGGCGGATATCTTCCGTGAATTTATTGATCTTGATTACCATGGGGCTGTCGGACGCGTAACCCGTGCGAAACCTGTCCGCAAAACTGCTCGTGTCGATGAGCATAAAAATGAGGATCATCAACATCACAACTACACTGGACAGGGTGCCAGCAACGTCTTGCAGCAGCGAACCAAAAAAACCAACCAGGCTGGAAGGATCGAAATTATCCTGTGACTGGATTGAACTGACATCAATCCCCGTGTTCGCAATGAACGATTCTAGTTCCGTCTCCACTTGATCCAATCCACCTTCATAAGTGGGGATTGTAACGATCAGCTCAGCAACTGCAGCACCCATCAGAGCAACAAATCCAACGATGAGCAAGATCATCATGACGAGCGTGACGATGAGCGCCAGCCCTTTCGACAAGCCTTTCCGGACAAGCCAGCGAGTTATTGGCGTGATGCTTATCGCCATGATGAGCGCCAGAAAGACCGGAGTCAAAATTGATGCCGAAGCTTGCATTCCAAAGATGATGATAAAGAGACTGGCCCCGCCGATCAGAGCAGATACGATGGACGACCGTTGAATGATCGTATTCATGTTTTTACCTTTCCGCCCCGCATTTGGCGAGGAATTGCTGAAGTACACCTATTGTTATCGTGTGCCGACTCAGTCTTTAGGATTTCTCTGACCGATGGTGGTTTCATGTCATTTTTTTTCTAAATACTCGACAACGCACTGATTGCGGTTCCAGCAATCACGATAATCGTAACTGCAGATATGCTTGTCTGAAACATCATTATCCATTTCGCCCTTTTCGAAAGCGGCAGCGTGACAGCCGGGCTGAATGCGAGCGTGGCTGAGAAAGCTAGATAGAAGTAGTCCGTATAGCTGGGAACCCAGGACTCATAAAAAGGCAGTTCCTCCGCACGCTGTGGGAACATGAAATCCCATGCTTCTTCCTGTCGTGAGACAGCAGCAATCCCTGGCGGATCCATGAGCCAGTACCAAATGGAAAAGATGAGGACATTCGATATAGCCAATAGGACAACGTCCGCTAAAATGATTGTGATGACATCCGTGGTAAACCCAAGTAACACATCTAACATGGATAGTGTGCTCATCAACAGCCCCAGGGTTAATAGCCCATTGG
>JBGUDT010000110.1:0-5363 GCA_041821665.1 Anaerolineales bacterium
CTATAAGCCGTCGCCAAACATAGGGGGAGAGTGCGCCCATCACGATCGCGCCAAATACACCCGGTGCCCAGGTTCCAAGCGAGTCGAGTAAAACACCTCCGAGTGTCGGTGCGATCACACGGGTAGAACTCTCGATAGCCGCAGAGATTCCAAGGGTGCCACCAACCTCCTCATTTGTCACAGACTTGCTTAGCAAACTGTTGATAAGTGTGTTCAGTACACCGCCACCAAACGCAATTGGTATGAGGATAATAAGTAATACCGTCACCGATGGTGTGATTGCCCAGAGAAGAAGTGATATCGTCAGGACAACTGTTGAGACGAATACAAGCCATCTTTCTTCGAAGCGTGCTGTTAACCTCCCAATTCCAAAGCCCTGTATAAACACTGAAAGTACACCCACATACGCGAGAATAAACGCGGTTTGTGATACGCCTAAGCCAAACTTGTTTAGCGCATATAGTGCAAAAATTGTCGTGAGCATTGAAAAGGCGAGCCCTGAGAAAAACCTGATCGTAAAGAGCGGACCGACTCTTGGACGCTGAAACGCGGCCCGTAAATTCCGAAATGAAAACTCGTCCTGCGGTCGGCTGGCCAGCTCTTCCCGTTGCTCCGCCGATAGCGACTCCGGCAGGAAGAAATATACAGCGACCATATTTGCGAATGCCAGGAGTGCCGCGATCAAAGCGGGGATGGCAAATTGCCAGGTGATCGCACCATCGCTGGCAGCGTCCATGGATGCGCCTACTGTGCTCATAAGACCCCCTACCGCAGGACCTATGATAAAGCCCAATCCAAATGCAGCTCCGATGATGCCCAATCCACGCGCCCGGTTCTCTCGATCGGTTATGTCGGTGATGTACGCCTGTGCAACGGAGATATTCCCACCCGTTAAACCATCCAAGATGCGGCTGGCAAATAGCATCCAGAGGGAGTTGGCGAAAGCCAGCATGACAAAACCCACCGCGGTACCGAGAATGCTAATCAGGAGAATGGGACGCCGGCCGAATCGATCCGATAGACGACCAAGGACGGGTGCGCCGATCAACTGGGCTGCAGCATACGAAGCTACAAGCAGACCGATGACGGTATCACTCGCTCCGAATTCCTTGGCGTAGAATGGAATCAAGGGCAGGATCAGGCTAAAACCAAGTAGATCCACAAATACTATTGCGAAGAGGATGCTTAACTTAGATTTCTGCATCTCGGTCATCTGCTCCAGTTAACGAAACCAGTTGTATCGATTTCTCCTGTGTCTACGACGGATCTATCTAATTATATTTCAGATATTGATTTGTGGTGATCGCTTCGAGCGCCGAAGGGTGTCGATGAAACTCGAACACTTCAGGTTGCGGACTATCGACGCGAACGGAGTGGTGAAGTGGCATCATGTATCGACTCAATTTCTGCCTATGTACTGCGCAATGGTATCGCTCACCTTGAAATTTCCCATATACACCCGAGCATTCTCGGCTGTAAATGGTTTCGGATCGGGTACGAAGCGCATAATTGCAATATCCTCTGTCACGTTTTCGACTTCCAACAATTCCAACAGGCTGTGGGTAACGGGTGGGGCGGGGAAAACCGTTCTCCATCAAGGTCACAATAACTTTAAGTAACGATGTCGGGAAACGGACCAAGGTTCGCCGTGCAACCACGGCATCGAGCGATTCGTCCGCGGTGAAACAATGCTTGTTTCTCATGACAAGGAGTCCTTCAGCGCCGATTCGGCATCCGGAAATTGAAAGGAATACCCCGCGTCAAGCAAGCGGCGCGGTTCCCCACGGACTCCATTTAAGATCGTGGTGGACATTTCACCGAAGATGAGTCTAAGAATGAAGGCAGGAGTGGGTAGGAAGGAAGGGCGCCCGACGACATTTCCCAACATTTTTGAAAACTCAGCGTTCGTAAGCGGTTTGGGAGCACATAAATTGTACGCTCCGGAAGCGCTTGATTCATCGATGAGAAATCGAATCGCACCGATCACATCGGCTATGTGAACCCACGAGAACCATTGTTTCCCGCTGCCCATCGGTCCACCGAGAAAGAGTTTGTGCTGCAGTGCAAGAGGTTTTAGCACGTGACTTTCGGGACCGATGACCGGCCCAGTTCGAACGATAACTCTTCGAACGCCCTCGGATTCTACGCCGGCAGTTGAAGGTTCCCAGTAATCTTCACAGAGGTGGGATAAAAAATCCTCTCCAGGCGGGGAGTTCTCAGTAGCGATCTGATTGCCGACGGTATAGTAATCGATACCGGAAGCCTGGACGACCACGCCGGGTTTCGTCGTGGCCAATCTTACGGCATCCGTAATGGCCGCGCCGACATTCCAGCGACTTTGACAGATCCTTTGGCGTCGATTTTCTGTCCAACGCAGCGCTGGGCTGGCGCCTGCCAGACGTTCGCCGGCGAGGTTTACAATGGCATCCGCGCCATCCACATGGGATCCCCAACCGTCTGGAGATCGGCCGTCCCAGCGTTCAATCTTAATCCCGGCGGAGACATCTCGCTTTTCGGGATTTCGACTCAGGACGATCACCTCGTGACCATCTTGACTGAGGTCCTTGGCCAGGGCTTGCCCGATGAGTCCGGTGCCTCCCGTAATAATGACCCTCATCTTATCCTCTCCTTTGGCGACCATCTACTAGCACAGGTTCAACATCACATCGTGTATTCAAGATGATACCGCGCGCTCTCCGGCGATCACTTCCAATATGTAATCCGTGATGATTTTTCCTTCAACACCGATAATATCTTCGGCGGCTTCCGCGTATGCGACCAGATAGTCGGTCAGGAATTCGTTGGGAACCCCACGATTTTCGAGAAATCCTTTGATCCAATCGATTTCATAACCGATGAAGGCGATATCGCCCAATTCCAATGCGGCGATGATGGGCACGGCTAAATCGCCATCCGCAAAAGCGATGTTGTCGTACGGCGATTCTTTTGCCGACAATTCTTGCCAGACACGTGCTTCAATCTGCACTCGATGATTGAGAAAATTGGCAAGGGCTAGTTTGGTTTCATCAGTCGATGACTCAGGTGCGGGTAGTTCGATTGGATACCGCAGGATGCGATCAACAACCGAGGGTACATCACGAATCCAATCACCGAGATATTGGCCATGAATATGCTCCTTGAGCCGTGGAATTAGATTAAATATCCGACCACCAAAAGCCGTGGGAATATCTCTCTCTACGAGGTGGGAGGCCATGTCCCTCAAGCTTGCCGCGGTATGCAACTGCTGTGCGGTGAGGATGACCAGCTTTGGATCCGTCGCTTGGATGACCTCATCGATCCGCTCCACCGGGACGTTGGCGCCAAGAAAAATGGCTTCAAGTCGGCTGCTTCTAATAAGGAAAGTGATCAGGAGCGGGCTGAAGGTGTGTCCCTCTCCAGGAGGGCATAAGACCAGGATACCCCCTGGCAGTGTTGGTGGTAGTGATGTGCTGATGAGGGATTCGACCCGCCTGGTTGCCAACTCGGAGGCGAAGTGTTCCTGCTGTACCGTGATTTCGGTGGCGTACCATCCCGCACCGATTTCAGCCAGAGCGGTGGCGAGGAGATCGAGACAAACCGCTTCGGGTGGGTAAAGGGCGAAGGCCTGGTTGAGGATGCCCTCAGCGCGCCCCTCGTCAAACGATTTACATGCCTCCACCCATGCAGATTTAAGTTCCTCGATCCCATCTCCTGCTGGTAGCCTGGTCGCAGAAACATAGGAGGGATAGGCGAGTTCTTCCAGGGGGTCTTTACCATCTGCCTCGAAACTTCGCCACAGTTCAACTGCCCGACTGATGCGCAAGCCCTCATCCTGGCGTGCGTGGAGCCATTTCACCGTCTCGATTTCTCGTTGGGTGTAGAGCCGATGTCCTCCCGAGGTCCGTTCCGGTGTTGGGAATCCGTACCGTCGTTCCCACGCTCGCAGGGTGTCCGCTTTGATCCCGGTTTCACGGAGAACTACTCCGAGATTAAACATCGGCTTATGGGCATCTTCACTCATCGAGCTCCCTCTTCAATAAGTATGGTCCGTATTCCTTCAATTTTATATCACTAATGCACAGATATTGTCGAGCTTTAAGTATATGGAAGAGACAAAACTTGAGGAAGCGGTAGATGGATTATGTACGAACCGTGGTCAAAAAAAGATAACAGCCTTCATATGAGTGCAGGGCCAAGGGGTAGTCGCGACGACCTTGCCCGCTAAATCAGGTGAGCGTCTGTCTTTGATTCCGGTTGGATAGTTGGAGATCCCTTGCATGCTATTTATGTATTTAATACATTCATCCGGTGCTCTGAACGAAAGTTGCTTTCATGGGAGACAAGAGTTGTAATTCACATGTAAGCCTCCCGTATGAAATATCGTGGCAAAATCTGGAGGAACATTGTCCTCCTTGCAGTAAAGGGTCAATTAAAGTAGCATTAAAAGTTGTCAATTCAAGCGCTAGAGAGGCCATCAGGCTCTGATAGCGCGTCATACATCAACACCGGCGAGGGGAAGATGTAGGTTGCCGGCATTAGGAACCTCACAGGCATGATTCGACGAAAAAATCTCCTTCGCGCAATCTTGGTTGCCATCACAGCGATCTTCCTCATATCTCCTCCCCAGATTGCCTTGGCGCAACCGAACCTCACTTTAACACCTATCACGTGGAATGTGATTGGTCTGGACAGCAACAACGTCAACGTTGGACCGAATAACTTCCCAATTGGCGTGCGTGTTTGTAATACCAATTTGCTCCCTGCGGACATAGCAGACAATGTCACTGTGCAGTTAGTTTGGGACAGTGCGAATTCTTACGTCAAACTTCGTTCTGGTTCACTTGGCGACGCCGGGGATCCTAACACTGTTCCGGTAAATATTGGCTCCCTCGGTTTTGGAAACCCTTGCGAGGAAGTGTATTTTGAAGTCACGATTACGCGTGACGCGAACGCCTATGAGACAACCCGACGTTATCACATCGAGGTTGATTCGGATGATACATCACCGATCAGCACACCCACGCCTCGTGAGGTCTATATTGAGCACCTGATCTCCCAGAGCCGCAACTCGACGACGGATGTACTTCTCGACACTGTCTCTATCGCTCCTGGCGGGACCATGACCCTTATGCTTGGGGAAACATATGACATTCAGCTCGTCGGTTCGACGGCTACGAATGGCTACGAACAGATTGAGAGCTACATAAATTTTCCAAACACGATTTTCCAAATCAACTCAGTGACGACCACTTATACCGCAAATGGTGGAACGGATCCTGATGCTTTGACCAAAGCCTATGCGGATGGCTGTGGCTGGGATAATGATCCGAACTCGCCCAACTACCGCTCCTGTTTGAGCACCGGGAAATATGGTGGGAACATCA
>JBGUDT010000111.1:0-5040 GCA_041821665.1 Anaerolineales bacterium
ATAGTAGGCATGGCCATAAAACTGATAGGAATGCCCGCCTCTGCATAGATCAACGCGGTTTCAATGCCATGGGCATCTTGCGCCAAGGGCGCAATCGTACATATATTGGCACAAACAGGGGGTCGGCTGCGTCGTTCAGCTTCGCTGCCTGCTACCACCGTGGCCATCTCAACAATTGAGACCGCCAGTTCAGGGTGGATGGTCGTACCACCGCGCACGTGCTTCAAGGTATTCGTCAATCCGGCATGGCATTCATGCAGGGGAGCCGTTTTGCCATGATCTTGGGCACTTATCATGGGCCAGAAGAAACTAACCATGGGCAGGGCGTCACTGATACGGGCCATCATGGCCACATCTGCCTTGGATGAGGAGCGTTTTTCGCGGGTCTCCGGATCGATCACATGCACGCCGCAACCATCTGTTGCCAGATAGGAGGCGGACCCATCCAGGGTTAGGTCAAACCTCTTTTCACGCCCACCCAGCACAAAACTACGCGGCGCAGTCCCCATTGCTTTCGTCACGAGCGCAGGGGGGATTCGCACAATGTTCGTGTCCCAATCCACATTCGCACCGTGATCCGCAAAAATTTCCATCGCTTTCTGGCTTGGATAATACACGCCGACCTCGGCTAACAGCTCTAAAGTCCCGTTTTTCAATGACTCTAATTCAGAAGAACTCAACACTTCGATTTTGTGATGTGACGAGATCGAGATGATATCTGGGGTCTCTGAAGACATTTAAAACTCCCGTGACCACTCTTTTAACCAGCGCTCCACAACGACTTTGGTCTGCGTATAGAATTCGACTGCATGTCTACTCTGTCCATGAAGGGTGCCGAAGAAACTATCCTTCCAGCCACTAAATGGGAAAAAGGCCATCGGAGCGGCCACGCCGATATTGATACCGACGTTTCCAGCTTGAGCTCTATTCCGGAAGCGGCGTGCGGCTCCTCCGCTGCTGGTGAAAATGCAGGCCATGTTCCCATACTGGCGCTCGTTGACCAGCTTGATCGCCTCATCCAGGTTATTAACAGAATGCGTTGCCATCACGGGGCCAAAAATCTCCGTTGTGGCTACCTTTCCAGTGGGAGAGACTTCGCCCAGGATCGTTGGGAGCAGGAAATTCCCTTTTTCGTACCCTGTGATGGAGGCTTCACGTCCATCCAGGATGATTTCTGCCCCTTCCTGAAGACCCTGATCGATGACGTCCTGGATGCGTAATTTAGACTCAGGATTGATGACCGGCCCCATTTGTACCCCCTCGTCAAGACCACAACCCACAACCCTTTCGGCAGCTGCATCACGAAAGGCAGGGATGAATATATCGTTGGCCTCATCCACCATGATGAGGGTGGCAGCCGCCAGGCAGCGTTGCCCTGCATTCCCAAAAACAGAATCAATCACAATCCGAGTGGTCATTTCGACATCGGCGTCAGGCATGATTACCAGTGGGTTTTTCGCTCCACCTTGAGCTTGCACACGTTTTCCATTTGCTGCAGCACGACCATATACGTGGCGCGCTACCGCTGTAGACCCGACGAAACTCACGGCTTTAACTTCGGGATGATCGAGTAAGGCGTTTACTGTTTCTGGACCCCCGTTGATCAGGTTGATCACGCCTGGTGGAAATCCAGCTTCTTCGAATAGCGTAGCAATCTTCTGCATGGTCATCGGGCAGCGTTCTGAGGGTTTGATCACCACGGTATTGCCCGTTGCGACTGCATAAGGCAGGAACCAGAAAGGGATCATACCGGGGAAGTTAAAGGGTGCGATGATAGTCACAACCCCTACTGGCTGGCGAATCATGAACTCGTCGATGCCTTCTGCGATGTCTTCAGAAAATTGGCTTTGCATCATGATGGGGATACCGCAGGCTACTTCCACGTTCTCGATGGCCCGCCGCATCTCACCCCCTGATTCGCCCAGGGTCTTTCCGTTTTCCAAAGAAATCGTTCGCGCGATGTCGTCAAAGTGCGCTTCCATCAAATCTTTCAACCGGAAAAGGGGCTGAATTCGTGTAGCGGCTGGTGTGTGCCTCCAGTCATTGAAAGCAGCCTGGGCTTTCTGGACCGCTTTGTTGACTTCATCGGGAGGCGATAGCGGAACCTGTCCGATGATCTCGTTCGTAGCCGGGTTATGTACCGGTAGAACCTCGCTTGATTTTGAAGCTACCCACTTACCACCGTAATAGTTTTTCAATCTCTCAGTTGTCATGTTTGTCTCCATATTGGGAATATAAACGGGTCTTAAAGTTCACTTTTGGCTGGTTTTTCATCTGTCAACAAGCCATTCTCAATTTCTCTCTGCTCTATGCCGCGGTATGTGTGTCTGTGATGTTCAAGGCCTGGTCGATGATTTCCATTCCCTCATCAATCTGATCTGCGGTGATGCACAAGGGAGGCACGATAAAGATCATGTTCGCCTTGATGAAAGTGAATAGGCCATTTTCCCTCAAGTACTTGCCAACCTCATTCATGACAGCCAGCTCAGCACCTTTGGCGTTTCGAGTTGCCATCGGTGTCTTGGTCTCTTTATCCTTGACAACCTCTATCACCGAGAACAGACCGATATAGCGCACATCACCCACTGAGGCGTGCTTCGCTTTCAACTCTTCAAGGCGATTCCCTAGGTGTTTCCCTACTTCGGCAGCATTCTCAATCAAGCCATCTTCCTTATAGACGTTCACCACCGCAATACCCGTCGCACAAGACAAAGGATGTGCGCTATAGGTCAACCCACACCACAGTTTATTGTCTTCAAAATGCTCTGCGATTTTCTCCGAAACAATGACCGCGCCCAGTGGAACATATCCTGAGGTCACGCCTTTAGCCATTGTGATGATATCTGGCACAACATCCCAGTTGTCCACGGCGAACCACTTTCCGGTACGGCCAAAACCGCTCATGACCTCATCAGAGATCAGCAAAATGCCGTATTTATCGCAGATCTCGCGCACACGCGGCCAATAGTCGTCGGGAGGTACAATGATGCCATTCGAGCCCACAACTCCCTCCAGGAAGATGGCAGCAATATCCTCTGGACCTTCGTACTGGATCACTTCTTCGATATGGTCGATGCACTCGCGATGGCAAGTCTCCCGAGTCCAACCAAAGGGACAGCGATAACAATAGGGATTGAGCACATGCACAACCCCGGGCATGGTTGGTTCTACCGCCCAACGACGATTATCCCCAGTTAATGCAATCGCTCCATGTGTAGCGCCGTGATATGAGATGTAGTGGGCGAGGATTTTCCGGCGACCGGTATACATGCGTGCCATCTTGATTGCATTCTCATTGGCTTCCGCACCTCCCAAGCAAAAGAATACCTTCTTCAATTTTCCCGGGGTAACCTCTGCCAGGAGTTCGCCAAGGCGACCCCTGGCCTCGGTAGCCAGGCCAGGATGGGCATAACACAACCTCTCCGCTTGCTCTTGGATCGCTTCGATCACTCTAGGGTGTTGGTGCCCAATATTCAGATTCATCAATTGGGCCGAGAAATCAATGTAGCGTTTCCCAGTAGCATCCCAGAAGTAGACTCCTTCGGCGTGATCGATGGGTATGGGATTGACTTCCGATTGAACTGACCAGGAAAAGAAGGTGAAGTCCCTGCTCAATCGAGTTATTTCGTCCGCAGATAGCTTGTCTTGACCACTGCTCATCGGTACCTCCAGTCTTTAATGATCACGCCTTCGGGTGGCAATACTCCTCGCACATCGATATCACCACGAGCGATCATCTGCGCGCCAGCTCTCAAAGGGATGGCGAGCTGCGTTGAGGAAACTGCTGCGCTTCCCCACTCAACTAAGAACAAGGATGCGCATTGTGCTAACCCTTTCATCTGATGAGTTGCAAACGATTAGCTCTCTCTGCATAAGTCAGGCCTTCGCAACTTGGAGAGCATCATTAAAGATATTCAGTGTCTCGTTCACGTCTTCTTCGCTCAGGGCATAGCATAAGAACCAGGGTTCGCGGGCATCGCCATCAGGCTGTATGCCCCTCCGGATCAATTCCAAGGCGAGATTTTCGTACAGTTCGCCATCGCCCTTGAAATATTCCCTAAAATCTTGAGGCTCTTGATCAACACCAAGAACGATCCCAAACATAGAGGGAACTCCGGGTATAGCATGCGGGATATCAGCTTCAGTCAGTATTTCACCAATACCAGACATCAAAGCCTTCCCACGTTTATTGATGGTTTCAATAATGGGCTCTGATTCGAGCAGTTCAAGCGTAGCAATACCGGCAGCTGTACCGACCACGTTGCCAGAATAGGTCCCGCCATGCGCCATTGCCCCAGGCTCGATCGTCATCATGACATCTTCTTTTCCTGCGATGGCCGCAATCGGGAAGCCGTTTCCGAGTGCCTTGGCGTAGGTCACCAGGTCGGCCTGTATGTTGAAATACTCCTGGGCACCACCATTGGCGATCCTGAATCCGGTTTTGACTTCATCAAAGACCAGCACGATGCCATATTTATCACAAAGTTCCCGTACCTTCTTAAGGTAACCCTCCTTCGGCATGATACCGGCAGCGTTTCCGAGCATCGGCTCAATAAAGATTGCGGCGAGGTCCCCCCACTGCGCGTCAATAGTTTCTTCCAAACGTTCAAAATCATTAAAGGGGAGATTGATCACATACTGGGCAATGCCCTTTGGGATCCCCGAGGTTGCTGTTGAATTGATGGGACTACGCTTAGAACCCAGCGACCCAGGATTTGCAGAGGCTGTGCTGAACATGAAGTAATCCGCCATGCCATGATATTGGCCTTCGAATTTGATGAACTTCTCCCGACCCGTATATGCGCGGGCGATGCGCAGGGCGTGCATGGTGGCTTCGGTGCCGGTATTGGTCAGGCGTACCTTGTCCACCTTGCACATGCGTGCGATGCGTTCACAGAGATCGATCTCAAGAGGTGTCGTCCAGGCAAAAACGGTGCCATCCCGAATCGCCTCTTGAACTCGATTTACTACAGCAGGATGACCATGGCCCAAGATGATCGGCCCAAATCCCAGGCGGTAATCAATATAGCGCTTCCCGTC
>JBGUDT010000112.1:0-4913 GCA_041821665.1 Anaerolineales bacterium
GGCTCGCAGGGCAGCGAGATTTTGTGCGAGCCCAACAGAGACAATGATTTCAGCCAGGTCAGAGGCAGAGGTGACATCCAACAATTGGAGAGCTGCTCTGGCGGCTGGATGCACTCGAGTAGCACCCCCGATGATGCCGACGGCCAGAGGCAATTCCAATTCACCAACCAATTCACCATTCTTTCCGACGGACCACACACTCAATGATGTGTACGCTCCATCGCGCGCGGCGTATGCATGAGCTCCAGCTTCAACCGCTCGCCAATCATTCCCTGTGGCGATGACGACAGCATCGATCCCATTCATGATGCCTTTGTTATGAGTGGCCGCGCGGTATGGATCGACTGCCGCAAAAGCGTAGGCTTCCACGATCCCGTCGCGCACACGCTCTCCACTAAATTCCCCGTATGCCAGAGACTCACATGGAATTCGACATACGGCTTTTGCGAGACGCCGATCTGCGAGATTGGTGAGGATGCGTAAATGTGTGCGTCCCCCGGTTATCTCTTCGATCAATGGGCTTATGCGCTCGACAGCAGTGTTGACGCTGTTCGCACCCATCGCATCCCTGGTGTCGAAGATGAGATGAAGGATGAGCATCTCCCCGGATGGGGAGGATTTGATTATCCGTACCTCAATGTCTCGAGCTCCGCCACCCAGTCCTGTGAGAACCGGATCAACGGCATCTGCCTCGGCGAGAATTCTATCCTTGTTGGCCAGTATCGCTTCAGAGGCTTCTTCCAGGTTTTCAATATCAAGGACCTGAATTTGACCGATCATCTCGGGTGGGGTGGTCTCGGCCACAAACCCGCCCCCATTACGCGCAAGTTTTGCCATGAAGGATGCGCCGGCCACAACTGATGGTTCTTCCACAACCATGGGGACAAGAACTTCTTTTTCGTTGACAATGAAGTTCGTCGCAATACCCAGCGGGAGACCAAAGATGCCGACAACATTCTCAATCATGTGATCAGCCTGCTCGATGCTGAGTCCACCTGATAGGGTAAGTGCATCGACCGATGCAGAATCCCAATTGGTTGATTCAGTAAGCTGTTTCACCCGATCCGCTACCGAAAGATCGTAAAAGCCGGGGAGTCGTGAGCTAAATCTGGTCATGAGAATTCCCACCCGAGTGTGTCAATAGACATGTTTGCATGTTGTAAACACGCAAAACTGGCAAAAACTATCAGAATTATTGCCCAGCTAAAACTATCAGATTTTTACCCAGCAAAAACTATCAGAATTATTGCCCAGTAAAAACTATCAGAATTATTGCCTAACAAAAGCTATCAGAATTTTTACCTAACCAAAGCGATCAAACTCTTTGCCTGGTAAAAGCTATTAAATTCTATGCCGGGCAAGAACCATCAAGATCCATGCCTGGTAAAAACTATCAGGAAGCTCGGAGAAGATGGTCTGAACTTCACCACTAAAACGAACGTGTGCTGGAATTGAGTTCCGCATAAAGTGTGTAATAGCCTTCTGGGTGGTTTGAGATGTCCTTTGCATGCGGTAAAATCAAGGGAAGGAACTTCAATTCGGTGAGGAAGTCAGAATTAACAGAAGATGAAACCAAGGTGAACTCCCCCGCGCCTTCAAATCCTGAGGCGGGTATGGAGGCATTGCATCGCGCCTCCCTCAGTTTGTTCTCCGATCTCTCCCTCGAAGGCGTATTGAGGCGTGTCATTCATGCAGCGAAGGAGCTTTCCCACGCCAGTTATGCCGCCCTCGGCATCCCGGATGAAGATGGGAGACTTGAGACATTTATCACACTGGGGTTGAGCGAAGATGAAATCCAGAAGATCTCCCATCAACCCGAGGGGAAGGGGTTGCTGGGAGAAATGATGCGCGGCGGTCAGAGCGTCCGCATTCCCGAAGTAAGCGAGCATCCCAAATCCATTGGATTCCCACTGGGTCACCCACCGATGCATTCGTTCTTGGGTGTACCTATCGCAGCATATGGGCGACCGATTGGGCATATTTACCTTACCGATAAAAAAGACGCCCCCATATTTAGTGAGGGTGATCAACGTTTGATCGAAATGCTCGCTGCTCATGCAGCTGCAGCGATCGAGAATTCACGACTCTATACCAAAGTTTTGGAGAGCGAGACAAAACTCTTTCTTCGTAACCAGGAACTAGGGTTGATTAACTCTCTCGCGACTGTCACCAGCTCATCGATTGAACTCGAAGAACTTCTCCGTGTGATGCTGGCGAAGGTGACCAACCTCTTTGAAGCTGGGGGAGGCGAGATTTACTTAAGGGAAGAGACCGAAGGTGGTTATCGAAAAGCAATTCATCATGGCGATAATGCGGAATCATTTTGGCTGAAGGACAGGTTTCGCGTAGGTGAAGGGTACATAGGCGAAGTCGCCGTTGATAAAAACCCTATCTGGAACATTCAACTCGATGAGGAAACTGTACATTTGAATACCGAGGTTCTCACCATGGGTTTCACACAGTTGATCTGTGTCCCGTTGACGTCTCCAAGTGGGATCGTGGGTGTTTTGACATTGGGTTTCAAGATCGAGCGCATCATCGAAGACCGCGAGAAAGGACTCCTTGAAGCCGTTGGTGCGGGAGTCGGGATTGCCGTTGAGAATGCCAGACTTTACCGGCAAGCCAGAAGGGTAGCAGTTCTGGAAGAGCGCGAACGTTTCGGAATGGATCTACACGATGGAGTTATTCAGTCCATTTATGCGGTGGGGCTGATGCTGGATAATCTCGGTCTATCGGTTGATGAAGATCAGACCGAGGCGCACAAGCTTTTAGACAGCGCCATCGAAGGACTCAACAAGACGATCCGCGATATTCGTGCCTATATCCTCGATCTTCAGCCGAGCCGCATACCGATGGACGATCTCGTTGAAGCCTTGGAACGCCTCATCCGTGAGTTCAAGGCGAATACTTTAATCGATACGGAAGTGATCATTGAACCAGAGGCTGTGACCATGTTTGAGAATCACAATGCCTCCAGCCTCTTTCTGATTGCGCAGGAAGCTCTTGCGAACACGGCAAAACACGCAGGTGCAACACGTGTCTTGTTAAGCTTGCGTTGCGTCGATGACGATTGCGTGTCATTTCAAATAATCGACAATGGACGTGGTTTTGAAGTCGGAACTGCCACTGCGGTATTAGGGCATGGGTTGTCAAATATGGAAGAACGAGCCCATCAAATTGGAGGGGAATTCGAAATTACATCAAATACCGGAGATGGCACGACTGTCACGATCCGGGTGCCGGTAGAGTGAAGGACCCCGCAGCGAGCTGAAGGGCATCTTCCAAGGAAATATCCATAAATGGGATTGCTATCCCTATCCCCCGTTTTCCATTCATCCCTGCAGCAAGCTACAAAGTATTCTGGCTGTCTCCCGTAATCGCCACGTAGAACGATCCACCTGTAGCCCCAACTTGCCCTGACCTGTCATGATTTTCCCCTTGAAAAGTAATTTTCTCGCGTGACAGGTTTCAATCGACATCGGGAAATAGGACACTTCAACTCCACTCATAGCGCATTCTATACTTTGTGTAGATCACCAGGCGGGGAGAATTTGTTGTCAGTCGTTAAGCTCTACATCGTCGATGAGCATGAAAGCGTCCGCACAGCGCTCGCTGAGCGGTTAGATCGCGCTGACGAAATGCAGGTCGTGGGACATTGCGGAGAGGCCGGGGAAAGTATTGAGCAGGTTCGAACAACAGAACCCGATGTCGTCCTTATTGAGGTTAAGAGAAAGGATGGCATGGGGCTGGAGCTGCTCCGGCAAATATCCACACTTCCAAACAATCCGAAGGTCGCCGTCCTCACAAGTTATCCTTCTGATTGGGAGCAAGAAGCTGCCTCCAGAGCGGGAGCGAATTACTATCTCTTGAAGGACATCGACCTCGATGAGCTCATCGGGAGTATCGTCTCATCGGTGGATGAATAGGCATTACCTAGGGATGTCAGGAAACGCCCCCTGAACTGAGGGGGCGTTTTACTGTTAATCATAAAATGTATACGAAGTATGGTTGGCCGTCAGCTGCGTAAATACTGGGTCCTGAGCACATAATCGAGCCAGATAAAAGCAAGACTTCCGGCAGCGAAGAAAACAAGGATGGCGTTCCCGATGGAGAACTTGTCAATTGAAGTCTGAAATAAAAAAAGGACGCCTGCGGTTGAGATCAGACCGAATATGAGTGAAATGATCCATACAATTGTCCGTCGAGTCCCCATGATTCTCCTCTACACGCTTAATTTGGAGCTTGTAAGTGGCATTTTAACGTACCCAAAAACCAGCGTCAAGTTGCAGAACCTAATTTCATCGCTCGGTTGTCTGGTTTGGGTTGGTGAGATCAGACCATGGACGTGTGTATGGCTTAGGCGTGGGAAGAGAGGGTGTGCGTGATCAACTCCTCCAGTTCGAGAGAGGAGAATGGTTTGATGAGATACCCATCCGCACCGGCTTCCTTAGCTGCCTCGCGATCGTCTTTCGTCGCTTTGGCGCTGACAATGATGATGGGAGTTTTTGACCATGTAGGATCCGACCTCAGTTGGCGAAGGAAGGTCAGGCCATCAAGTTCAGGCATCATTACATCCGTAAGGATCAGGTCGGGCGTGATTTCCTGGAGCAGGGCGTTTGCTTGATGGGCATCGTAGGCTTGTCGCGTTTTGTATCCCAGCGAGTCTAGGATCTCACAGACTACGTCACAAAACGCTTCCTCATCATCGATCACGAGGATGGTGCGTTTGTTCGCCGTTGGTGAGGCGTATTTTGCGAGTAATCTAGATTCAGTCATAGTGTTGAGCTTATATACAAATCGGGAGCGGATAAATCGATCTACTCCCCTCCAAGCCTAATTCTGAGCTTTCAAACATGTTTTGTCTAACCCGACCTTTTTCCCATGCGATCCAGTCGATGTGATGAAGCATCGAT
>JBGUDT010000113.1:0-4754 GCA_041821665.1 Anaerolineales bacterium
GCAGGAGGGTTCTGTATACCAGATGAATCTTAAAAAACATTTTTGGATTGTCGCTGTTATCGGGCTTATCAGTTTTTTGCCATTACTTGCCAGGGCGCAGACCGATACAGAGGTAGAGCAGCTTGAGGTCTTACTTTGGCCCGAGTATGATCGACCCGAATTACTTGCCATCCAAAAAATTCGTTTCACACCAGATACAGACCTTCCTGCAACCATACAACTTTCCATTCCGGCTTCAGCCAGGACACCGCATGCGGTAGCTGCATGGCTCCCAGATGGCACCCTCGGGGAGGAGCTTGAGTGGACTCAGGAAACTCGCGGCGACTGGATTGTCATTGAAACAGAGACTCCAACAACGGGAGTCTGGATCGAATATTACGATGCGCTTGACGTGGATGGTCAGGATCGTTCGTATGTGTTCCAGTGGCCAGGTGAAATCGCTGTCGATGATCTTCGCTTCGATATCCTTTATCCGCCCGGGAGTCGAGACGTTCAGATTTCACCAGCAGGCGAGGAAATACGAAACGAGAATGGCGCACGCCATTCGGTGGGTGAGCTTGGTGCCTTAGAGATCGGTGAACAAGCCGAGATATCGGTGAGCTACAACAACCCATCGGCGCCTTTGCTCCCTCCTTTTGCCATGGATGGCGAAGCCCAGGTTTTTGATAATCTGGAGATTACAATGTGGCCGGAATATGATCGCCCGGAGACGTTGGTGATCTATCAGGTTTCGCTTCCTTCTGATCTGACTCTCCCCGCGGAAGTGCGCATCCCAGTGCCATCCGCCTATGGGAATCCGTCTGC
Source organism: Anaerolineales bacterium (assembly GCA_041821665.1). Classification (GTDB taxonomy): domain Bacteria; phylum Chloroflexota; class Anaerolineae; order Anaerolineales; family E44-bin32; genus E44-bin32. The sequence goes on from JBGUDT010000113.1 coordinate 805, forward strand.
TGCTGCCTTCCGTGACTCCGGGGGCAATTTAGTGCTCGCCGAACACCAGCAGGAAGATCACGGCGACTGGTCGGTTTTACGAGTTGAGACCGAGTCACCTTTTGTGTGGGTGGAATACTATGCAGATCTCTGGCTGGAGGGGGACCAACGCGCCTATACCTTTCCGTGGCCAGGTGGGGTCGAATTGGATACCGTATCGTACACGGTTCAACTTCCCGCAGGTGGCTCAGAGATGCAGGTCTCCCCGGGCGGCACGTTTGGTCAGGGAGAGGATGGATTGGTGTATTACAGTGGTTCGCTGGGATCCGTTCCTGCATCGGCTCCGGCTCAGATAAGTTTCTCCTATGCGAATACGAGTGGACTACTCACAAAAGACGCAGAAATCCCTCCCCAGATCATCGAACGCCCACAAGATACCTCGGGGGGAACCCCGGGGCTTGAATCACTTCTTCCGTACGTGCTCGGCGCCTTTGGACTCTTGCTTGTCGTAGGTGGCGCATGGTTGTTTTATCGAGGTCGGAAGGATAAAAGCACCCGTTCTCGACCGGAACGAAAGCGTAGAAAGAAGAGGGGTGGAGACAAGAGTTCGAAAAAGGAACTGGACGCAGGATTGGTATTCTGCCATGTCTGTGGGACCAAATCCACGACGAGCGATCGCTTCTGTCGGCAATGTGGTGCGCAATTGCGTACCTGAAAATCTTCTCAACTTGGTGTAATTCAACCTTTCCCCGAAAATCCGCCAACAAGCATGGGATCTAGGTTCTTTTTGCCACTTCCCGCAGCTATCCTACTGATGCTAGACTAGATAGCAGCTCGATAGCACGGGGCTTCATGACCGATTTTTCGATCGCAATCATCTTCTTTGTGTACGGCCTGGCCTTCTTCAGCATGGGCTTGGTGATCCTTGTGGAGGCTGGCCGCAGTGGAGATTTGCGCATCCGTTATGCGCTGCGGGCGCTGGCGATTTTTGGAATCATCCATGGCTTTCACGAGTGGTTAGAAGCATTTGAATTGTTGCAGCTTCTGCCTGAGATTAATCATGTAGTCCTCTCGTGGGAGAATCTCCGCCTCGGATTGCTGACATTCTCGTTTTTACTCCTGGCAGCTTTTGGTGCTGTCCTCCTCCTTCGCACATCTCGTTACAAGCTAATGAGCGTGGTCGTACCTTTACTGCTCTTATTTGTACGGGCGACAGGGCTCGTCCTTATTGGAGCACGTGTAGGAGATACAAGCGAGTTGTATACTGCCACAGATGTATGGACGCGTTATGTCCTCGCTGTCCCAGCCGCTCTCCTGGCATGTTTGGGATTGCTTCAGCAGGTTCGTCTTCGGAACTTGAAGGATCGCCCGAGGTTCGGACGTGACTATCTCTGGGCTGCAGCAGCTTTCGGTGTGTATGCCCTCGGTCAGGTCTTTACCAGGGAAAGTGTGCTGCCACCTTCACACATCATCAATCAAGGAGTTTTCTTAGAAAGTTTCGGATTCCCAGTACAGCTTCTTCGGGCTGGCGCAGCTGTTGCAATAGCTCTATTCATCATTCGCTCTTTGCGGACGTTTGAATATGAAACCCAACAGGAGATCGCCCGGCTGCAGGAGCAGACTTTACGAGAAGCGGAGCACCGAGAAGAATTGCGGAGCGAATTTCTCCGAAGGGTAGTGGATGCACAGGAAGCCGAACGCCAGCGTATCGCGCGGGAACTGCACGATGAAACCGGGCAGGCTTTAACCGCGGTCGCATTGGGCTTGAGGAGTGTGGCAACGACCATGCGCAAGAACCTTGATAAGGCTGCAAAGGACCTGCGCGAACTCGAAGGACTTGTTGCTCAATCTCTCACAGAACTCCAACGTGTTGTGGCGAATTTGCGACCAACACACCTCGATGATTTAGGTCTGGCATCGGCGCTTCGGTGGTTCGCACGTGATATTCAGGGCAGATCTGATATAGATGTAGATGTCGAGATCATCGGTGATGAGCGAAGTCTACCTTCCGAGATTACGACTTCATTGTTTAGAATCACACAGGAAGCGCTCACGAACGTCGTGAAGCATGCCGAAGCCAAGCTCGCCATGGTGATACTTAGGTACGATGAAGATGAAGTGATCCTAGAAGTGCTCGATTATGGCCGGGGATTTGATCTGGAGATACTGGACAGTTCAGATCGACCAACCTGGGGGGTGCTCGGCATGAAGGAGAGGGCATCACTTGTGGGTGGGCAATATGCCTTAGAATCGCGGATTGGCCAGGGTACACAAATCTGCGTGACAATACCCTATCCGGAAGAAGAAGGAGTGACGAATGAGTATACGTCTCCTGCTCGTGGATGATCATGAAGTAGTCCGATCTGGATTGCGCATGCTTCTGGAGAGCGAAGAGGATGTGCAAATTGTGGCGGAGGCCGGCACAGCGGCAGAAGCAAAGGAACTTGCGCTGCAGTATAAACCAGATGTCGTGGTGATGGACATCGGTTTACCGGACGAATCCGGGATCCAGGCCACGCGCATAATTAAGGAAACAGTCCCGGAGATATCAGTCGTTGCCCTTACCATCCATGAGGGGGAGGAATATTTCTTTCGAATGCTCGAGGCTGGCGTGAGTGGCTATATTCCGAAACGAGCTGCCCCAGAGGAGCTGCTCACGGCGATCCGAGCCGCGGCACAGGGGGAAGTCTATCTCTACCCATCACTCGCCAAGTTGCTGGTGACCGACTACTTAGAGCAGGATGAGGCTGAGCGCGCCACTCGCACACTGGATGGTCTTACAGCCCGTGAGCAGGAGGTACTGGTGCACGTGGCTGACGGAGCAAGCAACCAGGAGATTGGCGAGACATTGGGAATCAGTCCTAAGACGGTCGCAAGACATCGCGAGAACATCATGCGAAAGCTGAGCCTCCACTCACGCACGGAACTGGTGAAATACGCCATCAGAAAAGGGATCATTAAACCCTGAAGATATAATCTGCAGACAAAAAGTATCCCGGATACTACAGGTATCCGGGATATTGGATTTCTAGCCTCGCATAAGTGTTGGTTCAGGGAGATGGATTACGGATCCAGTATCATGCCTCGTCCACAGCTGGGCGGGTGCGCAGGTATATGAACACCATGATCAGGATCTGCCCGATGACCATCCCGGCAAGCTCTGGCCAGCGGGCGGCGCCCTCCACGCTTAGAGCACTCCAATCGATGTTTGTGACTGAAACGATGCCTTGCCCAATTGCGATGATGTTTTCATCGAGGAATGCTATTGCGACGACAGCGGCAAAGGTGAAGGGAACTGCGATGAGGATTGCGAGCGCGAGATATTTCATTTCATTTGTTGGTGACATGATCGCATCCCTTTAGCTGTTCAGATCAAGGCTCTCTAGGTAGAGCATATCAATATCTATAAGTAGAGTCTATATGTCAGGCGCCATATTTTTAATGGTGTGGGATACCCATTTGTATATTAAGGGAGAAACAGCTGAGGGGGTTGACAACAGATAAAGCCAGGAAGCGGGCATGTATACAATCTATGCCCATGAATTGACGTTCTTAAAGAACCCATAGAAAAAATCAGCTGTGAGATACTGCATCCATCCCGGGTGATTTTCTAAAAGGAACACATTGTGAAAGGACGGTAAAACGAGGCTGAGCCTTCTCAGCATTCCCAGCTTGACATCCGATTATGGAACAGATCGGGTGATTAAAAAAACAGAGCTGCTTCATGGGCAGCTCTGTTTGTATTGCAAACGTTCTGTGGTGCGCGGATTACTTCAAAGCTTCCAGTCCAGCTTCGATCAAGGCTTTTGTGTAGGCTGGGTTGTGGACACCTACGCTTTTGTCCTCATGGGCGATGTAGATCCAATTCCAGAGGGCGGCAGCTTCCGCCTCGGGAATGGAGGTTACGGCCGGATGGCCTTCTTCATCGAGCCAACCCTTGGCGAGCAGTGCCTCTTCGAGCTCATCAAGCC
>JBGUDT010000114.1:0-4582 GCA_041821665.1 Anaerolineales bacterium
CCAACACAAGATCTTGTACCAATCCGGGAAAGATTTATGGAAACCGGGAATATTGATGAGGTCATTGCCAAACTGCAAGAACGCTTCGTCACGTTCTTGCGTGAGGATATTCAGCTCCCAGAAGCCATGGTGGAGATCGTCGTTGCAAATCGGTGGGGCATGGCTGGAGAGCGAGATGGCAACACAATTATCGCCACTAAGATTCCCAAGAGCGGCAACCTGCATGCCTACCTTGAAGAATCGGATCCCGATAAAAAGAGGGCGCTTTACTGTCATTGTCCCCGAATCCGGGACATCATTAACCGTCCTGAGACGATCTCAGCCACATATTGTTATTGTGGTGGAGGATTTTACAAATCGCTCTGGGAAGATATATTGCAGGAATCGGTTGAGGTAGAGCTGCTTAGATCCGTCCTTCAAGGCGACGATGTTTGCAGCTTTGCTATCCACCTCCCCAAAGATATTTTGTGATTAACGAGAATCGATGATGCTATGAAGCAATCTTGTGAGGCTGCTCGAGAAAAAAGACCTGAAATATGGGGATGATAGTTCGAGGAGCGGTAACCATCCTTGTCTTTTTTGCCATCCTGTTTCTTCCTGCGGGGAAGTTTGATTGGTGGGAAGGATGGACGTTTTTTCTTGTGTTTCTTATAGCAACTTCGGTGCTCGTGCTATGGATGAGGCGAAAAGATCCTGAGCTTTTATCCGAACGCTCCCAACCCGGCGAGAACGTTGAACGATGGGATCGAGTCCTCATGAGTATTTATACCGTCCTGTTAATTATCATGTTGATTATTGCAGGGATTGATTCTGGAAGATTGGACTTATCATCTCCGCCCCTTTTCCTTCGACTTGCTGGATGGTGTGGGTTGGCCATCTCATTGCTCATGGTCGCATGGACTATGTCATCAAATACATTCTTGTCTAAGATAGTACGAATCCAGGATGATCGTGGACATGTTGTCGTCACACAAGGTCCATACCGTTACATTCGGCACCCGATGTATGTGGGCGTGATCCTGGCAATGATCTCAACGCCTTTGGTGCTGGGGTCATTTTGGGCCCTGATTCCTGCAGGGATGATTGTGATTTTATTTATTGTGCGGACTTATCTGGAAGATAATGCGTTGAAAGAACAACTCTCGGGATATTCAGATTATTCAGCTCGGGTTCGCTTTCGACTTATTCCGGGCATCTGGTGAGCGCAATTTCCTTGTCTCCGTGATCACATTGAAGTCCCTGGAGAATAACCGTAGAGATACTTATCAACTGCTGAGAAGATTGGAGCACTAAATTCTGTGGATAAGATATTTCTCGTCCACTTGAAGGAAGAAGCAGCCAGAGACCGAGTTGCGCGCCTGGAGGTCCTGGGTTTCGAAGTTAACTATGAAAACTTCAGCAGAAGCGTCATGAAAAAACTGGGCGAAACTCCACCAGATGCCATTTTGATTGACCTGGAACACACACCTTCCGCAGGTCGCGATATCGGACTGGGTTTACGGAAGAATAAGGGGACGAGGGTGATTCCATTGGTCTTTGTTGGTGGAGAACCTTCTAAGGTGGATCGCGTACGGGAACTGTTGCCCGACGCGACATATGCACAGTGGGATTCGATAGCCAGCAACCTCGAACAAGCAATCAATCATCCTCTGGAGGATCCCGTTGTCCCTGAATCAGTGATGGCGGGTTATGCGGGAGTTCCGTTGCTCAAGAAGTTAGGGGTCGGTGAGGGGACACGAATCTGTCTCGTGCATGCCCCAGAGGACTTCGACAGAACGCTTGGTCAACTGCCTCGGGGAGCCGCGGTGGCCCGCGAATTAGATCCCAACTGTGGCATCACCCTATGGTTCAACCGCTCGAGCGAGCAGCTCGAAGGAGACATTCAATCGATGGTGCCCTATGCAGAACGGGGAGGGCTGTGGATAGCATGGCCGAAGAATGCCTCCGGCCTCAAATCCGACCTATCCCAAGCGACCGTCAGGAAAGTTGGATTGGACGCTGGATTGGTCGATTTCAAAGTTTGTTCGATCGATGAGACCTGGTCAGGACTGCGTTTCACGAAACGCAAGGAAAACAAGGATTGAAACACGGTACCTGATTGAAGTGGAATAACCATGCTGCTACCAAAACAGAAGCTCCTGTGAGGGACGTAAGCCGTGAACCAGGAACCGAGTGAGGCCGGAGACGCAGGTGATTTAAGGGGATCGATCCGAGAGCTTTCGGAGCTCGAGGCAGGTTCTGAATTGCGTCTGATAGTATTCCGTAATGTTCGGAACCAGTTTCGTGAGCTGGGGGCTTACTAGATAGATAATCCTTGGGGATGCGAATACGTCAGTTCTTATAATAATCTCGACTGAGGACAAGGAGGTGCGTCGTTTGACGAACACAAAAGAAGGGGATGGCGATAAGTTGGGTATCTTCCATCGCGCCTTTGATTCGCTTTATCCATTCATTCGATTTACGTATGAGAGGGTATTAAAGCAAGCCTGGTTTTCGGAGATTTCAGCCAATCTGTGGGTTGGAGGGGCGCCGACCTATGAACGTGATTATGAATTCATTCTTGAGAATGGAATCACGGCAGTGGTCAATATTCGGGCCGAAAGAGATGACGATGTCGAGTTTTATCATAGACATGGAATTAATTATGTGAGGTATAAGGTTCCGGATATCTATATTCCTGAGCCCCAGGTCATAACAGATGCAGTCGACTGGGTAGCGGGACAAGTTTCGGAAGGACGTACGGTACTCATTCATTGTGCAAAGGGACGGGGGCGATCCGCGGCGCTCATGGCAGGATATCTCATGCGCGACCAGGGGATGAGCTATGAGGCAGCCGAACAACTTTTGGACACCAAGAGGCCACTGACCAAACTAGAGGATCGTCATCGCAGGGTCCTCGAAGCCTGGATAAGAACGCAGGAAAGATAAACAGCGTAAATTGAGCTTGGTGCAGCAATTTTTCCTATGGAGGCGAGAATGGCTTTTATCGATACGACCACGGTTGATTCACGAGAGGTGGTTCCGGGATATCATGGGGTTTTTATCCATAGTGACAATATGACCATTGCTCATTGGAGGATTGAAGCTGGAGCGGAAATGCCGGAGCACAGTCATCCCCATGAACAAATCGTGAATGTCATCGAAGGGGAGTTTGAGTTGGCGATCGACGAAGATATGGAGCGGGTCGGTCCTGGGGGCGTGGCGCTCATTCCCTCTCACGTCAAACACGCAGGTAGAGCATTGACTGCATGCCGCATTATCGACGTTTTTTATCCCATGAGGGAGGATTATACGTAATTGGCGGCTATAATCTTAATGACAAATCAGGGATGGATAGTCATCGCCATTCTTAGGACTAGAGTCCAATGGATATCAAACACCCTGAGGACAATGGAATTTATTTGATAGGAGACCAGCATCAAAATGAGTAAACAACTCCTCGTTTATGGACGCCCAGGATGTCCGAGAGTCTATCCGGTGCGAACGTTTTTGAAGAATGCAGAAATCGAATACACCTATATCGACATTTATCAGGACGATGAAGCGCGTGAACGGGTACGTTCGATCAATGGAGGAAATGAGAGTGTTCCAACTATTGTGTTTTCTGATGGATCGACGCTCACTGAGCCTTCAAGTGCTGAACTCCGAAAGCAGCTCCTCGGCCAGGGATACACAATCGGATCGTTGACCCTGTTTGGGCGATTGCAGGTCTTGATTCAACATCCGGTCGTATTGACAGCAGGTATCGGTTTACTCCTGGCAGGTGCCTTCCTGAAGATCGATGGGCTTATCATTCCAGGGATGGTCATCCTCGCATTTGTTTTTTTGAATCGCATTATCCAGGGAGGTAGGTGATCTCCAAACTGCAGTATATTACGTTCCGTATCGTCATTCACCCTAAGTCGTCAGTCAATAATCCGCTCTGTCGTCTGCATACATGGATCATTGGATATGACACACAAATAAATAATTCAATACCCAGCGCAAAATAACCGAGATTTGAGGAGGCGTAACAAATGTACTTCAGCCGTACCGGACAACCGCTGGATCTAGTTTTCATGCTGCTTCAGGTTCTCCTGTGGGGCATCGGCGGCTATCTCCTGGTACGAAATGTCTTCCGAATTCGTAAACGGGAACAAAGCATCGTTGGCTTTGCAGTCGGTTTTCTCCTATTCATGTGGGGTGGGAATCTGCTCGCTCAAATCCTACCCTTGAATTGGGCTCGATCCAATTGAGCTTGGGCCAATAATATATATTTTAATCATCCAGCTAAATGGTCGATACCACTAGCTCCCAAACTGGCAATTCGCACGGTTGACTCCAGTACGGGTTGAATAATCAACCGGAAGTAAATGAGCGACATGACCCCATTATCGGAATTTATTCGGCGAACAATCCTTAATCGCCCATCCTGGCTCCTAATCATCCTCATGATGATATTTGTGGTCATTGGGATTTTCATTGCCGGTGACTATGGAGAATCTCGGGACGAATTCTACAATTTAAAGGCCGGGTCAAGAGCGCTCGCGGATTATACGGATGAGCAATTTCTGCGGGATCAGGATGATAATTATTTCCATGG
>JBGUDT010000115.1:0-1821 GCA_041821665.1 Anaerolineales bacterium
CTCCCTGCAGTTATTCAATGACATCGTCCTTGGCAACTCGGACTATGTGAACATCATCACCGGCGGTGCCTTCACTCACGAGACGTATAACATGGGAACTGTGGATGAGAATAACCACGTCAATTTCTACGACGGTATGATCCGCGTGGTCGGACCCGACGGGAAGGAACATGCTAAATACGAATCCAAGGATTACCAGGATTATGTCGCCGAACACGTAGAGGCATGGTCTTACCTGAAATTCCCTTACTTGAAGAAGATTGGCTGGAAGGGCTTCGAGGATGGGTTGGAATCGGGCGTTTACAAGGCTACGCCTTTGTCGCGCCTCAACGCCGCGGATGGAATGGCTACCCCACTGGCTCAAGCAGAGTACGAGCGTCTTTACGAGACCCTCGGAGGTAAACCCATTCAGCATACCCTGGCAACGCACTGGGCTCGCCTGGTAGAACTTCTTTATGCAACAGAACGCTGGGTAGAGCTTGCAACTGATCCGGAAATTACAGGTGAAGAGTTCCGTGTGCTCCCAACCGAAACACCCGATGAGGGCGTAGGCTGTGTTGAGGCACCACGAGGAACGCTAACACATCATTACTGGACAGATGAACGGGGTATCCTAACTCAAGTAAATTTGATCGTTGGGACAACGAACAACAACGCAGCCATCAACATGTCGGTGAAGAAAGCTGCTGAGACCCTGATCACCAAGGATACTGAAATTAAGGAAGGATTGCTGAACACCATCGAGATGGCCTATCGGGCATACGATCCGTGCATGGCTTGCGCCACGCACACTCTTCCGGGGCAGATGCCATTGGAGGTCACGATCCGTACACCCGACGGGGAGGTCCTGGATCGACTGACGAAGAACATCTGACCTTTTACCCTTAGCGGTCATCCGTCAGTGAGCGTCATATCAATGTACCGTTCTCTGAGGGCAGGCCGTCTCTGTTGGGGAGCTGACAAGACGAATGAAAACACTGGTACTAGGTTTGGGGAATCCCTTATTGCGGGACGATAGTATTGGCTTGCGTGTGGCGCAGAAGCTGCGTGACCAGTTCGAGGGTAACCCGGACGTCGAAGTCAGCGAAGATTACTGGGGGGGATTGCGGTTGATGGAGCGCATGATCGGATATGATCGCGTCATCATCGTCGACGCCATCCAAGCTGACATGGAGCCAGGTACCATCCATCTACTATCCCCAGGCGACATCCCCACCCAACGCAGCGCTTCTGCACACGACGTGAATCTACCGACGGCCCTCGAGTTCGGTCGTCAAGCTGGGGCACAATTACCCCCAGCGAGTGAGATCACCCTGATCGGAATCGAAGCCGCCGACGTGCAAACGTTCGATGAAACCTTAACCCCCGAGTTGGAGCGCGCCTTACCACACGCAGTTGAAGCTGTCCTGTCCGCAATGAAACGAAAGAGAGTGAAAGCATGATTTCAGCAGAAGTTTTACGCCGTTACCCTCACTTTGCGAACGTCGGTGACGCCTGCTTGGCTGAAGTCGCCAAGCTTTGTGAGGAATGTGAATTTAAATCCGGGGATCGCATCTTCGAAGAGAGCGGCTCCTATATGGCCAAAGCGAGGATCTATGAGAAGGGTGCAGAAGCTACCCACTTGCTGCTGCTCACCGAGGGCATGGTTGACATCGCGCTGACCCTTGGATCAGGGCAATCCGCAATCGTGGGCACGCTCGTCCAGGGCGATCTGATGGCACTCTCGGCATTAATCCCGCCCTACCATCTGTCCGCTACGGGAATTGCCAAGGGAGACGGTAAATACATCCAGATCGAGGCCAAAGCACTGCGTCAGTTGTG
>JBGUDT010000115.1:1831-4542 GCA_041821665.1 Anaerolineales bacterium
CATCTGTCCGCTACGGGAATTGCCAAGGGAGACGGTAAATACATCCAGATCGAGGCCAAAGCACTGCGTCAGTTGTGCGACGACGATACCGACCTCGGATACCATTTAATGCAGGGTGTAGCAAAAGGCCTCATGACACGCTTACAGGATACACGCGTCGAACTGGCTGGCCAGAGCTATACGTCCTAAAATCGATAACGTTCGTTCCGAGTTTATTTAAACCAAGGCGGAGGTCGATGCACCTCCGCCTTTTTTATGGATCAGCCTTGTCGAAGATAAATGGACCTGCGTTGGTATATGATTACATGCACCATCATTTCAGCAATCCTGGTAATTACTTCTAAGAAGGCATGCTCAACCAATAAGGTTTGGCGAAACTTCTATTCGGATCACGCTTCGTATAGGTGCACATGAACTCGCCTAGTTCTCGGACCATCAAATTCACAGAAGAAGATACCCTGCCAGGTGCCCAGAACGAGATCCCCATCTTGTATCATCACCCTAACACCAGATCCCATCAGGCTGGCCTTCATATGGCTGGCGCTGTTTCCTTCCGCATGACGATAGTATGACTGTCTCCTTGGAAACAAACGGTCTAGATCAGCCAGAATATCATGCTCGACATTTATATCTGCGCTCTCATTAATCGTGATACCCGCGGTTGTATGAGGGACATAAAGAAAGAGCGATCCATTCATAATTCCACTCGCATTGACCATCGACCGCGTCTCTCTAGTGATATTGATAAATTCTGATTCTTGTCTTGAACGAACCGTCAGGCTTTCCATAGATATCTCCAAGTATGGGCGTTTCTTCGTCCTGATGATGTTCCCTCGAATTGCATCAAAGCGCAAACGCGCTATGATTGGTGAGGTACGCAATCCGATCTGGAGGAGCGGATATGTCAAAAAACCCATGTAAAGAAGAAAAAGAAAGGGCCCTTCAGGCATCCAAAGATTGGGAGAAAGCCTCCGAGGTTGCCCGTCGCTTTCTCGTCACGAAGCCGCTTGATGCTGAGAGCGGTCTCCAGCCAAAATCACCGGAGTATCTGGATGCCCTTGCAGAGGCTTATCAAAAGGAAGCTGCTGCGAGAAATCGGTATATCGATGCCATGAACACCTGGCATGCATGCGAGGAAGGAACTTCTTGAACCAGGATCCGTGTAATCAAGAATCCAATAGGCTTCGAAATGCTATTCATGAATGGATCCAGGCATCCGAAGCCACGCGTCGGTTCATTATTGACCACACTTGGTCCGTCGACGAAGACCAGGACACCTTCTCCCCGGATTATTTTCGTGCCATGCAGAAGTCGTTTGACAAAGAACGAGATGCTCGAGAACGTTACATTCAAGCCAATCGTGAGCTTTACGATTGTAAAGAAGAACACGATCTCATCCTGTGAGCTTCAATACTCATCACGTTCCACAGATCATCATTATTTCTGGCCGAGCAAGTTTGTAAACGCTAATTCCCCTGGAAAGCTGGACACACAACAATTCTGTTACCGATCGTAACCTTAACTAGTTTTATGTGTTTTCATTCGCGGAATACTTGGCAAGCGGTAATCTATCTCGGACACCGCAATCGGCTCATCAAGGAATGGAAATATTCTCAACAAAACACCATCATCGATAATCTAATAACTCCCAGGAGGGAACTTCATGTACGCTGAATACTACAAGGCTAACTGGTGGGTATGGTTGGTTTCTGGAGCAATTTCGGTCATTTTTGGCCTGCTTTTCTTGAACTATCCGGATCAAACTTTCAAACTCATCACGCTCTTCTTCGGCTTATTCGCATTGCTTACCGGTCTCACATTCGTGGTGGGCGCGCTAGCAAATCGAAAGTATACCGACCACTTTTGGTCGACGTTGCTCTTCGGTCTCGTCGCCACGGTCATCGGTATCGCCACTTTCGTACCCACGACAAACATCACCGAAGCTGTGCTCCTGCTTCTCGTCGCAGTGTACGCCATCATCTTCGGTTTTGTATTCGTATTTGTGGGGTGGGAAATCCGCAAAGAAGTTAAAGGTGAGTGGTTGCTGATCCTTTCCGGTTTATTTGCACTTCTCCTTGGCTTCTACATCCTGTTCAACTTGAGCACAGCAGGTTCAACGATCGCGGCCTTGCTGGGGATTTATCTGCTCGTGAAAGGTGTCATTGACATGGTCTACGCTTTCCGGGTGAGAAGCTGGAAAATCCCTGAGACCACATCATATTAGAGTTAGGCAAACCATATCGAGATGATCGGCGGAGTACGTCCGAGATCAGCATCAAAACAGGAGCCTTCAACTGAAGGCTCCTGTCTTTCCTACCCACTGCAGGAGAGCTTCTGTCTTAGTCAAACTCAATCTCATCGTATGCTATAATCACGCGAATTTCCTGCCCCCGTAGCTCAATGGATAGAGCGCCTGACTTCGAATCAGTAATCTAAACAAGAGAGTCTCACAAGTTGAGGAAATCCATCAATTTATAGGGTTTTCAAGCGCATACAGCACTAAAGATAGGAGAAATGCTGTGTGTGCTCTTCATTTAATACCCAAAAAAGACCACCTGATTCTGGATTCCTATCAAGACTTCATACTGTCTAGAAAAGCATCACTTCTGGCTCCAAAAACTATAGATTTCTACGAGTACACCGTCGGAAATCTCATAGATTGGATTATCTTAAATGATATAACCTCTCCAGAATCCATTACAGCATCCATT
>JBGUDT010000116.1:0-4487 GCA_041821665.1 Anaerolineales bacterium
ATCCTTTCCATTCTCTACGTGCTCGAGAGTGCTGACTTCCTGTACCTGCTGCGCGAAACCGGGTTGGGCAAAGGTAATCTATCATCTCATCTGACACGATTAGAACAAGCAGAATACATCACTATAGATAAGACCTATCGAGGAAAGACCCCTATGACAATTTGTCAGCTTACCGGAGCAGGGCAGGCCGCATTTGAAACTTATCGTGAGCAGCTCAAGAATGTTGTTAATACAATGTACAAGTAACGACCTTTTCGGGTCAGGACGGAATAGATGTAGTTCACGATTGGCATCACGTCGACCTGAATGCAACACAAACAAGCATGAATTTTCAAAATTCTCAACTGCCATGGTAGGTTTTGTGTTGCTTCTGTATGCCACTGCCACAGGTTTAGCGCTTGGGTGGTTGCAGGGTCACGACGACCATTCCCACAATCGTCCACCCCAAGTCACCTAACTAATCATTGCATTACCCCCGCCTCGCAAGGGTCGGGGATTTTCATTGCCCCCAACACACACCCTTAGTGTTGGTAGTGATTAGGCAACTAATGAGTAGCTGAAAGTGGAAAGACACGTAAACGAAAAACTCTGCTTCTTGCGATTAACATGTAGCGTCCAGTTTCTCTATTTCTCATGGTTCGCAAGAACGGTTGACCAAGAAGTAAGATTGCGACTCTTCATCGACATTTGTATAAAACTTCAGCATAATACGAAAATTCACGTCGCAGAATCAAGTAGAGGGATGGTTGAGGGCGCATTGGGAAAGATCCCGATGCGTGCCTTATCCGATAGGGCATCGAGGGTACTGTCAATGGCCTGCTGAACGTCAGTGAAAGGTGGCAGCAAGAGTCTTCGAACGATTTCTGGTTCAATCTGTGAAACCAATTTGACGTTCACACGAGAGGCATCTTGAGCGATCTGGAGCGCTTTATGAGGCCCCACTTGAAAACCTTCGTGTCTAAAGCGCGTGATCACTTGTTCATGTGAGCGCATATCCTTCATCCACGCTTCGTAGGCCGAGCTTCCCGTGCCCTCGGGGCAAGCTGCAACGAGGATGATCGTGCCGCCATCCTTGACAACGAGGCTCGCATGTGAAAGTGCTTTCTGGGATTGGTAAAGGTTGCGGTCTTTGGGATACCCACCGGCGGAAGCGATGGCCACGTCGAATGGCGCGGAAACCGGTACACTTGCTTGTGAGAGGCAGAGTAGTATACCAGCCTGCATCAGTGCGATTGGTTCACCTGCAAGGACCTTTACGAGTTGTTTTTCAGAATTCAAGATAGCATTCAACGCGAAGTGGATGCCGATCATCCGGCCGATCTCTTCTACATCTTGTCTTGCGGGGTTCGTGTCGTATGATCCCACTCGCGCTTTGGGGTCTTTCATCAAGGAATGATTCTTGTTGATGGTTTCTCGACCTGCGAGGCCGATCGCGGCAGCCTTGCTTCCCCCAGAAAAACCTTGGATTTGATGCGGTTCGATATTGCCAACAACCAGGCGCAAATCCGCTTCTGCATACCTTTGATTTACCCAGACCGGTGTCCCTCTCACGGTCTCACCTAGATAGTCAAGCTGATCCCTGAGATCGGCATCATGACAATGGACTGGATAACGATTGAGAATTTCTTCCGGCAAGATGGATGAATATTCGTCAACCCCCATTGGGGTGTGTAATCCGGTTGCGATGAAGAAGTGGATGTCATTAGGAGAAAACTCGAGGTCCGTGAGCTGGTGGAGTAGCGGAGGTAGGAGCTGATGGTTGGGCACAGGCCGGGTTTTATCGCTGATGGCGATTGCAACCGATTGTGCAGGTCGGAAATCCTCCAAGCTAACTCCCCCATGGGTATATTTGAGTGAAGCTGTGACGACCGCAAGTGGATCTTCGGCAGCTGAGCTTGCTGCAGGTTCTACAACCTCAACTGTGAAGCGATCGGGGCAATGAAACTCTACGGTTGTCTGGCCATAGGGAATACTGAATGATCCCATCTTGGCCTCCCTCGTTACGAGAACTGGGGCAGGTATTCAGCGAAGGTTGTTAGAAAATCATCCAGAATGGCTCGAGCACGATCGATATCATTCATCATCGGATCAAGCAGTAGCGCTTGCAATGCGAGATCTCTATCGCCGGTGACAACTGCATCGACCACAAGGGAGCTCAAAGCCAATTCGCGTCGACAAAGTTCGGCAATCCCATCAGGTAGCGGGGGAACACCTAACCCCTGAATACCGGAGGAAGAGATCATCCCGGGAACTTCTACGATTGCGTCGGCCGGCAAGTTTGGAATGAGGCCGTTGTTTGTGATGTTGAGTTGATGGTGATAGAGATTGTCGTTGAAGGTGATGGCTTCGATGATTTCAGGGACACCCTCGCTGATTGCATCTCTCAATGAGTCTATTGGAAGTTCGCCTGCTACGATGGCCTCGGCCCGTGCCTTTCGATCTGCGCGGCGGTGATGATTTCCCTCCCAACTTTGCAATTCCAGGCCATATTTTTCCCAGGGCTTGGTGATTGGGTCATGCGTCCAGGGTAGGTACTCGCAAACATGGGCGTCTCCTGCCGAAGGCATCAATCCGAATATTTCGAACAGTTCGCGCGTGAGCGGTTCAAAATCTTTGCGGTATTGGTTGGACCAGCGCTCTCGGAGCAGGGGGTAGAGATCCTCACCGTTATGTCGGTCGCGGATGTCAAACACCCATGAAAAATGATTTAGGCCCGCAGCTTTAATATCAATGTTTTTGTAGCCAGCCTGAATGACTGGAATGAGGTTCGCTTCGTTGTCGTAGTTTGTATGGACATGGAAATTGTCAGGAATCTGAATCGCCCACCGATCAGAGAGCACCGCTGCGGCCATCGCGTAGGCCCAGAACAATTGGTGGCATAGGCCGACCACTTTTATTTTCGTGTATCGCTGTACGACCCATGTCAGACGGATAAGCGGGTTTGTGAAATTCAGGAACCATGCATCAGGGCAATAACGTTCCATGTCTTGGGCAATAGCCAGGATCAAGGGTGCATTGCGGGCTGTATGCGCAAAGGCACCGGGTCCCGAATTCTCGGCGTAAGGTTGCCGTATGCCATGCTTCAGGGGGATTTTCCAATCCATTTCCCACATTGTCTCCCGCTGTCCGACCTGCACGGAAACCGTCACAAAGTCCGCGCCTGGAAGCGCCTGGATCCTATCTGTCGTGCTGCGAATCTTCATCCCACAATCCCAGGCCTCGTTCATCATCTGTGCCAGGGCCGTTATAGTACGGAGTCCCGCCTCGTCGATATCGACCAACACCAATTCGGAGCCGCTCAATCGGTTACTGGCCACAATGGTTGCGAGATTGCTTAAGCCGAAAACAGCGCTTCCGGCGCCGATGCAAACGATCTTGGGGGGTTTAGTCATTCATTTCTCCATGTACATGTAAGAGTATAAAGGAGTATGGCAGAGGAATTGTAGCGTGACCCTTAATGTGAGCGTCGCTACTTCTTAAAAATAAAACCGGTCCTGTGCAATTTTTACCAATCATGATAGCGGAATAGAGATAACGAATACTTTCAGGAACGCATGGGTTCCATCGAACTGGAGATACTTCTACGCTTTCAGACATGGCTATTTCAGGAAATTGCCTTGTCATTCATAGGATGTCTGATCCCAGAAATCCGTAAATTTGCCGATTCCCTCGATGGTGTAGGGGTGGTGGAAGCCATCTTTATAAACTTGCAGTCCCGCCGTGACGATATCAGCACCGGCAATCGCAGCATCAACGATTTGTCTCGCGTTACGGACTGCGGCGACAATGATTTCTGTATCGAACCTATAGATATCGCGAATGGTGACAATTTCGTCAATCCAGCTTTGGGTTTCTTCAGCATTTGTTTCTTTCCAACCTATAAATGGAGATATGTAAAACGATCCTGCACGCATGGCTTGGAGAGCTTGCATTGATGAGAAGATCAATGTGCAGTTGACTCGAATGTTCTTCTTCGCGAGCGCAGTGATGACTTTAAAGGCGGGCTCAACACACTGGATTTTAATTACAAAATTTGGAGAAATCCCCGCCAGTTTTTCTGCCTCGGGAAGCATTTCTTCATATGTCATAAAGTGGGGATTGACCTCGACTGATACAGTCTTATCGCTCCCCTCGACCAATTTCGCAATCTCGTTAATCACCGTCATGAAGGGTTTGCCAGAAACCTGCACATGTCGGGGATTGGTCGTAATGCCATCAATATCAAAAGCATCAAGAGCATATTCGATTTCATCAATTATGGCACTGTCGAGGAAGAACTTCATTTTCACATCTCCAGTATTTCTTTACTGTTCGAATTCAGCTTCTTAACCAATAAGATTGAGCCTGGCTGGCATGCCGCCGTAACTTGTAAACAGAATTTCATTGGCGGGTAAGTTGAATACCCATAATCCGGCAACTTATAACAATAGCAACCAATAAGGACAAGTCATGCGATTGGCTTTTCCTCAAGGATGATACCCATTAAC
>JBGUDT010000117.1:0-4294 GCA_041821665.1 Anaerolineales bacterium
ACTAAAAGACCTCCCGCTGTGCGTGAGGGTCTTGCTCCAGGGGCACCTACCCTACCCGCATTCCCGGAAGAAGATATTCGCTCCGGGCTTGACCTCAGCAATCCCGACTACTTCGATCCATTCGATGACCCTGCAGGCTGGTATCTTTACGACATTGAGGACAACGCTGCCTACCGCATAGAGGGTGGCAATCTTATTGGCACCGATTACGAGCCTGAAGAGAAATTCACATTGTGGTCCTGGCTTGGCAGACAGTCTGGCAACGTATATGCCGAGGTGAGCGTGACAAATGGTGATTGCATCGACAGAGATTCCGTTGGCATGGCGGTCCGAGTTGATGAAGAATCCGCGATGGGAGGCTACGGCTTAGAAGTTGCCTGTGATGGTTTTTGGCGCTTGCGTCTCCACCATGAATCTAAGAGCCCCAGGGACCTGGCGGAATGGTCTCACTCTGAGGTGATCAACACGGGTCTCGGTGTCACGAATCGACTCGGGCTTATGGCCTTTCAAGGAAACTTCGTAGTATTTATCAACGATCAACTCGTTGGCACCATGACTCACCCCGATTACAACAGATCATTCGGCAACTTCGCGTTGTACGTTCGTGCTTCACAAACATACGACCTGACGGCAACATTCGACGATTTCGCTTTCTGGCATGTCCGCAACATCCCTGAAGCGTACCTCCCATAAGTCTTCATCCGTCGAACCTCAAGCCTACGTACTCGGAGAATATGCGCTATCGCCCTAGAGAAGCGCTCGATCCAGAAAAGTCAGTCGTTCCTAAGTGAATGGAATTTCTGCGAGATGGTTTGGTGTGGATTTAACAGGGGTGCTGCACGCGCAATCAGCATGAATCAATAGCACGGTTCGATCCCTGTCTTTGAGGGTGCAACAGGATCGCAGTCCGATTCGTAAGTGCATAAAAACTCGTTTAGAAAATGGGTTGTTCTAGAGAGTTCCACCGGCGCGTATGCGATTCAAGATCCCTACAGTCGACGTGCTCCTGTCCATGGTGTAGAAGTGAAGTCCACATACCCCTGATTCGAGAAGCTCCTGACACTGCCGGGTGGCAAACTCGATCCCGAAATCGATCAGGGCATCTCGATTATCTTCATCGAGCGCATCGAGACCTTCGCGCAGCGTATGGGTTATTGTGGCTCCACACATTCCCGCTAGCATCTCCATCATCTTCACGCTATAGATAGGCATCACTCCAGGAAGTATCGGCACGTCGATACCAGCGCTATGGCATCGCTCCACGAAATCAAAGAAGTACACGTTGTCGTAGAAATAGTTCGTGATGATGAACTCAGCGCCCGCGTCGATCTTCCGGTGGAGAAACTCGAGATCCTTCGCCTGGCTGAGGGCATCGATATGCCCCTCAGGATAACCGGCTACCCCAACGCAGAAATCGTAGCGATCACGAATGAACGCCACCAAATCCAGGGCGTACGGCAAGCTTTCTGGGTGGGGTTCAAAAGTTTCATCGTGCGGTTTATCTCCCCGCACGGCAAGGATCGTCTCCACGCCCAAAGCCTGGTAGTCATCGAGAACAGCCGTAATCTCATCCGGACTGAGCCCATAGCAGGCAAAATATGGAACCACACTCAACCCTTTATCCTCCTTGAGCTGACGGATGAGTTGCCTGGAGCCTTCACGCGTCGAGCCCCCCGCTCCAAAAGTGACCGATACAAAATCTGGATGTTCCCCGACAAGTGCATCGATGACGCTTTCCAGATTCCCGGCCGCTTTTTCAGTCTTGGGAGGGAATAATTCAAAGGAAATAGTTGGCTTTGTACTCGAGTTCCAGAGATCCACAAGTCTCATGATTGGTTCCTTTCTCCACATCCATGCCGAAGTCTTTATGCCTTTACCTTCATATCGCCCCATCGAGATTCTCGCCGCACCTCTATCGTACATCCGGATGCAGATGACAACAAATGACGCCAAGATCCTCAAGCGAGTTCTATTTTTGCAGGTTGATGGAAGGCGGCAGTAATTAGATGCCATCCGTGGCTTCGACGGATATCCAGGCGAACTTCTATGAGCACCCGGAATCGAGGCAGGATATTGGACATTAACCCGCCTCTAATCTAGCCGGTTTAATATCTACGCGAAAGCACACCTGTTTTTTACATGGTCGTGCGCACATCGCTAATATTAAATTCAATCTCCTGTCAGCAGTCGGAGCAATTTGGAGGACCATATGTCGAAAAAAACGTTTTTCTTACTTGCGCTCGGTTTCGTCGGCACCTTCGTAGTCGGGATACTCATAGGCGCCCTTACTATAAGGACATTTTTTAATCCTGCCCTGACCCTCAAAGCCAATACATCCTTCGATCAAGACAAAGTCGTGCTTGAGCGTACGTTTTCTACAGGTGCCATGATCATGGAGATCCTTGAAGGCAGCCCTGCAGAGGTAGCCGATCTGGAAGTAGGTGATGTGATCTTGCGTGTGAATGACGAAGAAGTCGGTAAGGACGGCGCGCTTTCAGATATCATCCGCTCTCACGCTGTCGGTGATGAGATCGAGCTTCTGATTGTACATAATGGGGAAAAGGAGTCTCTCGTCCTAACCCTGGGAGAACACCCCGAGGATGTAGATGTTCCCTTCCTTGGCGTGGTTGCGAGACCTTTTACGCGCGGCCCAAAGGCGGGGGGTATTCCAGGTGGCCGGTTCGAATATCCCCATCATGGTCATATGGATGAACCCATGCCCTTCCACCATCATGGCGATATGGTTGAACCCATGCCCTTTCACCACCCTGAGGACGACTTCGACATGATGGGAGGTCCTGGCCTTGTGGTTATGCACGTTGCGGAGGGAAGCCCCGCAGAGGAAGGCGGTCTGCTGCCAACCGACATCATCATCGCTATTGACGGGACTGAAATTACTAGTTTTGATCAATTCGCAGGCATCATCCGCTCCCATGAACCAGGAGATGGGATCACATTAAGCATAGTCCGAGATGGCGAGGAACAAGAGCTGGACATCACGCTTGGCGAACATCCGGAAGAAGAAGGTCGCGCTTATATAGGTGTGATGGGTTTCGGGCTGCACGAGTTCATGCCCGACAAGTTGCGCCCGGGTCTCAACTTCGAGAGTCAGGGATAAACCTACAGCGATAAAAAAAACTGGATATTAAGAAAACAGGGTAGGACGTCGCCCCGCATATTGGGTCGGCGCTTACCCTTTTTTGTATTCCAGGATGGCCGGTTAAGGGATTTACCGCTCAGCAAGCCTATCGACGATACCGCTGACCAGGCTCGATTTTCCCCACCCAGAGTTCTTGATCTCCAACCAAAGACGGTTCACCTCGGGATTGTTGGGATCAAGACGTTTGGCAGTGCGCAGGCAGTAGACGGCATGCTCTCGTTTTTCTGCAACCCGGGCAAACAGCAGATATAGTTCTGCACTCTCCGGGAACTCCTTCTGCCCCTTATGAAGAATCATTCTTGCTTGCGTTTCATCCCCATCAACGAGGGCTTTTTCCGCCCATTTAAGATACTCGCTTAATTCCATAGTTCACAGTCCTTCTTACCTGATTTGGTCACACACAACAATCATAAACGGACACCGCCATACCACGGCTTACAGATAGCTTTCATCTAACCATGCCTGATTTCGACCTTGCAACTTGCCCATGATCGTGGAACTTACTGAGCGTTTCAGGAGCGTTGGGTAATCCCGTACGACTGCTTTCGTTATTTCTTCTGGGGATCACGCTTTGAGAACTATTGATAACGGATCCAGTGGAATCGTTCCTGGTCGGCACTGTTGCTGGATATGGTTCCCCACTTTATAAGCCCGAAACATGAAGCCAATCGAAAGCACTGCTTAATTCTAGACGATGGACAACCCTTTCTACAATCCAACCCAGGTCATAGCTCCTTCATCTTCAGTGCCGCCAAGATTAGCTATTATGCTTCAGGATGCCTTCGGCCCACTTCATGCAACCTAATCTATTACGATGAACAAGAATAGAGCCACAGATCACACCATTCTCTTAAAAACCATCCTTGAAATAGGGCTGATGGGTATCCTGTTGGCGGTGGGTCTGATGTGGTGTATCGGGCTACTGTAGCTCCCCCACTGAGGAAGAGGCTGGAGATCTAATTACGCTGCTCTAAGGTAGTGTCGCTCTCTACGTACGACACGATCTCCATTCCAATTTCCCCATCTCATTTACAACATCCGCTTTACGCTATTTGATTTTCACCAATCTTATTACGCGATCCCATGCATAAAATTCAGCACGTCGATTTCGATGACAGAGTTGAGGATATTAAT
>JBGUDT010000118.1:0-1529 GCA_041821665.1 Anaerolineales bacterium
CTGTTATTAAGGCTAGTGAAAATCCAAGGGGAATGATGGCTGCGATGATGACAACGAGCTGATTATCAAGAATATCAAAGCCATAGATGATCATCAGCAGGGAAGCCACGACCAATACACCAAAAGCCGCTGTGTAAGCCCAGACAGAAACAGAGTTCAAGCCCTCGATACCAACCACAATCTCAAATGCGGCCAATAGCGCGGTTAGAAGAAGTATTATTCTGTCGAGAGGGGTGATTTTCCTCAGGCCAATACTCCGATTATGACCATCATCATCGAGCCAAGCATGAAGATAGAGGCATATTTAAAAAGGCCAAAGTTTGACTTGAGAGACGGCTTCAACAGACTGCTGATCGCAAGAACGAGTAAGCCTGTACTCAAAACGATGAACAATCGCAGGTAGCCCCAGGTCATGCCGACACCAACCATGGCGATAGCCATGAAGATAGCAGATGCTATGCTTGAACTGGCAATGAGTAACCGCGTGGTTCTATCCCCATATACAGACGGAAAAGTGGGGATGCCAGCGCGAGCGTAATCATCCCGGTACCTCATGCTGAATGTCATGATGTGGGTCGGGATCCAGAGGAAAACAGAGAGCGCCAGGAAAATCCCTACCCAATCGACACTCCCTAATCCAAGTACACGCCCGGCAAGAATCGGCATCCCGCCAGCAAGACCGCCCCATATGATGGACCATGGTGTTTTCCGCTTTAACCAAAGGGTGTAGACGACGACGTCGAAGAACCAGCCGGCAAAGACGACCATGCCGTAAATCGGATCGAGGGAGAATGCCCATCCAACACCCAGAATGCTCAACCCTGCGCCCAGTACGGTCGCTTCCTTGACGCCCACTTTTCCGCTAGGGAGAGGGCGGTTGCAGGTTCGCGTCATGAGACTGTCGATGTCCCGGTCGTACACCATGTTGAGAATGGTGCTCCCGCTTATCGCCAGGAATAAGCTTCCCATAAGGCCGAGCAGGCTCGCCCACGTGATGATGGGACAGCGAGCGCTGATGTATCCCGCAAACCCGGTTAGCAGCAGGAGACCCGTCTGTAAGCTTTTTACAAGTGACCAGTATGATCGACTTTTTTGTCTCAAAGTTGAAATGATCGACATAAACGAATATATTCCTCTTCTCCTAGGACCCGACTGGATCGCGCACGCAGCGGAAGCCTACGCTGGGGCTGTTGTACTCCGGTGTTGCATTGTTCCGCGTCCAGACGCGTAGATTATAAGCGTAGTTGGCTTTACTGCCGCCGCGCATATAGCGGTAATGTTGCCCTTCATACACATCATCCGTCCATTGCCAGACATTTCCTGCCATATCGTAGAGACCATAAGGGCTGGGAGAGTCGACGGTCTCGAATCCGTCGTAAGAACCGCTATTATAGAGGCCGACAGGTGTCGTGTCCCCTGCCTTCCCAAACGTTTTCTCGAAGACATCATGACTGCTGTAGTAGTTCGCATTCTCGGGTCCGATGTCGTCTCCCCATGGATAGGCTCGGTTGTCCGTGCCGCGGGCCGCT
>JBGUDT010000118.1:1628-4094 GCA_041821665.1 Anaerolineales bacterium
CTGCTGTAGTAGTTCGCATTCTCGGGTCCGATGTCGTCTCCCCATGGATAGGCTCGGTTGTCCGTACCGCGTGCCGCTTTTTCCCATTCTACTTCTGTTGGAAGCCGCCAGCTATTGAACTCGCAGTACTCTTTTGCGCCGAACCAGGTTACATGGACCATGGGTCGATTTTCATAACCAGGAAGGGGCACAAAGCTCCCGTCGACAGACTCAATACGGAGACCTGATTCACTGAGCGGAAGGTGAAGCCAATCTCCCTCGGCGATCTTCTCCTCGTGCCGCCCACCGTGGAATTCGTCTCCCGGATAGTAGCCCACAATCTCATCACCAACGATCTCGATAGTACCAGTCTTGAGCGCTTCGTTGAGGTAGTCGGCGAATTGCGCGTTTGTGACTGTGGTGACCATCGCTTCGTAGTCGTACTCAACCATGGTCTCATGCTCGTGCAGGCCACTAAGAAATTCGCCTGCGGGTACAAGCGCCCAGGTATCCGGATCGGCGCCCGTATCATACGAGAGCGAAGCGGTATCCTGGGAAGGATCGGCTGTCGAACAGCCAGCGAGGAACAGGATCATCAATAGAAGGCTTAAGACGGTGCGCTTCATGATCCCACCTCCTGATCGTTATTGGTTGGATAGAGAGGGGCTGTCAACGGTGGAGGTGGTGGAGGTGGTTTGTCGAGCCCTTCATCGGCAAGTTCCTCCGTCCAACGCCCATCCTTCTTGAAGAAATCTGCCAGGCGCCATATGAGGAGAATGGCGAGTGTGATGAGCACGATGGCGATGCCCAGGTCGATTAGTATCATGGTCCAATTGACGATGGGCTGCTGTTCGGCTTCGCTGACAAAGAGACGCTTCATCTCAAATATCGTTGCGGACATAAACGCAATATCGGAGAATATGATCACTGTCCACCCGAACACTTTCCGAGCTCTGCCCTTCAATCCGGCGAGATCGGCATAGTACAGGATGATGATCGTTGCGATAATCCCGGCAAGAACGTGCCAGTGGCCTGTGAGGATCACGCGTTCATCGCGGAGTGGCCAGATACGGAAGATTTCGTCAAGCTTGACTGCGACGAATATCCCAACAAAGCTTACATTAAAGTTCATAAACACCATCTGCCAGGTGGAGCCAAAGCGCAGCGGGTCTCGCAGAAGGGCGCGGATACTTTGTCCGAACGATCCTTTCGTGATTCCCTTTTCCTCGAGCCCCGTTCGGATCAATTTTCGCCAGGCGAAGATCACCAGAAATAGCCCGGCTAGAAGGACCATGACCGATCCGCCGTAGATGATGTAATGGGCGTATTCTGTTAGCACAACCGACCAGGCGCCGATCGTGATCACTATCGTGCCGAAAATCATGAGCGGCATGGCGATCTTGTGCAAGGGTCCTTTGAAATCAAACCATCGGCCGATCACAAGCGTGATCGCGATCCCGACCAATGTAAGCATGATGTGCAGGTGGCCGATGATAGAGAGTTGTAGAGCGGTCTTTTCCGGTTCGCGGATCAGATCTTCGGCGAGGAAGGTCTCATGACCGTTGCCCCAAAAGGAGCCTGTCACGGCGCCGAAGGTTGCAGAACCCAGCATGGCGATAGCCATGACGAAGAATGCGACCCGCTCGAGGTCGACGCCGCGCTTGGTGTGCGAGTAAGCGGGATCTTTAACGTGTACTTCATCCTTCCAGGGCCACAGTGCAACGGCTAGCAGGACACCTGCAAAAAACACGAGTGAGAGTCCAAAGATGTATAATCCGTGGAATATGAAGTTGTGTCCGAAGTATGCGAATAGCAAACCGAAGACCATCACTGTGATGTAGCCCACAGTGATGATGCCATTGATTATCGATCGGAAGTAGTCCCGCATCGGGACCGATCCGGTGATGAAATACACGTTGATCGCCACAATCGCATTAGCGATGGCGTGATATAGGATGACGATGCGACCCTCCCGCTCGGAAGGTATGAGCTGCATCCCGGTCGCCTTGATGAAAATCTCGCTAAATCCGAATTCTGCCATCGGACCGGAGAGCATGCCGTAGAAGAAGGTCACGAAAGTTACCAGGCCAATGGCTAGAAGCACCAGCCCTTTTGTGGATTGAAAGAGATAAATGAATCGTAGTGAACGCATACTCGCCTCGCTTTGATTTATGAGCTACCCATTCTGCAGAAGATCCCTCATCCAACTTCGGTGACACTGGGCGGGGATCCTGGAAGGAGGGTGCCATCCGATCCCCTCCTGAATTATGACAATTGTTAATTCGACCGGTGCGACGGATAACATGTCGATATTATGGAACGCTCACAGAGACACTGAGTCCCCACGGGTTATCGTTGAAGTGGCAGCGTTCGCAAGGCGCTTCCAAGACGACATTATGCGAAATGAAAGGAGAATTCTCCACCTCGCTGCCAGGTTCTTCGACCATCAAGGTGGTCCACTCACCTTCCACCAGTCCCACATTCATT
>JBGUDT010000119.1:0-4086 GCA_041821665.1 Anaerolineales bacterium
TTCGCATTCGATCACTCAGCGTGCCGTAATCAATAAATGGAAGGACGAGGTACACATACCCATCGGCTTCTCCGTGATCCAATATGGGTACGATGTTCGGGTGATCCAGGGTTTCAAGAACTTCCGCCTCACGTTGGAATCGAATGCGGATATTCTCATCGGAGACGAGGTAGGGGGCGAGGATCTTGACCGCCACGACCGAACCTGTGTCCAGATCCCTGGCTTGATATACCGTCGCGACGCCCCCCCGCCCCACCTCATGGTGGATGTGGTAGCGACCAATTTTCTTTCCATCCATATCAGACATCTTTTGCCTTATCTAGGTCTGATTTCGCACTAGCCACAATTAACTGCAAACCCTCTTAACCAAATAACTGTCCACTCCTTATTCGAACAGAAGAAGTGGCTTCTTCCAGCATATCAGATTCTAGGTGTCCATGTACCTTTCAAATGACTTTCGGATACAGTTCTCATAGATTATTCATTGATAATTCAGAATTCGGTGGAAAGAATAAAATTTTGAATACCTGTTTCAAGTGCAAAAGTCATAGAACAACAAATAGATATTCAAAGTAATTATTGGGAGGTGAATATGCCAACAGCGAGGTTGAATCAGCAAAGTTAATTATTTGATGTAAGACATCTTAAAATGACGAGATAATTTTAATAATTTGTTTTCAAGGGTGATTCATATCAATTAAACAGTCTGCGGTTAAGGCCTTGGTGTGTGTGAAGGTCTTTTTGTAGGCTTTGGTTTCTTCGTAGGCGGTGGCGGATCTGTGGGCGGCGGGGGATTTGTTGGAGGCGGTGGATCCGTCGGTGGGGGCGGTTCTGGCGTATTCGTCGGTGCAGGAACCGTGTCGGTCGCACCAGGCTCGGGTGTTGCCGACGGTTCCTGTGTGGTTCCCGGTGTGCTGGTCGGTCCTGGTGGACCAGAGGAATCTTCTTTCGGCGTAGGTGTGCGAGTAAAAAAAACAAACCATGTCGGCGTGGCGGTCAAGCCCATGCTTGTCGGCGTCGAATTTGAGCCAAAGGCGTTCATGATCGCCATGATCTCACCCTGACTGCCATTCCTTCCCTCGTCATCCTCTGCATTCATGGCCTGCATCGTTCCAACCACCGCCGTCTGCACGGCATCGTCAGAACCAAGCTCACCTACGGCGGCGGCATTTTCAGCGTAAAGGACACTGATCGTCGCTTCCCAATCTATGGTCGGCGTTTGCTGGGCGTCCCCACCGCCATTCCGTACATAGCCCATCAAGGCAGCTGCACCCAGCGGGAAGGCGAAGAGGATCAAAAGGATGCCTGCAGCAAGCGGCCAGCGCATGCTCCGGATCCGTGATACCAGTGGAAGGACTCCCACCTGTGACGGAGGCATCGCCAGCGTCTCCAGATCCAGGTGCATGGGGAGCGGCGTGTGCTTCTTGTCCGGATCTACGACGACGGCTACTGCGGATTGAAACGACTCGTCAAATTGGGCGACGCTCTTGAAACGCCGATCCGGATCTTTCATGAGCGCCTTGACCAGCACAAGGTCAACGCCATCCGGGAGTCGTGGGTTGACCGTCTTGGGTGACGGCAGGTCTTCATTGATCTGCTTCATGGCGACCGCGAGCGGGGTTTCTCCCTCGAAAGGCAGCCTGCCCGTGGCGATCTGGTACATCACGACTGCGAAGGAATATTGATCACTGCGTGCGTCAATTTCCCCACCGATACACTGCTCTGGAGACATGTATGCGGGTGTACCTATCAGCGCAGAGCCCGTCAGGCTCTCCTTTGATTCATGCCAGTGCGCAAATCCGAAATCGGAGAGATAGGCTTTCCCGTCATCATCAAGGAGAATATTCGACGGCTTGACATCGCGATGCACAACGCCATGTTGGTGGGCGTGCTCGAGCGAGGCTGAGATCTGCTCGGAGAGTTTGGCGCCTTCCAGCGCCGTCATCGGGCTTGATTTCAGACGATCTTGAAGCGTCGCTTCAAAAAACGGCATGACGATGTAGGGTGTGTCTTCGTGTTCACCATAGTCGATAATGGGAACAATATTGGGGTGGTCAAGTTTCTGGAGCAGTTGGATTTCACGATCAAACCGCGACCGGAACTGAGGTTCATCAACGAGGAAGGAAGCCAGGATTTTCACAGCGACCGTGCGTTGTTTCTCTGAATCGAAACCGCGATACACGACCGACATCCCACCCCGTCCGACTTTACGGAGGATGTGATACCGTCCTAATGTCTGACCGGAATAATCAGCCACGAGTCACATTCACCCATACATGCATGCAGTTATCATTTAACTCGGATACAGATGCACCCTCACCAGAGGTGCGCCTTCATCGGATGGCATCGCTCACATAGGAAGGCGTCCCTGGCGACCCATTACCTGAGTACCCCTTATTATAACGCCAATTTTTCGATTTCAACCGTATTATGGATAGCCAACTAGTCCTAATTTCCTATCTTCCCCCTATTGTCCAGGCTCAGGTTATTACGTGCAGACATTGTTTCCCCTGTCCTAATCTCCCAAAACTCCCCGGATCGTGCATAATACAGCTTGGTTCTAGCTCTGCCCTATCTTGAGAGATCACCATGCTCCAGATTAATGACGAGATCATCATTCCTGAAAACGAGTTTGACCTGCGCTTCACGCATGCCTCCGGACCCGGTGGGCAGAACGTGAACAAGGTGGCATCGGCGGTCCAGCTCCGTTTCGATGTCCAGCGTTCACCCTCTTTGCCTGATCAAGTACGAGAACGGATACTCACAACCGCAGGGAATCGGTTGACCAAAGAAGGTATATTGCTCATCGAATCCAGCCAACATCGCTCGCAAGATCGAAATCGAAAGGCAGCGCTGGACCGACTTCGTGAGACGATCCTCGAAGCCGTAGATGAACCCCTCCCCCGTAAACCCACGAAACCTTCACTTGCATCGAGACAGCGCCGGCTGACAATGAAACGGATGAAGAGCGCTAGGAAACGGTTGAGACGACCAGTGGATCCTGGTGAGGAATGAGGCTATCAGGATATGGTCATCGCTGACCAGATCTACGCGGCGCCATGCCAAGAGTTCGAGCATTCCACGATAAACTTGGGGATATATAACGATTTAACGTCAGAGTTCAGAGGGATCTTGCCACGGTTGAAATTCTCGCAGGATGGAACCGCCGAGGAACTCGCGCAGGATTGAGTTATCCGGGATCAGGCTGGTATCCAGTGGAAGGAACCACTCCAGGAAGGTGAGCAGACGTTTCGCCTCCACGTGCTCTTCGGTGCCAAAGGGCACCTGTCGCAGAACAGGCTCGGCAAGGGGCGCAAGCGCAGACCCCTCGTAGAGTAGCGCCGAATTGAACATCACATCTGCATTCTCCTGGAAGGGGAAGATGTAGCGCTTTTCCCCCCTACGGACAGATTCCCACCTCCGGATAGTTTCCGCAGCCGAATATCCTCGATGCTTTGCGTCACGCACAATGCGCCTGATCAGACGAGTATCTGTTGTCGATACACGGTTGAAGCGATCGAGGTTAAGCTGCGTTAATGCTGAGACGTAGATGCGATAGGTCTGGGAAGGATCAACAGCCGGAAGCAGGTCCGGGTTCAGCCCATGGATCCCTTCCACGATAATGATCTGATCTGGGTTGAGCTGCATCTCAGGTCCCTCTTCTCGCATTCCGGTGATGAAATCGTACTTCGGAAGCACAGTGGGCTTGCCTGCAATCAAGCTCCGGAGATCGGCGTTCAGTCGTTCGATGTCCAGTGCCTGCAAAGATTCGTAGTCAAAATCCCCCTTCTCATCCCGGGGTGTGTTTTCACGATTCACAAAGAAGTGATCCAATTCAATAGCGAATGGAGAAACGCCGCGGGCGAGAAGCTGCACTGCGAGCCTCTTCGAGAATGTCGTCTTGCCCGATGATGACGGACCGGCAACGAGGATCCCACGCACATCATTTCGCCGCTCGGCGATGGTTCCGGCGATCTCAGATATACGTTGTTCGTGCAGCGCTTCTGTGACAAGTATCACCTCCCTCGCTCGACCAGCGGTGATGGCATCGTTTAACGCCCCGACATCGCGGATGCCCATCCTGTT
>JBGUDT010000120.1:0-4086 GCA_041821665.1 Anaerolineales bacterium
AGTTCCCGGGATTAACGCCATCCATAGAGATGCTGATGAGTTCGGTGGAATGTGTGGTTCGGTCGCGCACAAATACATCTTTGGTCAGGTTAATATCATTCAGAACCAGGTCAGCTGCTTCCGAGGAGAAGGCGACGATGCTGCCATCGGCGTTGATGGAGGGGGCGTAGCTCCAAGCAGTTGGGGATGTTCCTCCAGTCGTTACGCTGATTAATTCGGAATTTCCTGATGGGATGTCATAAGTGTAAATCTTTGGAGTGGCGTTGGTTCCAAGCACCATATTGGTGGCTTCTGAGACGAAAACGACGACGTTGCCATCGCTACTGATGGCCGGTGTCGTACTTTTCCCATTGGCTTGATTTCCGTTGGAGGAAAGGCTCACTCTTGTCGTCGTGTGAGATTCGCGGTCATGCAGGAAGATATCGGATACATTGTTGGTGTCACTAGGGACCAGATCGTTTGCTAGTGATTCAAACACAATAAAGCGACCATCGCCACTGATGGATGGATTTGCGCTGTCACCATTGGCTTCGGCACCCACAGTGCTGATGCTCACGCGTTCAGTCTGATCCAATGCCCAATCATGGACGAAGATATCTTGGATACCGTTGGCGTCGTCGCTTACGAGGTTGCTCGCATTGGATGTGAAGGCGATGAATCGTCCATCCTCGTTAATGGATGGGTCGGAGCTAGCTGCATTTGCTTCTTCCGCGCTCGAGCTGATGCTGACTCGCGCGGTTATTGCCGATGTGGAGAGCGCAGCTTCCGTCAGCAGGATCGATCCTGCGATGGCAAGAGGGGCAAGAGCGACGGCTACCTTAGCTCCATTGGATAGTTTCACGCCCACAATACCTCATACGTAAGGAGCAGCGACGAAGGGTCTGGACACACGCGAAACATTGACCGTCCAGCCCTGCATCCTTCAGGAAGGTTCTGCTTGTTCGAGTCTATGTGACTACTCCCGTTCAACCTCATCGATACCTTTGCCAGGCAGCTCATAAATGACGCAATGAATCCGGACCGAACGAGGCGCGCCGCCTGGTCTTCGAGAGTAGAACTATTTGGCTGGCAACCGGTAAAAAGTACACCTTTAAAGTGGCCTGAAGTGCCGTCCGAAGTTCCCAGATTCGGGAACGTTTGGGGATGCTCTATTTATAGCATTTACCTCCTTTCTTTGGAATAGCATTACGGTCCTGTGGAGGATCAGGTCACGCTATTAAAACCCACCAAAACCTACTCAAATGAACTGATTCGTCGTGCACGATTTAGGTTATCTCAAAATAGTCTCAGAAGTGTCTCATCATTGCCACGGAGGAAAGTGGGAGCAGGTAATCACTCCTGGCTGTTTCATCACCTTCTACGTCCCAGAGGGGAAAGGTGTTGGGGTGAGGTGTAACCGTCGTTTCGATAACAGGCTTGCCATTCATTAGCAGGATGCTCAATCAGGTGAGCCCCCTGGTTCTTCATCGCCACAGCATCTGATTGATCCACCCGGATCTTCTCGACAGAGTTGAATTTCATATCGACCTAATGTATTAAATGAAGAATGGTAGTTAATAAGGGAAGATTATTGTAAGGTAATTGATAAGAGAGCGATTTTTGAGGAGTGGTATGCTGGTGAAGCGCAGAACGACGCTGTTCGTCTGTCCATCGTCCTATTTAATGGAAGAAGTTAAAATGCATGGAGACGAGGCCATTAACGGTATGGGTTACAGGAGCCGAAGTTAAAGAATGTCGATCCTGACAGGCAGCATCCTGGGGAAATATGAACTCGTCCAGAAGGTTGGACGGGGTGGCATGTCGTCTGTATATAAAGCCATTGATGTGAAAAATGAGCGTGTCGTCGCCGTCAAGGTCCTGCCACCTGGGCTCGCAGAAGAAGAAAATTTCAAGGCTAGATTTCAAAGAGAAGCTCAGGTCCTCATGGGTCTCAGGCATCCACACATCGTGCCCATGCTCGACTTTGGAGAAGAGGACGACATTTTCTATCTCGTCATGCCCTATATGCAGATGGGTACCTTGAGGCAGAGGCTGAGAAAGGGGCCATTAAAACCAGAGGATGGTGCGCACATCATCGAACAGATGGCATCTGCTCTTCAGTATGCTCACGACACTGGCGTGATACATCGAGATGTGAAACCGTCCAATATCCTTATCGATGATAAAGGGAACGCCTGGCTGTCCGATTTTGGCACCGCCTACGTGTATGAGGCGACGGCTCAATTGACAGGTTCTGGTTTGATCGGTACCCCACACTATATGGCGCCGGAACAGGCCAGAGGCGAGCCAGTCACACCAAGGACGGATGAGTACGCGCTCGGCGTCATTCTATACCAGATGTGCACGGGTCAGTTACCGTATGAAGCCGATACGCCCCTGGCGATCGCGATGAAGCATGCGAATGAACCTCTTCCACTCCCAAGATTGGTCAATGAAAATCTGCCGGAAGCGATTGAAGGCGTTCTTATCCGTGCGTTGTCAAAAAATCCTGATGATCGTTACGAATCTGTGATTGAATTCAGCGCTGCCTTCAATGAAGCATTGCGCAATGTGTATGATCCAACATCTGGAGAGCTTAAGCCCGGCGCTCGAAAACCGGCTGAACCGACCTTGTATTTGAAACCGGTTCCTGATCGGATCGAGACCGAATCCGATGAAAGATCTCCCTCCAATCGCGTCCGCACGGGGATCTTGCTCCTGCTCCTCATTCCCTTCCTGTTTTTTGCAATTTGGGCAGCTTCCCAGCTCGCAAATAATTCTCAAGAGGCGGGTACTCTCTCGCAAGAAGATCTCGCAGCAACGATCGATGCTCTCTCGACATCGGTTGCTCTGGGGGTCGGAGCCGATCTCTCCGAAGAACAAATCGAGACAGCGGTGGCGGCAACACTGGACGCGATGGGTGTCGGTGCACCCCCTCCCGGAAGTGATGGGGGTTCAACACCGTCTGAAGGTGATGTGGCATTGACTGAGACAGCAGTGGCAGTAGGTATCCTTGCGGTACCTGGGGATGAATCTCCAACCATATCCCCAACAATCCGAATTGTCACTTCAACTATCACAAGGACACCCACGATCACGAGGACACCCACGATCACCCGGACGCCCCCAAACACACCGACAGTGACTCAGACGCGTACTCGCACAGCCATCCCCTCGTCCACTTATACGCTCACCCCGGTTCCAACGGAGACGAATACGCTCACGCCCACACAGACCACGGACGTTTGCTCGCTGATCTCAATTGGAAGCTTCTCGAATCCAGGCACATATGCGAAATGGCAACTTACAAATGGCACAGGATCAACCATTACACTGACGGGAATTGATTTGGGTTGGCCTGCAAGCAATGGGGGATTATTTGAGGTCAGTATCGGGAGTAGTGTGATTTGGTCGGGCTTTGATCCCTCACCCCCAAGTCAAGTCTCGACTTCCTCAAGCGTCTCCGGAACACAATCACTGGATTTTTTCTTTGGGGGGGCAACTGCCTCGTCTGGATATAGCCTCGAGGTGTCCTTCAGCAACGGCTGCTCAGTATCTCCTTAGTTTCTTTGAATAAGGATTCTGATTGCGTCCAGCAAACTATTCGTAAACCCACTCCTCGAATATCCCCTGTAGATCGCACTGGCAATACTCTTCTGCCAATTGCCGGAACGAGTCGCTTGTCCCGATCCCCCATTTGTTCTGGATGTAGTAATCACGCAGGAAGTTGTTGAAAACATTCTCCCCCATGAGTTTTGCGAGTGCATCAAGGAACAGAGGACCCCGACCATAAACAATAGCCCCATATGCAGTTCCATCGTATTTTTCGGATGGCAGCCCGATGGGTATATCTGCTTTTTCCACGCGATCCCAACGATCGACCCATGATTGACGATACCCCTGCATCCCTTGATCACCATATTGATCCTGATAATAAAGCCCTGTGGCGTATTGGACGATAGCCTCATCCATCCAGGGTTCATCAATCTGGTCGTTTGCCACCGTGTTGTAGAACCACTGATGTGCGACTTCGTGTGCGATGGTCGATTCCAGGATGATGGATGATGGTGCTCCATAGAGCGTATAGTCAGGATCATAAAGTTTGTC
>JBGUDT010000121.1:0-3908 GCA_041821665.1 Anaerolineales bacterium
GGTGTTACACCATCTTCCCGGACTCTCTTCACAAACTGTCTA
This sequence comes from Anaerolineales bacterium, assembly GCA_041821665.1. Lineage (GTDB taxonomy): Bacteria > Chloroflexota > Anaerolineae > Anaerolineales > E44-bin32 > E44-bin32. Next base: position 43 of record JBGUDT010000121.1, read on the forward strand.
TACGCCTCGCTCTTTAGATAAAGGGCGAGGGTGCGACTGAGCACCCGTAGCATACCAAGGTAGCCATATCTTCCCACGACGCCCTTCGCTTCATCCGAGATGGTAATGGGAGAGATTCTTGTCGTGATGTCCTGCAGACCTGCGTTTTCTAACAAAGATGTCCACGCTTCCGGAGTCAATGGTTTTACGCTTGATCCCAGATCTTGAGAAGCCCAGGCTTCCATCTCAGGGGGAGGGGGGAATTTTATCCATGTTGCCTCATTGAGCCCAACGTAGCCTCCCGGAAGAGTCACCCGGACGTACTCATTTACGGCTCTCTGCTTGTCTTCTGGAAATGCCGTTACAGATTCGGTGAACACGATGTCGAAAGTATTGTCTTCAAACGTAAGTTCTTGTGCATCACCGATATGGCATTCCACAAGATCCGACACGCCTTCACGGGCCGCGGTCTCATTCGCCCGGTCTACCATACGGTTGTTGATGTCGATTCCGAATACGTGGCAGCCATACTCTTTCGCGATAAATGCTGGCGTTGCGCCGGCGCCACATCCAACATCGAGTATCGTATGTCCTCTAGCTATCTTGCAATGATCGAGCAATTCTCTCGTTGCCTCGAGACCTCCAAGGTGTTTCGTAAGGCCCACCTCTGCTGCAAAATCGAAGAACTTGGGTTCCTTATCCATCGTGCTCCTCCTTGAGCGAGTTGCACAGGTCACAGGATCATTATGGTAGCTCCAGTATTAAAGATCGGATCCACGCTGACAACCGTCAAACGGGTGGTCCCCAACCTACCCGGTGGATTAGGGATCTACATTTTCTGTACTATCCAAACCGAGCCGAAGCAAGTGTTGAGCGAACCCTTGCGCTAATAGTTGTTAGAAGTGTGCGTATAAAAATAGCGTATCATAGAGAATGAACGTTTATGGGAAAAAGCCAGAATACCCTGTAGCTTGCAGCGGGGTCCTTCACTGATCATAAGAAGAAAGGCAATTCATTGTCAGAAGTAAAGAAGTTTCCCTTTACATCGATCCTTGGCTGGTCCGCCACGCGCTACGAGATTTTCTCGATATGCAAACGTCGCTACTTCTACCACTATTACGGGAAATACGATTCGGATAACTCCGCTCGCGAGCTCAAACGCCTGAAGGAGTTGGTGAGCATACCGCTGGAGACCGGAGGGATCGCGCATTCGGTCTTTGAGACGCTGCTTCGCCGGCTACGGAAGACGCCAGAGAACATCGACGTGGAGAGGTTTATTGAGTACGCAGAGACGATGACCGCAGATCGAATCGAGAAAGCTGAGTTTGATGAAATTGTGTACGGTGAACTGGATGAGATAAACATCGACGACATCTTCCCCAAAGTGAAGACCTGCCTGGAGAATTTTCTCGACAGCGAGCGCTTCGACTGGCTTACGGGTGTCGCCATCAACACGAGCGACGATTGGGTAATCGAGCCCCCCGGCTACGGTGAGTCCAGGCTCAATGACATGAAGGTCTACTGCAAGGTTGATTTCCTGTTCCCGGTCGACGGCGTGCTTCACATCATCGATTGGAAAACGGGGAAGGTGGTCCACGAGAAGCACCGTAAGCAGCTGCTCGGGTATGCTACCTGGGCGGCTTACCATTTCGATGTCGATCCGGACCTCGTGCGGCCGACGATCGCATATCTATATCCAGATTACGTCGAGGTTGACGAATCTTTTTCTGCCGATGATTTGGGGAATTACGCCGTGCAGGTGGAGGCGGAGACCGGGGAGATGTATGAGTATTGCCGGGATGTGCAAGGAAATGTGCCTCTGGATAAGGGGGAATTCCCCCTTGTGGACCATGAGAAGATCTGCGTGTATTGCAACTTTCGAGGGATCTGCTTTCCGGATCAATATCAATTTAAATTCGAGGGTACGTGATTACAGCATCAAAATATATCTCAACAGGCTTTGATCAACATCGAGCCTCATTTTTTTAACTCATTTTTTCAAACGCCGATTTTCCGTTCTGATACTGTCTCCTCGAGTCCTGTTCTAGTTTTCATTTTCCCCGTGAAATCACTATTTCAAACCCAATACTCCGCTTTAGGTCTAGAAGAGGGCGCCCGGTGGGTATTTAGTCGGAGTTGAAGCAAGAAGGCATCAGTTTATCAATGAATCAGATCCGCTCCCTGAGGAGCGGATCGTACTTTGTACCAGGCACGAGGTTTCACTGGCTGAAGCTGAAAATAGCCAGTGTCTATTAGGTGACAAAAATCACTTCTTGGGCGGCAGGGCCCGAAACTTTGTTGAAATTCAGAGGGAATAATGCTAATATCTGAAAGACTTCCTTGAATTATTCAAATAAGTTTCCTTATGACTGTTACCCAAGAGAGACATGAAAAGACATTCGATGCTGGATTGCCCAGGCTTTCCGAAGTTGAACTCGTAGCATTGGATCTTGTCCGGAAACAAGGCCCTTTGTCCCGGACCGCCCTGGCAAACTTACTGGGCCTCTCCCGGGGAAGTGTTACAGCAATCGTCGGAAATTTGGTGGATTTGGAAGTATTGACAGAAGTGGGTTTTGGGGATTCCGAGGGTGGGCGCCGACCCACATTACTCGATGCAAATGCGGACTTAGGCTATATAGCAGGGATTGATATCGGAGCTACCAGTGTGGATTTGGCATTGGCCGATTTCCGAGGAACGATTTTACAAAGGATAGCCGAACCCGCAGACGTGCGGGATACCCCTGAACAACTCCTGGATCGAATATGCGCTCTGATCACAGAGAGGCTTAACACTCGAGGAGCTTCCGAAAAGGAATTGGTTGGATTGGGAATCGGTGTCCCCGGGCCAGTCCAATTTCCATCGGGATTGTTGATTGAGCCACCGCTCATGCCGGCCTGGGATAGCTTTCCAATTAAAGACCATATCCGACGACGATTTCCTCAAGTTCGTCCAATAGTAGATAACGATGTAAATATCATGGCGATTGGAGAAGCACGAGTAGGCGGCGGCGTGGGGACAGACAATTTCTTGTACATTAAAATCGGAACGGGCATTGGATGTGGCGTAATCGCCAGAGGAGAAATATATCGAGGGAGTGACGGTACGGCTGGGGATGTAGGGCATATATGTGTCGACTATAATGGCCCTATCTGTCACTGTGGAAATATGGGTTGTTTAGAGAGAATGGCTGCAGGTCCTGCAATTGCCGAACGAGGGCGTTTGGCAGCTGAGCGTGGTGAAAGCGAGATCTTAGCACGTTTGATGAAGGCTAATAAGGGAGTGCTGAGCTCAGTCGACGTTGGTGATGCAGCAGCTGCCGGAGATGAATCTGCCAATCTGATCATCGCAGATAGCGGGAGGATGATCGGTGGTGTTCTAGCTGGTTTGGTGAATTTTTATAATCCAAAAGCGATTTTCATTGGTGGAGGTGTTAGTAATATCGGCCATCATTTATTGTCAACCATTCGACAGGCAACACTACGCAGGGCAACTGCCCTATCTACCCGATCTTTGGTTATTGATTATTCAAAGCTAGGTGCTGATGGCGGAGTGCATGGAGCCATCTGGCTTGCCATCGAAAACATTTTTATACCCGTATAGATCGAAGTCGATATCCTTATATCCGGAATACTTGGGAAGACGATCTCATGAGAATTGGTGCAAACACATTTATCTGGCGCTCGCCTTTTTCAACTAATACCGACCTGGATTTGCTCGGTAAGTTAAAAACGATGGGATTCGACCTCATTGAAGTTGCTGTGGAGGATCCGGGCCTGATAAACCTTGAAAGCCTTAAGGATGCTCTAGAGGAAACAGGGTTGGGAGTTGTAACCTGCGGTGCATTTGGCCCCGGCAGAAATCTCAGCAGCTTGGAAGAGGTTGAAAG
>JBGUDT010000122.1:0-3877 GCA_041821665.1 Anaerolineales bacterium
CGGTGACGATCGTCGATATAATTTGGCCATTCACCATTTGGTTGCCTTTGGTTGCCAATGGTGGTTAGGCCACCCTCATAAGCAGTGTATACGATTACGCCCATGTGAATTTCGAAAACCATGGCTGTGGTTTCCGACGATCGATGGTTAATGCCATTTGTGCTATGGTTTAAGTCTCACGAACCATGTTTCCGGTATCCTGTTCGCGCCGGGATTCATATGGATAATCGCTACACAGAGATCAATTCGGCAGCTATTCCGCTTGGTGCCATTACTCCTTGTGATGTTTATAGCTGGGTTGACCATCTACTTCTACCTCCCTTTGCGTGACATGGCTAACCCGCAGCTAAATTATGTCCGCACATATTACAATATTGACTTGAAGACACCATATGGAATTTGGTGGATGATTTCCGGACAGGCTTATCGTTTCTTTGCTTTTGGATATGATCTCGCGGGCTACCTGAAGGAAATAATATCCACTGGTCATCGGCTTTGGCGTAATTACACCGGAGTTGGAGTCATCCTTGGTTTTATCGGTGCCTTCTTCTTGGTCAGACAGCGACAGCGCTTCGCAATTGGAATGATCATATCCTTGGTGATGGTATACGGATTCTATTCAGGGTATGCCGTGGCTGATAAAGGAACTATGTTTCTCCCGGTTTATGTATTATGGGCAATCTTGATTGCTGTGGGTGCTCACAATTCGTACAAATTTGCTCGGGAGTTCAGTATTATCTGGCCCAACGGTACACTAAAACTCGGGATTCTTGTTCAAGGGACACTTGCAGGTATTGCGATAATGACTTGTTGCGCGAATTGGCGATGGGTAGACATGAGCAACACCTATGGACCAGAGATATTTGGTCGACAGGTTCTCAACACCGTTTCGCCCGATGCACTTGTCATGGGCTCCTGATCTTCGGCAGTGATTTTGGAATACTTCCAAGAAGTTGAAGGCCTGCGACCTGATGTAACAATATTCAATCGTTCCCGGTATGAAGTGGCTGAATATCATAAACTATGGGCGGCTGGAATACCTCATGAAGATGCAGTCACTCAGATTCAGGTATCTGAGCGTAATTTGATTACCTCTGCTTACCATGAGAGGCCTGTATTTGATATGGAGTATGATGCCAATCTGGCGGCAGAATTCGAATATCAACCTGTAGGACGCGTCTTCCAACTAGCACCGAAATAGTAAAAATCCACATATCTGCTTGGTCCGGGTACTATCCCGAATGATTGGTTGCGGAGATTACAATTACCTATCTCAAGGCAAGGTTAGTGTTAATAATCAATAAGTCGATTCGTGGCATTGCTCAAGTAGAACTCTCAACTCTGCTCTGTAGTTTCATTTTCATAGGAATGGGGACTCTTCTTTCTGCGTGTGATGTTGACACGCCTACTCCGCGTTTAGAGAATCCTACTCCTCCGGTTGAGATTGCACCGCAGGAACCTACCGTAACCATGATTGATGGTACGGAATTATCAATTGCGGATGAGGGTGAACAACCCACGGAACCCTTACAAACTGCAACCATATACCCTCTGGAACAAATTGGTGGCTGGCCACAACATGCACATGATGCCCAGCGAACCGGTTATACCGATGAGTCGATTCCCACTCCTTGGAGATGGAAGTGGTCATGGAATGGTCCCACCCCTCAAGGCGATATCGCACCTGGAAAAACTGGTTTACCACGGAACGTTCAACCGATTATTGGTGGAGGTCGAGTGTATATCGCCAGAGGTAATTATGGTGTGTACGCATTGGATCAAGAAACAGGGGAAGAGCTGTGGTCGATAAATCCGGAAGGTAATTTCAACACTTCCCCTGCATATGACCATGCTCTAGAGGCGCTTTATGTGACAACTGATGATGGGAGAGTATTCAAACTTAATGCCTCGGATGGTGAGGTTATGGACAGAGTCGATCTTAAGGGGGCAATTAACAACCCGCCGGCTTTAGTCAGTGACAGACTGTTTATAGCAGCGGGTCCAACTGTACATGCGTTGAATAAACTAAATTTAGAGCCGATCTGGGATTACCGCGCCGACACCGAAGTAGATACTGCTCCATCTTATTCCAGGCTACAGAATCGGGTCATCGTCGGCACCCGAGATCTATATGTGCATGCAATTGACAACCAGACGGGCAATGGCGTGTGGCGTGTGAAGCCGACAGTTACCCAAGAAGGTGATCGAGATATTGAGCTTCGATGGGGATGGCCCGTCATTGCCGAAGAACATGAGCTGGTGCTGATTAAATACAGGCTTGAGTGGGAAACCCTCTGGACTTGGGACCCTTGGCCAATCACCAATGAGGAAATCCGCAGCAACTTGGAGGCTCGTCCCGATCAGCAGGCATTATTTGCCCTAAATCTTTCCGACGGTTCGACGAGTTTTATCAGTAATGTTGGACATGGGGGATGGGGAGATGGTGATTACCTTCCGATGGGACCACAACCGGTCGTGAAAAAGTTTGAAGATGGCAGCGAGGTAGTTTATATAATCGGGCGCGGCGGGGGAAGCAATGATTTTTATGATGGTAGATGGGATTCTGTTTTTGTTGAAATGATGCTCGATGACCAAACGATGCCTGACTTTCAAGCAGGAGAAATACGGTTTATTCGGTATGATCACGTCGTGCTAACCGATGAACAACCATTCTTAATCATGGCGGGTGATTACCTGTTAGCTGGACATTGGATGGCAGGGTTAGCACTGCAAGTTACGGATCGATCACCTGGTCTCGGATATTGGGATTTCAATTCTCGGATCCAGGCTGTTGACGCGCCGCACATCACCACCTCCCAGGAGCTGGGTGTTGGTTGTGCGAATACCAGCGCACACTACTGCGCGGGCGGACTTTTACAGGATAACGACAACCGTCCCTATCCACCAGGCTTCTATCTGTATTTTAACCAGGGGACGCTATACGATGGTTATTGGAGCGGATACTCCACTTGGGTTGCCGGAGAGGATTTACTTCTTTTTCGAAGCACCGATGGGGCAATCGTCGCCTTAGAACATGGCGATCCGTTTTCTCAAAATCAGCAAACTCAGGATGTGTTGCGAGTGGGATATTCAGGTTGGGACAGCGATGTTTCAAATCCTGGCTCCGGTGATCGACAAATCTATGAGCCACAAGTAATCACGACTGATCAAGCTCGTGATCATATTGGAGAAACCAGTAAAGTAAAAGGGGAAATCAAACTCGTATTCAACAACAAAAAAGCCGTCTACCTCGGATTTGCTGATCCACATCAAGGATCTTTCAAGGTCATCATACCGATTGAAGTCTGGGATAAGTTCTCAACGCACCCGGAGGTACTGTTCAATCCAGGCCAAGAAATTGTTATCTCTGGAAAGATAGTTTGGTACCAAGGAGATCCGGTGATCTATTTGCGGAATCCAAGGCAAATTGAGTGACTCCTTGTTATGTCGAGTATGCACCCGGAATAACCGAAGCTGAAAGAAAAAAATGAGGTAGATGGAGAATCCGAGTACATGCAATTTAGCGATCAAACCCCAAAAACCGTGTCGGCGACTCTTTTCCTCCTATTGAGATGCCTATTAGGGCAAAAGTACCTACATCTTGATCGCGTAACTTTCATCTCACAGAAAGCGTTTTCCCTCAAGCGCATTTAATACTAATCCCAATGGAATTCAATTAAAGATGCAGTAAGGGTGGTTGTTTTGAGTGTTGATGACATGTTCATGAACGTTTTATTGTGCATCCTCAAAAGTGGCATTAGCGCCATAGCTACATCCGAATGTCTTTGGAGTAGTGCATGAGTGGGATATTTGGTTTCGCAGGTCTTGAGAATCGTGTAGAAGCCAGAAAAATGGCCGATCAAATGGCGACCTTGAT
>JBGUDT010000123.1:0-3803 GCA_041821665.1 Anaerolineales bacterium
GAGAGCGCCTTCATGATCACATCCTGAGACAGTTTTACGATCTGGGTTTCATAATCAACCTGGGCTCCGTTATCAGCATAGATCTTTAATGCCCTTTCCGAAGGGCATTTAAACCCGGTTTTTTCCAGGATCTCGAGAGTGCCTGTTCTGAGCTGTTCCAGTTTTTTATCAGTCAGAATGCGGATCTGATAGGAAGGAACCAGGGGTTCGATTGGGGGTGTTAGGCTTGGCATGTTATTCTCCCTTGATATTTCAATGAATTTCTAGTCTGAATATAGCTTTAATAGATCTTGATAACTATCAACTCTCCGATCCCGATACGGGAAGGAGGATAGTCTCTTAGTCTCTTCAACCTTTTCCAGGTCAACAGGATAAATCAGGATCTCTTCCTGATCTTTTGACCCTTCTTTGACAATCACCCCATCCGGGTCGGCGATAAAACTCTGTCCCCAGAAGTTGATGCCCTGCTCTCCGTTTGGACCAACTCCACCGGGCTGGATCAGATCTTTTGAGCTCGATGGATCCAGCTCAAAACCAACCCGGTTGACCGCTGCCAAAAAACAGGCATTGGCCACCGCGTGCCCCTGCTGGACGGTCTTCCAGGCGCTGTCATATGTGTTTCCTTCTGCAGCACGGGAAAACCCAATCGCTGTGGGGATAAAAATGATCTCAACACCTTGAAGACCAAGCAATCTGGCAGCCTCAGGGAACCATTGGTCCCAGCAGATCAAGACCCCGATTCTCCCGAATCTTGTGTCAAAGACCTTGTATCCCAGATCACCCGGGGTAAAGTAGAATTTTTCATAATAGTGGGGATCATCCGGGATATGCATCTTGCGGTACTTACCCAGATAACTTCCATCTGCATCGAAGACAACTGCAGTATTGTGGTAGATACCCGGGGCTCGCTTTTCAAATAAACTGGCAAGCAGGACGATCTTTAACTCAGAAGCCAGTTCACTCAATTTCTGGATGGTTGGGCTGCTCTCGTCAATTACTTCCGCCAGACCAAAGTATTCCGGATCCTCAATCTGGCAGAAATAGGGTGATTTAAACAACTCCTGGGTGCAGATGATCTGGGCATCCTGTTTTGCAGCGCTTCTGATTTGTTTTTCAGCTTTGATGAAGTTATCACTTACTACATCGCTGCAGGTCATTTGGATCAATCCCAGGGTGACAATATTCTTCATAGGTTCATCCTTTCCCCATTCCTGCGGGCTGCTGTTGGGTGACGCAGTGCATCATGCCACCCAGTTCAGCCGTCGCCCAGGCGGGGATTCCGATGATCTCCCGAGTTGGGAAATGCTCGGCGATGATGTCCTTTGCCCTGGCATCGTTTACATCACCGTAGACAGGCACAAGCACCACGTTGTTGGCGATATAGAAATTTGCATAGGTCGCTAACGATGGGATGCTCTTGAACGGTGGCTGCGTGGATGGGACAAGAGTCGAGTACATCTCGTTTTTAGGTTTGGGGAGGGGGACCAACGTCAAAGATTTCCCCGACATTATCTTGGCATCTTGCAGTTCGTCGCGATGTTGTTTGAGATAAGGATAAAAAATGTTGGAATGATCGTCAGTCCAGGAGTACAGCACTGTAGATTCGTCTGTGAAACGAGCATAGCCGTCAATATGAAGATCCGTATCGCTGCCGACAGCATCACAAAATTCTCGTGGTGCACCAGAAAGCCAGATGATGTGTTCGACACCTAGATATGTCTTGATTGCAGCCTCGATCTCTTGCTGGTCTTTCCCAGGGTTGCGGTTTGGGTTGATAATCGAGCTGCGCGTGGCCATCAAAGTCCCTTTACCGTTTACTTCAATAGCCCCCCCCTCTAATGTGATCGGCGCGTTGAATACGGCCAGCGACAGTGCCTCTGCCACGCCCTTGGGAACAAGGCGATCTTTTTGATAGGGAAAGCGTTCTCCCCAGCCGTTGAAATTCCAGCTGGTGACAGCCAATTCTCCCTGGTTGTTCACAAGGAAAATTGGACCACAATCTCGGACCCATACATCGTCATTAGAGATGATACGAACATCAAGGATGCTGTCATCCAGGCCGTAATAAGTTAGCTGGTGATTCAGGTGTTCTCTACGACGTTCATCAGGCACAATAATATGAACGGTTTCATGCTCGCATAAAGCCATCGTCATCTCCAACCAGAGATGTTCTAGATGTAATTGCGAGCCTTCGTGAGTATCGTTATGCGGCCAAATCAGCCAGGTACCTTCGTGGAGTTCCCATTCAGCGGGCATTTGATAACCCAGGCTATTCGGCGTTTTCGTTCCCATTAATTGCTCCAATTATTGCAATCGCTCGGCTTCACGGTCAACTGCAGTCAAGATACGCTCTAGTTCAGTTAATTCTTCATCGGGCAGAGGTTCCGGGCGATGGGTTTCGTTAATACGGTTGAATTCTTCCAGTGCCACCTCACGTGAAGAACGCGGTTGATCGCTGATATAGATCTCGTCGGCTATAGGTGATAAAGAAAAATTGCGAATATGTTTCCGAGTGTGTTTATGCCGCAGGAAGTGTGACCCCGGCCCCACGGCTTCGATCACTTCTAGCGCCATATCGGCCTCGTCGAATTTGAAGTCCTGGAAGAGATCGTAAACTTCCATGCAAATTTCATGATCGAGGATGATTTGCTCGGGGTAGAGCAGCATCGAGCCATCCAACAACCCAAGATATCCACAAATCTCACCGCCGCTTAGGGGAATGAACGCCGCACCGAGCCCGGCCGCGCTTCCAGACCGCCAGCCGATTCCTTTTGCATCGTTGCTAGTTCCACCTCCACCCAAGCTGGGCACGTTCCAGTTATGCCCAATTTGCACCGTCATCGTACTGAAGGGGATATTCGCACCCGTAACGTAACCCCCTGTGCGTGGATGCATGAGGGAAACTTCAATCGAATGGAACACAGGTGTACATGGGTAAGCTAGCTGCATCAACACCATGGCACTAACGACTTCCGCATCCCCGGAAACTAGCGCGCCCCAGAGTGTGGCTGGAGCAGTCGATCCCATGGTCGGCATTGCCATAAAACTGGTGGGAATCCCTGCTTCGGCGTATACAAGCGCCGTTTCAATACCATGTTGATCATGGGCAAGTGGTGCGATGCCGCAAATGTTGGCACAGATGGGCGGATACTTACGACGCTGGTCTTCGCTGCCAGCCACAACCGTTGCCATCTCGACCAGATAGGGAGCTAATTCGGGTAAAACGGTCGTACCACCTCGCACATGTTTGAGGGTGTTGGTTAGTCCAGCATGGCACTCGTGAAAGGGTGCGGTCAAGCCATGATCCTGTGCGCTTACCAGTGGCCAAAAAAAGCCAATTAGCGGCAGCGCATCACTGATGCGGGCCATACGGGCTACATCTTCCTTTCGAGAGTGACGTTCCTGGCGAGTTTCCAGGTCGATGACCCGGGTACCGCAGCCATCGGTTGATAGATAGGAATTAGTTCCATCCAGAGTCAAATCAAATCGTCGCTCGCGCCCCCCTAAAACAAAGGAGCGCGGCGCGGTAGATAGGGCTTTCTCGACCAAATCGGGCGCAATACGCACGATCTCGGTATCCCAATCTAATTCAGCACCGTGGTCGGCAAAGATCTCGAGCGCCTTTTGGGATGGGAAGCGTACGCCCACATCTTCCAGTAATTCCAATGTCCCTACCTTGAGGGCATCGAGCTGCGACTGGGATAATACTGCGTGCTTGATCTTAGATGGATATGCAAGTATATCGGGCGTTTTTGAATACATTTACTCTTTTCTCTCTTTATCTGCCGCCACTAGAATCTGGT
>JBGUDT010000124.1:0-1114 GCA_041821665.1 Anaerolineales bacterium
GTGCGGTCGTCGCGGAGAGCAATACCTGGCCACCATGACCGGCATTCGCGATGCGAGCGGCGCGGTGCACGGCCATGCCGACGTACCCAGACGGACCCACATCAAGGGGTTCGCCGGTATGGAGACCCATGCGAACACGCACTTCTGCATCTTCAGGCCAATCGTGGTTGAAAATCGTACACTGCGCCTCGACAGCAGCCGATACCGCCTCCGTCGCCCGGGGGAAAGCATAGAAGAAGGCTTCGCTTTGTGTATCGACTTCCTGGCCGTTCCACATAGTAAATGTAGCTCGCAGGATCTCACGATGGTCCTGCAAAACCATCGCATAGGCGTCACCCAACTTCTTCAAAAGCTTGGTTGAGCCCTCGATATCCGTGAAGAGGAATGTGACGGTCCCTTCAGGGAGTGGTTTATGAGGTGATTCGCTGGTCAAGACCCCCATCCTTTGGCGTGGAGAGGTTTAGTGTAGGAAGGTGGAGACTTTTATACACCCACGGATTTAATTGACATAACCATTATATATGGATTTCCAGTGATTTTAAGTAAGTTGATCACGCGCGAATACTCATAGGACTGATCCCAGAGGATGAACGCTTCATCGAAAGCTTACTGGGAGTGTTGGTAATCGATGCTAAAGGGAGAAATCCGGATCGATCGGGAAAATCTAATTCGCTCACTCACCCGCCAGAGCCATAGAGTTCGCCTGCTTTACAGTAAGTTCAGTTCCTGTCGATCGAGCAGTTTCATACTCTTTCTCTCCAAGCTCAGCGCGTGCTTCAATCTTCCAGCTCTCGAACTCGAGTGTTTCTCGAGAGGGCAATGGCGTCCTCAACCTGTCTCGCAATGCTTCTGAAGCATGAATAATTTGTACGGCAACCACGTATTCCGTCCTGGTAAAAGCGATGAAAGCGAATCCTTCTAAACATTCTGCGATTCCCTGCAAGTCATCCAGTCCTCGCTCGATTTTCAAACTCTTGTGATAGCGCCCCCGTGCAGACTCAAGATCTCCTTGAGCAAGGTCGCATCTGCCCAGCAATCGAAGCACCCGAGCTTCTGTCCTTTGAAATCCGATCTCCCGGGATATACTGAGGGCTTCAAGGGCGAAGGCGATGGC
>JBGUDT010000124.1:1158-3683 GCA_041821665.1 Anaerolineales bacterium
AAAGTGCGATCGAAGAACATCTTGTATCTCCTATGGATCGAAAAGTGTCTAAAGCTTCAATGAATTGTTCATGGGCTCGGCGAAGATCTCCAACCATTCTGGCGATTTCCCCGAGCGATCGAAGCTGCGTAGCTACACCATGGAGATCGTTTAGCTCTTCATAGAGTGCATAGCTTTCACGATACATTTCAGCTGCCTTTTCATACCGCCCCAAGCTCACCGAAATCTGGCCGAGGTTCCATAGAGCGCCCGCGATTTCACGTTTATCACCGACTTCCCGAAATAAAGAAAGACTCTCCTCAAATAGAGAGGTCGCTTTCTCGAAGTCATAATCTGATGCGGCTCGCTGCGCCAGAGGTCCAAGGGCTGTTGCTACACCTCGTTTATCACCTGTTTCACGCCACAGCTCCAGGCTTTCCCGGTATAGCTCATCAGCCGTTTCACCTTTCGCGCCCTTGTATTCCTCCAGATACCCCAAGCCACCAAGAATTTCAGCGATCCCGGCTTTGTAGTTAAGCTCCCTCGCGGATGCCAGGCCCTGGTTATAGTACTGTGTTGCTTCATCTATCAATGATAGGCGACGGGCGAGCATTGCGGCACCGATAAGCGCATCGACACCTTCGATGCTTGACGCATCCGTCAAGGAGAATATTTCACGGAACCATTCCCGACCCTCACGATTGTGACCATGTGTGTCCCAGAATCGCCATAAGTCGCCTGACATGCGCAACGCGGATGATGCTGCATCTTCAGCATCCCCGCTCTCATCTTCAGCACGATCAATCAACCAGCGCAGTGAAGAGCGAAAATTGTTGTGCTCAATTTCCAATCGCTCCAACCATTCTTCCTGCTCCGACCCCATGAGTTTGGGCTTTGCATCCTCCACCACAGCCAGGAAATAATCCGCATGCCGTTTTCTTATCTCTACTTCCCATTCATTTTCCTTAAGCTTCTCCCTCGAGAAATCGCGGATTAACCCCAGCATCGAGAATCGGGCCTGCCCTTCATAACCCTCATCCTGCATGATCAGGCTCTTGTCCATCAGGGAAGCGAGATTTTCTAAAATCGCCTCACGTTGAGTAAGTATCGTGTTCTCACTGGAAGTTCCTCCTCTGCTGCAGCAAACTTTCTCAGCCGCGCTCAACGTGAAGCCGCCTGAAAAGACAGATAGAGCCTGGAGCAGATTCTTCTCATCATGATTCAGAAGTTCGTAGCTCCATTCCATGGCCGCGACCAGTGTCCGATGACGTTCCGGCGCATCGCGTGGTCCGCGAGAAAGAACAGCTAAAGTGGAACCACCTTCTGCGTCTACGAGCCGTCCGAGCAGTGCATCGGGAGCGAACATCTTAACCCGTGCGGCTGCCAGTTCGATCGCCAATGGCAATCCGTCCAACCGCGTGCAAATTTCTGCGACTGCGTGTGCATTTTGATTGTCGATGATGAAATTAGGCTTCACGGCTTGTGCTCGCTGAGAAAACAACTCTACAGCAGGAATCAACCTCACCTGGTCCAAACTCACAGAAGAGGGCAACTCAGGAGAGGGAAGAGGTCCGACAGGAAATTCATGTTCCCCCCGGATATTCAGGATCTCTCTGCTGGTGATAAGCATCTTTAGATTGGGACAAATATCAAGCACTCTAACCAGCTCGTGGGAGGCATCCTGTACATGCTCGAAGTTATCGAGAAAGAGCAGCACTTGTTGTGACCCCAAATAATTCCCCACAGCCTCAAGAACGGGTTGCGATCCTGTATTTCGCACACCCAAAGTCTGAGCAATGGTTGAAGGGACGAGCATAGGATCTGCAACCGGCGCCAGAGGGACGAAGAAAATTCCATCGTCGAATTGATCGAGAAGATCAGATGCCAGCTGAAGGCCAAGTCTCGTTTTGCCAATCCCCCCAGGTCCAGATAAGGTGAGTACACGGACATCTGGGCGGCAAAGCAGGTCCTGAGCTGATTGAAGCTCGGCTTCCCGCCCGATGAGGATTGTCGGCGGTGTGGGGAGGTTATTTAATCGGGCATCCAGGGATTTGAGAGGTGGAAAATCGCTCGACAAACCTTCTATCATCAGCTGGTGAATGCGCTCCGGCCGGCGCATGTCCTTCATGCGGTGTAAGCCCAAGTCGATTACGCTCACACCATCGGGGAGATCATCGATCACGAGGGGCGTCGTCGTCCCCGAGAGCAGCACCTGCCCACCGTGCCCCACTGCAGCGATACGCGCCGCACGGTGCACGTCCATGCCCACGTAGCCTTCCGTCCAGGTCAGCGGTTCTCCGGTGTGCAATCCCATTCGTACACGGAGCTCGACCCCCTCCGGCCAATCATGTTTGCAGCACTCCCGCTGGGCTTCGACCGCGGCGGAGACGGCCCCCGTAGCTCTGGGGAAGGAGTAGAAGAACGAATCCCCCTGTGTATCGACTTCCTGCCCGTTCCAACGGTCGAAGATCTCGCGCAGCAGGTCCCGCTGCTCGGCGAGCAGGTCGACGTATTGATCTCTGAGCTGCTTCAGCAGCTCCGTGGAT
>JBGUDT010000125.1:0-3650 GCA_041821665.1 Anaerolineales bacterium
ATCTCATGAACATGCCAGATGCTATCATGATCGAGGATCACTTCTTCGGGATAGAGAGTGGTTGCACTTCCCACCAATCCCAACAAGCCACAGATTTCACCGCCAGCCATGGCGATCATCCCTGATCCGAGCCCAACTTCAAACCCTGATTGCCATCCCAGTTCAGGCGCATCACCACTTACCCGTGCCCCGCCCAGACAGGGCACATTCCAGGCATGAGCTAGCTGCTTTGCCATGATGTAGGAGGGGGTTGGAACTTCGCTGATATATCCTCCTGAGCGTGGGTCCATGATGGATGTAAAAACAGCGTGAAATACTGGCGCACCCGGATGTACAAGCTGAATAAGGACCATGGCGCTGATGACTTCGGCGTCACCCATGATGAGCGCGGCCAGGGGTGTTGCCGGAGCAGTAGATCCCATCGTTGGCATCGCCATGAAACTGATCGGGATCCCAGCTTCAGCATAGATAAGCGCGGTTTCGATCCCATGCTTGTCGTGACTTAGTGGCGATATCGTGCAAATGTTTGCACATATTGGGGGCCTCTTAATACGTTCTTCCGTACTACCGGCTACAGCGCTTGCCATTTCTACAATGTAGGGAGCTAAGCCCGGATGCACGGTCGTACCTCCACGTACATGCTTCAGTGTGTTTATCAAACTGGCATGACAATTATGCAAAGGCGCAGTGCGCCCGTAATCCTTTGAGCTAACCATCGGCCAGAAGAAACCAACCATCGGAAGTGCATCGCATACGCGCGCCATCATGGCAACGTCTTCCTTGCGTGATGGGCGTTTCTCACGAGTTTCAATATCTACTACATGCACCCCTGTGCCGTCCGTGCATAAGTAGGAGCGACGACCATCTAGCAACAGGTCGAACCGTTCTTCACGACCGCCAAGGATGAAGGAACGTGGAGCTGAGGACATCGCTTTTTTCACCAAATCTTGCGGGAGGCGGACGACTTCACTCGCCCTATCCACATGTGCTCCATGTTCAGCGAAAATCTCCAGGGCTTTGGAAGATGGGAAATGCACACCAACCTCGCTTAACAATTGTAGCGTTTTTCCTTTTACGGTCTCAAGTTCAGCCTGAGTCAGCACCTCGGCTTTTATAGGAGAAACGAATGGGACAATATCAGGCGTTTTTGAAACCATGAATCCTCCTGTTTTTTCGCTATCAAGTATTGTCTGAATCGCTTGCGGATTCTTGGAATTGCGTAAGGCAATTATGACAGACACATGTTTTACGGACTGCGTCCTCTGGTATTTGGGCGAGCAGCTCTCTTGGGATCGTCAGCGAGTCACACCAGCATTCGGTGGCGTTAGGATCTGCTGCGAGAGCACATTCGTTGGGACCACCACAGAGCGGGCATTTGGCGGTATTCGTTTCTTTTCTGTCCGAAAGTTTATTGGATGAGTTCATAAGAAATTACCCAGATTTCTCCCAAATCCATTTGGTGACTCGACCAAATTTGCCTCGTAAAACCGTTGGTCCAGCATAAGAAATTGGTTGATTTACTACGGGATGGTTTGTAAACTCGTTCGATTCGCCCGCCATTAAGTCGGCGATAATTCGACCAAACGTTTGTGTTGTTGGAACGCCTTCACTCAGACCTACGCCATAGTAGATATTTTGATGGTCCCCCATCACCCCAACGGATGGGCTTTCGTTCAAGGTGTAAGTCGTAGTCCCTCCCCAGGCATGGTCAATGCCTAAACCCTCTAGTTGGGGAAAAGAATTAAAGAGATCCTTGATGATGGAATGGGTAAATGTTTTATCATTACCGGAACACAAATCATCGTTGTCATAATAGGCAAAATCCGACCCACCCATAACAATGCGGTTGTCTTTGGTCAGAACCAAATAGCTGAATAAGGTGCGCATGTCGGATAAGCCCTGTCGATTACCCCACCCGATGGACTCCAATTGCGAATTATTGAGAGGCTCTGTAGCGACCTGGAAAACACTGATGGGAAAAACACGGTTCTTAAAGAAACCGAGTTTATGAGCATAAGCATTTAGCGCGATAACCAGAATGGGAGCACGAATATCCCCTAATTCGGTATCAATATGGTTTGTTTTGCCAGGCGTAATGCGGGTTACAACGGTTCTTTCCCGAACTTCCACACCGACTTCTTCCACCACCCGTTTCATCTCACGGACAAGTTTTGCCGGGTTGAGAATAGCGCCGTGTGGATTATTCAGTCCGGCAATGAATCGAGGTGATTTTATTTCATTTCTCAGCTCATCGCCTCGAAGGAGAGTCGTCTCAAGGCCATAAGAACTAAGATAGCTCTGAAACTCTTCCAACCCTCGAACATGCTTGCTATTCAATGCGACTTCCAACATCCCATTTTCTTCCAAGTCGCATTCAACGCCATACTCTGAGATCATCCTCTTTATAAACTTGAGACCATAAGAAGAGACCTCCAGATTCTTCCGTCGTTGTTCAGGGTCTGCCTCATCGTTGAGTAGATCCGTCGTTATGCAAAAGCCACCGTTACGTCCACTGGCACCATATCCACAGCAGGCCCCCTCTAGAAGAACAATGTGTTTCTCAGGAAACTTTTGTCTGATGTGGTACGCAGCAGAAAGACCCGTAAAGCCACCTCCGACAATGACCACATCGGCTTTATGGCTACCTCGCAGGGGTTCATTGATCACCTGGTTCTCGAGATCAACTGTATTAAACCAATAGTTGTCGACAAAATATTCGTAGAGATCAGGTGGCCTCAGATTCTTGCTCCGGTTATGTGATCGGGAAAAGTATTTCATCTTCTACACCCTCTGGGTAACTGTGACCTGGGTGATGATCTCATGTTGTTCCAGTTCTTTGAAGAAAGCTTCTGGATCAAGACAAGCCTCTGGGGGGAATACTCCTGGATCCACTCGTCCTTCTCCAAGCCAAATTGCTGCAATTGCCGGTGCTACCCCGGTAGGTAGCGCACCCTTGCAAGTGAGCGTCCCCATCCTGTAGACAATCTCTTTTCCGTCTTTTGTCCCATGTACTTCCGTGACGATCTCTTTGGTCCAATCTGGTGGTTGGGATTTAGGAGGCGCAAGGAGATCGGTGACAGAATGGACATATCCCGACAGCATCGAAACCATGAATTCCCGCGGTACCACTGAGGTTCCATCAACGTCCACAGGCTCTCGTCCATCAAAACCGAATTCGGCCAGGACACGCACCTTCTCGACCATCTCCTTGGCCATTCCCCAGTAATTGATCTTGAAGAAACAGTCCTTCACGCCTTTATCCTTGAAGGACACCGGCAGCGTAGCGACCTCAGAATGCAGAGAGAGATGCATGGGGAGCAAACCAAGCGGTTGTGTAAACCAGTAGTCCTCGAATCCACTCAGAGGCGGTTTGGCGACGAACTCCCCATCTTCAAACACCATAGGCTCCACGGTTAATTCATCCACGATGGTGGGAACTGCGTAGGAAAACCGGACGTCATCAGGCGCTGGCGGCTTGATCCCATCGAAGATCTTGATGCTCTCAATGGCATCCAGTCGGTCGGCAGCATATCGAGCCTGGATGTTCGGCACCCCAGGGGCGGATCCCATGCACAAGACAGCGCTTACGCCAGCCGATTCGAAGCGGTTGTGCAGATCTAGCTGTTTTCGGGTTGTGAAGAAAAGACCCC
>JBGUDT010000126.1:0-3568 GCA_041821665.1 Anaerolineales bacterium
CCCACAGTATATTGGGCCGGAGATACCATATGGTATGAAGCTGTTGATGATGTTATTGCACAAATTCAGCCTGATATTATCATCACGCATTCTTGTGGAGCTGTGTGGGGTGACGATATATTGATTGTCATGGATGCTGTGCAAACTATCGCGGTTTGCCATGCTGCCCCAAAAGCTGTCGTCATGGCTATCCACATGGAAGCTCTTGATCATGCCACAGTTTCAAGATCCGATCTCAGGGCATTGGCCGAAATGGAAGATATTAAACCCAGTCAGTTGTTAATTCCTTACGATGGTGAAATGCTCAAATTTTGATTAAGAGCCAATAACTAACGAAGAAAATGACATACTGTGTATGTTCAGGGATCTTTGCGCTGTTCTGTTCGGGTTATTAAGGTTATGCAACGCTACTGATAAGTAGGACGTATAACAAGACAACCCAGCGGACGCTATCGCCGCCGCCGAATTGGGGCGTCAGGCATAATCCAATAATAGTAATGGGAGGTGTATGTTGGCTGATCCGAAGTTGGTAGGTTTATTTGGTTTGGGAATCTTAACAGGTGCACTGATTGCAGTTCAGAGCGTCTTGAATTCATCGCTTGGAGCACGCATCGGTATTCTAGGCTCTGCTTTGATGCTAACACTTATAAGTATGGCGTTAATACTTATCTTTATAATGTTATTCCCTCACACTGCTAACCTTCGTGCACTCCCATCCTTCTCAGAATGGTATCTCTATTTTGGAGGGATTTTAGGTGTTGTGATTATCGTATCGCCGATTTTCCTTGTTCCAAAGTTGGGTGCTGCGATAACTCTGACGGCGATCGTCGTTGGCCAATTGACTGTTGGTGTCGTAATTGATCACTTTGGTTTGCTCTCAGCGCCGAAGATTGAAGCTGGTCTTCTTCGAGTGGTTGGCGTAGTACTTGTAACACTGGGTGCGCTATTCATCAGTAAATAGTCGATAGTGAACCGTTCGGGGATATAAGTAAAAGAAAAATCCAAGAACATAGTTGACACTTTTTTCATGGAAGTTGTTATGCGGCGACCTCACTCAAAATCACTCCATCCGGCCAGGGGTAATTCGGTAGAGTGAGTTCAATCTTTTTCCCAACCCACTCCTGCGGAAAGCACGGGCGCAACTGTGCCTGATCACCGATCCCGAAAATTTCAACGCCGTAGATCACCCGCACCAATAACACCACAAATACACTGTTAGTCCACCCAAAGCCTCTTTGCGGGGGATATCGACCGGGGGGCGGAACATTTGGGTCAACCACGTTATGACGCTCGCGAATTGCTCCGGACCGGGTGAATTCATCTGAAATGAGCCGCATCCACTTCATGGCGATCCGCGTGGCCTCATCGTGGAAGCCGTAGGCACGCAGACCGGAGCAAACGTACCAATGCGAATACGGCCATCCAGTGGGGCAGTTGTGCTCTGTCTCGTCTTCCCAACCCTCCTCGCAAGCAACGAGTCCATGATCATATTCAAAAGCAGGAAGATGTTCTACAACACGCGATGCCTGATTCTGACCTGCCACGCCCGCCCAAAGCGGAACGAAGGATGCAAGAGTTCTTGGTGTGCCACGCAGCCGCTCTCCCTTTCTCAAATCATAGTCCCAGTAGAATCCACTGACTTCATCCCAGAGGTAGCGATTGATCAGGTCACGTCGCTTGTCCGCCCTGGCCCTCCAGGCACTCGCCTTTTGCTCCTTTCCCAATAGGTCGGAAAACTCAGCGAGATCCAATTCGTAGCGATAAAGCTGGCAATTGAGATCAACCGGGACCACCTGGGTGGCATCATCGCCAAAGCGTGGAGTGTTGTCCCAACCGCTCTCGCCAATCGCACGATAATGAGGCGTATCTGGAACTGTCTCGCATCCACCATCTCCCCCGAGATCGATATATCGGCTCAAGCCAAGATCTGTCATATGCGGTTCCGCAAGCCAGTAGTCATTGTATTCGGTGGTGGCAGCGCTTGCCGCGCGGTCAAGCCAAACGAGATCGTTAATCGAGGGGAAGACTTCCTTAATGGCTGAGGTGAGAAACGGCGACTGCGATCGAGAGCTGCAAACAGACTCGGATCCGTTGTAGTTGGGAACAAGTCCAAACTCCTCGACTTCCGTCACGAAGCCTTCAACGATCTCCCTGGCCAATTGCCACCTTCCCTGAATGATGAGCCCCAGGAGGGTGAAGTAAGAATCCCAATAGAAGAACCACTTGAAGAATCCGCCAGGTTTAACAAATCGACCGGACATGGGAAATGCTAACGAATCGCAGCTTCGTGTTAGAACTGGCCAATACTCAAATATATGATCGAAGGTAGCGTCAAGCTCAGGCTCTGGAGTGGATACGCTTGGTTTCAAAGAAGGTTCCTCTTTGCAGGTTTTGCACGATTCAGCACATTGTTATAGCTTGCAGCCTTGATCGAGGGTAACGAAAAATCCTGTCGGCTCCCAACTGTCGCGAGTTTAGCAGCGAAGCGAGCCGTCATTCATTCAAAATTTGAGTTGAAGTTGGGTCAAATCTGGGGTTTAAATAGTCTACGATCGCAAGCTCTTCAACTGTTTCTCATGAGAGACAGTTGAGGAGCTTGCGATACACCTATCCCTTCTTTTTATAAACATCCACAAACCAAAGCACTCCAACCCCAATAAAGAATACCCCTAAACCAACCATTACATGAAAAAAGAGTTCCACTGCTGCAGAAGCGCCCATATCATCCTCCATTTCGCGCGGGTTCGCGAACTATGCAAATTGAGTGTACATAAAGAACATCCGCAGGTCAATTAAAGCGGCCAGCAGCCAGAGGAAATCATATACCGCCGATAATAAATATCGTAGTGGTGTCCTGCATAGGTGAACCGGTTGTTGTCATCCACTAACGGGGCTAGTACGAGCTGTCAAATTCGTCAAGCGAAAACATGGCACATGGAATATCTTCTGGCGTTAATCAGCTGCTGGCGAGGATACTCTTGCCATACCTTGCCGGGGTGAGAATGTTCTCGATCCAACAACCTCACGGTTTGGAGCCGTGGGCTCAAAACTCGGCGTTATAAGACTATAAGTATGTGTAATTTCACTACCTTGTTGACGATTTTCTCGAGGAACCGTGAGGACTACGGTTCAACCGAGGATTGGGAAATCGCCTTACCGCGGACCTCAAGGTTACCCAAATCGGATATCCGTGAGGACTAAGGTGGGCGCGAATGGACTCGAACCATCGACCTCACGGATGTGAACCGTGCGCTCTAACCAGCTGAGCTACGCGCCCGTATAACCATTATAAAGCCATCCGCCGTGCATCTCAAGGCGCGGCTTTAGAAGCCCGAAACCTGGCTCCGTGAAAATCCAATAGCGACGATGTGGAATGGCTAGCAACCCGGCGGCAGCTTCACCGCCTCGCTTACCAATGCCAGGCTGAGGGCACCGTGATTTTGTCCAGTGGATCCGACGTGGATGTCGGGTGCCTTACCTAATCTGCAAAGACCACCGGAATATCAACTTTCTCGATCAGCAGATTATGGATTCGCGAATATTTCACCGATCACATAATGCCTTGATT
>JBGUDT010000127.1:0-3433 GCA_041821665.1 Anaerolineales bacterium
CCCACCAGCGTATCGATCGTTCTCTCTGTGAGATCGATGGTGCGGACGGCGTGATTCTCGGTGTCGGCTACATAGAGCGTGGCCCCATCCTCAGAGAGTGCCATCCCCTGCGGTTGGTTCAGTTGAGCCTCAGAGAACCCGCCGTCCACCAACCCCGCCTCACCCCTGCCGATAACATCGAGGATCTCGCCAAATTCGGTATCTGCTATCAGAATGCGGTTGTGATTTGTGTCGGCGATAAAGAGTCGCTCTCCATCTGGGTCCGCCAGTACTTTGCCCGGATATGAAAGCACGCGGGAGGGAAGTCCTTCTTTTTCTAATTTTAAAGTCAGCGGTGTACGATCGATTTCATCATCAAACTCCTCCACGAGGGCGGCGATGACGGGTTCAAAGATTTCATACACACCCTCACCGCTGTGACCTCCCACGACGTTTCCTGCGGGGTCGACCAGTGCGAGCGTCGGCCAGGCATTAGCACCCCAGGTGCGCCATACAATAAAGTCCTTATCATTGACCACGGGATGTTCTCGGTTGTAGCGCAGGATGATATTGCGGATATTTTCGGTGTCGGCCTCGTTTTCAAATTTTGCTGAATGAACACCGATCACAACCAGCTCGTCCGGGTACTCCGCTTCAAGCTGCTTGAGGTCAGGGATGACGTGCATGCAGTTGATGCAGCCGTACGTCCAGAAATCTAACAACACGATCTTCCCTTTGAGTCCTTCAAGCGTGAGTGGTTGTTCTGTGTTGAGCCAGTCCAATCCCTCGGGAAATTCAGGCGCAGCAACCGTGCCTGCGAAAGACTGACTGGCAGGTTCGGCTGCTCCGGAGTCCGAGGTAGAAGTTGTCGGTTCTTCTGGAGGAGGTATCAATCCCTCATCGTCAGGACCAGTTGAAGAACAGGCAACGCTGATGAGTAGGACTGTCATGAGAATACTGAGGGCAAATAACTTTCGTCCTGCTGGCTTTGTTTTGATAAGTTGCGTCATGATTGCTCCATGTGCGAAAAGGGTATGTTTACTTAATGGACTCATATGCAGTCTCTATCATGTCCTTCATTGAGGAAACTGGTGGGCACCGCCCATTGTATACATTTGGGATAATTATTATCATCAATTGATTAACATTTGATTACAGTAGGTTGTGTTTTCGTGCACCGCAATCTATGATGGAATAGTTGGTCCAGGATTCGGATAGAGGATGGTACATGAACGATCAGGGATCTTCATCGACCTTCAATCCACCTCCAGAATACGAAGAGCCAAAGCTTCCTGTTGGCGCACCTCCAGCCTGTGAGGTATGCGGACGGCAAGATGAAACACTGCGCCTCGTCTCTTATCCTTATGTCATCAGCATCATTGTCATGACATTCCGACGCAATTTCGCAGGGCTGTGGTGCTGGCGTCACCGGATGCTTTATCTGGGTCTGGCGAGCCTGATCACAGCAGCCCTTGGCTGGATCGGCATACCCTTTGGTTTCATCTATACACCTAAGGCGCTGTACACACTCTCGCGCGGTGGGGACATGCCCCGCGACGCGAATGTCGACTTGCTTAAGAGACTTACGAAATTGAAGCTGGATGCTGGCGAGGTCCAGTCGGCGCGACGCATCGTAGAGGAGGCGCTGCGACTACGAGACGATTCCCAGACGAGGCAGGTCGTTCAGGAGTTATATCGTAGGACGTCATTGTCCTTGACCGAGCGGACCCAACGAGAGGCGCTCTACTTCGCAGCGGCACCCATTGCCGCCATCGCATTAGGCATAGCCGTAGGATTCATCGATGCCATCATCACATCCCTCATAAATCTCATCCTCCCAGGGGAACTTCCGCTCCTCCTTGCCATCCTCAGGTGGGGACCCTTCATCGCATTGGTGTTTACTGCCGGTTTGGTCCTCAAGGAATTTCTGCACATTGTCCTTGTGAAGACACAGACCGTTCAACAGCTTCTGGGTTTGGTTCTCGCGGGGCTCATGGCGCTCATGACGGCGTACGGAATTCTTCAAGGAGCGATGATCACTGAATATCTCCAGGCGATGATCAGTGGGATGGAGTTCACCAACTTTGGAGATTTCATCCTGACTTCTCTCGCCGTCACGACACAGGGCGGATTCTGGGTAATTGGAGAAACCTTCGAATCCGGAAATCTGGCGGACTACATCTATTTGTTCACACTATTAGCCGGCACTGTTCTTTACTTATGGCTTGCGCTTCGAGAAGCAGGGGCGACCATCGATTGGCTGCAAATTCTCGCAGATATTCGGTCCGCAGTTGGCCTGGAAAGCCAGCCATCTTTCCTCCCAAATTGGTTGGCGATGGGGGCTGTTGTCCTCATGATATTGTTCACCACAACCATCTCCTTTGCTGGAGATCCTCTCCTTCGAACAGACCCTGAAGCCCAGGTCGCTTACGATCGAGGGAACGAACTGTTTGCATCGGGGGATCTGGAGGGAGCCGCTTCGGCACTTAGTCAGGCGATCGAGCTGGAACCTGGTGAGGCCGCGCCTCGAGCGAGTATGGGCTGGGTGCTCTTTACTATGGAGGATAACGAAGGTGCGATTAAGGCTTTTGAAGAGGCTATCGCGCTGGATCCGAAGTATGCCGATCCATACTTGGGATTGGGTTATATCTATTTAGGCCTTGGCGACTATGCCAGTGCGCAGACCCCTTTCGAAACTGCGCTTGAACTGGACATGGATGCCATGACCAACGGGGAGGCGCTTTATGGTCTGGGTAATATCCATATGGCTAAAGGACAACTCGCCGAGGCGGTTCTATCTTACGAAAATGCCCTCAGCCATGATTGGGACCTCGTTATGGCGCATATGGATCTAGCGCTGGCGTATCGATACATGGGTGAATTCGATAAATCGGTGGAAACGGGCAACAACCTGATCGCTTTGTCACCAGATTGGGGCGCGCCGCATGCCAATCTAGCTGCGGTCTACTTCGAACAGGATCGCCTGGAAGAGATGGAACGAGAGTTGAACTGGGCGGAAGATTTGGCGTCGGAGGATCTCTACAGCATCATCCTCCTCGCTGACAATTATTGGATGAAGCAAGACTTCTCAAGAGGCTCGGCGTATCTTGCGGAGATTCGAGAGCTGTACCCGGAAGATGAGCAGGTGCTATTAAGTCTCGCAGCCATGGAGCTGGCTCAGGGTCGCACGGAAAGTGCTCACGTCATCCTGGATGAAGCAGAATCTTTGTTCGGCAGGACAGGGTTGGGACTTGTCAGCCGTGCAGCCGTCCATATTGAAGAACAGAACCTGGAGCGGGCGCTCGAATTGCTGCTTGATGCGAGAGGATTGGAGCCTGAAGAGGAGAGAGTGTATAGCACGCTAAGTTTCGTTCAGTTTCACCTCAGTCACATCCCGGAAGCCATCAGGCTGCTCAGGAGGCCATAGGCCTGTATCCATATGACCCCCGCTCAT
>JBGUDT010000128.1:0-3395 GCA_041821665.1 Anaerolineales bacterium
CCATCGGAATTGCCATGATAGCAGTTGGGTTCTGCTACTATTTCATGGAAGGAAAAATTCGAATAGCCATTATCAGCCTTTTAATTGGTCTCAGTGTCATGACCCATACATTAAATGCGATGCACTGGAGAGATTTTTGGGAAGCCCAGAAGCAGCTCTGGATTCAATTGAGCTGGCGAGCCCCTCAACTTGAACCGGGAACGATTCTTTTTGTGGATTTACCCGTGGGAGGCTACATCGAAGACTACGAAATATGGGGTCCGGCAAACCTTGTTTACTATCCTGAAGAAAGCGACGTCATGATCGGTGCCGAGATACTCACCGAATCGACCGCAGATCTTGTGAGGTTCGGTTCAGAAATCGGGAGGTACATGCGTTCCATCATCGGATTTGAGCGCGACTTTGACAAATCACTCATCATCGCTATGCCAACCGCAGCATCTTGTTATCATGTCCTCGAAGGTGACAGGGTTGAGCTGCCACGAAATGTCAACAGCCTGGTCCGATCACTCGCGAGCTTCTCGAGAAGCGATCTGATTGACGTGGATGCACAAATGCATATTCCCCCAGAAGTCATCTTCGGATCGGTGGATGCGGATACCTGGTGTTTCTACTACCAGCAGGCCAGCCTTGCCAGACAGCGGCAAGATTGGGCAGAAGCGGCTCGTCTAGGTGATCAAGCTCTTTCTGTTGGTTTGTTTCCTCAGGATCGATCTGAGTACATGCCATTCTTGGAAGGCTACGTTTACACGAATCAGGATGAAAAAGCTGAGACGCTCGCGCAATTGATTAATGACAAAAGTGAGATCCGTCATATGCTGTGTGATAACCTATCAGGGACTAAATCGCCAGATGCAGATAGGTTTCTATTTCTTGAAGGGATTCTTTGCGAATTTAAATGACCAGAGATAACGGCTATAAAATTGAGATGTCAGCATATTTATTTAGTTTTCATAAATCGTATGACACCGTTTTTCTATTTGTACTATAATTAACAAACAAACGAATATTGATTTGCCTTCGGGGCGGGGTGAGGGTCAGAGACCCAATTCCCGATCGGCGGTATAGCCCGCGAGCGTGATTACGCATGACCCGGTGAGATTCCGGGGCCGACGGTATAGTCCGGATGAAAGAAGGCTGCATTCCTGGCGTTTGTACGCGTCGGATGCGCATGTCCCGAAGAAAAATTCTTCGGGATTTTTCTTCGGTCATGAAGATCTGGAATTCCGCGCCCTGGAGGAGAGCTCTGGGGCCGTGTGGTTTAGAGGTAAGAGAGCATCCGGACTGATAGGAGAGATTGATTGCCTGAGCGCAGCCGCAACATGATGGAAAGATATCCACTATGGACCGTACCAGTGGCCTTGATCGGTGCATTACTGTTCTGGGAACTGGGTACGCATGTGAGCGGTTTGCCCTCGTTTATTCTTCCTTCACCATGGGATGTAGGAGTACGGTATGTACGGGCCCTGGGGGATGGCACGCTCATTAAACATACCTGGGTCACATTCGGCGAAGTCCTGGCGGGATTATGTCTGGGGCTATCATTTGCAACGATCCTCGGTTATGGACTGGCAAAATCAAAAACTTTTGAGCGGCTGCTCTCGCCTTACATCGTGGCTTCACAATCGATCCCAATCGTGGCAATTGCGCCTCTACTTGTCATCTGGTTTGGTCCTGGCAGAATGTCAAAAGTGTTTATTACGGCTTTGATCGTATTCTTCCCAGTGCTCATCAATACGATCGTTGGCGTACGTTCCGTCCCGGAAGATTTACGCGATTTAATGCGTTCTCTGCGTGCCACCTGGTGGCAGACCTTCACCAAACTCGAGGTGCCAGCTGCAACTCCCATGCTGCTTGGAGGATTAAAAATTGGTGCGACACTGGCCGTGATCGGCGCCGTGGTAGGAGAGCTGGTTGGAGCCAATGAAGGCCTGGGATTCCTAATCAATATTGGACGGGGTGTCTACGATACGACCCTGGTCTATGTTGCCGTGATCACGCTCATCCTTATGGCTCTGCTGCTGTATGGAGTTGTGGCAGGACTTGAGCATCAACTTCTGAAATGGAGAGAATAACGATGTGGATTCGACGGAATGACTCGGTGCATTGGCTAATTTTAATCCCCATATTTGTGCTTGGTGTTTTTTTTACTAGCTGTACGACACCAGTGACCACCGATGATGAACAAGATGAACTCGACCAGATAGAGATGGCAATGGGTTTCAGACCCGATGTTCAGTTCGCACCAATGTATATGATGATGGAGCAAGGACACGCACGCGACGCTGGCCTGGAAATCGAAATCACACATCTGCCCGAGACCGAGGCGGTTGAATTGATTGCGGCTGACGAGCTACAGTTTGCGATCGTTTCTGGCGAGCAAGTACTGTTGGCTCGAGAACAAGGTTTACCGATTGTCTATGTGATGGCCTGGTGGCAGGATTACCCCGTAGCCATCGCGGCTTCTCAAGATAGCAAGATAATGTATGTTGATGACCTCGCAGGAAAACGTGTAGGTATACCTGGCTTGTATGGCGCATCCTACATTGGTCTCCGAGCATTGCTGAGTGCTGAAGATATGGATGTTGACTCACTCCTTCTTGACTCCATTGGCTATACCCAGGTTGAGGCGCTCCACCAGGGTTTGGAGGATGCGGTTGTCATCTATGCCAACAATGAACCCGTTCAATTGGAAGCGCTGGGGATGCCTTTGAACATCATCCGGGTTGCGGATCATGTGCAGCTTGCTTCTAATGGTATCGTCACGAGTGAAAGGATGGTCGCCGAAAATCCCGAATTGGTCCGTCGATTGGTGGGAGCATTTAGGCGTGGTTTGGAGGATACCATCTCCGATCCCGATGAAGCCTTCGAGGTATCTAAACTGTACGTAGAGGGGCTCGGGGCGGCGAACACATCGGTTCAGCGGGATATTCTCAAGGAGAGCATCAAATTCTGGACTTCGGAACAAATCGGCTACTCCGACCCACTCGCCTGGAAGAATATGCAAAATGTGTTAATTGAAATGGGGCTTCTTCAAGAGGAAGTCGATTTAGCCGAAGCATATACAAATGAGTTTCTTGAGTAGCTCATGGCCCCCGATAATAATCTCTTAAGCGCATCACAACTATCCATGGTGTTTCCAAATGGGCACATCGGTTTGCCTGTATTAGACCGTGTCAATATTGATGTGCGTCGGCATGAATTCGTCTCCGTTGTGGGTCCCTCTGGTTGCGGGAAGACAACACTCTTGCGGTTGCTGGCCGGGTTGTTGATTCCTACTTCAGGAAGGATCTCGTTTTGGGGTGAACCTCTTGCCCATCCACGCCGGAGAATCGGGTTCGTTTTCCAGCAGTCAAATCTCATGCCATGGAGAACTGTGCGTAAGAACATCGCGC
>JBGUDT010000129.1:0-3249 GCA_041821665.1 Anaerolineales bacterium
AGAAATATGGGAAATATTCAGAACGGGCAAAAAGTCCTTATCAATGGCGCTTCTGGAAGTGTTGGCACAGCTGCTGTACAAATTGCCAGGTACTTCGGGGCGGAAGTTACCGGGGTATGCAGTACCACGAATATAGAAATGGTGAAATCTCTTGGTGCCGATAAGGTCATTGATTACACCAAAGAAGATTTTACCAAAAGCGGTGAGACCTATGATGTGATTTTTGATGCGGTAATGAAGACATCGTTTTCACAAAGTAAAAGCTCGCTAAAGCAAAGAGGGGTTTATCTTACAGCTGATTGGCCTCTTCTTCAAACACTATGGACTTCAATGGTAGGTAGCAAGAAAATAATATTTGGAATAATGAGGCAAAATCCTGAAGATCTCATGTTTCTCAAAGAGATTATTGAGGCGGGAAAGTTAAAATCGGTCATTGATAGACGCTATCCATTGGAACAAACTGCCGAGGCTCACAGGTATGTCGACAAAGGACACAAAAAGGGAAATGTAGTCATAACTGTGGAACATAACAACAAAACCTGACAAAGCGCTGCAACCGACCGGGGATCCCCGACCCCGGTACCGAGCCCGTACCGGAACCAGGACCCGGGAACCCCGGGTAAATAATAAAGACCCCGGGGGGAATACACCGTCCGGGACCCTCTAATCATTTTTTTTCTCTAAATCACAGCAAAATCGATCACTAATTTGTGCACCGATTTCGTGGCCTATAACCTATCCCCGATTTGCGTTGACCCTCGATTGAACCGGATGCTATAATCGACGCACTCAGGAGAGGTTGGCGAAAGTGATAGATACCAATACGAATCCCAATCCAGGGAGACATCGGGCGGGAGGCTCATCGACCTCTTGAGGACAACCACGTAGAGTCCTACCGCCGCCCGAAGTAACAACATCCGGGCGGCGTATTTTTTCAGGTGTGGAGGCAAGATGTACAGGACACACAATTGCGGCGAAGTAAGGGCCGAGCAAGTTGGGGATGAGGTTACGCTCGCGGGCTGGGTGAACCGACATCGCGATCATGGCGGAATCACTTTCCTCGATCTGCGTGACAGGAGCGGCATCGTTCAGGTCATGGTGAATCCTGACCTTTCAGAAGAGGTTCACGAGGCTGTGGGTGAAATTCGAAATGAGTGGGTCATTCAGGTTGAAGGTGTGGTGCGAAAGCGCCCGGAAGGCATGGAAAATCTAGATCTCCCTACGGGACAGGTCGAGGTGGAGATCAGGAAATTGAAGGTCCTGAATCGGGCGAAAACGCCGCCGTTCGTGATCAACGAAAATGTTGAAGTTGATGAGATGATCCGGCTCAAATACCGGTATCTCGATCTTCGCCGCGAGAGGATGAAGCGTAACATCAAGCTGCGGCATGATGTCGTGAAGTTCATTCGAGATTTCCTTGTGGAGCGAGGGTTTTGGGAAATCGAGACGCCGATCCTCTTTAAAACCACACCAGAAGGTGCAAGAGATTATCTTGTGCCCTCACGCGTCCACCCGGGTGAATTTTATGCACTACCGCAATCGCCTCAACAACTTAAGCAATTACTGATGGTCGCTGGGGTGGAACGCTACTTTCAAATTGCACGTTGTTTTCGGGATGAGGATCAGCGCGGAGATCGTCAGCCGGAATTCACCCAGCTCGACCTTGAAATGTCTTTCGTGGAGCGAGAGGACATTCTGGAGCTTGCCGAGGAACTGTTTACAGACTTGGTCGAAGTTCTCTGTCCGGACAAACGGCTGCTGGCAAAACCCTGGCCCCGTTTGAGCCATAGTGAAGCAATCGATCGTTTTGGGGAAGATCGTTTCGACATGCGGTTCGGGCTTGAGTTAAAGGATATCTCCGATCTTGTCGTTGGCTCAGGGTTTAAGGTGTTTGAAGGTACGGTCGAAGCGGGTGGCATGGTTCGTGGGATCAACGCGAAGGGGTGTGCGGGGTTCAGCCGCCGCGAGATTGATGAACTGACCGAATTTGTTAGTGGATATCAAGCGAAAGGACTCGCCTACCTTGGGATTGAATCAGAAGGGAAGATGCGTTCGTCCTTTGCGAAATTCCTGGACGAAGATCGACTGAATGACATCATCACTCGCATGGAAGGTGAGGAGGGGGATCTACTTCTTTTTATCGCTGATCAGAAGGAGGTCGTTAACGACGCCCTATCTCGGCTGCGGGAACACCTGGGCACCCGACTTGAGTTGGCGGACCCGGACGTACTAGCCTTCTGCTGGGTCATCGACTTTCCGTTGTTCAACTGGAATGAGGATGAGCATCGCTGGGACCCCAGCCATCACCTCTTCACTTCACCGATGCCGGAGGATGTCGAACATCTCGACTCGGATCCTGGGAAAGCACGCGGGCAGCAGTATGATATGGTTGTTAATGGATACGAGACCGGAGGGGGGAGTATCCGAATCCACGATCGACAGTTGCAGGAAAAAGTGTTCTCCCTTATTGGGTTGGATGATGAAGTCGCCAAAGAGCGCTTTGGTCATATGCTCGAGGCGTTTGAATATGGTACACCGCCTCACGGGGGGATTGCCCCGGGCATCGACCGGCTCTGTATGTTGCTCGCCGGGGAACCAAATATTCGAGAGGTGATCGCATTTCCGAAGAATCAAGCTGCCAGAGATGTCATGGCAGGAGCGCCTTCACCAGCAGATACAGAACAGCTGAAGGAGCTCCATATCGAGCTCATCGACGCTGATGAATCGGGTTGATATTGCCAATAAATATTGATCGTGGTATACATGATATTGTCCCTGCTGTGTACGTGATGCAGCAAGAGATTTTGAGCCAACACTAACCATAGGGGATCTGGAGTCCAGTGGAGTACGCGATAGGCTTCGGCCAAGGCGGAGCCCACGGGCAAGATCCCGCCTGCGAATGCAGGTTCAAAATCACGCAGCACACGGCATAGTGGGGCTTTCCTTATCATGGCGGCAGATGTAGATCTGCCGCTTTTTTTTGTATAGATCACACGGGTTTGTTATTGAAATTGATCGCGCGAGAGGGCGCGTCTTGCCGCGGATGTTGAACTCATGTAGACTTGCTCCTCTTTAAATTTAATCAAAGGTGCGATGAAACTCTATGGGTGAGCGAGATAAAGCTCTTGATGCCGCAGTTGATGAAATTAAAAAACGCTACGGCGATGGCGCTGTCATGCGTCTGGGAGAAGCGCAGCACCTGACGGTTGATGTGATTCCGACGGGGTCGCTGGCATTGGACGTTGCGCT
>JBGUDT010000130.1:0-3140 GCA_041821665.1 Anaerolineales bacterium
AGATGAGCTTGCTTTTGCATTCGCGTTCCATCATTTGGGGATTCGCTCTAGCCGGTAAGCTCAGCTCCCTCACGCCGTCCGATCAATCGAGGCTTGATTGGTAGGGAGTACACACCCCTTCCGATATCTAAAGGCGTGGCTGAGATTATTACAATTGAGGCTGCGCCAGGGGCAGTCACTGCCATAAGCTCATGGTTGCGCTGTTGTGTTCATCGTATTCAACATTGTACAAACCAAGATCTGTGATTATGGAGACCGTATTATGAAAAATCTTATCAAACTGGAAGAGTTCGCCCTTTTTATTTTCGCCATCTACCTCTTTACACTACTTGACTTCTCCTGGTTGGTATTCCCGCTTCTTCTGCTCACCCCTGATCTTGGGGCGCTCGGATATCTGGCTGGACCCCAAGTCGGGGCAGCAACTTACAACATCACCCACCATAAAGGGCTTGCCATCCTGTTCTATCTCGTCGGGGTGTTGATTGCCAGCCAGGCGCTGCAGCTGGTTGGTGTCATCATGCTTGCACATTCAAGTATCGACAGAGTATTCGGATATGGTTTTAAGTACCCCGATTCATTCGATCATACCCACTTGGGTTGGATAGGTAAATCAAAGAAGGCCAGGATGGAGGAGACCACAACAGAGGTCGCTTGAATCCCTCTGTGATCCACAACCAGCAGGAAGTTGGCACATAGGTCAGGAAAACATAGCAGATTTCCCTGGTAATTAGGGATTATCTCCGCGATCATTCTGTTAAATTGTAATGTGCCTAACCTAAACAAAGTGCGAGAAATCGGATAAAATTAGGGATGTTCTCGGTGGTAGAGGATCCCCTATCTTCACCACCTACCTCGCCAAAGGTGAAAACTAGCATGGGAAATGACCACGAAGAAAATGGTCGCTTTAATGCGACAACGAGTTTCGATTCGTCGACCGACCCGTCACTCGCGTCACCCTGTGAGCATGTGGGTCAGATCAAAAATGTGGATCCCGGCTCCGAAGGCTGTGAGGCATGCCTTCAATTGGGCGATACCTGGGTTCAACTGCGCCTCTGCTTGAGTTGCGGCAATGTGGGCTGCTGCAACAGTTCGAAGAACAAACACGCCTCCAAGCATTATCAGGCCACGGGACATCCCATCGTCCAATCCTTCGGATCATTTGAGGACTGGATGTGGTGTTATGCAGACGAGCAATACGTAACTACGAAGGAGCCGTAAGCTCTTGACCGACCAGCGAGTAGTCCAGGGTGAACGGCGCGTCGTCACAATCCTCTTCTGCTATGTGAAAGACTCGACCAAAATAACCGAACAGCTCGATATCAAAGAGTGGGCTGAGATCATGAACAAGGCCTTCACATACCTAACCGAGCCGGTCCATCGCTATGGAGGGACCGTCGCTCGTCTCATGGGGGACGGCATCCTTGCGTTTTTTGGCGTTCCGGAACCCCACGAAGATGATTCTCAGCGAGCTGTCCTTCCATGATTTGTCCAAATTGCAGTACACCGAATCCGGACCACGCCAAGTTCTGTATGAATTGTGGTCACGAGATGGTGCAGACCTGCTCGAACTGCAAAACTAAAAATCCGCTCCAGGCGAAGTTCTGTACCAATTGTGGCAATGCGTTCGCCCCACTCCCTCCCGACGTCCAGGAGCCAGCCGATCCACAGGTGCTGTCACCTCAAATTCCCGATCAAGTCGCCCAGAAGCTCATCGCAGCAAGAGATTCTCAGACGATGGTCGGTGAACGCCGCATTGTAACCATGCTCTTTTGCGATGTTAAAGGTTCCACGAACCTTGCCGAGCAGTTGGACCCGGAGGAGTGGACCGGGATTATGAATGAAGCTTTCGATCACCTCATCCAACCCATTTATCGTTACGAAGGCACACTGGCGCGCCTGATGGGTGATGGATTACTGGCCTTTTTCGGAGCGCCTATCGCACATGAGGATGATCCCGCACGGGCGGTGTTATCTGGATTGGCAATTCTTGAAGGGATCCGGCCTTTCTGTGAGCAGATCCATAAAGATTGGAAAATGGATTTTGATGTTCGTGTGGGGATACATACAGGTCCAGTCGTTGTCGGGAAAGTTGGTTCGGATCTCGCCGTCGAATACACAGCCATGGGTGATGCGGTGAATCTGGCCTCACGCATGGAGCAAACGGCATCCCCCGGGACAATCCAGATCAGTGATGCTACCTATCAACTTGTGAGAGACCAATTTGAGATCGAGCCTCTTGGCGGCATGATGGTCAAAGGTAAGTCAACGCCAGTTCAGACATATCGTGTACTCAGCGAACAATTGAGCACACGTTCTTACATACAGGATCCATCCTATCAGACTCCGATTGTGGGTCGTTCTGAGGAACTCGCACAACTCGTTGCGGCACTGGACTCCACGAAAGCAGGTCGCGGGAATATCATTACACTCGTTGGGGAAGCTGGCATTGGGAAGACTCGATTGCTCCAGGAACTTTATGCGCAATGGGTAAATGCGTCTCCGTTCCCAGAGATGTGGCTTTCGTTCCGAGGCCTCTCCTACGATAAAGATCTGCCATATTCCCTTTTTCGTCACCAACTGCGGGAGCAGTTCGGGATCAGCGGAGCCGATCCTGAAGATCACATCGTCGAGAACCTGCGCAGCAGAGGTTTTCAGAATCAAGAAGATGATGTCCTTGAAAAGGTGGCGCCAGTTCTCAAGAACTTATTAGGCGGGGACACGGGGGCTGAATTATCAGGAACGGATCCCGAATCATTTCAAAGGGAAATCTATGACCGCATGTATCAGTTCTTGGAGACCAACCTTCGATTAGAGCCGATCGTGCTCGCCGTTGAAGACCTTCAGTGGGCTGATTCAGCATCTATATCGTTGATCGAGCATTTCCTGGATTTGTCTAATCAGCTCCCGATTTTGTTCATTTTCACTTTCCGACCCGATCGCCATACGGCAGCATGGGAGTTTAATCAGACGCTGGAAAACGACTTCCCTCATCGCATGACTAGTCTAGAATTGGACGCACTATCATCCGAAGACAGCCATACCCTCGCATCGCTGCTTCTAGATGACGCGAGAATACATGATGATCTCAAGCTGTTCCTGATGGAGAAGTCTGAAGGAAATCCACTTTATTTGGAAGCTAT
>JBGUDT010000131.1:0-3051 GCA_041821665.1 Anaerolineales bacterium
GGGTGGGGTCGAAGCTGAGACCCGGCAGGCTCTGGAGAACTTGAAGCGCATATTGATCGCGGGTGGATCTTCGCTGGATCAAGTGGTGAAGACGACGGTATTCCTTCGGGATATGGGGGATTTCGCTAAAATGAATGCAGTCTACGCGGAATTCTTCCCAGTAAACCCACCTGCTCGTTCCACGATTCAGGTCGCGGCGCTGCCAAAGAGTGCTGCTGTCGAAATTGAGGCCATTGCGCACCTATCTTCAGATGCATGATGCGGGAAGTTGGGATCTCACTCAGCTGGGAAGATGCGCGAGACCCCACTTTCCGTAGGATACCTGGGATAACCATGTTGGGTCCTGTATGACGTAAACACGAATACATGATGGTTGCTTGGTTAGTAAATAGACCGAGGATGATCCTATGACCGGGGAATTAGTTCTCATTGTCGATGATGAGATCAACATCATTGATCTGGCACGCCTCTACCTTGAGCGGGAGGGATATAGAACCGAATCTGCCATGGATGGGACCGAAGCGTTGAGGTTAACAGCGGAACTTGGCCCCTCTCTCATTATCCTCGATATCATGCTCCCTGGTGTGGATGGATTCGAGGTTTGCCGAAGAGTGCGCACGACCTCTGATGTCCCCATCATCATGCTCACCGCAAGAGACGAGGATATCGACAAGATTGTTGGATTAGAGCTAGGCGCGGATGATTACCTGACCAAGCCTTTCAATCCTCGAGAATTGGTTGCACGGGTGAAAGCCATCCTGCGCCGAGTCGATATCGCACCGCGCGTGGATGATCAACCCATTCATATCGGTGATGTAACAATTGACCCTGCACGGAGGGATGTCACAGTTCGGGATGGTGTGGTGGAAATGCGGATGAAAGAATTTGATGTGCTGTTCGCGCTCGCAGACAACAAGGGGATCGTACTCAGTCGCGAGCAGCTCCTCAATCTCGTTTGGGGTTATGATTTTTATGGTCAGACCCGGACAGTTGATGTTCATATCGCACAGATACGTAAACGTCTGTCCGATAGTGAGACCGTGGAAATCGAAACCGTAACAGGTGTTGGCTATAAACTTGTGGTTCAATCGTGATGTTTGCATCGCTCCGATCGCGCTTGTTTTTCACTTATCTCTTAATCAGCGGACTAATTCTTGGGATCGTGGGGGTAAGTCTACTGGTGTTTTTGCTTCGGAACCCGGTTGTGGAGGGGTTGACCTATCGCCGTCTGGAGGCTGGTTTTAATCTCTTGCCACGTCGGGAGAACGCTCAGCTTGATCGACTTTCACCAGATGAGGCAGGACGGGTTCTGGAGCGGCTGGACGCCCTATCGGGGGTAAGGATCGTTTTACTCTCAGATGATGGTCGCGTTGTATCCGACAGTCGTCCACAGGCGCCGATTTTTCCCACAACCATTGCACAGGAAATAATTAGTAGTGGGGAGAGAACCCAATCCCGCTATCGTGATGATTCTGGAAGTTGGTGGCTTTATGAAGCTCGCCCAATTGGGCAGGGACACCATCTGGTTTACATCGCCCCAAGACCGTCGGTGCGGAGCGCCGCCATTTGGGGGGATGACCTGCTCAAACCATTGTTGCAAGCGGCAGGGATTGCACTCATCCTTGCGATCATCCTCTCCTGGCTGATGGCCCGCTGGGTCTCGGCTCCCCTCAACCAAATAGCGGAAGCATCACAAGCGGTTGCCTCGGGCAGGTACGATCTCGAGCTCAAGCCCGG
The DNA here is from genome assembly GCA_041821665.1 of Anaerolineales bacterium. Classification (GTDB taxonomy): domain Bacteria; phylum Chloroflexota; class Anaerolineae; order Anaerolineales; family E44-bin32; genus E44-bin32. The sequence goes on from JBGUDT010000131.1 coordinate 1,738, forward strand.
TGGACCTCGCGAGGTTGTAAGTCTCGCCCAGGCATTTAATGAGATGGTGAGGCAGGTTGAGGCCTCCCAGATGTCTCAACAGGACTTTATCGCTAATGTATCGCACGACCTAAAGACTCCGCTCACCTCCATCCAGGGCTTTGCGGGGGCGATATTGGATGGGACGGCGGAGGATGTCGCCGCGCAGCGGCATGCCGCCCAGGTCATTCATGATGAATCCGATCGACTGAGCCGGATGGTGGATGAGCTTTTAGAACTGGCTCGCTTCGATGCTGGGCAGATTGCCTTCAAGCGTGAGCGTGTCCTCATTACGGCGCTGCTTGAGACTGTCGTCGAGCGTCAAGCCATGCGCGCGGAAGAGGCGGGTGTGCTGGTTACGACGTCCATTCCCGTCCTCCCGGATATCGTTGGTGACGGTGACCGGTTGGCGCAGGTGTTCACAAACCTGCTGGATAATGCCATCAAGCACACACCAGAGGGCGGTAGGGTCAAATTGTGGGCGGAAGCAGATGGGGGATGGATTTCAATCCATGTGGATGATTCAGGACCTGGTATCCCTTCAGAAGAACTTTCACGTATATTCGAACGGTTTTACCAGGTGGATAAGGCAAGACCTGGAGGATCCAGGCGAGGCGTCGGTTTGGGATTGGCAATTTCCCGTGAGATTGTGCGCGGTCATGATGGCCGCATCGTTGCACAAAGCACAGAAGGAGTGGGAAGCCGCTTCACCGTCCAACTGCCGCTAGTTCGGCCCGATGACAAAACGCTCACGATCAACAAACCCATGTAAACATTCGATATAATAGTTGACCTACCGGAGGTTTTTATATCCATATGGAAAATAATTCTAACGCGAAGTGGATCATCATCGCAATCGTGGGGACACTTTCTCTTTGTCTTTTCGTGCTATGCGCCACTGTAGTTCTCGTTCGGTGGTCCATCAATCAAGTCATGGCGCAATCACCCACGAGTGAAGCCATTATTGAAGTCGTGGCCACGCCAACGATTTTCGTGCCTCACGAGGAGATCCCATCGGACATGGTTCTCGCGTTTGAGACAAAGGAACTATTAAACCAAACTATCGTACCCGAGAATGACCGCATCGAATTGAGCGAGCGCCTGAGAGGGATATCCAACATACCCCGCATCCTGGCAGAAGATGCGGATCCCATCCCGGTTGGAACGATCGAAACTTTCTGGGTTGGCGATGTTGACACGATTGAACATAGCCAGATCAAGGCTGAACTGGTCTATGCAGGGGATTATGTCTATTTCTGGATTGAAACAGGCGTGGACTACGACCTGGATGATGTG
>JBGUDT010000132.1:0-3002 GCA_041821665.1 Anaerolineales bacterium
ATATCTATCCCCACCATACCCGCCACCCTTGTGTAGTATCGGGTTACTTCCTGCAGCGGCATGCCAGGCCCCCATGATGTCGAAGGCGTTCCTGTCCCGCCATTGTAGGTCGTATCCGCAAAATCGCGATCGGGCGAAAGATGAATGGCGTAGCCCTCCACTCCACACGTTGAGGGATCGGTCCACTGAATGCTGGGAACCAGATCGGGCACGACCTCGAATACACCGGGAGCTGTGATAAAGGGTGCCAGAATGCTTCCAGGATCACACAAACATACGCCGGCGAGATCGGTGCTGAACTCGGACACGGTAGACCATGGGCCCTCATCCACGCCATCAACTGCAGCCACACGCCAGTAGAAATCCGTGCAGTCGCTCAGGAGGATCCCCGTAGTCCAGGCTTTGAAGGGATTATTATCATCCGTCACGTCGACCTCGAGGACACTGAAATCCGCAGTGGAAGAGACCTGGAGATGATACCCGCTTGGCGTACAGGTCGGGTCGGCATAACCCCATGTGTAAGTGGGATCTGCCATCGTGACCGTGCCTCCATCAACCGGGAGCTCGTTAGTCGGAGCGACGAGCGAGAGCGAATCGCATGCATCCCCTACGATGAATTGCCATTGGTCGGAAGGATATGATGTTTTCGTCGCATTCTTTGCGGTTACATCCCAGAGATAGGCCACCCCCACCTCAAGATCCACCGATGGGGACCAGCTCGTTACATAGCTTCCCGTTGCTCCGCCAAATGGAAGCGTCGTGATCGTTCCATTGGTCCCGTTCTGCGCCATGTTGATGATAAATTCATCCGGTGGACATTCCTCTTCATCGATCCAGGTCAGAACAGGTCTCAAATCACTGACGATAGAATCATGTGGAGGCGAGTCCAAGACAGGTCCGTACTGAAGTACAGGAGAACAGGGTGTCGGAGCACATGCAGAAATCGCCAGGATACTTAAACCAAGAAAGATCAATACAAACAAAGTTTTTTTCATCTTCTCCTCCTGAGGTGCTGCGATGAGATAACGATCCAGCCTATTGATTAAACTACAAATTCACCCCTGTAACGGACTTCAGCATCACTTTGTGACAGTCTTCACTGAGCAATCTCGTTATATTGTTGTGCGAAATGACCTTTCCCGCAACCTGCCCTATAGTGCTAGTAAAGATATTCGGGTAGCTTCCTCTCAAAATCAGGGTTGATGCTGGTTTATGACACCTTCAATTTTGTGATGAAACCTTTACTTCGGATCCCAGGCTGTTCTGATATCAGTCAAGACGAAAGACGCGCACCGTTGGGAACGCATCGATCACAAGCTCGTAGGGTTCTGCAAACCCGGCTCCCGTCGGATCAGAGATGAGTAGCTGTACAAGGATCGAATTGTAGGCCGCCTCATCAAGCAATAACACCTCGGATGAAGCTGAATCCAATAGTAGATGCGGACCCCCTGCGTTTTCTGGATATGCATAATGCTGCAGGCTATGTTCATCGAGGATATCCACAGTGACGACAAAGCCCTCGCCTTCCCCTTCCATGACAAACGCCCCCGTATTCAAATCCAGTTCTTCCGGATACCGCACCTCGACCACCCTGCTCGCCTGGCCTTCCTCATCCGTAAAGTCCCAGCTGCCAAAATATTGGATCCAGGGAAGAAACTGGAGGGCATCCCACTGGAGGACGATGTATTGTGGAGGTATGGAGGAAGTGCTCGCTTCTTCCCTGTTCAGGTCTTCAAGCCACGACCTCATCTGGGCATCATCCCATGATTCCCACACCGTCCACGGCTGATGATCCTTCTCGGTCGCGAAACGGACCATCCCGGCAGAATGGCTCGGGTCAGATGTTCCGAAGACATGCCCGAGCGTGAAAAGATACTCGCCCCTGTTCCTTCCACCATCTGAAAACGTTTCCAAGCCGGTGAAGTATTGGGTCGCGTACCCATAATCCCACCAGGTCCATACCAGGCTTTCTGGCTCAGTAATTTCATTAAGTTCTTGTAATACCTCAGCATGACCCTTACTGATAGCTGACTCGATTGGGACCCTGACGTAGGTGAGATAGATCCAGGGTATGACAACGACGAGACCTGAAACAGCGATGACACCTCGCCACCTTTTCCCCCAGCCAAATTTCTGGCTCACGAGGGCAGACCCCCAATCCAGAGGTACAAACAACCCTAGGAAAACCACGGGGGCTGCGAACATGGCAAATCGCGCTCCGAGCTGGGTGGATGCGAGGCCAAGCAGCAAGAGCGGAAGCAGGAAGAACGTGATTGGTTTCTTCCACAGCAGGATGACGTAGCCAATAACCCCCAGGATACCAAGCCATAGGAGGAACCCGGCACCTTTAAGGATATTTGAAATGGTCATGGTCTGGGTTTCGCGCAAGGATGCGACGAGATCAGGATATGCAAAGGACGTATTCAAACCGGTCCCTGGAAGGTCTTGTACGAACGAGGCTGCATACGTCGATAGCGTGGTCGCTAGATAGCCCTCAAACTGGTTCCAGGTGAGGATGAGCAGGAGTACAAGGAGAATCCCCTGCGCAAGTCGCGTTGCCCATTTGCGTGTAAAGATGGGGGGGATTCGATGTCTAGCCCACAAGATAACGAATGCCAGGATCGCTCCCCACCACCCCAACCCTACTGTGAGGGCAATTGCGAGCAAGACAGTAAAAGATGAGCCCTTCGTATCCTTGCGCCCGAACAAGGCGACAAAGACGGCGGCAATCCATAGGAGTGATGTGAGATAGAGAGCGATAAAGCTATGCCAGGGGGTACCGATCGCAACAACCAGGACGATGATGATGGATTTTTGGAGCTCAAACCGTACCGTCGCTTCATCGTCCGTAGTATGCTTTGGCATGCGCAAGCGTGGTTGGATCCACACCGCCATGAGCCAGCTGATCATCAACGGAAGAAACAATGTCGCCCAATCCGTATCGTAGTATCCCAAGCGAGTACGGGTGTAAAACGCCGGTGCCAGTGATCCCAGGACTGCTG
>JBGUDT010000133.1:0-2970 GCA_041821665.1 Anaerolineales bacterium
ACACCGGTGAACTCCAACCCCATCATGATCATCCTCGCTACCCAGAAGAAGAGGATGTCATAACCAGTCTCCATCATTTGCGTCGGATAAAAATATTTGTAATCATCCGTCTCTTCCGGCCAACCAAGCGTCGAGAATGGCCACAATCCGGAGGAAAACCAGGTATCCAGCACATCGGGATCTTGTTCGATCTGTGCTGATCCACAATGCTTGCATTCATCTGGATCTTCCCGAGCTACCGTTATCTCGCCACAATCCGAGCAGTGCCAAGCTGGAATCCGGTGACCCCACCACAGCTGTCTTGACAAACACCAATCTCGAATATTTTCAAGCCAGTTGTAGTAAACCTTGATGAATCGATTCGGGACAATTAAGATCTTCCCATCCCTGACCGCCTCAAGCGCATGTTTTGCCAGAGGTTCCATGCGTACAAACCACTGCGTAGAGACCAGTGGCTCAACAATCTCCCCTCCTCGCTGAGTCCTTGGGACCTGGAGCGTATATGGCTCTTGCTTCACTGTAAGCTCGAGCTTTTCCATATCCGACCACAGTCGGTCCCTACACTCAAATCGATCCAGATCTACATAAGGTCCTGCTGCAGCATTCATCGTGGCATCTGGATTAAGGATATTGATAATCTCTAATCCATGACGTTGGCCTATCTCATAATCTGCCGGGTCATGACCTGGTGTGATTTTGAGTGCACCGGTCCCGAACTCCCGATCGACATATTCATCTGCGATGACGGGGATCTGACGATCGAGAACTGGCACCAAACATGTTTGACCCACCAAGTGCTTATAGCGATCATCCTCAGGGTGGACGGCGACGGCCGTATCGCCCAGGATTGTCTCCGGGCGAGTCGTTGCGACAGGAATATATTCGTCCGAATCCATAATCCTGTATTTGAAGAAATAAAGTTGACCTTGCTCTTCAGCGTACTCCACTTCAAGATCGCTGACAGCCGTCTGCAATCCTGGGGACCAATTAATCAGATACGATCCTCGGTAGATCAAATCCTTCTCATAGAGACGAACGAATGCTTCCCTAACAGCCTGAGAAAGCCCATTATCCAATGTGAAGCGTTCTCTCTCCCAATCGCAGGAAGCGCCAAGACGGCGTAATTGCTGAGTGATGATCCCACCAAATTCTTCTTTCCATGCCCAGGTTCTACGGACGAATGCTTCCCTGCCGATCTCATCACGGCTCGTACCTTCTTCTTCAAGAGCGCGTTCAACCACAAGCTGCGTCGCGATTCCTGCGTGATCCGAGCCGGGCACCCAGAGCGTGGGCACGCCCTTCATTCTGCTATGGCGGATCATCAAATCTTCCATGGCGACAAACATGGCATGACCAAGGTGTAACTCACCCGTAACATTTGGTGGAGGTATGGAGATTACGAATGGTCTCTGATCAGGATCGATCTGAGGGCGGAAATAGCCGCTGCTCTCCCACCACTCGTAAAGACGATTCTCCACACTGTGGAAATCATAGGTTTTTGAAAGTTCATAATCCGCCATCTGTAAGCCTCCCTAAAGACCCTGCCCAAATTTCCTGCACACAACCTGGTGAACAATCGTTAATAAAAAAAATCCTCCGTCAACGAGGACGAAGGAATGCTCCTCCGCGAAACCACCTCAATTCACCAGACGTTACCGACCTGGCACACTCACAACCCTGCTAATCTCAGGGTTTCGCTGTAACGGGCTCACCCGCGCCGTTCTAATCCCAAGCTTTCTGGTTTCTTCAGCGTTCGTCCTGGGCGACATTCAACTGCTGCTTCCGTAGGGGGCTTCCAGCCTATGGCCACTCCGTCTCTATTTAGTGCCCGGCAGCCTACTCCTCCCAGTGATTGCACTATTCATTTGTTGAGAGGATTATAGCAAAACAATCTTCCTCTCGTCAATCATCCCCCAATACCCCCACCCGACCACTATCCGAGGCCACCTCTTCGGGTTGATTGATAGGGATTGTGATCGTGAAGGTGCTGCCCACACCCAACTTACTCTCCAGGGTGACGCTGCCACCATGCTGCTCGGCGATGGATTTTACAATCGCCAACCCGAGCCCTGTGCCTTTGATACTCAGCGATTCTTTCCGTCTTGCCCGATAAAATTTCTCGAATAATCTCGCTTGATCCGTCGTCGCAATACCTAACCCATCGTCTGTCACGCTGATATGTTGATCGCCTCTCGCCTGGTTTGCGCGTATCACAACATTCCCCCCGCCAGATGTATATTTGAGCGCATTATCCACCAAATTTGCCATGGCCTGACGGAATAGCGTAACATCAACTTCTATTGGTTCGAGATCATGATCTAGCTCGATGTCGAGCGTGATTTGTTTGTTGACTGCCTGCGGACGAAAAGCCTCGATGACATCATTAATAATAAATGCTACTTGAACCTTCTCAAGATTTAAACCCAACCCCGCTTCGATCCGTCCCAGGTCCAGTAAGTTGTCAATCAGGGTTCCCATCTTATCAGCACTCGAAAGGATCTTGCTGACAAACTCCTTCTGTTGGTCATTCATCGTCCCAATCATAGTGAGCATCGTAGCATACCCACGCATGAGCGTTAGCGGCGCGCGAAGATCGTGGCTCACCGTGGAGACAAACTCAGATTTCAGCATGTCCAGCTTCTTGTAATGTGTGATATCCCACAATACGCAAACTCGACCATAATCATCGTCCTGATCGGATTGAATATCAGATACTGATGCAAAGAGGACCCTACCATCCTCCAGCTGGATTTCCACAGTGCGTGGATCAGAACCCCGAACGAGGATTAATTCCAGTAGTTCAGGAGACGAGATAACCTCATCGACGTTCTTGTTTCGAGCTTGTTCCGCCGAACTTTGCAGGACCACCTCGGCTGCTGGATTTGCCAGGGTGAGACGATCGTCGTGATCGATTAAGATGACGGCATCCGGGGTAGTCTCAAGCACGGTGGTGAGCTGCGAGCGCTCCTG
>JBGUDT010000134.1:0-777 GCA_041821665.1 Anaerolineales bacterium
GGCCTGTACTACCACGATTGTGTTCGACTCAACTGTATCCTGTGCATCGAATACCAGTGTCTCGACAGTATTACCAAGCTTAAGACTCTCAATAGCTGATAGATCGATCGATTCAACAAAGATTGAAAGTTGACCAACCATGGCTTTTCCAAGGAAATAGACAGGGACGACGATGAGCACAAATACCAGAAGCAACGTAAGCGAAGAGGCCAGCCGGGGTCGTTCATTAACGATGCCTACATGAAGCATCCGCGCATAAAGCGGCTTGAGTACGATAATGGATATTAACGCCAGGATGATGATGTTCAAGAAAGGCTTAAGGATGAAGTAGGCTAAGACGATTAAAATTAGAAATACGATCAGGAAAAATACACGGTTGCTGGCTTCATTGCGGTTCATGACCACTCCTTCAAGATAATCTCGCGATTTGGGTTTCAGATATATTCTACTGGCGAACACTTAGAGATCGAAACCCGCAAAAACACATATTTTCCGATTGAAGTTGAGAACCCGGGAAATTGTCGAGAATAGTGGAGAGTTGCAGCGTTACTTGACCTTAAAAAATCGCTTTCAGCTTTTTATCATCTTCTAGTCGGCGGAAAGGGACGTTCTCGAAACCTGATAACAAAGTAAAATAAAGAGAATTAAGCGTTGCTCAAGTCTACTTCACATTCCTTTTGCCCTTAGCGGATTGAAGGTCAGTGGGCGGAACAGGACCGGATGTTCTTTATCCGATGAACCATGCGACCTCTTCTGTGTAAGAGAAGTGCTATGCAC
>JBGUDT010000134.1:841-2764 GCA_041821665.1 Anaerolineales bacterium
ACACTTATGGTCTCAACAACCCTGCCCTCAACGAAATCACATTGGTTAGCCAAGAGACTTCACTTCTATTACGGTTGGCTCATCGTTCCGGTGTCAATCCTAGGCTCTTTCGCCACCAGCCCCGGTCAGACATATATGGTGTCGATCTTCAATCCCTCTTTACGTGAAGCGCTCGGCCTGAGCCTGACCCAGCTCACCGGCGCGTATATGCTGGGCACTGTCCTGGCGTCTATTCCCCAGCCCTACATCGGCTACTGGTCGGATCGGGTAGGCATCCGCCGTATGCTGATCCTGGTAGTTGTGCTTTTAAGTCTAGCTTGCGTCTTCATCGCCCAGGCGAACAGCCTGCTCATGCTGGCCATGGCCTTTTTCTTCCTGCGCACGTTCGGCCAGGGTGCCCTGGAACTGCTCTCCACCAACATGCTGCCTATGTGGTTTCGCGAGCGCTTGGGCAGGGTATCGGGAATCAAAAACGTCGTCGTTAGCCTGATGATCGGCATCATTCCCATCAGCGTCTTAGCGGTCATCAAGCTGGTCGGGTGGCGAGGTACCTACATTCTCGCCGGTGCGATCGTGCTGGGCGTTATGTTGCCGGTCGCGCTTTTCATCTACGTCGGACGCCCCGAAGACATCGGCGAGGAAGTCGAAGGAGCCAATGCCCCGCAGGCAGCGGTGAATACCGAGCTGCGCGAATCGGCGTCCGAAAAAGACTTCACTCTGAAGGAGGCCATGCGTTCCCGAGCCTATTGGATCTTGGTCTCGAGCCGGATCGCTTGGTCAGCCATCGTCACAGCAATCACCTTCAACCTGCTCCCGATCTTCACCGAGTTGGGCTTATCCGAAGAGTCTGCGGCGGGGATGTTCTCGCTCCTAATGATCGGTTCGGCGATCTTCATGATCCTGGGCGGCGCCTTGGCCGATCGCGTCGCTCTGAATTGGTTGTCGTTTGGAGCGCTGGGCCTTTTTTCGGTCGCGGTCGGCGCTCTGATTCTCTTGCCTCCAAATGCAGCCATACTGTCCTATACGCTTTTACTGGGTATTGGACTAGGGTTGTTTCGCGGCCTGTCCAACACAGTCTGGGTGCGGTATTTTGGGCGTACCCATCTAGGGAAAATCCGCGGCAGCGTGTTCACAGCGGTCGTGGCCGGCAGCAGCGTCGGTCCCTTCCTCATGGGCTTGGCTTTCGATCGCTCCGGGGATTTTCGATCCGCTTTGATCGTGGCCGCGGTCGTGTTAGCCGTGTTGGCGGTCGCCGGACTGTGGGCGACACCACCGAAGCTCAGGGACCCCATTCCCGAAACCGGCCAGCCCTCTTGAATCCTCGCACCAACCAGTTGACCAAATAGGGATTAATTAAAGCGTGGATTCAACTACTATGTGCAACTCTGAGCCAGCAAACGGATTCCAAAACACAGGGATATGATTATGTTCTCTCCGAGATATCTCGATTAAATGTAGCACTCTTCGGATTCCGTAATCCCCGGAACATAAGTGTAGGGGAGCCTGTCCAGAGCGAAACGTGGGGAACCAGGGAGCTTCAGGTTATTCCGTGTGGGCTTTTCCAAAAGGGGAGTCCCTTATAGAGTGGGCGGAACAGGACCGGATGTTCTTTATCCGAGGAACCATGCGACCTCTTCTGTGTAAGAGAAGTGTCATACGAATCCATAGATTCCATTGTTTCCAATGTGTCTACACAGTCTATTGAGTCTATTGTCTCCACAGGGTTTGCACCGAAACTGCACCGAAAATCCAGAATAATCATTGGAGAGGGGACTCAATTCTTCTATCAAAAGCATCTCTAAATTCTTGGCATCTATTTATCTCATGTGCTCTGACATGGATAAGTTTTCAAGGTGCATTTCTGGTCCGTGTGTCTAAGACCATTATTTCTGTGCGACCTCTATTAAGATCGCCAATGTTGCC
>JBGUDT010000135.1:0-2723 GCA_041821665.1 Anaerolineales bacterium
CCCGACACAACTCAAGCCAACATGGCCGCACGTCTCGGCGTTGCGGTAGGGACGGTGAACTGGCATCTGAAACGATTGGTCGCGAAAGGTTATGTCAAAGTAAAACGGGCGGAGCGGAAGAAACTTCGCTACATGATCACCCCGGAGGGTGTTGCGCTCAGGGCGAAACTAACTGTGGCATATGTGGAGCAATCGATGGCGCTGTATCGGGATACTCGCGAACAGGCTCGCAAGGTGTTGAATGAAGCCCGTAAGCAGGGAAACACTTCTATCAGAATTCTGGGCGACGGGGATATTGCCGACATCTGTAGATTGACGAGTATCGAACAGGGATTTGTCCTCGTGGAGGATGGTCACGATGATGGAGCATTATGCCTCAAGGTTACTGGGCGAGACCTCGTCCTGCTGAATAACACAAGCGAATGAATCATTCATAGAATTCAATGATGGAGATCGTTCAATATTAGTCTAGGTTTGTGCGTAGATGACATCGAGAAAGGCACCGTTAGAAAAAAACCTATCCAATACCACGTACCCTGGCGTTCGGGACGCGTAAAACAGGAGTAGTAAGAGATTATGTACTGGTTCCGTGAGGGAGAACCATATACGTGGTTATTAATCATTCCGTTCGCACTCCTGATTCAACTCGGCGGATGGTTAATCTCCTCCCATGCGTACAAGCTGAGACCTCGCGAGCGCCTAATCACTGGAGGGGCGATTGGCTTGGTGTTGTATTTGTTTTTCGCAAACATTCTTGGTCATGTCATTCCCCCTACTGTAGCGTTCTGGTTATCTGCAGTTTTCGTGTTTATCTCTGGAATTTTGATATGGCGAGGTAGCAGCCAGACCATCATTGATCTTAGAGATCTACATTGGTGGAGAACCCTCCTTGCACTCGGTGCCATCGCAGTGCTCATAGCATTAATGGCGAGAGGCGTGAGCATATTCGACGATCGAAAAAACGTGTCGATTATTTCTCTCATGGCTGCTGGAGACATACCCCCCCACTTTTATATGAATTCTGAGTTGAGTTTTGCATACCACTATGGTTTTCAGCTCGTCGGGGCAAGTCTCATGCGTCTAGGAGGGTTCCTGCCCTGGAGCGCTTTTGATGTCAGTAAGGCGATCGTTGGCGCATTGACGATCGGGCTCTCTTACATCGTTGGATGGAGACTCACACATAAAAAAGTCGGCGGGGTGATATTCGCTTTCATCTTCACATTCGCCTCTGGAGCGAGATGGGGGCTCCAGACGATTCCCCAGAGTGTGTGGTTCGGTGCAGCGGATAATATTAGTCTCTGGGGTCAAGATCTCATTAATGGTCCAACACTCTTCGCTCAACTGTCTCAACCATGGGGCATTGCAGGTGGTCCTCCAACACCTCTAATATTTAGTTACCTGAACGGAATTCTTCAGCCGTTCATCCTGGGAGTCCAGGCGGGTCCTGGGGCTTTGATGCGCTTGATCTTGATGTTGATGATCTTGCTCTTTCCTCAGCAACGTCCGGGGTGGAAAGGTACGTATATCGCGGTCATCCTGTTTGCTGTACTCGCTTTAAGCGCGGAAGCGGTATTCGTACTTATCTGTGTGGGCATCATCGGTGTGGCTGTCTTTACGAGAGCTTGGAAACGGGATAGATCCTGGAAGAACACCTTTCGATATGTGATTCTTGCTTTAATCATTTCTGTTCCTTTTGTCCTTCTCCAGGGTGGAACAATAACAGCGATGGTGATGGATTTATTCAGGAGCTCCTCGGCTGGCACAAATGTGGGCATCGCAGATTTCGGGTTCAGGTGGCCTCCGGCGATTGTATCGGCACATCTGGGTGAGCTCCATTTCAATCAACCCTTAGAATTTCTTGTGGCAGTGTTCGAAATAGGAGCTGCACTGATCGCCGCGCCGCTTGTCATATGGAGAGCAGGCCGCTGGTTAAAACAAGGAAAATTTGTACTTGCAAGCTTGGTTCTAGCGTCGATCGTTGGTTTTATCGTACCCATGGTGTTGCGCTATACCTTCGATCGAGATGTGACCCGATTTTCTCTATATTCACTCCTAATCTGGATCTTGCTTGCTGTGCCTATCATGCTGCAGATCTGGCGGGGGACTCGCTCAGAGGCATTGCGTGCCGCAATCGTGAGTTGGGCTGTGGTGGCAACTTTTGGTGGGATCATTGTGTTCGGTTCACTCATTAGTGCAATCCCATATGCCGTGCTGCCTGATGAACTTGAACCGGCGGATGCATTGATGGCCAGGAAATATTGGGATGCCTTGAGTCCGGAGGCGGAAATCTTGGACACACATCCGTGGAGAGCGGTGGCAATCACGGGTAGGCTTACGCGCTCGGTTGATAAATCATACGAAGATCTGCCAGAAAGAATGGATCTCATAGAGAATGTCTCACCACATCAGTATGCAGAGAGCGGTTATTCATATGTCTACGTAAGTGATTCATGGTGGGATTCAATGGACCCAGCAGAGAGGTCAGCATTTTCCGATCCATGTGTTCGTTTGATCGACGGGATTGAGAACGGATCGGATGGCTTGATCCACCGTCGATTGTATGACGTACGTGAGTGCTTGGTATTACCTTAGGACTCGAGAGGACGACTCTATTCTCGATCAAATTCAGAGCGTAGCTATGGGAAACCAAAAACACGACGAAAAAAGACATGTTGTCATCAGCGGAGGTGCGGGTTATATCGGCTCATACCTTGTAAGCATAC
>JBGUDT010000136.1:0-2719 GCA_041821665.1 Anaerolineales bacterium
GTGAAAGGAAAGATGAGATTCAGGATCAAACCCAACACGAACAAGCCGCCGGCCAGTTTGTTATGGAAGAAAGATGCCGAGACAAACCAAAGCGGCCAGACAGGATAATCAGGCGGGGGTTCCTCAGGCTTGGGTTCATTGTAGATTTTCAACACACGCACCAACCGTGGTATCGCCAATCCGACGAGAAGAACCCACACACCCAGCGTCCCTGAAAGTACCAGGGCAAGGACGACGAGATAGTAGCTTACCATCAGGGCTTGATTCAACCGCAGCGATGTTTTCTCACCGATAACGACAGGTAATGTGCGAATCCCCTTCTCCCGGTCGACATCGAGTTTGTCGATATGCTTCCCGATTAAGACCGTAGTCACAATCAGGGCGTAGGGGATCGATGCCAGCCAGACACCCGTGGTAGGGAGCTCCCCTGCAGTGACGTAGTAGGATCCGCCAATCATCAATGGACCCCAGACGATGAAAACACCGAGTTCGCCCAAACCGATGTGCTTGAGCCTGATCGGAGGTGCGACATAGAACACGCTGATGAAGAGGCCTGCGAGGGCAAATACGAGTACGGGCCATCCGACAGTGATCACAAAATATGCGAGGATCAGCGCATCAAGGAAATTCACCAGCAGGATTGCTCTTTGCAAGCCACCCTTCGAAATCAGGCCGCCCAGGATTGGGTGGGGTGCGTAAAGAGCCCGGGCGTATTCATCCGTATCGACGCCCCCCTCGAGATCGAAGTAATCGTTGATCATATTATTCGAGGCGTGTGCCAGGACCAGACCAACAATTGCGAGCGCAAAGTTCAGCCAGTTCGGGTTGTCCACAAACGTCGCCGCAAGCAGCCCGCCAATGAGCCCCGAGGTCGCCGTCATTGAAAACACAGCCGCGCGCGTAATAATCAGCCACTTGCTGACCACATCCATTTCCTTGTCTGGAGACAGGTTTGCCGTGTCGAGTACTTCTTTCCAGTTTGAAATTAAGCTCATGTTCATCTCGTCCTTGAAAATTCTTCCTGGAGTCTACCCATTGGGCGGTTTATTGTAAAGAAAATCAAGATCATGATTCGGGAACTCTCTACTTGCAGTCCTATGTCTCATAATTCGATAACGCAAAACACAAAGACAGCATTATGCGCATACTCCGCCTGGCACACCGGGCACATCAAGTCATCCAGATGATGGGTGGTAGAATTCTTTAAGGTGAGGTTTAACAGCTGGAGGACGCTTAAACGGTTCATAGCCTGATGCGAATACTCGTCACGGGTGCCACGGGTTTTATCGGCTCACACCTATGCAGGAGATTGCATGATTCCGGCTATGATGTGGCTGCCTTTCACCGTCCGGCTAGCTCGATGATCCTGCTCCAGGATCTCCCCATAAAACATGTACAAGGCGATCTATTTGATCCACCCTCCCTTCATACTGCCATGAAGGATGTCGATGTTGTGTATCATTGCGCGGCGCATGTCGGCGGATGGAAGGATCCCGAAGAGATGGCCGCGAGTCACATCACGGGTACGAAGAACGTATTAGCCGCGGCGCTTTCTTCAAAGGTAAAGCGCGTGATATACACATCCTCCGTCGCAGCGCTCGGTGCTCCTAAACTTGAGATCGATCAGGAAACGGTTCCCTTGATGACGGAAGAACACACATGGAACTATGACCCAAAGCAATGGCCCTATGGATATGCAAAACACCTCGCAGAGGAAGAAGTCCGTCAATATGCACGGATGGGTCACGATGCTGTAATCTTGAATCCTTCCGCAGTAATCGGTGCTGGGGACAAGAATCTGGTATCGAGCGCCATTGTCAGGTACATGTCCCGGGGATGGATCCCGCCCGTTCCACCAGGTGGACTCAACGTTGTTCATATTGACGATGTGATTACGGGGCATGTCGACGCGATTGATAACGGAGTATGCGGTGAACGCTACATCCTTGGGGGGGAGAATATTTCTGTCCGTACCCTACTCTACTTGATTTCGGACGTGGTCGGAAGATCGCGGCCTCGTTGGAACATTTCGGGAAGCACGCTTAGGCACATGAGTGCGATCGCTGATCTTCTAAATCGAACCACAGGGTTCCCCATCCGCGGGCATATCTTAAGAATGGCTGGTCAATTCTTCTACTATGACACCAACAAAGCCCGTAATACATTCTCGCTCCCAGATCCGCAACCCATCCGTAATGCCATTCAGGAAGCGCATCAATGGTATCGCGACAATGGCTACCTCTAGTTATGTTAATGCATATGAACACTGATCGGCTCCGAGTATGGTTAAATCAATCGTGATACACTAACCCGTGATTTGAGCTTCTGAGGTGCTCCCCTTGCCAGCAAAGGAAAAAGGCCGACCCGAAGCAGATATGATCTGGGTCTCCGCGCTCAGCGTCGCGGCTGGCGTCGCACGCAAGGCATCCTCAGATGAACGAGACGTGATTCGAGCAGTAGCGGAAGAACTGCGGCGCTTGAAGCTCCGAGGCACCGTATCGCTCCTCACCCCAGATGGGCAACTTCAGGTTCAAACCCGTTCCGTCAGTCAAACGCTTGAGACTTCCCTGAAAAAGCTGACGGGGTTTGAAATTGCCGGGTACACCTTCGATCCCAACAGCGCGGAAGTGTATTCAACAGCACTATCCACCGGAAAGGCCGTCTTCACAGAGGATCGTTCCAGCTTAATCAAGGATGTTATGCCCGCAGCGCTGCATCC
>JBGUDT010000137.1:0-2536 GCA_041821665.1 Anaerolineales bacterium
GGTGAGGCGAATCGTGCAATCCACGGCACGGCCGATTAAATTTAACGCCCCTATGCGTATATTAAGCGAGTCTCCTGGAGGTTCTTCTTCGATCAAGTAGGTTTCTGGGACGTTTGCTCCTCGATCGGTAACACTGCGGAGGTCACGCCAGAGCGCCACAAGGATAAGGGCAAGGAATGCATAGAGAGTCAGGGCCATCAAGACCCTGAATATCAGCATAAGGACAGATGGGGTCATTTCTCAGATTCTGTTTTTTTATGAATCGTACGAGTTCGCTGATCGCCAGCAGGTTTTGGAGGAAATGGTGGCGAATATGCTGGTGTCTCGTCTGGAGGTCCACCCGGATCCTCACCGTAAACCAATCGGATACCCGAAATGTCTATCACATCCCCCGGCTGCAATAAGTGTTGATTAACCGACCTTCCATTCACGTGCACCCCCGCGGCTGAACCCACATCGAAAAGCACGAAGCGGCTTTCACGAACTCGGATCTGTGCATGGGTCCGCGATACTCGTGGGTCATCGAGGATGAGTTGATTATCAAGACGGCGGCCGATATTGATGGTGTAACGGTCTAAGGGGAAATGCCGGTTTCCATCAACAATGAGATAGGCCCCTTTCGGCAGTTTGGCTGGATCTTGATTGACATCCCGTGCCATCTCCTGCGTAAACTCGAGTGGGCTGGTGCTGTGCCATGCGATTACCCTGACCTCGTGACGCGAGAGCGTCGGATCTGCAGCGACCGTTACGATGGGTTCGCTAAAAACCATATAACCGGATATTCTGGCGGCCTCCAGCAATCGTTTCGCCAGAGCCTGGTGCAGATCGGGCGCGTCTTTCAGCAGATCTTCGGCATCTTTTGGATGGAATGTAATCGCATATTTATCGGGTGCAAACGCACCCCCCTCCTCGTTTCGGCGAACGCCGTCACTCATCGCCCGAGACAGCTTGATGGCGACATCCGACGGAGACATCTCTAAACCGACGAGACGGTTAAGGGTGCCCTCGAAAAAACTTTCCAAATGATTCTCTATTTGATCAATTTGATGTGCCATGGAAGCTCAAATTATACCGCTGGTGTGAAACTTTGGATGTACTACGTCTCAGTTGAATCTTTCTTCCCCTTTTTACCCAAGACCGCAGTGTTATCTTCATATTTCAATTTCAATCCCAACGGCGTGATCTGATCGCGATCCGTCGGCCTATCTGTGGGTCTGTATGGTGGAGTGATGTCAGGAGGACCTTCGGGACCTTCCCCATAAATGAGGTCGATTTTGGCTATCGTTATAACGTCACCGGGTTTCAGCGTTTGCTCATCGATCAGTTGTCCATTAACTCGAGTACCAGCAGTCGAACTTTCATCAATAAGGACAAACTTCCCGTGACGTGCCAGCAACCTGGCATGCTTGCGCGAGATATGTTGATCGTCGAGCACGAGATCGCTGTCCAATCGGCGACCTATGGTGATGAGATGCTTTTTCAGCCGAAAATGACGTTTACCCTGGATGATGAGAAATGCACCCGTGGGGGGCTTATCCGTGTCACCAATAACTGGTGCGACAACTTCTTCCACCAGATTGAGTGGATCACGACTATGCCATGCAATCACTCGAATCGAGCCGGCAGATAGAGTTGGGTCTGTTGCCAGAGTGAAATGAGGGTCTTGGGCAATAACCATATCCATGCTGGTTAGCGCTACCTGCAAACCCATTCGGAGCTGGTCCTGCATCTTTTGAGACGAACGGACGGATTGGGCAAAGCTTTCTGGATCAAGGCTTAAGGTGTACTGATCGGGGGCATATTTGTTGCCCGCCGTATCTTTCCGAATCCCAGCCCAGATTTCATCTGCCAGTTTTTCAGAGAGCGTTTCTACCGATACACTCTCCAGGGCGATATCTACAAGTGATGCACGTAGAGCATCTCGAAGCGCGTTTGTTTGCTCATCCATTGAGACGATTATACATGTTTGTCATTAAAGATTATGAGGCCTTTTCGTACTATACTCAAGACATGGAACGTCAGCCATTCGAAGAGGTAGAACATACAGCAGACTGGGCACTCAGAGTCTGGGGCATCGATCTTCCGGACCTTTTTAAAAATGCGGCTGTTGGCATGATGCAGCTCATGGATGCCCAACCCGCCCAGCACGAACCATTAGTTCGGACAATCGAGATAGAAGCCATCGATAGAGAATCCTTATTAGTAGCCTGGCTGGAAGAACTGCTGTTCGGGATGGAAATTCGATCAGTAACCTACCAGGACATAAGAATTCATATTGACGGAGATACAGCCCTGCAAGCGACGATCGAGGAACTGCCGCTCGTCTCAATCGCCAAACCCATCAAAGCCGTGACATTCAACGAACTTGCGATTCGTCCAATCCAGGGTGGCCTGGAAGTTACCATCGTTTTCGACGTATAGGAGGCGCATCATGGTGGAGAAGTCAGATATTCGCCGTTTGTCGGATTTCCTCTGGGAAATCCCTGCCACATATCGGGATGATATGCGCGTCCCGGTTCGCATCTTCGCAAGCAAG
>JBGUDT010000138.1:0-2312 GCA_041821665.1 Anaerolineales bacterium
GCAGAAAACAAGGATGTGGCGGCGCTGATGGGGATTGACGTAGACCGAACGATCTCTATTACATTTGCTGTTGGCGCAGCAATGGCCGGCATTGCGGGATTGCTCTATGTCATTGTCTTCCGTCAATCCCACTTCTTCATGGGCTTTATCCCAGGAATAAAAGCATTCACCGCCGCTGTCCTCGGTGGAATTGGCAGCATCCCAGGAGCAGCCCTCGGTGGACTTGTTTTGGGCTTGATCGAATCTATCGGCCCGGCATTGTTCCTTGAAGGGTTGAATATCCCAGCGGCTCATCAGCTTAAGGATGTGATCGCCTTTACGGTCCTAGTGTTCATCTTGCTCTTCCGCCCGCAGGGCATCCTCGGCGAGCGGCTCAGCGAGCAGAAGGCGTGAGGGAGTGAACTAATGGCTAACTTTTCCCGTGAAGACCTCCGCAGATCCCTCAACTACGGGCTCCTCGCTGGCATCATATCACTCTGCTTATGTGCTATCGGCATGGTCGAGCTATTTGGTACTCGAGAACTCATCGCTGGAGGTCTTAATGTAGGTTACCTGCTTGTCTTTGGACCGACAGTTCTGCTGGGCTATCTTATTTCGCAACAGGAAGCTCGAAAAGTCAGCTCCGTTTTACTCTCCGGTTTGATCGTCGGTTTTATAAGCGCGATCCCGCTGGTTATTCTTGTCCTGCTGGCAATCAACTTTGACGTCCGCCAATTTCTACCCAACGTCTCCCCCACACTCATCGAGATGCTGACATTTAATCAGGAATCTGGAACGGGTATCTTAATTTTAGCTGCTGCCATGGTCGTATCCGGGTTGGTCGGGGCATCTTTCTCGCTTATTCGCGAGGATATCAGGAAACACATTCTCACCGGCTTTGCATGGGTGGTTGTACTTGGCATGTTATCTGAAATCGGTGTTGAGCGAGTTCGCCATTTCTTCGGCAGCCCGATATCAAAATTCTTTTTCCGCGGTAATGCGATGGCCCCCATCACCGCCATCATCATCTTCGTCATCGGCGCTGGAGTATCTTGGTTCATAGACCAACGCCTCGACACCGTCAAGACTCGGACTTCGAGCATGACGCCCGAGCAGCAACGCAAACTCAGGATATCAGCATATATTGGAGGGCTTGTTTTCTTGCTGGCTTTGCCGCTATTGCTCGGGACATACCTTTCTGAAGTTATCAACAATGTTGGTATTTTCATCCTGATGGGGCTGGGTCTCAACATTGTCGTGGGTTTTGCTGGATTGCTCGATCTCGGTTATGTGGCCTTTTTTGCCATCGGTGCGTACATGATGGGCGTGCTCACTTCGGAAGGCGACCTTGGTTTAGGTCTCACCTTCTGGACTGCAGTCCCAATCTGTGTCGGTGTCGCCGCATTGTTTGGCATTCTCCTGGGTATTCCTGTCCTGAGGATGCGCGGCGACTACCTCGCTATCGTAACCCTGGGATTTGGTGAGATTATCCGAATTCTCGCCCTTTCCGACCTGCTCAAACCCTACATCGGAGGCGCCCAGGGTATCCTCAAGATTCCTAAACCTGTCTTTATTGGAAACGTTCTCGTCAAACCTGAGATGGTGTATTACATCGTCCTTGCCGGATGTTTGCTCGTCGCCTTCGTTGCATGGCGCCTAAGCGAATCACGCCTCGGCAGACAATGGATGGCGCTCCGCGAGGACGAAGATGTCGCCGAAGCAGTCGGGATCAGGCTGGTGAACATCAAGCTGCTTGCTTTCACCTTCGGCGCTGCATTCGGTGGACTCGCCGGGGCAATATTTGCCAGCAAGCTCACCTCCATCTTCCCACACAGCTTCAATTTGTTGATCTCCATCAACGTGTTGAGCATCATCATCATCGGCGGCATAGGTAGCCTTCCGGGGGTCGTCGTGGGCGCGTTGATCCTTGTAGGTCTTCCAGAGCTACTGCGTGAGTTTAAAGAGTTTCGCCTGCTGATGTACGGCGCCCTCTTGATCGGGATGATGCTCTACAAACCCGAAGGCTTCTGGCCATCGGCCGTCCGAAAACGAGAATTGCATGCTGGAGAAGAGGGATTACATGTGGATCAAGAGCTCCCACATGCACCTCTGACTCGGGAGTGAGGTTGCCGATATGTCCCTATTATCAGCTAAGAAAGTAACAAAGACATTCGGTGGACTGGTTGCAGTAAGCGAGTTCGACTTTGAAGTGCCGGAAGGCTCGCTCGTCAGTCTGATTGGCCCTAATGGCGCGGGCAAAACAACCTTCTTCAACTGCATCACGGGTTTTTACTTCTTTGATGAAGGTTCAATCAACTTCAATGGAATTGAAA
>JBGUDT010000139.1:0-2283 GCA_041821665.1 Anaerolineales bacterium
GTCGTCACGCCTGATTCCACTTGATTTCCGAAAAATGCCCAGATGGCGAAAGCGATGATGAGCAAAATAACACCGATGACAATCTGCCTGGTACTGCGGGATGAAGTGCGAACGTCTCGGTCCATCGTAGTGGTTGCCATGGCTCAATCTCCTCCCCATCCGCGCATGAAGCGGCCTTCTTGATATCCAACAGGCTGCTTCAACCTGTATATTGTGCGTATGATGGCGGGCGTTGCGATGAAGACCAGGATGAACGCCTGGAGGACGGAGATGATGTCCACGGGAATACCCGCAGCAACCTGCATGTTTGTAGCACCGCTCCGCAGAAAACCGAATAACAATGCTGCCAGGACAACCCCGAGCGGATGGCTCCTCCCAAGTAAAGCGACGGCGATGCTGTCAAATCCATATCCCGACGAGAAAGCGAGCGCGAGGTTGTGGTTCAACCCAAGGACCTCGTTCGAACCCGCCATCCCCGCCAGCGCACCGGACAGCGACATGGCCAGCACAGTCACCGTAACGATGCTCATACCGGCGTATTTCGCCGCATTGGGGTTCGCACCAACTGTTCGAAGATCGAAACCCCACTTTGTCCGGAACAGGTACCAGTACACCACCCAAGCCATGAACAAGGCAACGAAAAATCCGAAATGGAAGCGTATCGGAGATTCGAAGAACCGGGGAAGCATGGCGGACTCTTGAATATCGGGACTGATGGGCACGAAGGATTCTGGTCTTTGCATCGGACCACGCAACAACCATTCCACTAACCTGAAAGCGATGAAGTTCATCATGATGGTGTTGATGACCTCATGACCCCCCGTTTTCGCTTTGAGCCAGCCTGGGATAAATCCCCAGATGGCACCTCCTAAAGCGCCGGCAAGAAAGGAGAGGGGGATGTGGATGATCGGTGGAAGCCCCGTGAACGAGAAACCGACCCAGGCCGCAAAAGTTGCGCCAATGAAGAGCTGTCCTTCCGCGCCAATGTTGAAGAGCCCCGCGTTGAAACCGAATGCCACGGCAAGACCTGCAAAGATAAAGGGCGTGCTTGCGACCAGGCCCTCCAGGAAGGGGTTAAAGGCTCGGCGGATCTCCAAAGCGTCGCCACCTTGCAAGGCAGCGATCATCCTTGCAGGATTTCCAAATGAACCCGTGAACAAAGCGCCATACGCGATACGGATCTCATCGAACATGGCTCTAAAACCGGCGGCGGGAGATTCACCCCAACCTGCCCAAACAGATTCTGAAGATGCGACGACAAGAATAGCCCCCAGAATGAGACCCGTTAGAATTGCCAGCGCCGGGATCAGCAGTGTTTGCCCCACGCGACGCCATCTTGGCAGATCCTTAGAAGGGCCAGCATTGAGCTCCTCGATCAGAATCCGGCCCGCATCATCGATTTTGGATTTTTTTTCTTCGTTCAAGTCAATACCTCTTATGGATTATGGACTTTATAATTATCAGGCAACGACTTCTTCGGATTCGTCTGAGGCAACCCCCATCATCAACAGGCCCACATCTTCCTTGGTAATTTTATCGGCATCGACGATGTCGATAATCTTCCCACGGAACATCACAGCAATACGGTCGGAAAGCTGCATGATTTCATCAAGTTCTGGCGAGACGAGGAGGACAGCCGTTCCCCCATCGCGTTTCTCGAGGATCCTGCCATGAATATATTCGATGGAACCCACATCTAATCCTCGCGTAGGTTGTGAGGCGACCAGCAACTTGATCGGGCGCGAGAACTCCCTTGCCACGATCACCTTTTGCTGGTTTCCACCCGAAAGAGAGCCCGCTTCCGTAAACGCACTGGGTGTACGAATATCAAATTGCTCAATAAGTTTCTCGGATTCCTCCTGTATCACCGCCTCTTGCATGATGACACCTTTGGTGAAGGGTTCTTGATAGTAAGTATTGAGCACAAGGTTGTCTGCCACCGTAAAAGTCAGCACCAACCCATCGCGCTGACGGTCCTCCGGCACATGTGCTGTGCCCATCTCGGTCACCTGACGCGGGGTTGCCCCAGTCGCCTCCTCACCCAGGATTTTGACGCTGCCGGAGTTAGACTTCCGCATCCCCGTGAGGACCTCGACGAGTTCTGTCTGTCCATTTCCTTGAACCCCTGCTATTCCCAGGATCTCACCTGCACGCACATCAAACGAGATCTTATCAACGACAAGTTGCTCACGATCATCCATGACTTCAAGCTCTTCAACCTGTAGTACGGGGTCGCCAATCTGCGCATCAGATTTATCCAGTGTGAGCTTCACATCTCGTCCA
>JBGUDT010000140.1:0-2153 GCA_041821665.1 Anaerolineales bacterium
AGGGCCAGATTAACGATCGTATCGGAGCCTTTGTTTTCTATGACTGCGCTGTCGGCGCCTGATGAGGAATTTGTAGGGCAGCATGCCGATAAGATGAGGAGCAGGAAAATCGGTGAGCGTGAGAAAAGCACCTTGAAGGAGTGTGAAAAACGCATCCCGGGAATTATACGTGGATTAGGCGCCTTCCCCAAGTTAATCCTCAAGATTTCAGGATAAAGAGGGATATTGTCAAAAGTTATGGATCAGCCATGTCGGGCGGTGATTCACCTCGGGTCTTCAATTTCCAATGACCGCGTATGGGTTTTAAGTTGATATGCGGCTAAATTTCCGTTCTTGAATCCAACGCCCGTTTGGATCAATGCCACGTTATGGGAGCGTTGGTTCGGCGCCAATGACCTTTGTAGACGAGTCCGAGTTTGATCGCCGGCACAAGTCCAGCAATCCGCGATCCGGCGCCCATTCTTTCTTATGCCATTTCATAACAGATATACTCTGTATTAGCAAAGAACCTCAAATCAGGTTCAAGCCATATCTTATCTGGTGTACAATCCAACATCATGGGAGCTTCAAACCATGACCTTAAATTTAAGGTCGAAGATCTGAATTTTTATTACGGCGCTGTACGTGCGTTGAGTTCAATTTCGATTGATATTGAAGAGCTCGCAATTACTGCTCTTATTGGACCATCAGGTTGCGGGAAATCCACTTTCTTGCGTTGTCTTAACAGGATGAATGACCCGATTCCTGACACGCGGATTGAGGGTCAAGTGCTCCTTGATGGCGAAGATATCTACCAGCCTGGTTTAGACCCTGTGGATCTTCGCCGCAGAGTGGGGATGGTCTTTCAAAAACCAAATCCATTTCCTCAAACTGTGTTCGATAATGTTGCCTATGGTCCTCGAGTGTTGGGGTTAACGAAGAACCGCTCGGAATTGGAGGCAGTCGTTGAGCGATCCCTGAAAGAAGCGGTTTTATGGGATGAGGTCGGGGAACGATTGGATCAAGATGCTCTCGGATTATCTTTAGGGGAGCAGCAGAGGCTGTGCATTGCCCGGGTGATTGCGGTTGAACCAGAGGTAATCTTAATGGATGAGCCCACTTCTGCGCTCGATCCAATTGCGACATTGGAGATTGAAAATCTAATGACTCGACTTGTCAAGCACTATACTATTGTCGTTGTGACCCATAACATGCAGCAAGCTGCAAGAGTGTCTGCGAAGACAGGTTTATTCTGGCTTGGTGAGTTGGTAGAATTTGATGACACAAGTGTGATTTTTACACGCCCGAAAGAGGAACGAACAGAAGCTTATATCACTGGGCGAGTCGGCTAAGAGCTTCAAAAAGGAGGATTCCATGGTGAGCAGCTTAAGAGCAACTTATGATCGGGAATTTGCAGCCATTAAAAACGAAATTATCAATATGGGATCCTTGGTTGAAACTGCGATTGCCGATTCGATGCAGAGTCTTCAGGAACGCGACCAGATCCAGGCTCAACAAGTTATTGATCATGACGAGACGATTAATGCTCTTCGATTCAAAGTTGAAGAAGCATGTCTTACGCTCATCGCGACGCAGCAACCGACTGCGAGCGATTTACGAGATGTGATTGCAGCGATGAGCATCGTTGTAGAGATGGAGCGCATGGCGGACCATGCCTCTGGGATAGCTAAGACAGTTATCAGGATGGGGGATGAGCCGCCGTTAAAACCCCTCATTGATTTGCCGCGCATGGCTCAACTTGCTCGGGAAATGCTGCGCGATGGCCTGGACTCGTTCATCACACGAGATGTTCAAAAAGCGCGCATAGTCGCTACCCGTGATGACGAGATGGATTTGCTCAACAGAGCAATCTTTGACGAACTGGTTGAAATTATGGCGGAAAGGCCAGATGGAGTAGAACGGGCCACCTATTTACTCTGGTGTTCGCATAATCTCGAACGCATCGGTGATCGTGTGACGAATATTGTGGAACGAGTGGTGTTTATGACCACGGGGGATATGGAGGATTTGAACGATTGATAGAACTACCCTTGAGTTATGACGTTTGTCTAAGACTAAATGACATGACGGTATTGGATTTGTACTATAATTAACAAACAAACGAATATTGATTTGCCTTCGGGGCGGGGTGAGGGTCAGAGACCCAATTCCCG
>JBGUDT010000141.1:0-1952 GCA_041821665.1 Anaerolineales bacterium
CCGATCTGCCCACCGGCATTGGTGTAGTTGAGTGCATTATCCACCAGGTTCGAAAGCGCGACCTCGATTTTCTCCTGGTCGCCGTCCATGATTAACGCTTCATCTTCGGGGATGTCGAAACCAATTTCGATCTGTTTCTCTTTAGCAGAATCGCGGAATTGATTAAACGTTTCCTCAACCAGCTTGCTGACCGAAAACGGGTTTCTGCGAACGCGAGATTGTCCCTGCTCATTGTGGGCGATGGCAGACATATCTTCGATGATGGCCTTCAGTCGCATCGCGCTGCGAATGATGACCTCCATCTGCTCCTGGTGGTCAGGGGGGATGAACTCCTGTAAGAATGTAGCGTGTCCGAGGATCAAACCCAGTGGGGTGCGGAGTTCATGAGAGGCGATGGCGATGAAATCAGACTTCATACGGTCGAGTCGCTTCAATTCTTCGTTCGTTTCCTGGATGCTTTCGAGTAAGCGCACATTCTCAATTGCTATTGCAGCTTGAGCTGCAAGCGTCTCTAACACCTCCAGGTCGTCTTCGGTATAATCCGCATTATCTAATTTGTTTACCGCCTCCAACACACCGATCGTTTCGGTTTTCACGGAGAGCGGTACACCGAGAATGGATTGGGTCTTATAATTGAGTATCTCATCTACGCGGCGGTAAACTCGAGGATCGCTGTGTGCGTCCTGGATAACCATGGGTTTCGAGTTGGTGAAGATCCAGCCAGCAACGCTCGAATCTAGCGGTATACTAATTTCACGTAAATCATCGCGGTGCATGCCGGGAGAGGCTTCAAAACGTAATACTCCGGCGCCAGAATCGTAAAGGAGTATGGATGCGACCTCGCTCTGTGTGAGTTCGCAGGCAACATCGATTATCATATCTAATAATTGAATGAGATCGAGGGTCGCCGACATAGTGCGGTTGATCTCAAGCAAACGTTCAAGACGTTGTGATTTACTCATCTGACCCACACGCTCAGACATAGAATATCCTTGAGTAAGGTACGATTGTAGCATAGCAGGTGGAGTGGGAGAAACACAACAAGTCCTTTCTCCCATTTACAGATCGGCATAGTGGTAATGAATTTCATTGGAGGCGTATGAAATGCCATCGAGCAAGAAAGTCAAAGTAGCGATCATCGGTGTTGGTAACTGTGCTTCATCCCTGGTTCAGGGTGTCGAGTACTACAAAGACGCTAAGTTGAACGACAACATTCCGGGATTGATGCATGTAGACATTGGTGGTTACCACATTCGAGATATCGAGTTCACGGCGGCGTTTGACGTTATCGTCGGCAAAGTCGACAAGGACTTGAGTGAGGCGATCTTCGCCCACCCGAATAACACCGTAAAGTTCTCGGATGTACCGAAAACGGGCGTGACTGTTCAACGGGGAATGACGCATGATGGCATCGGGAAATATCTCTCCCAGGTTGTGGAGAAAGCCCCCGGCCCGACGGCCGATATCCTAAAGATATTGAAAGAAACGAAAACGGATGTCGTCGTGAGCTACCTGCCCGTAGGCTCAGAGATGGCAACGAAATGGTATGTCGAGCAGATCCTTGATGCCGGCTGCGCTTTCATTAATTGCATCCCTGTGTTTATCGCCAGCTCAGATTATTGGGCGTGTCGCTTTAAAGAACGCGGCCTTCCAATCATCGGTGATGATATAAAAAGTCAAGTCGGCGCCACGATTACGCATCGCGTCCTGACGTCCCTTTTTGTCGACCGCGGCGTTGTTCTGGATCATACCTATCAACTGAATTTTGGCGGGAATATGGATTTTTACAATATGCTCGAACGCGATCGACTCGAATCGAAGAAGATCTCGAAGACGGGTGCGGTGACGAGTCAGCTGCCTTATGAACTTCCTGCGGAGGACATCCACGTAGGACCAAGCGATTACGTGCCCTGGCTCACAGATCGGAAATGGTGCTACGTTCGCATGGAAGG
>JBGUDT010000142.1:0-1837 GCA_041821665.1 Anaerolineales bacterium
GCGCTTCTCTCGTCACTCGGAGCCGGTTCGTATCTGGGGGCACTAAATGTGAAGTACCGCGATGTCGCTCAGGTCATTCCGTTCCTTTTGCAGGCGTGGATGTATGCCTCCCCTGTGGCTTATTCGGCGACAATTATCCCGGAAGGGATCTGGCAATTCCTGTATGGGCTGAACCCTATGGCGAGCGCAGTTCAAGGTTTCCGCTGGGCGATGCTTGGTTCAGGAAAACCGTCCATAGAAATGCTTTCGGCCTCGATCATCTCATGCCTTCTTCTGGTTCTTATTGGTGTCTACTATTTTCGGCGCACTGAAAAGACCTTCGCAGATTTGGTGTAGGACATGACGGATATCGCAATCAAGGTTGAGGATCTGGGAAAGCAATACCGCATCGGCGCACTTCCGAGCGGCTATGCAACGCTCCGAGACAGCATGGTCGGGGCGGTAGAACGGATCCGTTCCGGGAGTACCAAACAAACCTACGAAACGATCTGGGCGCTGCGACACCTGTCATTCGAATTGAAGAAGGGACATGTCTTAGGCATTATTGGCAAGAACGGGGCAGGAAAGAGCACCTTGCTTAAAATTCTCTCTCGCGTCACAGATCCGACAGAAGGATACGCAGAAATCCGCGGGAGGGTCGGCTCGCTGCTTGAAGTTGGCACGGGTTTTCATGTCGAGCTTAGTGGACGCGAAAACATCTATTTGAACGGGGCAATTCTGGGGATGAAGCGTGGAGAGATCGATCGGAAATTCGATGAGATTGTGGGATTCGCCGAAGTGGAAAAATTTATCGATACTCCGGTCAAGCGTTATTCGAGTGGGATGTACCTTCGGTTGGCGTTCGCTGTCGCTGCGCATCTCGAACCCGAGATCCTTGTGGTGGATGAAGTGCTTGCAGTGGGCGATGCGGAATTCCAGCGGAAGTGCCTTGGGAAGATGAGTGATGTCGCCCAGGAGGGCCGTACGGTCCTTTTTGTCAGCCATAATATGTCCGCCATCATGCGTCTCACGATGGATACCCTTGTCCTTGATAAGGGAACCATGGCGCTCTGGGCTCCCACGCCGGAAGCGGTCGATTTCTATATGACCTCTGGCCTGCACGTCGCCGGAGAACGGGTGTGGGAGGCGGAAGAAATCCCGCTTTCTGCTCATCCGTTCTCACCTATTGCACTCAGGGTTTTCGATCACAGAGGAGAAGTTGCAGATCGAATCTTATCGGTGGAGCCGTGTGAAATTGAATTTGAGTATGAGCTCAATGAGACGATCACGGGGTTGCGTACGGGGATCTATCTATTTACCAGCCGCGGGGATCCGGTGCTCACATCATTCGATACGGATGATCCCCGGTTATTTGAGCAGATGACGGATCGAGAACCGGGACGATACATCAGCAGGTGTCGAATCCCGGCCAATTTTCTAAACGAGACATCCTATGTCATTGGTGTGAATGCCAGTTCGTTCCGAGTGAAATCCTACTTCACCGATGAGCTTGCACTTACGTTCAGCGTGGATGGAACCGGCTCGCCGGGGAGCCATTGGGCCGAACCAAGAGGAGGGCCCGTACGTCCCGCTCTCCATTGGGAGATCGAAGAGAAATCTCGCGAGACATAGATCGTTGTGCATCGTCGAGTGTCCGGTTCAGTGGTCAGGATAGAATTCGATCTCACCTTGTCGGACATCACGAAGGTCAAGGAGTGAAGTTGCGGAACAAACACAACTTCGGTGTGGGGAAGGGCACCTTTGACGGTATTGATCGGATTCCCGATGACTATATGCCTATTAATTGGTACTGGCCCATGGTCGTCTCTGAGGTGATTGAGCGCATCTGGAATACTAC
>JBGUDT010000143.1:0-1522 GCA_041821665.1 Anaerolineales bacterium
CTACAATAAGGGAATATTGAAGATTTTCGAAAAAAATGTCTCAAGGTCCTTTCTACACCTCCGTGACACAGTCCGTGGCATTCGCAAGGCGATGGACGCCCCGATCGAGGACGTCGGAGGGGAGATCATTAATCTCGGTTCGGATAAGTTGAATTTCAAAAAGGAAGAGATCATCGGCATGATCCAAGAAGCTCTGCCCGAAACAACAATTCAATTTGAGGATCTTCACTTCGACGAGGATATGCGTGATGTCTCGGTCGATTTTTCAAAGGCGCGCAAACTGCTTAAATTTGAAGCGCGAATATCTGTACAGGAAGGAATTGATGAGGTTATCAACCTTCTTGCGTCGGGACTGATACGGGATCCATATTCCCCTCGCTACCGAAATGCCGATTTTATCGTCTCATAAACGCACATTTGAGAAGGTCAGAGGATAAAGATGAATCGAACGATGTTCAACCAACAATTCTGGTCAGATAAACGTGTCTGCGTGACAGGTGGCGCAGGTTTCCTGGGATCGTACGTTCAGGAAGGTTTGCGCGATAGAGGAGTGGAAGACGTCTTCATCCCGCACATCGAGGATTACAACCTCGTTGACGCAGATGATGTCAAGAAAATGCTCGCGGATGCGAACCCTGACCTTGTGATCCATCTTGCTGCGAATGTAGGTGGAATCGGAGCTAATCTAGAGCATCCTGCA
Source organism: Anaerolineales bacterium (assembly GCA_041821665.1). Lineage (GTDB taxonomy): Bacteria > Chloroflexota > Anaerolineae > Anaerolineales > E44-bin32 > E44-bin32. The sequence continues at coordinate 701 of JBGUDT010000143.1, forward strand.
GAATTCTTCTACGATAACCTGATGATGGGGGTGCAGTTGATGCACGAGTCTTGGAAGATGGGGGTTCAGAAATTCGTGGCTATCGGCACTGTGTGTGCGTATCCGAAATTTACTCCCGTACCATTCCGAGAAGACGAGCTCTGGAATGGATACCCTGAAGAGACCAATGCGCCGTACGGTTTGGCGAAAAAAATGATGTTGGTACAGTCACAGGCTTATAGAGATCAATACGACTTCAATTCGATATTCCTGATCCCAGTAAATCTGTACGGCCCCCGGGACAACTTCGATTTAGAGACATCCCATGTAATTCCAGCCTTAATCCGCAAGTGTTTCGAAGCGATGGATCGAGGTGAGAAAGAGCTGGTCGTATGGGGTGACGGATCGCCTACCAGGGAATTTCTTTATGCCGCGGATGCGGCTGAAGGGATACTGTTGGCAGCCGAAAAATACGACGCAAGCGAGCCCGTAAATCTTGGTTCTGGTGAAGAAATCAGCATCAAGAGTCTTACGGAGATGATTACTTCAAACACAGGATTTGATGGCGATTTGGTTTGGGATACATCAAAACCAAATGGTCAGCCGCGCCGGGGACTTGATACAACCCGGGCGGACGAGTATTTCGGGTTTACGGCTCCAACCTCTTTTGCGCAGGGGTTGAAGAAGACCGTTGAATGGTACCGAGAGAATCGCCATTCCGGGGAGGTTCGTGGTGTCTGATCCATCGGCTTTGAGCACGTCTTCCTCAGAGAGTTCACAACCTGTGACTTTCATTCGCCCTGCGAAGGGGTGGATTGGAATCAACGTCAGGGAACTCTGGCG
>JBGUDT010000144.1:0-1314 GCA_041821665.1 Anaerolineales bacterium
GTTCCATGACCACGATGATGTTCAATCTTAGCGCCACTTGTTGGTATTTTAAATTCCATTGACCAGGTGAGGGGAGGAGAGATTATGCCCGAAAAGGAAGTTCTGAACCCGGATTACGATGAGGAGACGCTCGATCCAGAAAGTTGGGGCGACGTTCGGGAGCTGGGTCATCGCATGGTAGATGACATGGTGACGTATCTCTCAGAGGTTAGAGATCGACCCGTATGGCAGCCAATTCCAGGGGATGTAAAAGCATATTTCGAGGAGCCCCTTCCTCAGGAACCACGCAATTCCTCAGAGGTATACAACGATTTCCTTGAGTTTATTCAGCCCTATCCCATGGGGAATATCCATCCCCGATTCTGGGGTTGGGTAGTCGGGACAGGGACGACAACGGGGATGTTCGCCGAGATGCTCGCCGCAGGCATGAACCCCAATGTCGGAGGTGGTGACCACATCGCTAATTATGTTGAAGCGCAGGTGATTCAGTGGTTTATTGAAGCGTTTGGCTTCCCACCCAGTTCGAGCGGACTCCTTGTGAGCGGTGGTTCCATGGCAAACCTCGTTGGCCTGACCGTCGCACGGAATACCAAAGCCGGATTCGATATCCGGGCTGAAGGTGTGCATCATGCCCCTACCCCGTTGACAATTTATGGATCCACGGAGACTCACAACTCAGTGCAGAAAGCGGTCGAGCTCCTCGGGCTGGGTGACAAGGCATTCCGAAGAATTCCCGTGAACGATTCTTACCAGATCGACATCGAAAAACTTGAGGCTGTGATTGCTGATGACCGTGCAAAGGGGCTTCAACCTATCTGCATCATCGGGAACGCAGGGACGGTGAATACGGGTGCTGTGGACGATTTAGCTGCCCTTGCTGAAATCAGCTCGAGGGAAAATCTCTGGTATCACGTCGACGGTGCTTTTGGATCACTCGCGGCACTATCACCAGAGCTTCGCCAACTCGTAGATGGTTTGGATCGCGCTGATTCATTGGCTTTCGATCTCCATAAGTGGATGTACATGCCATTCGAGATCGGTTGTGCCCTCGTGCGTGAGGAGGAGGCACATCGAAATTCATTCTCGCTTTCCGCAGACTACCTTGAACACAACGAACGTGGGGTAGGCGCCGGGACGCGTTGGTTTAGCGACTATGGCGTTCAGCTTTCGCGTGGATTTCGAGCGTTAAAAGCCTGGATGTCCATCAAGGAGTATGGGATTCGTAAATATGGTCGGCTGATAAAACAGAATGTTGAACAAGCAGCGTATTTGAGCGAGTTAATCGACACGTCCGACAATCTGGAACGTCTCGCG
>JBGUDT010000145.1:0-1254 GCA_041821665.1 Anaerolineales bacterium
CAAACCTCGCTCCTGAATCTCCTCTGTGAGCAGCGTAGCTGTAGCACCAACTTCCTCGATGTGCGTCGACCAATGCGGGCCGATCGAGTCAGAGGCAGGATGATGGTCGATCACATGAACCTCGGTATCCGAGCGCATCCCCTTTATGGATGGTGACGTCTGGGTATCGACGATGGTCAATCTCTCAATAGAATCTTTAGGGATATCACCAAATTCAACCAGGTCGTAGTCGGAACCATAGAGTGTGAGGAATGCACGTACGTTCCTATTTATGCGTCGTGGCAGTATGGCGAATCCCTGAGGATCCAGGAATTTAACCCCGACAAGACTAGCGATCGCATCAAAGTCTGCCTGCTCATGTGTGCTAATCAAATGCATTTTCGACGGTTATCCAATCAGGACATCTCCAGTCTGTCTTCGTGTCTCGACCGGATTATACAACGGTGCGAAAAGACGTATATCCATCGTGGGCTGTATAAGTGCCCTGCAAAGCACGCTTTCTATGCCCAAACTTTACTTATGTAAAGTATGACGGTCCTCGCCTATCCATTTTGCATGAAAACGAACGCTGGGAGGCACCAGTTCACAACATTCTCTTGCATTGGGGGTACGCATGAAGTGGTTGGCGATAAATGCTGTCAGCATCTCAATTTCAGATGTGAAACATACATCGATGACTGGAATCAATCGTACGGAAAGGCTAAGTGAAACGAAATGTAGGGTCTCAGGAATAGACGATGTCGGCAGTGCAGGGTGGGATCCGAATGAGGAGATCTGGCCCCTGCTCGATAAACTCTGATCTGAGGAGCGAGTTGATGTCGCCAGAGGAATTTGATTTTCGAAGAAGATCGTACGGAAGATTAATCTGCTGAGACGTGGAAGATATATTCATGACCAGCACGGCTGCTCGATCTTTATAAATTCGTCTAAATGTCGCTACGCCGGCAACCTCATCGACTGAAACAATCTGGAACTCTCCTCGGCGCAGCTGCGGAAGCTCACTCCGGAGTGATACAAGATTCTCAAGATGCTCCCGAATCTTGTGATTCCATGTGTCTTTCTCCCAGATAAAGGCTCGCCGATTATCTGGGTCTTTGCCACCTTTTAAGCCAACCTCATCCCCATAGTAAATCGCCGGAGCCCCGGGAAAAAAGAACTGGAAGGTAAATGCTGTCAGGATCCGCTGCTCATCACTTTTTAAAGCCGTCGCGAGACGTACCGTATCATGGGATCCGAGAGGGAGGTAATGTGCAT
>JBGUDT010000146.1:0-1041 GCA_041821665.1 Anaerolineales bacterium
TTCATTGGCAGCAGCCTCTTTACTTAAAGTGGGGACGATGCCCCAACCAAGCCACCCTCCACGATCAAGAAACGCGCAAAGTTCCCGTGGGTACAGGGCGATAGAGCTAAGATGGTCGTAAGCATCGAAGTCGAGAATATCCAGGTCGCTCTCCATAAGCATGGACCAATCTGTATTTTCTTCGCAATGTATCCCGGCCAAAGCGCCAAGAACATGGATGGTCTCTGTAACCTCGCTTAAATCTCCGAGGATGTCATCACGACTCACCGTGATGAAAGTTTGAGAACCAAAACCCAGCAAGGAGGGTTCATCGATGAAAATCGTGACCGGCAGATCGAAGGACCTCATCTGTGCGAGCTGCCAGCGTGCTTTCAAGAGGATCGTTTTTACAATCACATCACGCAGCTGGTCATCATAATAAGCGGCGCGTCGATCCTGGTCTAACAGGTTGGTACCAAGCGTGAAGGGGCCTGTGACTTGACCCTTGAGCATGGCGACGGAATGCGAGGCGATATGATCCGGCAGTCCCTGGATGAAGTCGGAGAAACCTCCTGCGTAATTGGAAGAAATACCGAAGGTCTCGAGAGCCATCGGATCATCATCTTCCACCACGGAGAGATAGCGGGCGTAAAACTCAGTCAGCTCCTCTGTGAAACCCGAGGCAGCAGTATCAAAGTAGGTTCGATCATCCCCTTGGACCAACCCCGGCATCCCTTCCGTAAATTGCATCATCATGTTCTCGTAGAGGTTGCGTTTTGGAAACTGCACCCAGGCAGGAATTTCAGGTGTGCGTTCGAACATCAATGCAGTGCCTGCCCGCACGTCGAGGTGTGGGAGGCTCCCTAATGTGGTCGCCAGGCAGCGAGGCTCAGCTAGTTGGGGAAACGCATCCATGATTCCACCTTTACATCATCTGAGTATCTACAAACCCTTCTTGCATTAGTCCATCTTCTAGTCTTTGTTGAAAAAGCTTCAGTACGAAAATCTGCAATTCATAATTAAACCAATAAGAGTCGAGGTTCAGGACACAATGGCGCGTTG
>JBGUDT010000147.1:0-1031 GCA_041821665.1 Anaerolineales bacterium
GCCGCAGCGGCTGCGATTGCTACCCCCCCATTCGAATGAACGCTCGCCGCTAATATCCCAATTCCTGATAGTGTAAGTACGTAAAATGGACGCGCCTGTAGTACGTCATTATCTAAAACCCATCGGACACCACCGACGACGAATCCAATTATCCCGAGTACTGCAAATATGATCGCCAAGTCACGTGGAAATCCTTGTTCAAAAACACGGGCAACCAAGCTTAATGCCACAGCAGGCGGGAACAATCTCAATAGTGTCCCCATGCCTCTTCGTACTGCAGGAACGGGAGGGAGGTTAAAATGCAACGGGAAAAGACCAAGCCGGAGCATTGCACCGCTGATGAGCAGAATCGCGGCAAAGCCCGACAAGGATTGACCTGAGAAAGAAGTATCTTGCCCACTCATCGCCATGACCACCCCACCTGCAACGACGAGAAGTATTCCACCCATATCCAGGGCAAATCTTGAGATCGCCTTGGTGATATCTTGCGGATCATCTTGGATCAATACAAGAAATAGAAGAGTTCCAACATCAAAGAGTGTCCAAATCAGCACTACGGTAAGTAGATTGCCTGCGAACAATGCTGATGCACCAAGCGAAAAAAACAGCAGCATGATTGCACTGGTCCGTGCTTTCGCTATGGAAGGACGTACCGCTTCTGTAAGAAACACAGCCAGAAGCACCGTGGATGCACAGTAAACCAGCGTCCAGCTAATATTGTCCAGACTTAATTCTAAAGGGGCTGGGAACAATGTGGTTGGCCGCCATGTAGAAAACTGCACAGATTCGGGGATAAAATTACCCATCATCAGACTGACGAGCCATGTGAGAAAGGCCGCAGCCGTGGCAATCGCCCAATGGATCCTAGGGGGTCTTTTTCGCAGGAGCCAGATGATGGATCCAGCGATGATGGGGATAAGAATAGTTAGAATAATCAGCACAAGGTTGTGACCAATTGAGCAGTAAAATCCTGGATAAGGATACCATGGGCGGGTCAATTAGACGCTTTGACCTAGACAAGATGATGCATT
>JBGUDT010000148.1:0-907 GCA_041821665.1 Anaerolineales bacterium
TCCGGAGATGAAGGACCATAATGAGTTCATCCACTTCGGATTCATCTTCGTATGAAGAGATAATTCGCCAGGCCAAACACGCTGTACGGCAGGGTGATAAAGCGGAGGCACGCAGGCTTTCCAGGCTCGCGAGCAGGCTCGATCCAGAAAAGGAAGAGCCATGGCTGTTGCTCTCTGGTTTGTCAGAACCTCGTCCGGGTCTGGCCTATGCTGCAAGAGCGCTCGAGATAAATCCAGGGAGTAAGTCGGCAAAGAAGGCAATTCGCTGGCATGTTCGAAGGCTGCCTCGGAAGGAACGAAAAGAGGCTCTCCGTGAAGCGCATATCCCGGAAGACTTTATCCCGAAGATCATCCCGCTCGACTCTCTTGCACAGAGCAAGTTGTTATCGACCAGGGTTGTCATTTCCGCGGGCATAATCGTGATCGGACTGGGGATCTGGGTTGGGGGAAACCCTGCGGATGCACTCCAACCGCAGGCAGCTACCAACCCGCTCTCGAAGGCTACGTATACGCCCACCCCCACGAATACGCCTACGTCTACGCCTACGCCAACAAACACTCCCACTCCAACCTTCACACCCACGGTGACCCCCACAAGGACGCCGCCAGTGTTATCGCATCTTTCAACCTACAACATCCCTGAAGATGAGTTTCCCAACGAGGGGCGATGGATCGATGTAGATTTAAGCGAACAACGAGTTAGAGCCTATGAAGGCACTGAACTCGTGCAGACTTTCGTAGTCTCCACTGGAACAGCGGCGCATCCTACGCTCACCGGCCAATACCGCGTCTATATCAAATTAACCTCGACTGCCATGGCAGGTCCTGGTTATTATCTCCCCGGGGTCCCTTATACGATGTATTACTATCGTGGGTATGCGCTCCATGGGACATACTGGCATAATAA
>JBGUDT010000149.1:0-890 GCA_041821665.1 Anaerolineales bacterium
ACCCGCCTGGTCATCATCAACCACGCTTCGAATGTCATCGGGACGATCCAACCCATTCGGGAAATCGGCCGATACTGTCAGGAGGCTGGTATCCCATTCGCCATCGACGCTTCCCAGTCCGCCGGCAAGATCCCGATCGACATGGAGGAGCAGTTTCTAGACATCGTCGTTTTCACCGGCCATAAGTCATTGCTCGGTCCCGTAGGGATCGGCGGACTCTACGTTCGTGAGGGAGTCGATATCCGCCATACACGTGTCGGTGGTTCGGGCATTCTTTCAGCGCTCCGCACTCATGTAGAAGAGTATCCCTACCGCTTGGAATCCGGGACGATCAACACCGTCGGCGTAGCCGGTCTTCAAGCTGGGCTAAAGTGGGTGCTCGAGGAAGGCTTGGACAATATTCATGCGCGCGAGATGAAGCTTGCGAGCATGCTCCGTGATGGTCTCAGCGAGATCCCTGGAGTGACACTCTACTGCGTGGAAGATCTCGAAAATCACATTGCGGTAATTTCCTTCAACATCGAAGGCATGGAGGCCGAAGACGTCGGGGCGATGATCGATCTCGACCATGACATCGCCTGCCGAACAGGGCTGCACTGCGCCCCATTGGTCCACGATCAACTTGGAACCACGGAAATTCGCGGAGCCGTCCGATTCAGCATCGGACCATTCAATACAGAAGCACACATCCTCGCAGCGATCGAAGCTGTCCGAGAGACCTCAGATTTCGCGAAGCAGTTGTAAACATCGCAAGAACTCGCCCGGAGTTGAACCTCCGGGCTCATAGCGAAAGGGCGCTTCGCACCCGAAAGTTCAGCTTATTGAGCTTGAGTAATCAACCCGTAGGACTTATGCATTGAGCCCGACCACTTTCTATGGTCGGGCGATGA
>JBGUDT010000150.1:0-822 GCA_041821665.1 Anaerolineales bacterium
AACCTTTCACTTGTCATTCCAAGTGTAGATCTCGGGTTATATTTGATATTCGGCATTGGATTTCTCACTTTTCACATCTGGCTTTATTCCGCATTTCTTAAGATAAGATAACTAGCTGAGATTAATAGTTGCGTTTATCTGGGGTGGGCGAAATCCACACTATATAAACACATATCATCCCTCCTGGACGTGGAAACTTGCGCCTCGAATTTACTTGCTGGGTTCCTCAGGAGAAGGCGGTGATGAGGAACGACCTTGAGAATTGTGACACCGAATCAAAATAAGGAAGATTTATGTCTCTAGAACCAATGGACCAAATAGAGGATGGCACTAGGGTAAAGATTCTCGATCTTGTAGAAGATTATTCCTTTGGAAGCATGTTCAGTGTCATCAGGGCGACACTCCGATACCGGCGATTTGATGGTCATATGAGTGAAGAGATCACTCGAATAAATATCGAGCGAGGTGACTCGGTAGGGGTGCTTCTCTACGATCCAGTTGAGGATGTTGTTGTATTAACTCGTCAATTTCGATACCCCGTTTATGCAGGTATCGAATCCGAAATTGTCGAGGATAGGGGAGGGAAGCAGGCCTGGCTTCTGGAGATTGTGGCTGGCAACATCGATCCAGGCCATAGTGTCATTGAAGCCGCGTCGAGAGAAGTTCTGGAGGAGGCTGGTTACGTGGTACAAGGGGATTTTCGCCCAATTTCCACGATCTACACCAGCCCTGGCTGGACTTCCGTGCGTATATACCTTTTCCTTGGCATCGTCGACCACAACGATCGATCAAGTGCAGGCGGGGGGCTTCCTTCTGAAGGAG
>JBGUDT010000151.1:0-744 GCA_041821665.1 Anaerolineales bacterium
TGTAACCGTAGCCTTTTGAACCGTCAAACCAGCGCACAACGCCGGTCGTTCGTTTTGACACGAATATCCTCCAATAACTAACTCATGAATTCTATCATGCACGGTTTCGATCGTCAATTTTCACACCATTTTCGCGAAATCAGAGCGGATGCCATCCCCCATGCCTTCTTGGGCGGCAATTATTAGCTACTACTAGATCCATGAGGAGATAATTGCCGGATGGTGAAACAGGTGATCTCCATGTGTGGATGGTCCTTTTTTCTTGACCCATAGGTGGTCCCTGGGCTATACTCCAAAACATCAACCAAATATTCGGCATAGGTAGCCTTTAGCCCGGATGCGAAGGCTGCCAAGGGGAAGCCGGTGATCATCGATCCAAGAAGGATCGTGAAAGTCCGGCGCTGTCCCGCAACTGTAGGGATGAGTTCAACCTCATCTGAGTCAGGATACCCACCTAGGCCGAAAGCTGAGATCCCCTTCGAGGAAAGGAGTGCTCGCTTATGTGCAATCATCTTTGAGACCTTCCATTTTGTTCTTACGTTTGGAAGGTCGTTTTATATCGACTAAAAATCCGGCTTGAATAGGAATTTTGTTGGATAGCCATGACAATGTTTCAGAAAGTAGATAGGAAAAAACATGTTTACATTGAAGAACAGGATAACAAAGCGGATAATATTCGCGTTGTTAGCCGCTGTGTTGATCGGGGCATGTGCAACGACGACGCTGGTGGATGATGTTGATTCT
>JBGUDT010000152.1:0-730 GCA_041821665.1 Anaerolineales bacterium
GGATATTGTTTTCCAAAAGACGGAGGATCTGCATGCCGGCCTCTTTGGCCAGGCGGATGCGGGCCGACATGACCGCCGGAATGGTGCCGTTGCCCGGAAGGCCCATGCCCACAGCTTCGGTAAGGCAGTTCATGGAGTTGGCCGTGAACATCCCGGCACAGGATCCGCAGGTGGGGCAGGCGGCGTCTTCGATCCGGGAAAGCTGTTTTTCGGTCATCTCCCCGGAAAGGACTGCACCGACGGATTCAAAGACCGTGATCAGGTCGATGGGGTCGGCATTTTCAGGATGTTTTCCCGCCAGCATGGGACCGCCGCTGACCACGATGGCCGGCAGATCGAGACGTGCGGCGGCCATGAGCATTCCCGGGACGATCTTGTCGCAGTTGGGCACCAGTACCAGGGCATCGAATGCATGGGCGGTGGCCATCACCTCGATGGAGTCGGCGATGAGCTCCCGGCTGGCCAGGGAATATTTCATCCCTTCATGATTCATGGCAATGCCGTCGCAAACCCCGATGACGCCGAATTCGATGGGGGTTCCGCCGCCCATGTAGACGCCGGCTTTCACAGCTTCTACGATTTTGTCCAGATGAACGTGCCCCGGGATAATGGCATTGACGGAATTGGCAATGCCGATCAGCGGCCGCTGGATTTCAGCATCGGTGTATCCCATGGCTTTGAACAGGGAGCGGTGGGGTGCCCGTTCCACGCCTTTTTTTATCAGATCGCT
>JBGUDT010000153.1:0-722 GCA_041821665.1 Anaerolineales bacterium
CGAAGGCGATTTCTCACTGTTGATGGAGATGAACGAGTTGTTTCGAGCTGCATGAAAGGATTTGTGTATGATGAGCTACGAGAGAGGATTTTCCTCAGACTCCAAAGTCCTCCGTCACCATCCACCTCCCGCAGTATTCGATAAAAGCTGCCTCGTTGTGTGGTGCTCGGGAACGGGACATCAAATTAGTATAAACTAAGAGCGGAAAGATCACCCTTTCGCTCACGGATACCATTACGTCCCTACGATTACTTCTTGATTAGAAAAAACTTCGAAAAATGTGGATACGGAATCCATAACTTCCGTTTACTAGGGTCTCAACCTGTCTCCCTCTTGACATTGACGCAACGTTAAGGTGTATTCTTCTCCAACCTGAGGTGAAGCTGTGACATACACGATCAAAGAAATCTCTGATCTGGCTGGTGTGACAACCCGGACGATCCGTTACTACGATGAGATCGGGTTGTTGGATCCAGCCCTAACCGGGGAGAATGGCTACCGCTATTATGATCAAGATAGCCTGCTGCGTTTGCAGCAGATCCTGTTCTTCCGTGAGTTGGATGTACCTTTGAAAGAAATCGAGCTTATCATGAACAGGCCGAATTTCGACCTGCCGACCGCTTTGGAAAATCACCGGTCAGCGCTCCAGGGCAAGGTGCGTAGGTTGAAAACGCTGATCGACACGCTCGATCAAACGATTGCATCAGTGAAGGGAGAAAGAA
>JBGUDT010000154.1:0-712 GCA_041821665.1 Anaerolineales bacterium
GACCATGACCATCCAAAAGTGAGACTGCCGGGCAGCGGTGGTGGAAATGATGTCGGCTCGCACTGCTGGCGGACGATCGCCATTATGCCTCATGACCAGCGCAGGTTCGTGGCAAAAGTGGATTTCATCACCACGCCAGGCTATCTCTCCGGACCCGGCGCGCGCGAAGCCGCAGGGTTGCCCGTGGATACGGGTCCCTATCGAGTGGTCACTACGCTGGCTGTCTTGGGCTATCACCCCGACAGCAAGCGCATGATGCTGCTCGCAACCCAACCGGGGGTAACAATTGACGATGTTATCGAGAACACCGGGTTTGAGCTCCTTATGGCGGATGAGATCGAAGAGTATCCGCCCCCGACGGATGAGGAGTTGAGGATCCTGCGCGAGGACGTTGACAAAGACAAGCTCTATATCTGAGGTAGAAAAAAGAAAGGGGCTGTCGCAAGTGCAGCATTGGACAGCCTCTTATAAACAATTTCGTATGGGGTCCGATCCGTGTGTCGGCTTAACCAACCTCCCGCAGGTTCGAAACCTGCGGGAGGTTTAATTGGAGACATCTACACGCAGGCTGCGCCTGCAATTTATTCTTTCACAGCCTGGATCTTGAATATCGGCACCGTAACAAAGGGGTGTAGTTGGTTGAGTTCCTGCAGGATGTTTTTAAGCACGGCCGGCCGTGTGTATTTGTAGGCAAAAGCGGGGGAATGGATGC
>JBGUDT010000155.1:0-663 GCA_041821665.1 Anaerolineales bacterium
GTCTTTTCCATTCTGCAATGTAGAAGTGAAACGGCCCATGAATCCGCCCGTATGGGTCACTTCGTGTTCCATGTACATGTGTATTAATGGTTCCTTCTCCACGCTCTCGATCAGATCCGCCAGGTATGCACGCGGATCTGTTCCATCGTGCGTTGTCCGCAGGTAGCGCAGATTACCCCCCAGCTCCGCTTCACGCTCAACGAGGTGGACTCCAAACCCGTTCTCGGCAAGCGCAAGCGCTGTAGCCATCCCAGCCACGCCGCCGCCGACCACGAGGGCATCGTTCTCGATCGGCACTGTCGTGGTTGTTATTGGCTGCAGCGTCCTCGCCCGTGCTACAGACATGCGCACCAATTCTTTTGCCTTCTCAGTCGCAACGGGTTTATCGTCCGAATGCACCCAGGAGCACTGGTTGCGGATATTGGCCATCTCGAACAGGGCGGGATTAAGACCCGCAGCCCGAATGCTGTCTTGAAATAGGGGGCCATGGGTGATCGGAGTGCACGAGGCAACGACGACGCGGTTCAAACCGAGTTCTTTTACTTGCTCTGTAATATGGGCGATGCTGTCCTGAGAGCATGTGTAAAGGTTGTCCTCGGCATGGACCACGCCGGGTAGTTCGTTGGCATAACTCGCGACGTCGGGTACATCGAGGAAGCCCCC
>JBGUDT010000156.1:0-660 GCA_041821665.1 Anaerolineales bacterium
TCCAGAGCGAGGTACTCGCATTGAATGGGGATAATGACCCCGTGGGAAGCTGCAAGCAGGCCATTTACGGTAAGTAGACCAAGCGATGGAGGGCAATCGATCAAGATGTAATCGAAATTATTCTCCAGAGGACTCAACGATCTTCGAAGTGTTTTTTCTCTTTCTGGCAGCTCCACCAATTCAACCTGGGCTCCCGCGAGCGCAGTTGAGGAAGGAATGATGGAGAGTCCCAGTTTCCGATTATGGAGAAGTGCATTCGATGGCGGCGCTTGCCGAATAAGCACATCGTATGTCCCCAGGGATACCTGCTCATGATCGACGCCCAGGCTGGAGGTGGCATTTGCCTGCGGGTCTAGATCTACGATAGCAACTCGCTTACCATAGGCGGCCAAATACGCGCCAAGGTTGATGGCCGTGGTCGTTTTCCCAACGCCGCCTTTCTGGTTCACCAGCGCATACACCCGAGTCATAGCTTCATCTCCACAACCTGCGCTTGCTCGGACGTCGGAACTCCTGAGAGTCCAGGCCGTGTGACCGAGTCCATGGCGATCAGGCTGGCATATTTCGCAGCTGCAAGGATGTCGCTCGAACGGAAATAGTGCGCTATGAATGAGGCGGCAAAAATGTCGCCAGCACCGGTTGGATCTGTAGCCTCAATAG
>JBGUDT010000157.1:0-653 GCA_041821665.1 Anaerolineales bacterium
GATCCGCTGCTCATCACTTTTTAAAGCCGTCGCGAGACGTACCGTATCATGGGATCCGAGAGGGAGGTAATGTGCATTTGTATTCTCAGTGGGATATGCGCCGAGCAATGTTTCAATAGCTTCAACGAACGTATTGAGAGCTCCACCCGGAGAAGTGAGCAGGTCGAGAAGTGCATCTCGTAATGGATAATTCATCAGTCCATCAAAAATCTCAGGTCCTACCCAATCCGGCTCTATCTCCCAGATTTCTCCGAGGAGGTACGCATCAGAATTTACGCTTTTTGTAACTGTTCGGAATTCTGCCCAGAATTCCACATCATCAATCTCGGTAGGCACGTCGAGACGCCACCCATCGGCGCCCTTTTCAAGCCAGAATTTCGCAACCCCTAATATATACGCCCGAACTTCAGGGTTTTGTATGTTCAACTTGGGGAGACTCTTGAACTTCCACCATGCCTCGTAATCATCCGCCTTCCCTCTACCAAAAGCTCGAACCGGGAACCTTTTGATATAAAACCAATCCTTGTAGGCAGATTGCGCCTGATTCTCGAGCACATCGTTAAATGCAAAAAAGCCACGACCGCAGTGATTGAAGACACCATCCAGAATGACGCGTATTCCGCGATTATGAGCCGAATGAAGTAATTCCTCGA
>JBGUDT010000158.1:0-633 GCA_041821665.1 Anaerolineales bacterium
GTGGCCTCAAAAAGGGCCATGCCGTCGCCGATATTGGCGCCCGGCGCCAGTCCGAGTCCGCCCACCATGGCAGACAGGGCATCGGACATGTAGTCCCCGTTCAGATTGGGCATGGCCAGTACACCATACTCTGCCGGACGCAAAAGAATCTGTTGGAACATGGCATCCGCGATCCGGTCCTTGATCACGACCTTGTCCGAAGGAATTTTGCCGTTGTATTTATCCCAAAGCTCCGCTTCGGTAATGGTCTTTTCACCGAATTCTTCTTGCGCAATTTCATATCCCCAGGTTCGAAACGCCCCTTCGGTGAACTTCATGATGTTTCCTTTGTGAACAATGGTTACGCTTTCCTTTTTATGCTCGAGGGCATACTCAATGGCCATTCGAACCAGCCGTTGGGTTCCAAAACGGCTGATGGGTTTTATTCCCACACCCGAATCGGGCCGGATGATTCGGCCGTCTTCGGATTTGACCAGATCGATGATTTTTTGAGCGATTGGAGAGCCTGCTTTCCATTCAAGACCCATGTAGACATCTTCGGTATTTTCTCTGAAAATAATCATGTCCACGTCCGAAGGTTTGACCATGGGGCTGGGAATGCCGTCAATATATTTTACCGGCCGGACACAGGCA
>JBGUDT010000159.1:0-621 GCA_041821665.1 Anaerolineales bacterium
GCCAAGGTAGAGGATCACGAAGCTATCGGTGATGTCAAGCTCGTTGGTTTTATCCCACAAGGGAGGCTCAATGTAGGGCGGGAATTGGGAAGCATTTTCCCAATTTGGGATGATGGAGGCATCGAGCGGATGCGCTTCGTCAACGTATTGAGCGGTGAGAAGCTGCATCATCGCTAGATCAAGACAAACCAGATGATCGAGTTGACGAAAAAGGCGGGAATTCAGCCATCGCATGAGGCGGCTCGGGAGACTGGTCTCCTGCAACAAGCCTGCGCGTTCAATAACTTCCGGGTAGCAGTCCATACTCCATAAGATGATGCGCGTCGATGGATGAAGCAGTTTGTGGAGGACAGCAGCGAACGCAATAAATGGAGGCGTGGTAAGGGACACAATCACATCTTGCCTGGGCAGGGCAGCCATTCGCGCAGCAGTGGAGAAGTAAAAAATCGCGTAATCGATTATGCGTTTCAAAGTGTGTGTTTTACCGAGAGAAGGTGTCCAGAGACGAACTATTCTAGGATTTTCACTGGCTTGTTTCCCAAAATCCGATGGGGTTCCGACATAACCACCGCGGCTGGCGATCACGGTGACATCATCTCCAAGCTCGGCACGGTGTTCGGC
>JBGUDT010000160.1:0-609 GCA_041821665.1 Anaerolineales bacterium
ATACCTCGTTCGGTCTCTACTTCGTCGTAATGACGGCCCATAAAGCGCTTAATGGAGTACACCGTGTTTTCGGAGTTTACAACCGCCTGGCGCTTTGCAGTCTGACCTACCAGACGTTCGCCGCTTTTCGTAAATGCAACGACCGATGGGCATAAACGCCCGCCTTCTGAAGTCGAGATCACCGTCGGATCTCCACCTTCCATAACAGCGACAGCGCTGTTCGTAGTTCCTAAGTCAATTCCAATAATTTTTGCCATTTATCCTTACCTCGCAGTTTGCATTGAATTTCTAGCTCATCTTATGACAAGTACACAAGAATATTGTTAACAAATAATAATAGAAAAATCAGCTCTTCTCTCATCAGTTTGCATCTTGAAGTCTTACCATCGAATGTTTTCGGGCTGGTTAATTTCCCCGCAGGCTCCTGCATCCCTTAAATCATGCACAGTGTGGGCTTTCATGCCTCGCGATCTCTTTCGAAAACAAAGCACCTTTGCATGCGGTATTCTTAACTCCACATCGTAAGATCTGGGCGGATATCGCCGTCTTATGGATGGAGAGGTGCGTATATGAGCCAATTAGACGATTTTAGAAAACAAAAAGATGAGT
>JBGUDT010000161.1:0-605 GCA_041821665.1 Anaerolineales bacterium
TGGAAGCGTGAGACTTATCGTGGCGGTATCAGCGATCCCTTCATCGTTCACTACCCCGACGGCATCAAAGTTAAGGGTGAGGTGCGTATGCAGTACGCTCACGCCATCGACATGGTGCCGACGGTGCTCGACCTGCTGGATCTTGAGCCACCCACCAACATCAAAGGTGTTACCCAGGCACCCATCGAAGGCTTCAGCTTTGCCCACACCCTTGAGGACGGCAAAGCACCCAGCAAGCACAAGACTCAGTACTTTGAGATGCTGGGTCACCGTTCGATCTACCGCGATGGCTGGAAGGCCGTTTGCCCCTGGCCTGGTCCCTCGTTCGCCGAGGCAGGAACGGGATTCGGCAATCCCATCTCGGCTGAGAAACTGACCGAACTGGATGCCAATAACTGGGAGCTGTACCACGTGGCCGAGGATTTTGCCGAGAACCATGAGGTCTCCGCAGACAACCGTGAGAGATTAATCGAGATGATCGCCCAGTGGTATGTCGAGGCGGGCAAATACAACGTATTGCCCATCGACGGCCGTGGCCCACAGCGCGTTCAGGATGAACGCCCGGCGATCGCCGTTGGTCGCACCAGCTATACATACTATCCCCA
>JBGUDT010000162.1:0-599 GCA_041821665.1 Anaerolineales bacterium
ATTGTTGGAATCTTCGAAGTTACCGACGGGTTCGGGGTTATGGCGAATGTGTACGATCCGATTGATCTCCTCGCGGATGCTCTGGGCATCATAATCGCTGTTTCCGTGGACGTCATCACGGATCGAGATAACAGGACTCCGAAATCGTGAAAGCTCTGTACCAGATAGTTCCTCACCAGAAGCGAAATAAGAAAGCCTGCTCCGAGGATGTTACGAGCACAGGAGAGCCGAGGCATGAGTTCAGCACGGATAACACTTAAAGAAGGTCGGGACCGATCATTGATTCGACGACATCCCTGGGTATTTTCGGGATCTGTTGTCAAGCTTGAGGGGGAGCCATCCGTTGGGGAAGACATTGATATCTTCACAGCAGATGGGGAATGGATTGCCAGGGCTGCATATTCACCTCAGTCGAAGATCCGGGCGCGTGTGTGGACATGGGATCAGAATGAGGTGATCGATGAAGATTTCTTCGCTCGACGGATCGAAGTTGCACTTGGCGCCCGCGCCAGCCTTCAGAAGGATCGAACTATTTCGGCTTACCGTGAAATATATGCTGAATCCGACAATATCCCGGGTTTGATCATCGACCGCTACAA
>JBGUDT010000163.1:0-595 GCA_041821665.1 Anaerolineales bacterium
AAGATCGAGAAGGCGAAGCGATATGCTGCGGAACGTGAACGCATTCGCTTCGATTCATTTGATGCGACCTTTAATGGCGAAAACAATGCGCATCGCGTTTTTTATGAGGGCGGAGTCTGGCGATGTGATTGTGATTTCTTCCTTTCGAGAGGCGTATGCAGCCACACGATGGCGCTTGAGCGCATCCTGCAGGATATGCTGCAGATTCCTGTGGAATCCCTCTAATCGGGCGTAATCTATTGATGGATCATGGACGAACGAGTCCAGGTCCAGAGGTGTGAGTTTTTATGGCGGGGTATAGCATACCCCGCCATTGTATTAAGGACAGTGGTTGTTTTCGGAGCAGGTTGACGGTAAAGTTGTGCGCGTCGGACTCTGAGGCACATTCCCATCGTTTGTTGATTCTATACCAGTTGAGGAAGGTAGTTTGAAACGTTGGCAGTTATGGCTTGGATTGGCCATCAGTGCGGTCTTTTTATGGATTGCTCTGCAGGGCTTACACCTTGAATCGGTGTGGAACGTTCTGCAGATCGGGAACTATTGGTGGGTCCTACCTGGCGTTGCGATCTACTTCCTGGGGGTTTGGGCACGTGCC
>JBGUDT010000164.1:0-591 GCA_041821665.1 Anaerolineales bacterium
GACTACACCGTTGTCGGCGATGTGGTCAACGTGGCAAAGCGCCTTCAGGAGCAGGCAGATGGAGGGCAGATTCTGCTGAGCTTGGAGACCTATGAGCGAGCCCACAAAGTTGAAGCCGAACAGCTGGAGCCGATCCAGGTTATTGGGCGGCGGGAGCCCATACCCGCCTATATGATTCAAGTCTCCGGGGCGTGATGGACTCGTGAAGCCGACAAGGGTAGAGTGCTATAATCTCATTAAGCCCCAGTAGCTCAATAGGATAGAGCGAGGCTCTCCTAAAGCCTAGGTTGTGAGTTCGATTCTCGCCTGGGGCACTTATAAAAAAACGCCCGTACAAGAGGCGTTTTTGTTTTAAACTTAAGGAATTCGTCCGGGCGATTCGTTTGGTCAAGCGGCGAATGCCTACTTCTTTGACAGAAAACTACTCAACAAGTTCGCCCCGAGGGAAATGACCTCTTCGGTGATGTCACCATCGCCGTCCATATCGAGAAAACTGGCCATACCGGGGACTGCAGATTCAGCCGTTTTCCGCTCGTTCTGGAGCAGACTGGCGACATCTTGTGGCTCCATGGACTGCTTGTGCTGCATTTG
>JBGUDT010000165.1:0-579 GCA_041821665.1 Anaerolineales bacterium
CATACGAAGAAGCAGCGGCCACCCCCCAAGCGGGACTCCTCGCACTGCAGGGGCTTTGCGATAAAAGAGAAATTAAGCCGGGACAAAGAATTTTGATTAATGGTGCTGGTGGCGGTGTAGGTACATTTGCAATTCAGATGGCCAAATCATTTGGCGCTGACGTGACCGGCGTGGACAGCACAGGTAAATTGGACATGATGAGCTCTCTTGGTGCAGACCATGTTATTGATTACACTCAAGAAGATTTTACCAAAAATGGGAAGTGTTACGATCTGATCCTTGATGTTAAAACAGATCGTTCTATTTTCGATTATAGGCGTGCATTAAGTTCTAATGGAATTTATGTCACGGTCGGAGGTAGATCTGCTCGAATCTTACAACTCGTGTTCCTTGGATCATTGATTTCCATGACCGGAAGTAAGAAACTGACTTTAATAATGCATAAGCCAAACAAAGATTTAAACATTCTTAACGAACTTATTGAATCCGGCCAAGTAAAACCTGTTATAGATAAACGTTATCCATTAAGTGAGGTTCCTGAAGCTTTCCGGTATCTTGAAGAAGGACATGCCAAGGGAA
>JBGUDT010000166.1:0-577 GCA_041821665.1 Anaerolineales bacterium
GCTGATATTCATTCAATACTTGAGCCCAATAAACTTGTTATCTTTTCTTTCGTTAGCACAAGAATTCCTGTGTCCGGTATGCGTCAAACACGAAGGCACTGAATGCTTACCATTTTCTAACCTTTGATATAGAATTGGTCACGTTACAAGCTCGCCGGGTCCCAAGCGATCGAAAATCGCAAGGCCACCCTTGGGAACCCAGCCTGACGATCCAAGACCCCTATTTCAGGACGAAAACTCATAACCTGAAGGTCCTCAGTTCGAATCTGAGCCCCGCTACCTGAGAACGAAGCGCCCGAGAGGGCGCTTTCTGTCTTAAAGAAACGATGTTTAGGTATGTATTCTTGGATTAGGACTGAGGACCTCGGGGATATTGGTCCATAGGATTAAATTCTTTAAGGTTTTCTTGTTTCTTGATAGATGAGGATGGATAGTGCACTCCTTTAGGATTCGGGCTCATACCCTCCAGGTCCTTTGTTCGAATCCGAAACCATCCCCGTAGAATTGGAATCCAAAACAAGTAAGCGGTCATACCCATCTGAATGATTTAAACCTAATTCGTATCCAAGTTTGATTT
>JBGUDT010000167.1:0-573 GCA_041821665.1 Anaerolineales bacterium
GCAGATCACCATGGAAACTGGGAAACTGGCCAGGCAGGCAGGTGGCGCAGTGACTTTACGCATTGGTGATACAGTGGTTTTTGCCACAGCAACAATGGGTAATGAACCCCGCCTGGGGATAGATTTCTTCCCCTTAACTGTGGATTATGAAGAGCGGATGTACGCAGGGGGGCGAATTCCAGGTTCATTTTTCCGGCGAGAAGGACGTCCCAGTGAAGAGGCAATTCTCACCGCTCGTCTGACAGATCGTCCAATTCGACCCTTATTTCCAAAAGATATGCGAAACGATGTACAGGTCATCCTGTACTCCTTTTCTGCAGATACTGACAATCCTATCGACATACTAGCTGTGAACGCAGCATCCGCTGCGCTGATGATCTCAGATGTTCCCTGGGAAGGACCTGTTGGAGCTGTGCGGGTAGGACGGATCAACGGCGAATTCGTGTTCAATCCTACTTTCGCCGAGATAAAAGAATCAGATTTAGATTTACGCATAGCAGGAACGCGTGATGCGATCTTAATGGTCGAGTGCGGGGCTGAATTTATTCCTGAGGATGTGCTGGTCGCCGCCTT
>JBGUDT010000168.1:0-571 GCA_041821665.1 Anaerolineales bacterium
GTTTCAACCTGCAATACAACAGAAGAATGAAAGTGAGGTTATAGGGGTTCTTTTTCTATACCCTGAATGCACTTGTTACGTGGACCCTCTTCGTGTAGGATAATTCAAACTAATTCTCGCCGGGTTCCGAGCAGTCGGAAACCGCAAGGCCACCAGTGGGACACCAGCCTGAAGGTCCAAGGCCCCCTTTTTAGGGTTCCAACTCCTGACCTGAAGGTCCTCAGTTCGAATCTGAGCCCCGCTACCTTAAGGCACCTGAAAGGGTGCCTTTTCTCTTCCAAGCCCTCTTGTTTAGGATTAGAACCAAGGATCTGGCGGTTATGCGCCTAGTTCTTGAGTTCTGAATTTCGGCCCCCCGACGAAACGCAGACCGTCAGTTATTTGCATAGAAATATGTCAGCCACATCCTGACACAGGTCTTCTATAGCCTTCATCAGGTATTCCGGTATTTCCGCTTATCCGACCGCTCACATATCCAAGCAGATGGTTAAATTGGAGAAGTTCAAACCGAGTGGTCTCCATTTTAAATTCTGATGTGCAGACACTGGGATTTTATTTACACCAAGACACA
>JBGUDT010000169.1:0-569 GCA_041821665.1 Anaerolineales bacterium
GTTGGAAACCTTGCCTGGTATTCCCAATACGGTTTACATCGTTGACCATGACTAAAGTATCCGGATAAGAATCTACCCAATTGGACCATGTCGTTAATTGGAAGGGGAGCAGTTGGAGCCGGGTGCCCTTAAGAGGACCTCGGAAGGCTAATCCTACTGGCTGCGACCAAACGGATTGCGTTTCATGGTCGTACCAGGTCATGGCATTCTTCACCAGCGCGCCAGCATTTCCAAAGGTGTGGGGTACTCCATCAATTCTCCGGTCGTGCACGAGACCGGTGTAGCAAATCGGTCACCAGGTGACCAGGATGGGAAGTCCACCTAATTCATCGTCCACCATTTCCCGGAAACGGAGCACACTGACCGGATAGGCTTTAGCCTCCCCCTGAATAGCGACGCCCATCACCAGTTCGTCATCATTTAGTGGAGAATCAGGCGCTTCAACAAAATCAGGATCGTAAATGGGCCTAATCCCATCATATGGAAGTAAAGGTACGAAAACGAAATCTCCAAAATCAATTTCATCAGTCGGTGTAGGAGACGGAGGTGAGGATATTGTTGAGTCCGGT
>JBGUDT010000170.1:0-568 GCA_041821665.1 Anaerolineales bacterium
CGATAATTTGGATATTTCTATCGTACACAGATATATTCTATCGTATTTGTAGCCTATAAGTGATTATTTCGAATGAGATAAAACCTGGATTCGGAATATGGCATACGGGGGATTAAGCATTTGCAATTTTGATATGAGCTGAATAGAAAGAAAAAAAATCCTGTCACTTATGCGGGATTTAGTCAGTGTGCCGTGCAGGGATCGAACCTGCGACCTTGGGTTTAAAAGCCCTTGTGTCATGGTTGGATTAATAACAAACCAGTAGTCTGATAAATCACAGCTTCTTACAGAACAGGCGGACCTCGAAAGGTCCGCCTGTCATGCACGTGTCTACTGTCGGGCCATGATCTGGCGTATCTCTGCCTCCGTATCTCTGATCAGTTCACCGCTGACGTCCACAATTACGCTGTCAATCGTGCCTGTGAACTCGAACGGAGGTTTATATTCGGGAGTAACGGGCGAACCGCTATCCATGCCGCACTCCAGTGCCCCACCCGCCACGCCAAACACCAACGGCGTGGTATAGGGGAAATCGGCCTGCCCAACCAGCTCGCCATCAAAGTAGAGC
>JBGUDT010000171.1:0-559 GCA_041821665.1 Anaerolineales bacterium
CCATCGCCAAACTGCACGCGCTTGAGCTGCGCATCGTCATGGCGACCGGCGACAACGAGTCCACGGCGAAGGCCGTCGCGGCCAAGCTCGGCATCGACGAAGTGCATGCTGGCTTGCGGCCCGAGGACAAGCTCGCCCTGATCGAGGGCTTGCAGAAAAAGGGGGCGGTGGTCGCCATGGCCGGTGACGGCATCAACGATGCACCGGCACTGGCCAAAGCAGACGTGGGCATCGCCATGGGCACCGGTGCCGACGTCGCCATGGAGAGCGCCGGCCTCACGCTGCTCAAGGGCGATCTTCGCGGGGTGGTGCGCGGCGTGAAGCTTGCCCGCGCCACCATGCGCAATATCAAACAGAACCTGTTCTTCGCCTTCTTTTACAACGCCATTGGCGTGCCCATCGCGGCGGGCGTGCTCTATCCCATCGCCGGGATCCTGCTGTCGCCCATCGTGGCGGCGGCGGCCATGAGCCTGTCATCCGTATCTGTGGTGGGCAACGCGCTACGCTTGCGCACCGTCAAGCTCGACTAGAGTCAGAAATCCCTCAAAGAGCGAACTCA
>JBGUDT010000172.1:0-553 GCA_041821665.1 Anaerolineales bacterium
CTTCCGCAGCCTAGAGGGATCAGCCGCGCCCACCGATCCGAAATAATAGGTAGCAAGCGTAGCCCTCGCCTTCTGGGTAGTCATGTGATGTGCTCTCTCCGGGATTTCAGGAAGCCAACGATCTAGAAGCTCGTAGATAAATGCATATCGCCACGATCCCGCTTCCGCCACGCCAATGGGTAGGATCCACAAACCACGCTGCAGATCTGATAGCGCTTTATTAAATCTGCTTTTTGAACCTTTACTTGTGAGATGGGTGATCTGGCGTAATCGAACCGTATCCGTGGGCCCTCTCTCAAGCAACGCATCTGCGATGAGTTTGGCTTCCATGCTCAGGTGTCCTGCGTGATACGCCTCACGAAAATCATCGATGTCGGCGACACGTTTGGAGAGTGCATAGAAATTTGGGAGCACCTCGAGACTCACGAACGTGGCCTTCCCGCGGAGGAGCTTTCCGTAGTACCAGCGCCGTTGGTCCAGCATGCTGTCCTTCCATCCCCAGGTCACATGTCCGGGGTCATCGTGGTCCGACGAAACTGGACGATCCCCTGCA
>JBGUDT010000173.1:0-549 GCA_041821665.1 Anaerolineales bacterium
TAACTTTATGTCCACCGAAGCCGTTTTGGTTACCGGTGCGGTCGACGCCATGGGTGTGGATGTACAGTGTATCAAACAGGGCCTGGCAAAAGTTGCGGACTGTTACGGTACAAAGCTGATTACCACGAACCCGCGCTGTCATATCGAAGGCGCCATGCACGTTGAGTTTAATGATCACAAACCCAAAGAATGCACCGATGAGATTGTTATCCAGGCCATCGGCCGATTTAAAAACCGCAACATGCCGATTGAGATCCCTCAGATTGTCAATACCGGCGTACACGGGTTTTCCCACGAATACATCAATTACATGCTCGGCGGAAGTTTCCGGGCCTCCTACACCCCGCTTAACGACAATGTTATCAACGGACGCATACGTGGGGTTGCCGGTGTGGTGGGATGCACCAATCCCCGGGTAAGGCAGGACTGGCTGCATGTGGAACTGGTCAAGGAACTGATTAAAAACGACATCCTGGTGCTGCAGACAGGTTGCTCACAAATAGCGCTGGCCAAAGCCGGACTGACGACCCCGGAAGCAGCCCATCTGGC
>JBGUDT010000174.1:0-546 GCA_041821665.1 Anaerolineales bacterium
GGTCGGGTTCGTGAGTTGTCAGACGCTGGAGGGCTAAGTTCGGTTTGATAATTAATTTCACGAAACCAGATTCCAGATGATTTGCGGTCCAGCGGATATACTCATAAGCGACGCCAGCCAATATCGGAATCATCAATATCCGGCTGGCAAGTCTTAGCCCTAATGGCATTGGGCCGAGGAGTGAAAAGAATAATATCGACATCACCACCAAGGTGAGCAAAAATGCGGTCCCACAACGTGGATGTTCCAGAGAAAACATTTTTACTGATTCCGGGGTCAGCTCTGCACCGGATTCAAATGCGTTGATGGTTTTGTGTTCTGCTCCATGATAAGCAAAAACCCTCTTGATATCAGGAATCCTGCCAATAAACCAGATATACCCGATCAAGATCGTCAATCTGAGCACACCTTCTAATACATTGCCCAGCCACGCTGCAGTATTTGCCTGGGATGCATCCAATGCGAACGCAGAAGTCACAAACCGTTCAAATAAGTGCCCGGCGCCGGCTGGCAGAAGGAAAAACAAGGAAACAGCGAAGACTAGAG
>JBGUDT010000175.1:0-544 GCA_041821665.1 Anaerolineales bacterium
GACGATTTCGATGACTCGCTGGGTGCAGAGGACGGGCTGGAAGCAACAGGCCTGGCCGACGACACTAACGATGAGCTTGAGCTCGACCTTGATATGAATGACGATGATGATTCCGATCTGGATGTGTCTGAAGATGAGATCGCCGGAGATGAACTGCCGGATCTGGGTGATTTTGAGGATCTGGCCGGATTAGATGATGACTCTTTGGATTTGGACGATACGGATGAGGGGCTTGAAGATTTCGACCTTGATATGGAAGCCGAGACAGAGTCTGATGACACTGATTTGGACCTGGATGGTGACGAGGAGCTTGATTTAGCCGATCTGGACCTTGACGAAAAGGATGAGGCCGAATTGGAAGCTGAAGCAGCCACAGATTCCGAGGATGTTGATCTCGATCTGGGTTTGAATTTTGATGAGGATGACCAGGCGGATGAAGATATTTCAGAAGTCGAAGCAGAGGAAGAAGCCGATGGGTTGGATTTATCAGACTTAGGGCTTGAAATGGAAGATGCCTCCGCATCGGACGATGGATCGGACGATC
>JBGUDT010000176.1:0-542 GCA_041821665.1 Anaerolineales bacterium
CAAAGCGCTTAGAACGCGTTGCCAAATAGTCATTAGAGAAGGCCTTTGCTCGTCAGGATAAACGACAAAAATATTATAATAGAACATTTGTTCTTCAGTCAAGGGACTCGGTCCAGCAAAATCGGGATAGGGGGGAGCCTCGCGGCTACCCCCCTCCCACACCACCGGACATGCGGGTCCGCATCCGGCGGTTCGTCAAACCTGGCCCAGAAATTCTGCGCTAGCCTTTCCTTCGTCTCGTGCCGGGGACTGCTCGACCCTCTGGTCAAGTCCCACTGGCTTCACCCGTTTCGCTTGTCCAGTAGTTCCCCTATCCGGGGTATTCTGTCTTCCTTGCTCGTCCCTCGAACTGCTCGAAGTACTCCTACCGCTTGACGTTCGGCCCTTCGCCCTGTAAGCAGGTTTCCCTGCTCGCCCCGGATGGTCGTTACTCCATCGACTACTATGGCCGCTGCTGACCCCTGCCTTCCAGTTCCCCTTAGGACAGGTCTCCCCGGATAAGGTTCGATAGCTTTCACCTGACCCTTGCCGCATTTACACAG
>JBGUDT010000177.1:0-541 GCA_041821665.1 Anaerolineales bacterium
CTGGGAATCCATACGCACAATGACTGCGGCCTGGCGGTGGCCAACTCGATTGCCGCCGTGCGCGCAGGCGCTGTCATGGTTCACGGTACCATTAACGGCTACGGGGAAAGATGCGGCAATGCGGACTTGACTTCTGTTATTCCCATTATCGGCCTGAAAATGAACCGTCCGTGCGAATCTAAACAAAATCTTGAACAACTCAAAACACTTTCCCGGTATGTCAGCGAAACAGCAAATCAGGTTCCTTTAAACAGCCGGCCGTTTGTCGGCAAGAGCGCCTTCGCCCACAAGGGCGGCATCCATGTGAGTGCCATCATGAAAGTTCCCAGGGCTTATGAACATATGGAGCCGGCACTGGTCGGAAACCAAAGACGGGTGCTGATTTCCGATTTAGCCGGCAAAAGCAATGTCGAATTCAAGGCAAGAGAACTCGGTGTCGAGTTAGGCGGCAACGGATATAACAGCAAAAAAATTGTTTCGGAAATAAAACAACTGGAACAGCAGGGGTATCAATTCGATGTGGCGGAAGGATCGTTCAAGA
>JBGUDT010000178.1:0-539 GCA_041821665.1 Anaerolineales bacterium
ATTAATTCTTGCTGTGTGTTCCTTTTTCTCAACCTGAATTGCATCGTCACGGAGAAGGCGATTCAAGCGTTTCCGCCTTCCCTGAGCTTGACCCGTGTTCTGACCAGCGATGTTGCGTTGGATGTAATCCTGTTCGCGCAGTATGAATTCCTGTTGAGCTTTGTATTGTTGACTCGTGTACGCGTGCCTTTCTGCACGTTGTTGAACATAGGCGCTGTAATTACCCCGGTAGGTCGTTAATCCTGTTGAAGTAAGTTCCCATATCGCGTCCACAACATTGTCCAGGAAATAACGATCATGGGAGACCACCAACGCTGACCCTGGCCAATCTGAGAGCCAACTCTCCAGCCATTCAATGGCCTCGATATCGAGGTGATTGGTTGGCTCATCCAGGATGAGGAGGTCAGGGTCTTCGAGAAGCAGTCTGGCGAGCTGAGCTCGGGTTCTCTCCCCTCCTGATAGATCCTCTAACGGTCGGTTGAATTCATCACGCTGAAAACCCAAACCCGACAAGACCTGCTGGACTCGGGCCTCGTATG
>JBGUDT010000179.1:0-538 GCA_041821665.1 Anaerolineales bacterium
ATATAAGTCATCTACATGCTGCGCATAGCCACTATTACTCAAGAAAGTTTTAGAAATGTGGAATTTGCATTAACCATGAAAACAATGCAGGAGATTGTTTTCAACTGGCCAGATAAAAATATATTCTTCCCAGACCATGGACTATGGGGGAGAATTGGGGATGAGCGTCCGGCAAGGAAGTATATACTGTCTGAGCGCGGTCTTCTTGACGCTCCCCAATGCATATGGTAAACTATCGCCCGCACGGTCCCGTGGTGTAGCTGGCCGAACATGCGGCCCTGTCAAGGCCGAGATCGCGGGTTCGAATCCCGTCGGGACCGCCAAATTCATCATTTTTTGCCTGCTTAAACTGATAAGCAGGTTTTTTTTTTGACGAAAAGCTTATGTTGGACTATCGCCAATGGTATAATCATTAAAATTGGATGAAAAGATATCATGATCAAAATTTTTCCATTCCCCTCAATGATCTTACTAGCATAGCATAGAGTAAAAACGAGTGTTATCCTGAGATAAACAAGCAATATTTTTTTAAATTCGC
>JBGUDT010000180.1:0-536 GCA_041821665.1 Anaerolineales bacterium
GACCTTGTTCGCTCGCTTGTGTTGGTGAATACGTTTCCTAAGATACACTTGAGGACGATGAGGGGATTCCGAGCACATAGAAGATTGCCCATTCTCTTGAGAGGGGATATGGACGCATTGGGAAGCTGGCTGGCGAGGGAATTGTTTCCTGGAGATGGGATGGAAGAGGTGAGAGAGCTTACACAAGCGCGTATTAAATCAAATGCTCGCTCTACTTATGTACGAAATTTATTGGCGGTGTTGCGTTTTAATGTGAGCAATCGATTGGGGGACATCACTGCGCCTACGCTAGTGGTCTCTGGTGAGCGTGATTCAATGGTTCCTCACGAATTGAAGGAATCTCTGGTTTTTGGAATTCCCAACGCGAAAATTAAAATTGTGACTGATTCGGGCCATGCGACACCGATCGATTCACCGGATATCTTTAACCGAGTTCTACTCAATTTTCTACATGAAGTCGATGATTTGACCGTCTAATTAGTAGTCTTTGTTAAAAACGAATAAATCAACATGATGGGGTGCTAAATTCGGAGGGG
>JBGUDT010000181.1:0-536 GCA_041821665.1 Anaerolineales bacterium
AACCCCTCTCCCTCAAAAGGGAGAGGGGCATTAACCTGAGAAACTGCTCGTTGTCAAGGCTTGCGCGGCCATCCTTAAAGGGGTTAGCCCGAAGGGCGGCCCTTCGGGCCTAAGCCATGAGCATGATCATTTATGGTCAGGCGGATGAGTCATCACGACTATCGTATCGGGAAATCCGATCTTGGAGATTGCCACGCTCCGGCGCTTGTCCCGAACGTAGTGAGGGATCCCGCCTCCGCTCGCAATGACACTAGTAAGAGGGATAAGGCAATAAGGGATAGGGCAACAAGGGATGGGGAGCGGGATCAGGAGAATTGTGGATGAGTCAGACTACGGCCGTGAGATCAGGGGGAGGCGTCTGACCAAGCACGCTCTTCGGAACACGTTCATTGAGCAGACCGATAATCGCTTCAGAATCGCCTTCATGGGCGAGCAAGACGAGTTCATCGATGGTTGCCTCCAGCACAGAGGTCTCCAACTCACCATTCTCTTCTACCTGCACAATCTCGGGGTGATCTGTGGTTGAGTAACGAAGG
>JBGUDT010000182.1:0-531 GCA_041821665.1 Anaerolineales bacterium
GTCCCGACGGACGACTTCGAGCACATTCCGCCGTAGTTTTCCGCTCTTCCTTCCTGTGTGCTCCAATAAGAGAAAGCGAGAACCCATCAGCCTTCCCAGCCCTATCCGGTAAATGTGGATAGGGAGCCGGTAGAAAAATCTACTAAAACCCTTCGGCGGTGACACTACGCGGGTCTGTTCAGGCATCTGGCACTCTCAATTCAATCGCACCCTCCGGACACTGAAGTACACAAGCACCGCAAGCGATACAGCGTTCACCATGATGAAATTCCACGACACGTCCATCATAATCCGGTATCCAACAGCCAATGGGGCAAACCTCGTAACACTGCCACACACCCTTACACGCCTCGGGGTCAAAATGGATTTCGAGACGCCGGAGGGTACGAGCCAATTCGACGTGCTCCAGAAGGACCTCCTGCATCGATGGACCTTGGCTCATGTCTACGTCCAACCGACCAGAATTGGGACCAGGAAATATGAGGCGAGCAGCACAGAACCCACCAATGCCTCGGGTATCCAATTCGCTTG
>JBGUDT010000183.1:0-516 GCA_041821665.1 Anaerolineales bacterium
GAGCCCCTTGTGAACTTGAATGGAGATTCACCAGCCTACAAGGCGATCGAAGAACTTGTTGAAATAATCTTAGTGGATAACTGATACATAATTACCTATCAGAACATAGAGGAGATGATTCATGTACAAAATCGGGGAAAACATACATATCGTTTCACCAAGTGTGAAGGAGGCGCTTAAAAATCGGGACGGCGGTTTCTTCGTCGATCAGGCACGCAAGCAGAAAGATGCTGGGGGGGATGCAATCGACCTAAATATCGGGCCACGCAAAAAAGACGGTCCCGAAGTCGTCGAATGGCTTGTGGACTGCATGCAAGAAGCCGTCCCTGGGATGACAATCTCATTCGATACGACCAATTTGGCCGCAATCGAAACCGGTTTAAAGCTGTGGGGGTCGAACTCAATCGTCAACAGTACCTCCGCGGAGGAAGAACGCCTGGAACAGGTTCCCCCATTGGCAGGAAAATATGACGCTAAATTAATCGCACTCTGCTTGGAAAAGAGCGGCATCCCGGT
>JBGUDT010000184.1:0-512 GCA_041821665.1 Anaerolineales bacterium
GCCATCGCTACCGAAGCAGCCGACCTCGCCATTACAGCCACACAGGACGCTGCCTCTGTCGCCGACATCCGCAACCGGCTCGTACAAGGAATCGAGGATCAGGCTACCACGGTGGCTCAAATCACTGATCGCATTTGTCGGGAGCACGCTGTTCGCTTTCTCGGGGTCGACTTCTCGCTCGCACCTTATCCCGAAGATCTCCGTTCCATCGGAACAGCCATCGAAGCCATGGGACCGCCAAAAATGGGACAACCTGGTTCGCTCTCTGCAATCGCATTTCTGGCCGATTGTCTGGATGAAGCGCTTTTCATGAGGACCGGTTTCTGCGGGTTGTTCCTCCCCGTCCTTGAAGACACGATACTCGCGAAACGGGCTGCTGAGGGACACCTGTCAGTCTACGATCTGCTGCTTTACTCGACAGTGTGTGGAACCGGCTTGGATACGATCCCCCTGGCCGGTGACGTGACCCCAGGGACGATCGCAACGCTACTGATTGATCTTGGTGCCTTGGG
>JBGUDT010000185.1:0-512 GCA_041821665.1 Anaerolineales bacterium
GGTACGAATTCCTTGCTTGACATCATCGTGTTTGGAAAAGAATCGGGTTTGAGAGCGGCTGAGTTCGCGCGGGAAAGCGATTTCACTCCGCTACCAGATGATCCCGCAGATCGGGTACGGGAAGAAATCGTCGCCCTGCAAAGCGGCGATGGCAGCGAGAATGCGGCAGACCTTCGACGTGAAATGCAAGAAGTGATGTTCGACCATGTCGGCGTTTTCCGCACAGAGGACGGGATGAAACAGGCGGTGGAGAAGATTAAAGAATTGAAGAGTCGCTTCGGTCACGTGCGCGTGGATGATACTGGAAAAATATTCAACACGGACACATTGGAAGCATGGGAGCTTGGCTGCATGCTCGATATCGCCGAAACAACGGCAGTCTCTGCAGTGGCGCGAAAGGAAAGTCGGGGGGCACATGCACGCGAGGATTATCCGGATCGAGAGGACAAGAAATGGATGAAGCATACAATGTCCTTTCTCGATCCATCGGGCGTGTCACTGCACTATAAACC
>JBGUDT010000186.1:0-510 GCA_041821665.1 Anaerolineales bacterium
AAGCGGATTTGTGCTGCTTAGCTCCTAAATATAAATAAATCGTAGGGGCCGACCCGTGTGTCGGCCCGCCGACCTAGAGCAACCACTTATCATCAGGTCTATATGTGGATCTCAAGGCGTTTCGTTAGCCAGCCTTTAGTCAATTCGCCCAAACTCCAGGGATTTATGAGGGGAAAAGATGTCCTAGGATCGAGGGTCATTGGGACTGAATGAGCGTGAGATGTGCCCTTAAAGAAACACCCCCAGACCTGAGGGGGGCAAGCCTGGGGGCAGTCGAGACATTGGCAAAAAAAACCATGTGACGACTGTTAAATTATAGAATCTAGCAAGAGAATAATTCCATAGTCCATTAGTCATATCCAAAAAGTAGTGATGGACGCCTGATGGACTTATCTCGCTTAACGCAAGACGTTAAAACCCCATTTTTTTGCATAGATGGGAGCATTAGAGTCTTCAATTCGCATCTTTTTCAAACGCTTCCAGGATCTCCTTGCTGTGTTCTGCGGGTTT
>JBGUDT010000187.1:0-509 GCA_041821665.1 Anaerolineales bacterium
AGCGTACCCTCGATTTGTCATTTCGAGAGAGCCGTTAATTGGCAAGCGAGAAATCATCTCTTAAGCGCTTCAACCTTTGAAATGAACTCAACCCCACGCGTGTGAGGCCCGCGCTTACAGAAACCAAACGGTGTGGGTGATAGATATGTCTGTTTGTAGTTATTATATTGAAGTTGTTGTCACAAGATACTATTCATGAGATATCGTTCTATTGGGAAAAAACCCCCGACCTGAGGGGGTCAAGCCGGGGGCAAAAAGCGCTCAAACAGAAGCCCTGTAGTGAGCGCCATTATTAGTATCCATCTAAATCAAGATAGAGTCAACTTTAACTCTCAATTTTACTCACCAAACGTAAGGTATCTGTAATGAAATGTTAACACAAGCCTGCAGTATTGTATGGTAGCATCACACAATTGAGGCAGGATGCGCGGCGCGCATGCTGCCCCCGCTTTTACGGGTAACTTCCGCGGCCTGCGAGTGTGCATGGCGGCGTGTTTTATACATAGAGG
>JBGUDT010000188.1:0-509 GCA_041821665.1 Anaerolineales bacterium
CGATGTCGCCGTCGTCGAGGAAGACGATCCGGTCTGCGTAACTGGCGGCAACGGGATCGTGAGTGACTATGACGATCGTCTGGTCGAATTCACGGACGGCTCTGCGCATGAAGTCGAGGAGTTCGCCGCTGGCGACCGAGTCGAGGTTCCCGCTCGGTTCATCGGCGAAGACGATCTCGGGCTTGGAGACGAGGGCGCGGGCGGCGGCCACACGCTGCTGCTGGCCGCCCGAGAGCTCGCTTGGACGGTGGTCGAGGCGGTCGCTCAGGCCGACCGCCTCGACCACCTGATCGAACCACTCGGGGTCCGGCTTCGCTCCGGCGATGGAGAGAGGGAGAAGGATGTTCTCCTTCGCATTGAGGGTCGGGATCAGGTTGAAGGCCTGGAACACGAATCCCACGTTCTCGCGGCGGAGGATGGTCAGATCCCGGTCCTTCAGTGTGCCGAGATCGGTCTCTCCGATGTAGACCTCGCCTGAGGTGAGATCGTCCAGGCCGGCTAGCGTGTGG
>JBGUDT010000189.1:0-509 GCA_041821665.1 Anaerolineales bacterium
CCCTTATCGACGGATAAACCCGATGTCAGTTACGAAAAAGCGGTGAAGTGGATCTGTGAAGGCATGTCCCCGCTGGGTGAGCAGTACGTCGATGTAATGCGGAGAGGCTGTCTCGAAGAGCGCTGGGTGGACATCTACCCCAACCAAGGGAAACGCCAGGGCGCCTTTTCAGGGGGAACGGCTGGCACCCATCCCTTCATCGTGATGAGCTTTAACAATACCCTTTTGAGCCTGAGTACATTGGCACATGAGCTCGGGCATTCCATGCACTCCTACCTCACGTGGCAAAATCAGCCTTTGGTATACAGCGATTATTCACTCTTTGTCGCCGAAGTGGCTTCGAATTTTAACCAGGCGATGGTGCGCGATCACTTGCTGGAGAACGGGGTTGATCCTTTATTCAAGATCGCCGTCATTGAGGAAGCGATGGCCAACTTCCATCGTTATTTCCTGGTCATGCCAACGCTGGCTCGATTCGAATTGGAAGTTCACCTTCGTGCTGAGCGAGG
>JBGUDT010000190.1:0-500 GCA_041821665.1 Anaerolineales bacterium
GGGGGAAGAATGTGATGTTAGCCTTCTTCCCATTGGCCTGGACGCCAGTCTGAAGCGGTCAGATCCCGCAGTACGAGACCGAATTAGATCGTTTTGCGGGATTGAATACCCAGGTCCTGGGTATCAGCGTCGACAGCGTCCCGACCCTCGTCGCCTGGGCCGACAGCCTGGGTGGCATCTCCTATCCTCTCATCAGTGACTTTAACCCGCATGGTGAGGTCACCAGACAGTTCAATGTATTCCGTGAAGAGGGCTATTCCGAACGGGCGATCTTCATCTTTGATAAAGAGGGAACGCTGCAATATAAAAAAATCTACGACATTGACTTTCCCCCCGACATCTATGAGCTCTACGATGAGATTCGCCGTATCGATCCGGAGGCAAGCGCTGCCTTTCCGAGGGAAGAGAAGGTGGAAGAGCTTCCCAGCGGTGGAATCGTGATGTACTGTACAGCCTGGTGTCCCCATTGCCGCAAAGCTCGCGAGTGGCTGGAAGAACGG